>CAVQLW010000001.1:0-129291 GCA_963713485.1 Candidatus Dormiibacterota bacterium
AGGGCGCTTACGCGCTGAGCGTCACCACTGTCTTGATCCCAATCGCATCCAGAATCTCCTGGAGCCGGGCGATCGCCACCGTCTGATAGTCACTCTCCTCATACCGGCTGATCACTTGCTTGCTCACGCCCAAACGCCGCGCCAATTCGGTTTGCGAAACGCCCTTGGCAATCCGGATCCTTCGCGATGAAGGGTGCTATTTGATCGAGCCGCTCGACGTGCGGCAGAGCCAATTCGCCGGACTTCAGCTGATCGTACTCGCGCAGTTCATCTTCGAGTTGCCGGATCATGCTCTCGTAGCTTCCGCGGATCGCGGCGGAGCGCTTGTCAGGCTTGTCCTCGCTCCACCTTGGCGAGTGCTTGCCGAAAGCCCTCGATCTGGGCCACTGTTCGTTCTCTTTGCGCGTCGCTCTTGATCATGGTCTTGCCGCCTTCACCACTTGAATCACGCCGCGAGGTTGCCCGTCCCGGTCCTGTCGAAAGAACTCCGGGAAATCCCATTTCCGGGGTTGCCTGCATCGCCGGATGAATGAAGAACTCAACCCCATGGTCGGTCCACATTCGCCACTTCCACTTCCGCACGAGCGGAACCAAGACCAATTCGAAGTCGATCCAGTAGGGATCGATGCGATCATAGACGCCCTCGTCGGGCTCAACCCAATAGCCGTCGATATCACCGGGATCTGGCTTCTCCGTACAGAAGCTGCCGTCAATGTAGATCTCTTGAATACCGGCCGCCCAAAAAGCCTCGACTGCGGCGCGGAGCCCCTTCAACAACCATCGACGACGGGGCGTGAAACCGAGACGCTTCCCGATCTGCTCCAACGTTGCCTGATGATTTCCCGGTGGCAACGCGCCAGTGCTGGGGTCAAACGCCGGAATCAAATGCCACCTCCATCATCTCAGGGACAATCATAAATGTCAACATTTAAGCTGTCAACGTGGAACGACAACAAGCAATTCATCGCGAGGCCTTCTCACCGAGCAACACGGCACCGCTGATCGCATAAAGGGCCAGGTTGTATGCCGCATGTGAAACGGCCGCGGGAGCCGTCGATCCAGAGCGCCACCTGATCCAGCCATAGAGCGTTCCCGTGGACGTGATGCACGCCAATTGTAGCCAACTGACGCCGGGCTGCGCGAGATGAACCAGCAGCAAAGACCACCGCCGCGAAAACCACGACCAACCGGCCCCGGCCAGCGTCATTGGCTGCCTTGCTCAACAACCACATCAGGAACGCGAACAGATAACCGCGGAACACGATCTCCTCGAGCACCGGCCCCAGCGTCACCTGGAGGGCGATGAGCTTCCAGTTGTCGCCCAGCCTCATGTTTTGTCCCGAAACAGTCCCGATCACGAAGACAATGATGCCGGCCAGTATGCCGCTCACGGCGGCGAGCACCCAGTCCGCTCGGGCGGCTGACCGCCAGCACGCGTAATCGAGGCCCAGTCCTCTCAATCGATCGAGGTTTGCCCACGCGTAAACCAGGAATGCTGCTGCGCCAACGGCACCGATGATGCCGGTCTTGCTCCCTGGCGATGCCAAAAACTGCCAACTGCCGAGCAGCAACACCCAGAACACGACCTCCCGGCATTCGCCGATCTTGAAAATCATTGATAACCCCGCATTACGTTCTCCTGTTGTCCTGGCCGGACGTCCCTCCTGCAACGAGCGGCGACGTCGTGCAGGCGACTATGCGCTGGTCGATTCCTCTCTTCCGCAGAAGCACTGGAGTTGGTACAGTAAAAAAGCTTTGACCACCAGTCCAAGCGGCCTCCCCCAGAAATGAGCCGTGGATGGCGAAAAGAGACACCGCAAACCTCGTTCTCAACGTTCGGCGCGACAGAAAACAAGAAGCACTGCAGGGGGCACTCCTGGTGCCTTGGCGGCAGTTGGCGGATGGCGCAGCGGCATTCGCGGAATGGCACCTGATCATTTTGTGGGTGCGGGTCATTACTGAAACCGCAGAGCAGCTTCCACAAATCGTGCGCGCCGCCCTGCAGTCTCGGTGCCCCGGGTTCTTGGAGAGCCAGAGCCGGAAACAGAGGGACAGTCTTCCCGTTTGGAAATCTTTGGAAGAATGGGTCACCGCTCACCAATTCGCCACGGCAAGAGCCGAGGGCTGGTTTGATGCCCTGATGTACTACGCCTACAAGGATCTCCGCACAGAGCAAGCCTGGACGACGTGGGAGCGCACCAAGGCCGATTGGCGCCAGACGGCGCCGGTCAGATGGCCGACGCTGGAACACTGGACGTCGGAAGTTCTTGCCACCCGCAGCCTGGCCTGTCCCGGAACCGAGAAGGCTCGGGCTGTTCATGCTCTTGGAGCGGTGGAAGCGTCGCGCCTCAACCAAGCCGTCACCGCACTGCTCGAATCGCGAGCATTCGCACTCTGGGTCGACGCTGTCTCCAAACCGGGGAAACCCCTTCATGAAGCCGTAGCGAATGAACTGCGAGACCGATGCCCCAGTCTTCTGCCCGCTTCCGGTCCTGGCCCTCTGTGGATCCGATCTCTTTTCTCTAGCCTCATTCGTTCGGCGAGTCGAACTGGCGCGAGCGCGGCGCGGTCCGAAGGATGGTACGCGGCACTGCGCTACGAGGTCGTTCACCACCCTCGTTACCAACGGCTCATTCATTACAATCAGCGGTGCCATGATGAGTGGTCCCAAGCTCGTCCGAAGTCCTACCCGTCGTTCTCCGAATGGCTTGCAGCTGCCGACGGCTACTGTGTTGTTCGAAGCGCCTAAACCTCATTCGTTGTCCGCTCCGGCCGCTTTCTGCTTGGCCGTGCGGTCCGGGTATCCCATCTCGCGAAGCCAGTTCTGCATGTCCACGCTCAGGCTCTCGAATGGAATCTTCTCCGGATGGTCGGCGAGGAACTTCGACACCGAACTATCGGTGATGCGGCCACCTTTCGTAAGCAGAAGCTTTTCGGCAACCCAGTATTGAACCCTGGCAGGTGGGACCGCGAACATGTCGGCGACATCCTTGACTTTGAATCCGCCCAGACTCTCTGCCGTGTAATCGAGATCCCGAAGCCGCTTCCGGACAGCCGCAACAGTGCGGCCGAGCCGCTCCGCAATCAATGCCAGCGACGCATTGCTGTCGATGGACCAGAGCAGGTGGTTCTCATCCGCGTCCGTCCAGCGTGGCGCCCTTCGCCGGCACAAATCCAACGCCGCCGCGCGTTTCTTGACCGAATACCAGGACCACGTGGTTGGTGCTGACGGATAGCCCGCCGCGCGGCGCGCAAGACCTCCACGAGCCCAGGCGGTCTTTAGAACCTCATCCAACTCCGCAGTCCAGCGGCAAGTTTTGCCCCTGGGCTTGCCAACCTTCCGGCCTTTCCTCCGGCCTGCCTTCATATTGTTCCCCGCCCGCTGGTGCTGCCTTGTAGTGCTTGATACCCCTCGAACCGCCGCCGAGTTTCGACATTCTCCAGATTGGCTCTCTACTGAAATAAGCAGTTCGCGGCCAGGAAAGTCAGACTTGGATCTGCCTGGAACCATGAAATTGATCACACTCACCGCCGCCGTTTGATGAACAGAGATGTCCGTCGCCGGATCGGAAAGCAGCTTGTCATAATTTCACGACTAGCTCCCGTGGGGGGACTTCACGTCGGCTCTCGAAACGGTGACCCTGATCGCTGTTTGGACCTTTTCGCCGCCGGGTTGCTGTGCCGTCTGGTGCCAGGGTGCCCATAGCCGGCATCGGCTTCTTGGTTTACGGCGATAAATCGTACTAGACCGTACGAGATCTCGACCGATAAACGCTTTGGACAGCTAAATTTCGCAAAAACTTTCTGACTTTTTGCCATGCCCATGGCTTATTTAAGTAGAGGGGATGCTCGCGTTCGATTTCATCCATGTTCAACCCTCTGCCGACGACTGTTCGCACGGGCCAAAGCGATGGGAGAGGCACAGCGGAGGAAACGGGACCGAGGCTCCGACCGGATACCAGAATTCTGGATCCGGCCGCAGGATAGGCGCGGCAGTCCACTTGATGCACGCCTCCTCGAAGCCTCGCGGAAGCTTTGGCCGTGGGCATATCGACACGTTGAAATCGAGTTACACGATGGCGCGCGCGCCGCAGAACTTCTGGAGCAAGTCGCGATGGAGGTGTCTGCTCGGCTTCGCGACGAGCCGGAAGTGGAACGCAACCTAAGCGGATACTTGATTACGGCGTTCCACCACTGCGTGCGCTCCCAACTCTTGAGAGACAGTCGGTTGGCGTACGAGGGTCTCCTTTACGAACTCGAGGAAAACCACCAGCCCAGAGCGCCGGATTGGGTTGCGGCGATGGAAACGAAGTTGGCTCTGGACTTCCTCGTTTCCTATCTTCCTCACCAGATAAAGCACATGCTCAACTTCCGCACGCTAGGGTTTTCCTGGAAAGAGACTGCGCGGCTCGCGGGCATCACGGTAGAACAAGCAAAATCAAGGTTTTACTACGGCGTTCAGAAGGCCTACGAGACGCTCCTTGAGAACCAGGCGAAGCGACGAAAATGTAAGGATCCGGAATGATGAACCAGAAGGCCGCGCCTAACCAGTTCACCCGCCGCGAAGAGCGGAAGATCCTAGAGCTTGCGTCCGAATACGTCAGGTCGGGCTTTCCGAACCCAGAGCGCCTCGGTTGTCCCGGATCGGAAGCCCTCAAATCAATCGCGGGGCGACATCTGAAGTTCCCTGAGGCCGAGGATATCGTCGACCACATCGCGACATGTTCACCCTGCTTCCTCGAGTACCACGCTATTCGGCGGAGATCACGACGGCGTCTCGTCGGCGGAACGGCATTATGTTGCGTATTGGGTTTACTGCTCACGGGGCTCATTTGGCGCTTTGCGACGCCCGCACGGCCTCGAAATGAGACTGTTGCACAAAACACCCCGACAGCCCTCAAGGCGGTGCTCGACTTCCGGAACAGAACGGCAGAGAGGTCTGACCGAAAACAGTCGCCCAATGAGCCATTCGCCCCACATCTGAGGCGGGCACAGCTCGATCTCAGCATCGAGCTTCCCGTTGGCGTGGAGGACGGCCTGTACTCTGTGCAGTTCCGAAACCAGGTCGGTCAATCTGTCGTTAACACCACAGGCACCGCGGCATGGGATGGAGCTGCAGAGACTCTTGCTGTCGCGGTCGATCTCCGCAACTTGCCACCTGGGGATTACGTCTTGGCGATCCGCAGCGGAACCTCCGCCTGGCGCGAGTACGCAGTCGTTTTGGACTAATAAGGAAGGAACGATGGGCTGCCGCTTAATGAGACATCAAATTCGTGGTCATCGAGTGGCAGGGTCGCCTCTCAACTGGCCCACCAAATCGCGGGCTTCGCCTCGGCCCGGAGTGAAGCGTACGGCTGGGATTCATGAAATCACCAGACTCGCGATTGCGTTGGTTATCCTCGCTTCGGCGATTGGGAACGCTCATGCCCAGACCGCTGCGGATCTGTTAGCCGAGGCCGACCGTTTGGCTTGGCTGAAGAACTGGTCGAGAGCTGAGCCGCTATTTTCAAGAGCGGAGGAGATGTTTTCCGCGGCCGGCGACGAGAGGAATGCCTTATACTCCAGGATCAGCGCCATCAGAGGCCGCCTTCCGCAGTTGCCGCTCATTGAGGTCTCTCAAACTCTCTCCGATTATCTCGGTACCCCGATCGTTCAGAACGACACCAAGCTGAAGCTCCGCTGTCTCGTCGTGAAGGGTGACGTGGATATGGACTTCGATGATGGTCTGGCACAGGAGGACTGGACCGAGGCACTGTCGTTGGCGAAATCCCTAAAGGACCCAGATTGGGAAGCACGCGCGACGGGCGAGCTGGGTATCATCAGCTTCCTGCAGGGCGATCACTCCGGCGCAGTCATGAGCATCGGCAATGCGCTATCCCACGCGATCAAGAACGGCGATATTGGAGGACAGATCCGATACCTGACATTGATCGGAAGTGGCCTAACGGAGTTCGGACGCCCCGAGCAGGCGCTCGAATATCTGGACCGCGCGCTGAAGGTCGTGGCATCCACTCCGGATTTAGCGGATCCAGTCATGACATACACAGAGAAGGCGCGCGCCCTGGCTGCTGCAGGCCAGGAGCCGGAAGCAACCAAGATCTTACAGAGCGTGCTGAATGCTGCGGTCGAGCGCCAAAGCTACGGATATCAAGCCGATCTATTGATCCAGATGGCGAGGCTCTCACTAAAGGCCAACCGCCAGAGTACTGCTATTGACCAGCTTCAGCAGGCATTCGAGCTAGCCAACAAAGTCGACGCCCGCCGCCTGGTATCGCAGGCTGCCCTGGAGTTGTCGAACATCTATCGGGAGCGTGGCCAGTTGGATGCCGCCGAACAGGCTTTGGCCGGCGGGATTGAGGCAACCCGAAATGCCGGTGATCGCTACACTCTGCCTCGCTATTTGGCGGCCTACGCCGAAATCAAGGCTGCCCGCCGCCAGTATCGTCAGGCTGACGATACATTTCAGGAAGCAACCGATATTGCGAATGGGATGCTCTCTAACGTTTCGAGCACCAGCGCGAAGAGTTCGCTGATTGCCGTCATGGATGATCTCTACGTCGGCCATTTCCTTCTCACGGCGCGCGATCTGAAAAGCGCGACCGAAGCGTTTTCCGTCATTGAAGGTGCTCGCGGCAGGTCGGTGGCAGATCTCTTGAGGCTGGCCCCCACCACAAGCGCGATGTTGGCCAGAGGCACCTCCTCCCTGGCGAGACAAATCTCCACGCTGCAACTGGCGCTCCAGAAAACAACGAACAAACCACAGCGGCAGCAGATCCTCGATCGGATCCTGGTAGCCGAACAGTCCATCTCTCCAGCCGAGGCTGCCAATAGCCGTAAATGGATGCGTACTTCTCAACCGGTCGCGCCGAGCGCGCTGCGAGCGCGTCTGCGTCCCGATGAAGTTTTCATCGAATACGTCCTCGCCGAGCCTGTTTCGTACTGCTTGGTTGCGACACGTGAGAGCCTGCGCCTGAATGCTTTACCCGGCAAGGCCGTCATCAGCCGTTCCGTTGAAGCTCTCCTGCAGAACATCCGCCAAAACGACTACGCGACTCATCTGGCCGCCGAGGCCTACAAGAATCTCCTGGGTAGCGTTCCCGAGATGGGTCTTAAGAAGCGGCTGATCGTTGTGCCTGACAGTCCCCTGGCTGGTCTTCCGTTTGAGGTACTCATCGCCCCGTCGGGCAAGAGTTTGTTGCAGTCGCACATCGTTACCTACGCCCCTTCGGGCACCGTCCTCGCACTACTGCGGGAGACGCCCGCAGCCGATCGCCGTGCAGTTTCTGCGCTAGCCGTCGCCGCCGGCGGTCCTGAACGCCGGGAAGGCTTGCCCACGCAAGCGTCCTTGAGGGTTCAGCGCGGAATCTATGACCTGGATGGAACGGAACTTCCCCCGCTACCCGCCGCCGAGGAAGAGGCCAAGGCCGTTGCCTCGATTGTGGGCGGAGATTCCGTGGTACTCAAGGGAGCCGAAGCAACAGAATTTGCATTCAAGCAGCAGCCATTATCACGATTCCGAATCCTGCACTTTGCCGTCCACGGCCTAATCAGCACTCGATATCCGGACCGATCGGCGCTCGTGTTTCGCACTGATCCACAGGGCCGTGAAGACGGATTGCTGCAGGCCCGCGAAATTGTAACGCTGCCCCTTCAAGCTGACCTTGTCACGCTGTCTGCCTGTGACACTGGAACGGGCAAAATCAATGGTCAAGAAGGATCGGCAACCCTGGTTCGGCCGTTCCTTGTTGCTGGTGCGAAGGCAGTCGTCGCCAATCTCTGGAGTGCCGACGACGACTTTACAAGGACTCTGATGAAGGAGTTTTACAGCCAACTCGAATCTGGTTTGGACGTGGGCTCCGCGCTTACGCAAGCAAAACTGCGAGTTACCGGGAGGTATGGGAAGGCTGCCCCTCCGCGTCTGTGGGCTGGTTTCATAGTCGTCGGTGACGGGCTTCGGATCCTATCGAACGCACATGAAGACAAACACTGAATTAACAAGGAACGATCGGTCGGAGATTCTGGATCGTGTCGCAGAGGTTGTCCGCAAACGCTTCTATGACCCTCAACTGAACGGCGTAGACTGGACGAGCCTCGTTAACCAGCGGCGAGAGGCCATCGTCAACGCTGCGCCAGATCAGTTCGAGAAGGCATTGAACGAACTTCTACTGGAGCTGAAGACTAGCCATGTGGGATTCTTTGGCACCCGTTTCAAGGCTGCATCCGCGCGACAAGCCATCAATGCCACGGTCATCAAGGCGGAGACCTCCTTTGGCCCACGTTGGCGCTTTCAGGACGTCCACCGAGGTGGGGCCGCGGAGAAGGCAGGCATCCGTTCGGGCGACATTGTCCTTACACTGAAAGGCCGCGAGGTTTCGACGTCAGAAGCCCCGCAGTTTCCCATGGGCGAGCGAATCGAGGCCGACATCGCGCAAGCCGGCAACAAAGTCGCCCGATTGACAATCGACATCCCCGACCCGCGCTCGAAGAAACAGCCCGTCAATATCCCCGATGTCGTGACCTCGGAGCGGCTCGCCGACTCCATCGGCCTGTTGAAGGTCAGTATGTTCCCCGGGATAGTGGGCATCGACGTGGCTGCGTCGGTGAGCGCGGCGGCTCGCGATCTCGCCTGCGATCGCCTGATCATCGATCTGCGTGGCAATACCGGCGGCGGCCTGGGGTCGCTGCGTGTTATGAGCCATCTCTGTCCCGACCGCAGAGGAGTGGGCCACAGCGTGACACGATCAAGGGCGGAGAAGGGCTTCGATAAAGAGTCCCTACCGGTGTTCGACCGAATCCCGCCTTCGAAGCTCGGCCTCTTTCCGCTGATATTCAAATTCGGCCTTGGCGACAAGTCCGTGGCGGTCAAGACGGAGGGGTTGGGAGGCCAGCCGTTTCACGGCAGAATCGTGGTTTTGGTAAATCAGCATTCCGCCAGTGCCAGCGAGATGATTGCTGCCTTTGCCGCCGAAAACAAACTGGCAACGATTGTCGGCGAGAAGACGCCTGGCCGAGTGGTCGGCGCGAATTCGTTCAAAGTCGGCCATGGCTACCGGGTGGCTCTGCCGGTCGTCGAGTATCGGACATGGGCCGGCACGATTCTTGAAGGGCGAGGGGTCGCCCCAGATGTATCAGAACCCTTTTCGCCGGAGGCGGCGTGGGCGGGTGAGGACACCCAGATCGCGAGAGCTATTCAGGTGCTCGCCGCGGCCTGAGTGTTTCTCCGGTGCAGGAGCCCGCAACGGCCATCGCGTGCTGCGGATTCGATGAGGCTGCTGCTGTTCAAGCCGCCTTTCCGCCAAACGCAGGCCCGATACGATCAACTCTGCGGGGTAGCAAACACCATGGTGTGTTTCGTGAACTATAGAGCCACTTCTACACGTCGTGTTACCGCGAAGCGCCGGAGGGTTTACAGGCATCAGCGGATCGAAGCCTAAGGACTTCTCGGGAGTAATCCGGAACGGTTGTTCGCGTACTCCACGGAGTAAAGACTGAACCCCGATCAGCCGTCACACCTCTTAATTCAACCAGAACAACTCAATAGCTGCCTTTCGTGTTCCACTCGTGCGCCGCGTGGGCATACTTTCCCGAATGCCGCATCCCACGCAGCGCACATCATTCCATCGTTCGCACGTTTCGCTGGGCGGCCTGAAATACATGGCGGGCACGGTCGCGAGCGTCATGCTCGCGGAGCACCTAAAGACTCCAGAGCATCGCTACGCGCTCATGGCCGGAATCAGCTTCCTAGTTGGGCTCGCGGAAAGTGCCTGGACAGATCACATCAATGCAGAGCGGGAAGCGCGGCGCGCAGCACGGGGGAAGTAGGCGCTCTCTACTATGCGGGATTTGATTTCCGCATGCCCCACCGCAAGCAGTGGAAGCCCAATCTCAGAGAGCACCATTCGCTGCGGGCCGGCCTTGATACCGGCTCCGCCTTAGGTAAGCCAGTCGTCGGGCGCATCCCGCGCTTCCTTCAGCGCCGCCGCAGCCCCATTAGTATGTGTCATGACGGGTTGTCAAGCCGGTTTACAGGGCGCGCGCCGTGCGATAAGACTAGTGGAATGCCCGAAAAGGTGAAGATGACGCAGGAAATGTACGACATGTTCGTACGGGATGCAGGTCTTGGCCACGTTGAGGTGAGCGACCGGGACAGTGCTTGCGGCATCCTGCCGGACCTCGACTACGAAGCGCAACTCATCGCGATTTCAGCTTTGCTTCGCCGTAACGATCAAGCCGACGCCGAGACTGAACGCCAAATAAAGGAAGTGGACGAATACGCGAGAAAATGTCCGGCTGGAGAAATCAGCGGGCCGTGGATGAATGGGTTGATCTCCTTCACGGCTCGACCTACCAAGGCGCGGCGCACAGTATGGCGGCGCTGGGGATGCTGGCGCCCTTCTACGAATCCATGTTTTTCCAAGCCTTTCAGAGCATAAGGAGCAATATTTTGGGTTGGACGTAATCCCGCCGGGCCACGCTCGCTCGGAATGGAAAAGGCAGAAGACTTCTGGGATTGCCACTTCCTCTACAACGCCAATACCGGGAAGAAGGAAAAGAAGCTCGTCCCCGGAATCGAGCAACTGGCCGATGCGGTTGGCCTCACCGCGAATCTCCCTGACGAGTTGCATAACATGCTGGAGGCGCTCTTCAGCTATCGCAACAAGATGTTCCACGGAGGATTCGAGTGGCCGCTAAAGGAATGCGCCAAGTTCACGAATCGCATTGAAGAGGAGAAATGGCAGGACTGGTTCTCGTTCGCCTCACATGGCGACGATCCGTTTATCGTGTATATGACGGAAGTCTTCATTAACCACTGCCTCGACCTCGTGCACAAGCTTCTTGACGCCTTCGGCGCTTACTGCAGAGCACACGTCTCGATCAATAACGTGACCGAGATCGAAATTATTCCTTCAGCAACGTAAAGGGCCGCCAGTCACCCAGCAGCCCTTCGCGCAGGCTCCTTCCGTGGATTCTTAACGGCCCTGGCAATTGCTGCTTGCTTATCTGCTTCTCAACGATGGCGTCATGGCCTTTTTCAAGGCCGCGCGCCACGGAGAGAAGATCGTCCGCGTTCAGGCTAATCTTCTGGGTCTTCCATTCGTCTCCGTCTTTGTAGCTGCGTTCGATGGCGACGGTCTGGAATTCTTCGTTCTTGCAGGCGTTGCCTCGGGGATCACCCAAAACCGGCCATAGAGGATCACTTCAAAACCGGCCAACGATAACCATCATTCAGGACATTGATTTCGACGCGAGGATAGCTACCCTCGGTCGATGTGAGCAACGTCTTGAACGAGGAAAAGAAGCAGCAAGTCATAGCATTAGGGCGGCTCGGTTGGTCGCTGCGCAAGATTCAGAAGACCACCGGTGTCCGCCGAGAAACCGCCGCTGATTATCTACGAGCGGCAGGCATAGGTCTGCGCCCACCTGGTGCTTGGGGCCGGAGTGCGCCGGCAAAACCGGCCAACGAAGTGATCCCCGACCTCCAGGCGGCAAAACCGGCCAGTCGAGCCGAAGTGACCCCCGACTCTAGCGCGGTATTGGCGTCCCAGCCGGCGGCCACAGCCGAAGCATCCACCGGCCGTAGTGCCTGCGAGTCACACCGGGAAACCATCGAATTGGAACTCTCCAAAGGCCGCAACGCCAAAGGCATCTGGCAGGATCTGGTGGATCGCAGCGGCTTCGCCGGTGGCTATCAAAGTGTCAAGCGGTTCATCGTTGGTCTCCGTGGCAAGTCGTCGCCGGAGAGCCTGCGCGGTGATCGAAACCGCGCCCGGCGAGGAATGCCAGGTCGATTACGGATCAGGCCCCCTGGTGCGCGATGCCGACAGCGGGAAGTACCGGCGGACGCGCCTGTTTGTGCTGACCCTGGGTTACAGCCGCAAAGCGGTGCGGCTGCTGGTGTTCCGTTCCAGTTCGCAGGTTTGGGCGGAGTTGCACGAGAAGGCTTTCCGACGCCTGGGTGGTGTGACTCGCATGGTGGTCCTGGATAATCTGCGCGAGGGCGTTCTCAAACCCGACATCTACGATCCCACACTCAACCCTCTCTACCGCGACGTGCTGTCGCACTACGGCTCGGTAGCGCTGGCCTGCCGCGTGCGCGATCCGGATCGCAAGGGCAAGGTCGAGTCAGGCGTTGGCCATGCGAAGAGAACGCCCCTCAAGGGACAGCGCTTCGAAAGTCTGGACGAAGCTCAGGCCTACCTGGACCACTGGGAGGAGCGCTGGGCCGACACCCGTATTCACGGCACGACCAAACGGCAAGTGGCGGCCATGTTCGCCGAAGAAAAACCAGTCTTGCTTCCGTTGCCGATCGAACCTTTCCGCTACTACCAATATGGCAAGCGCAAGGTCAATCTGGATGGCTGCGTGGAAGTGGATGCGGCCTACTACAGCGCGCCGCCAGGGTGGATCGGCCAGGAACTTCCGGTGCAATGGGATCACCGCTATATCCGCCTGCTGCACCCGCAGACCGGCGAACTGTTGCGGGAACACCTGCCTCAGGTGCGTGGCAAGCATCGGATCAAGGACGAGGACCGTCCCAAACAAACACCGCCGGGGATACAACACCTGCTGCTGCGCGCCGGCCGGGCCGGCCAGCAGATTGGAGTCGTGTCCGGCAGGATGTACGAGGAGGAGGGTCAAGTCGCAGTGCGCCGCATTCAGGGGCTGCTGACACTGGCCAAAAAGCACGGTCCGGCGATGGTGGATGAGGTCTGCGCCCTGGCATTGGAAGCCGGCGCTGTCAACTACTACCGTTTTGTTCGCAACTATCTGAAACGGGGTCCGCAACTGCCGCTTAGCCTGCGCCAGGTCGATCCACTCATCCGCGAACTCACCGAATACCGCGATTTCATTCAAAGCAAAACCCAGGAGAACCAACCATGAACCTCATGGAATTACAACGTGCTTTACGACAACTCCGGCTCGGCGGCACAGCCGCCGTGCTGGAAACCAGACTGCGCCAAGCGCAGGCCGACGCCATGGCGCCGATCGATCTGATCTCGTGTCTGGTGAGTGACGAGCTTACCCGCCGCAGCGAGAGACTCTTAGATCGCCGGCGCAAACAGGCCGCCTTCCGCGACCCGCACAAGACTCTGGACAACTTCGATTTCACCTTCAACCCGAAGATGAATCGCAGCCTGGTGTTTGACTTGGCCACCTGTGCCTTCATCGGCAAGCGGGAAGATGCACTTTTCCTGGGTCCAGGTGGGACCGGAAAGAGTCACTTAGGCCAAGCCATCGGCCAAGCTGCTATCCAACAGAACTATCGCGTGATGTACCGGGAAACGCATGTGCTGCTGGAGGAACTCGCCGAGGCCGTCGTGGAAGGTAAGCGCAAGCAGTTCATGGAGTCGGTGGCCAGCGTGCCGCTCCTCATCATTGACGATTTCGGCATGCGCAAACTGCCGCATACCGCGGCCGAGGATCTACTGGAAGTCATTATGCGGCGATACGAACGGGCGAGCACGCTGCTGACATCGAACAGACCCGTGGAAGACTGGGGAAAACTGTTGGGCGATGCGGCCGCGGTCACCGCCATGCTCGACCGCCTGCTGCATCACGGGCATGTGCTCAAGTGCGGCCCGCGGAGTTGGCGCACCAAGCTGGCGGCAGCTACAGCGACGGAAAGCCAGTGATCGCCCACGAAGAAAAACGGGCAATAGGGAAGGAAAAGGTGTTTTGATGATGAACCGGGATAGCGAACTCGATGCCTTCAAACGGGAGATCGATCTCCGCGAATTTGCCGTGAGCCTTGGCTACGAAATCGACCGGCGCGAGAGTTGGCGCGGAAGCACAGTGCTGCGGCGCGGCGCCGACAAGATCGTCGTCAAGCGCAATGGCAATGGCCATTATGTCTTCTTTTCCGTGAGAGATGATCGGTACAACGGCACCGTCATCGATCTTCTGCAAAGGCGCCAGAATCTGAGCCTCGGTGCGGTGCGTCAGATCCTACGGCCATGGATCGGCCGGCCTGCGACCTCTTCGCAGTTTCCCAAACTGGAGCCGGCCGGGCCGGACCGGATGCGTGTCGAAGGCGCGTACCGGCGCATGGCAGACGCACAGCCGTTTCCGTACCTGGAGCACGAGCGCTGTGTGCCCGCGGCAGTGCTGTTATCGCCGCGGTTTGCGGGCCGCATGCGGATCGACTCCCTCGGCAACATGGCATTTCCACATTTCGATGCTGCGGGGTTGTGCGGATACGAGATCAAGAATTGTGGATTCACCGGCTTTGCTTCGGGGGGCCAAAAGGGGTTGTGGTTCTCGCATACCCAGCCGGCCGACCGGCGTCTGGTCTTCACCGAGAGTGCCATTGACGCGCTCTCCTATGCCGCGCTTTTTCCGGATGCAGAGGACCTGACCCGCTATGCCAGCCTGGGCGGCAAACCAAGCTCGCGGCAAAGGGCACTGGTCCAAGCGACTATCGCGAAGCTACCGGCAGGGGCCGAAATCGTAGCGGCATTCGACGCCGATGATGCAGGACGCCAGTTGGTGGAGGCAATTCGTGAGGCGGTAGCAAGTGTCGCCGGTAGAACGGGAAGAAGTGACTTGATTTTCAAATCTCACCTCCCGACGCAGGAAGAGGAGGACTGGAATATGGTCCTGCAGAACATCGGGCTGGTATGACAGCCGGCATCTCAGGACTGACGATGAGGGACCAGACTGGGTCAAACTGGACTTGCCAGACCGCCAGCCGGTAAGGTAAAACAAGTTCGTCCTGAATGATGGTTATCGTTGGCCGGTTTTGAAGTGATCCTCTATGGCCGGTTTTGAAGTGATCCCCGAGGGCTCCCCACATGCCGGTCAGCCACCGCCACCGCCGCCGTAGTGAGCAGGGTTGCCGTCAGAACGCGTCCCCTCCCCGCCTCCAGCAGCCGCGAGACAACCGTGTCCGGGCGCAATCGCTTCGCAATCGCCATCTTCCCAATTATGATGCGCTAAGCGATTCGCCCGCACCAGTCCTATAGCCGAAAGTTAGACCGCGGTGGCCGAAAGAATGGCGTCCGCGGCCGGCCCGGCGCTGTAAAATCAGAACACTGTGATTGAGACGTGGGTGGCGGTGCAGTGACGCCGATGGGCGGCAAATCGAAGCTCCCGATCCAGCAATTCCTCCAGAGACCCAACCGGCGAAGTCTCTAAACTGCGAAAACTGGGAATCACCGATTTCGCCATCATGACCTACCTCGTGCGCCTTCAGGAAGGTCAGCCTCCCGATCAGGCTTTCGAGGCCCTCATTGCCGGTCGATCTTTGACCGAAGAGCAGAAACAGACTGCTCGTGCCGTGTTGAGCCGCTTTCCAGGCTGGCCGTGAAGCCTCTCAGTTATCGCTCGGCCGCTCCACGTGTTCGATCGTCACGAAATCCCGCGGCCCCTTGACGGGTTCGGGTAACAACGAAGCGCCTGCTGGAAGATCGCTACGCTATCACTACGGCCGAGCCGCGGGGGCCGCGGAAGCCAACCAGGGTCCGGGCAGAGACACAAGCCACCAGCAGTATCGCGAGGATGCCTGTAGCCCACCACGCATCCCAGGCGAACGTCTCTCGATGCAGTTCCTGCAGCTTCCACTCGCCTGGCCATACTCGGCGGAAAGGAAGTGGAAATACCAGATAGAGATAAAGAGGAAGCGAGAAGGCAGAACCGGCCAAAGCACTGATGGAAGCAGTTCCGGGAAATCTAAACGCAAGTACCGGCGCGACCGCAAACAGAATGAAGGCTGGCTCTTCACGGCTGGCAAGTGTGCCGCCTCCGAATTCCGTGCCGCCGAACATCACGAAGCTCCGTAAACATACGGCTACGCACACCAGATAACACCCTGCCAGGAATCTCCGCGACCTCCGCGTCGCTCCGCTCATCTCCGCGTTTCTCATTCCTACTGCGTTTTTTTGATCAGTTTGATCTCGAACAGCTTGGGCCAGCGCTTTCCCGTCACGAACAGGCGGTCGCCCTTGGCATCGTAGGCGATACCGTTGAGCACATCCGTCTGTTGCGCCCCGTCCTCGATCCGGTCCTGCGGCACCAGCAGGCCCGGTGCAATCGATCCAACCCACCACCTTGCCGCTCGCCGGATCGATGCGCACGATTTTCTCGGTCATCCAGATGTTGGCGTAAATCTCGCCCTTCACCCATTCCATTTCGTTCAGGCACCGCCCGCTCGGGTCGCCGCACCAGTTCGGCGACCGGTTGATCGGCTGCCCCTGGTCGGTCACGTTGATGCGGCCGGTCTCCTGCAATGTTTCCGGATCCCAGATGCGGATCTGCGGCGTGCCGTCGTCCACAAACAACCGCTTGCCGTCGGTGGTAAAAGACCAGCCTTCGCCGGTGTAGTGGAATTCCTTTTCCGGCGCGAAGGTATCCAGGTTATAGATGAAGCCGACCTCCGTCTGCCAGGTAAGTTCCAGCAGGCGATCTTTCCACGCGATGATGCCCTCGCCAAAATAATTCGGCAGATCGCGCTTCTGCACCACCTCGCCGGTTTCCAGCTTCACCTTGCGGATTTCTGAACAGCACTCCTCGCCCGTGCCCTCGTACAGGTATCCGTTCAGATAAAACAGCCCCTCGGTAAACGCATTGCGGTCGTGAGGATAGGTGTGAACCACCCGGTAGGTATATTCGGGAGTGGTGCCGGCTTCGATGGAAGGGCCGCAGGCGCATGCCGCCAGGGCAAGCGCGGCTAGGAGTGCACGCATATATAGGCAATTGTGGCACACCCGGCAAATCGCCCGGCGGGAAAGATTATGGGTTGAAGAACGGGTCAGTGGGAACCGCTGTCGCCTGGTAGAACGGCGCGCTGGCCAGGAAATGGGCGGGATTCATGGGCGCTCCGCCGCGGCGCACTTCGTAGTGCAGATGCGGCGCGGTCACCCGGCCCGTGCTGCCTACCAGCCCGATGATCTCCCCGCGACGCACATCCTGCCCCACGTTCACATAGAACTTCGACAGGTGTGCGTAATACGTCTCGATCCCGTTGCCGTGATCCACGCGAATCAGCTTGCCGTAGCCGCTTTCCATCTGCGCGTAAATCACGACGCCATCGGCGGTGACGCGCACCGGAGTTCCCGTGGGCGCCCCGATATCCACACCCATATGCATGGCGCCTTCACCGGAGAACGGATCCGTGCGGCGGCCGAACGCGCCGATCAGGCGGCCTTCCACCGGCCAGAGATTCGGCTGCATGTCGGAGCGGAACCAGCAGACCGCGCGAGCGGTGCCCCGGCAGCGAGAGCACCTTGGTGCTTTGCAGAAAGTTGTAATCCTCCAGGCTTTCCGCGAAAGACGGCACCAGCTTGCCTTCCGAGCCGATATCCGACGGCCCTTCCAGCTTCTGCTTGATGCCGTAGGCCAGGGACACTTCCTTGGCGTAAACTTCCAGGGTGGCAAGTTGATCGTTGGTCTGGTTGACCACCTTTTGCAGCTTCTGGTAACGGTTTCGAAGACTGTCGGCCTCGCCCTTCAAGGCATTGTAGTTGGCCACTTTCAGGCCATGCGGGCATAACTGGCGACGAAATCCGAAGCGCGGAAAAACAACCCAGAAGAGCTAATGCAAGCACGGCATACACTGCCGTGTGGGGAATATGAATTCGGCGGAGTCTTCCACGCAACGAGTGCGCAAGCACTACAACGAAGTATTCTTGCTTCATAGTCTTCTCCGGCCAGACTCTCGTCCCCAGAGCCTGGTGGGGGCTATTTCAGAACAACTCAATTGGCGAAACTGAAACTGTAACAGCCCGGATACGCTGTTGTCAAGCAAATACTGTCGATTGCAAACTATTGAAAGAATTGGTATTATCGAAAAATATCGTGCCTAGGCGAGTCCCCGGAACGCTGTTTCTGCGTAATTTGGTGCAGCGGCGGAGCCTGCTGTTCCAATTGGTGCGCCGCGATTTCCAGCAGCGGTATCGTAGGATCGGCCATGGGGTGGATCTGGGGTCTGATTCATCCACTTGTCTTGCTGCTGAGCTGGTGGTTCGTCTTCGGCGTCTGCCTGAACCAGACCCTCCCCGCAAGGCATTCCCTACGCTTTATTCATATTCGCCGGAATGCTCCCGTGGCTGCTGTTCAGCGAAACCGTCCAGCGTTCCGCCTCCAGCCTGCTGGATCAGTCCAGCCTCATCACCAAAACCGTATTTCCAGCGGAGATCGTGCCCGTTTCGGTGTTCCTCTCCTCGCTGGTGAGCCATGGCCTGGCGGTGGCTTTGATGATCACCGCCTATGCGGTCACCAGGAACCAGATCAGCGTCTTTTTGATTGTTCTGCCGGTCTACACGCTTCCTGATCGGGCTTCTGGCCGTGGGACTTGGTTGGATCGTCGCCAGCTTGCATGTGTTTTTGCGCGATACCGCCCAGGTCCTCAGCGTGCTGCTGACATTCTGGTTCTGGTTCACCCCTATCTTCTTCACCCAGAGCACCTTTCCGAAACCCATCCAGCCGTTCCTGAAGGCCAATCCGATGTTTTTCGCCGTGGACGCCTACCGCGGACTGCTGCTCACCTCGAATTGGCCCAGCATCGAGGATTTCGGCATGCTGGCGCTCTACGCCACCGTGGCCTTTGTGGTGGGCGGCCTGTTCTTTCGCTACATGAAGCGCGGCTTCGCCGACGTGCTGTAGGCTTACACTCTGAAGATGAAGTGTCTGGTCGCCGTTCTCTTGCTACCGTGTGTCTTCCCGGTTCTCCAGGCGCAGCAGCCTACCGGCCCTGGCTCGCCCGCAAAAGCGAATCAGAAACTCGACGAACCGGCTCCGATTGACATCGCGCCGGAACCCACGGACCCGGTAGAGCGTGCGTTGCGTGCCACCAGAAACCGGCTCTTTAACAGTCCGGTTGAAATTCCCTTTGGTCAATTTGAACCCATCAAACGGCCCCGCTTGGACGCCATGCCTCCCCGACCGCCGAATGGGGTGGTCGTTGACCGGGCGCCAGCCCCGCCGAATACCCGCCCTGAGGACTATCAATTGCAGGTCGCAGACAGTGACACGATCATTCTGGGGTCGGTGACCAAAGTTCAACCCTATTTCTCGGAAGACGGCACGAGCCTGTATACGGAGTACACGCTTTCAGTGGAGCAGGTATTCAAGGACAGCGCCAATCTTGCCCTGAAAGCGGGCGCCGCCGTCGCCATTTTTCGGATGGGTGGAGCGCTACGCTTAGCTTCCGGCAGGGTCGTGCGCCTGGATGTCCACGGTCTCGGATATGCACCCGATGAGGGACATCGGTACGTCTGCTTTCTTCACTATGATGCCCGCGGATACTGGTTGAGTATCGTCAAGCTCTGGGAAATTCGAGACAGCGGTGCAGCCCCGCTGGACCCGTTTGACCAGGGTTTGGCCAACGCCGGAAGATCTCAATATACAGGAATGAGCGAAGGCGATTTCCTCAACGCCGTCCGTACCGCGGTTGATCGGACCGCCGTTCACGAGTAGTCGGGTGACAATGCCGGTGGCGACTTTTCCCTAACTATATTTCCCCGTCCGTCAATCACTTACCGCTCCCTCATTGCGGAATCCATCCTGCCGCCCTGCTACCGTGAGCGTGGGAAGGAAATTCGTCAGTGTCCACCCGCAAACAACGCCGCGCCAATCGCCTCAACGCCCTGAAATCCACCGGACCGCGCACCCTCGAAGGCAAGCGCGTCTCCTCGCTGAACGCCCTCAAATCCGGACTCGACGCCAAATCGCAAATCGTCCCGGGCGAGTCCCCCGAAGAGTTCGCCGAACTCCAGGCCGAGTACATCGCGCAGTTCGCCCCCACCACCCCCGAACAGCGCTTCCTGGTCGATAAGTTGATTCGCAACGAGTGGCTCCTCCGCCGGTACCACCGCGTCGAAGCCCAACTCTGGGTCTATCAGTCCCGCCTCTGCGATCAGAAAACCGGAGTCGAACTGGGCGAGGCCTTCTCCAAATCCGCCGCCACGTTCCAGCGCCTCCACCGCCAGGTCCATCGCCGCTGAAAAAGCCCACAAGGAAGCTCTGGAGCAATTGAAGGACCTTCAAACTCCCCCGGAACCTACTGAAACTAAAGACCAAACCGAACAATCGGCTTCGTTCCTCACTTCTCCATCCCCGGCGAGCGAAAGCGAGCCAGAAATCCCCGGCCCCCGGCCCCTGGCCCCCGCTAGAACGTCATCTTCAACGCCAACTGCACGGTCCGGTTCCCGCTGGCGCTGGTGATGATTCCGAACGTAGCCGGAGCGGCGACGTTGGTTCCCGGACCGCCCCACGTTGGTGAGTTGGTCAAATTGAAAGCCGCCGCCCGGAACTGGAAGTTCAGTCTCTCGGTAGCCTGGAAGCCCTTGAACAGCGAGAAATCCAGGTTGTGCATGCCCCGGCCCGCGTACGTTCGGCAGGAAACGTCCGACATTTCCGAACGTGAAGTTCGGCGTCTGCGAGAAAGTCCGACTGCACAAAGTATTCGTTCAACCGGTCGGCGATATGCCCGCTCCGCGCCGGGTTCTGGCCATTATCCGTGGCGCGGATCCCGGGCTGTTCAGCCCCGTAGTGTTGCCCCCGTTCGAGATGGCGATCGGAATACCCTTTCTGGAACGTCAGAATGCCGTTCATCTGCCAGCCGCCCAGCAGGAAATCCGCCGCCTTCGGCATCGTGCTCAGGTATGCCCTGTGCCTGCCGACCGGCAATTCGTACGTCGTGCTGACCACGAAGCGCTGCGGCACGTCCTGCGAAGAGACCGACTTCTCGCACTTCCGGCAATACGAGTCCTGCTTCGAGCCCGCCTGCCCGATGTAGGTCACCACCTGGGAAGCATCGTCCAGCAGCTTGGCGATGGTATAGCTCGCCAGCATGGTGAGGCCGCTCTTATAGCGGTGCTGCACCGAGAAAATGCCCGACTGGTAATTGGAATTCGCCATCGGCTTGCGGAACGCGTTCACGCCCTGGTATTGCGGATACGCCGAGAGCAGGTAGTTCGCCTGGATGTTCGGGCTGGCATAAATCGACGTCGGGTTCTGGATGATCCCGTAGAACGGATTGGGCACCTGGGCCAGCAGCGAATTGCCCAACGCCAGATCCGAAGCCGGCAACTGGTTGTACTGTCGTGCTGCTTTCCCCGTCCGGCAGGTGCTGCCCCTTGCTGCCCAGATATCCGGCCTGCAGCAGCCAACTGGATCCGGCCTGCTGCTGCACGGTGAAGTTCCACTGCTGGATCATGGGATTCACGTAATCGTTGAAGTAGCTGTCCTGCACCGTGCCGCCGATATCGGTGAGCGTGCCGCTGATCGGTCCCTGCTGCGGCCCCAGCGGACGAATCAGTCCGTTCGGAAACGGATTGCTCAGGCTGGCCACAAACGATTGCCCGCTGTTCAACGTGCTGTTCAGCGCCGTCCCGCCGGTGAATCCTTCCGTGCCGGACGTTCCCGACGTGCCCGCCGCCTGCAGCATCGAGGGCGCGTACAAAATGCCGTAAGCGCCGCGAATCACCGTGTTGTTGAAAGGGTGATAGGCGAAGCCGATGCGCGGAGCCCAGTTGTTCATGTCCGTGGGCGTCTGGTGCCGTCCGTAGGCCGCGCCGGGCGTCCCCACGAATTGCATGGCGCCCTTGCAGATTCCCGCAGTTGGGACAGACCGCGCTCGAAGCCACCATGCCCTGCAGCGGCGAAGGCGCGGTGATATCGAAATAGCTGAGCCGGTTGTACCGCTCCGTGCGCGGCACATCCACGTCGTAGCGGACTCCCAGGTTGAGCGTCAGCTTGTTACTGACCTTCCAGTCGTCCTGGAAATATCCGCCGGCATACCAGCTCGAAGTCGCCGCCGAAAAGCTGTATTGAATGTCGTTGCCGTTGTTATTGGGCAGACCCAAAAGAAACGTCGCAAAGCCGTTGCCCTGAGTCGTGGACGTGCCCAGCGAGGTGTTCTGCTGGGTATAAGCGCTGCCGAAGGCGTATTGGCCATCCGGGCTGCCGTACTGCGTGAAGTTCACGAACAGCTTTTCGACGGTTCCGCCCATCTTCAAGGTATGTTTGTTCAGTACCTTGGTCAGGTCCGCGCGCAGGATGTGGGAGTAGGGAACATCCTTCAAGCGTGGTATAGGAAGCTCTGGCCCAGGTTGTACCCCGACGTGTTCCCGCTGGCGCCGATCTGCGGAAACTCGAAGTTGTCCACCACGCCGTCGATCGCCGACGGGAAGCCCAGCGAGGACGGCCGGGTTCCTTCCGAAAACGGGAAGCGGAACGAAGTGTCGCGCGCAAACCCGTAGTTCACATTGAAAATCATGGTGGGAGTAAAGTTGTAAATCGCGTTCACCGTGGCGTTGCGGTTATAGAAGTTCACCGGGCCGGAGCCCGGCGGAAGTCCCCGGATTGCCGTAACCATTGAAATCCGTGCTGTTGCCGCTCTGATTGGAAAAGCGTCCGAACATGCGGAACTTCTCGCGAAAAATATTGGTCCACCCGGCTGTCGATCTGGTTATAGGGATTGTTCGCCACACCTTGCACCTTCCAGTTGCCCGTCTGCAGGGCCGGGTTCGTGATGCAACCGGCGCAGTTCGGCTCCGGCCAGTAGTGCAGCAGCTTCACCGCCACGGGGTCGAAGCGGTTCGACGGAACCACATTATTCGGAAACGGCTGGCGGAAGCAGTTGGGTTGCGAGGACGGGCACGCGGCATTCGGACCCGCCGTCGACGGATCGTAGATGGTGATCGGTGAACCCACACCGCCGCCGGCGCCATTGGTCATGCCGGTAAAGATGCCCTGCCGCATGGCATCGGTCGGCACGCTGCCCGTATCGGTGACGGCGCTGGGTGTTCGGACGCTCTGCTCGCTGACGAAAAAGAAGGTCTTGTTCGAGCCGTTGTAGACCTTGGGAATCCGCACCGGCCCGCCGAACGTGCCGCCAAACTGGTTGTAGCGGACAATCCCGCGGGGCAACCCGTTCCGGTTGTTCCCCCAGCTATTGGCGTTCAGAACGTTGTTTTGGAAAATACTCGAACAGGGTGCCGTGGTAGTCGTTGGTGCCGCTGCGCGTGGCGATGTTGATGGTGCCGCCGCCGGTCCGGCCGTACTCCGGCGCCAGCGAATTGGTCACGATCGACATTTCCTGCACGCTGTCTTCGTTCGGCACGTACCCGATCTGCAGATGGCTGACGTTGTTTTCGGGCACGATCACCGACGTGCCGTCGATGGTCACATCGTTATAGTCGTTTCTGCCGCCGCTGATCCACGGGCTGTTCGATCCGCCGCTCGGAATCACGCCCGGCACCAGCGTCACCAGCGACATGGGGCTCCGGTTCCCGTTCAAAGGCAGATCCAGAATCGCGTTGCTGCTCACCGTCGTGGTCACGGTCGAAGTTTCCGTGGACAATTGCGCCGCGCTGGCTTCCACCTGGACCGTGGTCGAGACGTCGCCCAGTTTCAGCGCTATGGGCAGCGATACCGTCTGCTCCACGTCCAGCAGGATGTTGCTTTGTATGTACTTCTGGAAGCCCGGTTTCTCCACCGATACGCGGTAGGTGCCCGGCTGCAGGTACCTCTGGTAGAAGCGGCCTTCGGCGTTGGTCACCTGCGTCCAGTGGACGTTGGTGGCCTGATTTTCGACCGTTACATTCGCGTTTGGAACCGCGGCGTTGGATGCGTCGGTGACGCGTCCGTCCAACGTGCCGGTTGCGTTCTGGGCCATGGCCCAGCCTGTAAATACGAGAGTACTGACGATGACTTGCAAAGACTGACGCCGCCCAGGCGCACGCGCAGGCCCTGCGCGCCGGGGCTGACGCGGGCGCAAGAAGCCGAGGCTGAGGGAGTTGGAGCGGGTGCTCACCAGGGCCAAGGCCGAGGGAGCACACGTCGAGGAGCGCCGCGAGGCCGCCCACCGCGCGCTCGACACCGCTCGCGGGCGCGTCGCCGTCGCCGAGACCCGCCGGCTGCTGGCCGAGCGATGCGCTCATCGCGATCGTTCGCGCGATCCAGGGTCGGGCGGCGTCAGCCGTCGCTGCCGCTGAACTGTCGTCCGCCGAGGAGGCGCACGATCGTGCCGCGCTGCCGATCGGAGAGCTGGAGCTTGCGGCGCTCGGGCTGGAGACCGAGCGCTCGGAGGTCGCGGTCGCGGTGGCCCGGGCAGCCGACGAGCGTGAGGCCGCGGATCGCGAGGTTCTCGACTGCGAGGCCACCGTTGCGGCGCACGCCGATGCGGTGCGCGATCTCAGCGACGACGATTCAGCCGAGCTCGACCCGGCCGCCGCGGAGCGCGCGGAGCGTGAGATCGTTCGGCTCGAGCGACGGATCGCGGCGCTCGGTGCAGTCAACGCGCTTGCCCCCGAGCAGCACGAGGCACTCAGCACCCGCGTGGAATCGATCTCCACTCAGCGTGACGACCTCGGCCGCGGCTGCGCCGAGCTCCGCGCGATGGCTCGGCGCCTCGAGATCGAGATCGAGCAGCGTTTCGACACCGTATTCGGGGCCGTGTCGTTCCACTTCCAGGAGCTGTACTCGGAGCTCTTCCCGGGTGGGAAGGCCACGCTGCGCCTCGAGGAGCCGGCACCGGCGACGCCCGGGGCGGACGGCGACGAGGCGCCCGCCGAAGAGTGGCGCCCCGGCGTGGAGATCCTCGCCCAGCCGCCCGGCAAGCGCCTCACCCCGCTGCGGCTCCTCAGCGGCGGCGAGCGGGCGCTCACGGCGCTTGCGGTGGTCCTCGCCCTCCAGCAGGTCAATCCCAGCCCGTTCTACGTCTTCGACGAGGTTGATGCCGCGCTCGACGACAGCAACGTCCTCCGGTTCACGAGGCTGCTGCGCCGTCTCGGCGCCGAGCAGCAGTTCCTCGTGGTGACGCACAACCACATCACCATGGCCGCGGCGGACGCGCTCTGGGGTGTGTCCATCGACGAGCACGGCACCAGCACCGTCCTCGGGGTTCGCTTCGACGAAGCGGAGGTCACCGGCGCCCCGACCGTGGCGCTGCACCGGGCGGCCGGGTGAGCTCGCGCGCCGGCGTGGTGCCTCATGGCACCTGACGACGTCGTCGCTCCGGTACGGCGCAGCGCATGGTGGCGGCGCATGTCAGGACGCATGGACCGTGCGTCGAGCGCGTTCAGCGCGGAGATGCAGGGCCTTGCCCCTCCCGGGAGGAAGCTCGACGCCACCTTCTACGACGATCTCCTCGAGGTGCTCATCAGCGCGGACTGCGGTGTCGAGCTCTCGGAGCGCCTCGTGGCCTCGTTGCGCGATCGAGCCCGGCGCGAGCGCCTCGCCGACGCCCACGCCGCCATCGCCGCGCTGAAGGCGGAGATCCTGGCGGTGATGAACACCTACGACCGCAGGCTGCAGTTCGGCGAGATTCCGAGCGTTGTGATGATGGTGGGCGTCAACGGCAGCGGGAAGACAACGACGCTCGGGAAGCTCGCGCACCGGCTTCGCGAGGAGGGCCGCACGGCGCTCGTCGCCGCCGCCGACACCTACCGCGCCGCGGCGATCGACCAGATGCGCGTGTGGGCGGACCGCGCACAGACCGACATCGTGGCCCACCAGCCCGGGGCGGACCCCGGAGCCGTGGTGTACGACGCCATCCAGGCGGCGCAGGCCCGGCGTGTCGACGTGGTGCTCGTCGACACCGCAGGGCGGCTCCACACCAAGGTCAACCTCATGGCCGAGCTCGGCAAGATCCGGCGGGTGATCGAGCGACTCCTTCCCGGTGAGCCGAGCGAGGTGCTCCTCGTCATCGACGCCACGACGGGCATGAACGCGATGCGCCAGGCCTTCGCGTTCCATGAGACGACCAAGCTGACCGGTCTGGTGATCACGAAGCTCGACGGCAGCGCCCGTGGGGGGACGCTGCTTGCGGTGGAGGAGGTGCTGAAGGTGCCAGTCAAGCTCGTCGGGCTCGGCGAAGGGCTCGACGATCTCAACGTCTTCGATCCGTCGGCCTACCTGGACGCGATCTTCGGGGCTACTGCTTGACATTGTTGTGAGTACTCACTAACATACGCGGCATGACCCCCACAGCCGCCGGCGAGCGTCACACCGCCGCGGAGCGCCGAGAGCAGATCCTCGAGGCCGCGGTCCAGGTGTTCGCGGAGCGCGGGTATGAGGGCGCGTCGACCGACGTGATCGCGCAGCATGCGGGGATCTCGCAGCCGTACCTGTTCCGGCTCTTCGGCACCAAGCGTGACCTGATCGTGGCGACGGTCCAGCGGTGCTTCGCCGACACGGAGGCATTGTTCACTCGCGCGGCTGACGGCCTGTCGGGTGATGCGGCACTCGACGCCATGGGCGACGCCTATGTGGAGGAGATCCGGCGGAGCCCGATGAAGTTGCGCGCGCAGCTGCACTCGTACGCGGCGTGCGATGACCCCGCGATCCGCGCGGTGGTCGCGGAGGGGTTCGGTGGACTGGTCCGGCTCGCACGCCGGCTCACCGGCGTCGACTCCGCGAAGTTGAGCAGCTTTTTCGCGCAGGGCATGCTGCTCAACGTGCTGGCGATGATGGGTCAGGTCGACGAGCCGCAGGCGTGGGCGATGCAGCTCATCGAAGGCTGCACGCAGCAGCTGGGCATGGACTAGGGATTCTCTTTTTTTGTCCCGTGAAGTGAGTGATTGATCACTACAAATCAAAAGGAGGCGCAATACCATGGCTCGACGATCTCAGATCATCTGGACCTTTGCGATCACATCGCTGGGACTGTTCATGGTCACGCTCGACAACCTGGTCGTGACCACCGCACTCCCGGTGATCCGTCGCGACCTGCACGCGAACCTGTCCCAACTGGAGTGGACGGTGAACGCGTACACGCTCACGTTCGCGGTGCTGCTCCTCACGGGTGCTGCGCTCGGCGACCGGTTCGGCAGGCGGCGGATCTTCTCCATCGGCCTCGCGCTCTTCACGCTGGGATCCGCGGCGTCCGCGCTCGCGAACAGCCCCAGCATGCTGATCGCGTCGCGCGCCGTGCAGGGTGCGGGCGCCGCGATGGTGACACCATTGACACTAACGATCCTGAGCGCCGCGGTTCCCGCGAACCGTCGTGGCGTGGCCCTCGGCGCATGGGGTGGTATCGGCGGCCTCGCGGTCGCGGTCGGTCCGGTCGTCGGTGGCGCAATCGTGCAGGGCATCAGCTGGCAGTGGATCTTCTGGCTCAACGTGCCGATCGGGCTCGCCCTGGCGCCGCTCGCACGGATCCGCCTGATGGAGACTCGTGGCGCTGACGGCCATCTCGACCTCGGCGGCCTGGTCATCGCGAGCGCCGGCTTGTTCGCGATCGTGTGGGGCCTGGTGCGGGCGAATCAGCAGGGCTGGACGAGCCCGGAGATCCTCGGAACCCTCGCCGCCGGCACCGCGATCATGGTTGCATTCGTCCTGTACGAGCTTCGCTCCAAGGCGCCGATGCTCCCGATCAGGTACTTCGGGAACCGGACGTTCAGCAGTGCCAACGCCGCGTCGCTGTTCATGTTCTTCGGGATGTTCGGCAGCGTCTTCCTCCTTGCGCAGTTCTTCCAGACGGTGCAAGGACTTTCGCCGCTCGACGCGGGTTTGCGCATCCTCCCGTGGACCGCGATGCCGATCATCGTCGCACCGACCGCGGGAGCACTCTCCGACCGCATCAACGGCCGCACACTCATGGCGATCGGGCTTGCGCTGCAGGGGATCGGGTTGCTCTGGATCGGCCACGTGACCACCCCGACCGCACCGTACTCCGACTTCATCATCCCGTTCATCCTCAGCGGTGTCGGCATGGGCATGTTCTTCGCACCGGTCGCCAACGTCGTGCTCAGCTCGGTGCGTCCGCACGAGGAGGGCAAGGCGTCGGGGGCGAACAACGCGATTCGCGAGCTCGGTGGTGTGCTCGGGGTCACCGTGCTCGCCTCGATCTTCGCCCACTGGGGTGGATACACCTCGGGAGCGTCGTTCGTCGCCGGTCTCACGCCGGCGATCACGGTCGGCGGCGTGGTGGTCATCGTCGGCGCGGCAGCCGCGACGCTCATCCCGGCGCGGCGGCGTGCCGTCACCATGGCCTCGGAGCCGATGTACGAAGAGGCTGCCGTCGCGTAAGCGCGGCGAGGAGCGAGACCGGCGACCGCCGGCGCGTGGCGAGCACGCCACGGGCTGGTGGGTCGCCGGTCTTCGTGTGTCGTGGCCGAGGTGGACTCAGGCCGGCGTTGCCCAGGGGTCGTGTAGACTGTCAAGGCTTTGCCCTTGACACAGACGCGCTCCAGCAGTCCGCCGCCGCTGATGTCTCGCGCGTGGCAGGAGCGGCTCCTCGACGTCTATGGCGCCCTGCTCACCGAGCACCAGCGTGAGGCGTGCCGGTTGCACCTCCACGAGGACTGGTCGTTCACGGAGCTCGCCGAGCACCTCGACTGCAGCCGGAGCGGCGCCCACGACCTGGTGCGTCGCGCGCTCGGACAGCTCGAGCACTACGAGGACCGTTTGGGCCACGCGGCCGAGCTTGATCGCCGCGACCGCCTCGAAGCCGACCTCATGGCGCGCCTCGCCGGCGCCGCGGTGACCGCCTGACCATGTTCGAAGCCCTGAGCGATCGCCTTGCCGCGGCCCTGCGCCGCTTCTCCGGGCGCGGCCGCCTCACCGCGGAGGACGTCGAGGTCGGCCTGCGCGAGGTACGGGTCGCGCTGCTCGAGGCGGACGTCAACTTCCGCGTCGCCCGAGCCTTCGTCGACCGGATCCGCGAGCGCGCGGTGGGCAGCGACGTCCTCGAGTCGCTGACCCCGGGCCAGCAGATCGTGAAGATCGTCAACGAGGAGCTGATCGCCCTCCTCGGCGGTGAGCAGCGGAAGATCCGGTATCAGCCGCACCCACCCACCGTGCTGATGCTCGTCGGCCTCCAGGGCTCAGGAAAGACCACGACGGCGGCAAAGCTGGCCCTCGCGATCCGCCGCGACGGTCATCGCCCGATGCTCGTGGCCGCGGACATCCGCCGCCCCGCCGCGGTCCAGCAGCTCCAGAAGCTGGGGCTCGACAACCAGATCCCGGTGACGACCCCCGACGGGAACACCAAGGTCCCGCTGCTCTGCAAGCGGGGCGTCGCCGAAGCCCAGCGGCTCAACTGTGATGTCGTCATCCTCGACACCGCCGGACGGCTGCAGATCGACGAGCCGCTGCTCGACGAGTTGCGTGACATCCGGTCCACGATCACGGTGCACGAGACGATCCTCACCGTCGACGCGATGACCGGCCAGGAGGCGGTCAACGTCGCCAAGGGATTCGACGAGGCGGTCGACGTCGACGGCGTGATCCTCACCAAGCTCGACGGCGACGCCCGTGGCGGCGCGGCCCTGTCGATGCGCGAGAGCATCGGCAAGCCGATCATGTACTGCGGCACAGGGGAGAAGGTCTCGGACCTCGAGCCGTTCGCGCCCGATCGGATGGCCTCGCGCATCCTCGGCATGGGTGACGTCCTCACGCTGGTCGAGCGCGCCCAGGAGCAGTTCGACCAGAAGAAGGCCGAGGAGATGGTCGAGCGCTCGTTCGCCGGGCGTCTCACCATGGACGACTGGCTCGCCCAGCTTCGCCAGCTCCGCAGCATGGGATCGCTCGAAGGGGTGCTCGGCATGCTTCCCGGCGGGCGCAAGCTCATGCAGCAGGCGGGCGCGGCGATGCCCTCGGAGCAGGACCTCGGTCGCATGGAGGCGATCGTGCTGTCGATGACCCTGCAGGAACGGCGTCACCCGGAGCTCATCAAGGGCTCGCGGCGCAAGCGGATCGCCGCCGGCAGCGGGACGAACATCGCCGACGTCAACCGTCTGCTCAAGGGCTTCGAGCAGATGCAGGGCATGTTCAAGAGCCTTGGCGGCAAGGGGACCAAGGGCGTCCGCGGCAAGGCGCGGATGCTCCGGCAGTTGAAGAACATCGATCCAACGCAACTCGGACAAGCAGGATTCTGAAAGGAGCACACCAGTGGTCAAGATCAGGTTGAAGCGGATGGGCACCACCAAGCGTCCGGTGTACCGGCTGGTGGTGGCGGATTCGCGCAGCCCACGCGACGGCAGGTTCATCGAGTTCGATCGGCTTCTACGATCCGCTCCCCAATCCCGCCGTCGTCAGCATCGACACCGAGCGCGTCCAGCTGTGGCTGCGCCGCGGCGCCCGCCCCAGCGACAGCGCCCGCCAGCTCCTGGTGAAAGAGGGCATCCTCAAAGCCCGCCCCTTCAAGGCCACGCCGAAGACCGAGGCGGTAGCAGAGGAGCCGGCCAAACCCCCGAAGAATGGAGCGGCCGCCGAAGCGCCAAGCGGGGCGCGTGCATCGGGCGCGACGGAAGCGGGTGACGTCGCGGGGGGCAGCGCGGCGGCGACTGAAAAGGAGCCGACGGGAGGGGCCCCCGCGACGGCAGGACCCGCGACAGCTGAGCCCGCTAGCACCGAGCCGGTTGAAGGCGCGGAGGAGCCAGCGGAATGACCGATTATGCGGATCTGACCAAGTTCATTGCCGAGCGGATCGTGTCGAACCCAGCGTCGGTCAGCGTCGAGTCGCGGCCGCGCGGGCGGAGCACCATCGTCACCCTCCACGTCGCCGAGGAGGACATGGGCAAGCTCATCGGCAAGACCGGTCGCAACATCGAGGCGGTCCGCGCGGTGGTGCGCGCAGCTGGACTGCGCCATCACCAGCGGGTGCAGGTGGAGCTCAAAGACCTGCGATGACCCCGGCCGCCCGTCCACTCGCACCCGCTCGGCTCCGTGCAGCGCAGGTGCTCCGCGCGCACGGCGTGCGCGGTGAGGTGCGAGCGGAGCCGTGCGGCGGCGACTGGAGCCGCTTCACTCCGGGCCTGCGCCTCGAGACGGAAGACGGATCGAGAGCGCTCACCGTCCGGTCCTCGCGCGCCGGCGCGGGCGGCGCCGTCCTGCTCGGTTTCAAGGAGGTGACCGACCCGGTGGCCGCCGACCTGCTCCGCGGCACCTACCTCTGCGTCGCGGTCGATGCGGCGCGCCCGCTGCCGCAAGGCGAGTGGTTCGTCTGGCAGCTGATCGGCCTGCGGGTGCGCGACACGGCCGGCTCCGATGTGGGGGTCGTGGACGACGTCGAGTCAGGCGTCGGCAACGACGTCCTGGTGATCCGCGCCGGCAGCACGGTCCACCGCCTCCCCATGGTGCGCGACTACGTCACGTCCGTCGACCTCGAGGGCGGAATCCTCACGGTGGCGCCGTGGCGCGAGGAGAGCGTGTGATCAGATTCCACGTCCTCACGATCTTTCCTGAGGTCTTCCCAGGCCCGCTGGGCATCGGGGTCATCGGCCGCGCGATCAACGCCGGCGACGTCGAGATCCTGGTGCACGACCTGCGCGACCACACCGAGGGCCGGCACCGGCAGGTCGATGACGAGCCCTTCGGCGGCGGCGCAGGGATGGTGCTCAAGCCCGAGCCGTTGATCCGCGCGGTCCGGGCACTTCGCGACGCGGAGCCCGGTCTCCGATCGATCCTCCTCTCACCGCAGGGGCGGCGCTTCGACCAGGGCGTCGCCGGCGAGCTCGCCGGGGAAGCGTCCGTGCTCCTGGTCTGCGGCCGCTATCAGGGCGTCGACCAGCGCGCTCGCGACGAGATCGGGGAGGAGCTGTCCGTCGGCGACTATGTCCTCAGCGGTGGTGAGATTGCCGCGATGGCGGTCATCGAGGCGACGGCGCGCCTCGTGGCCGGGGTCGTCGGCTCCCCGGAGTTCCTCGGCGACGAGACCTTCTCCGAAGGCGCCGCCGGCGGTTTCGAGGCCCCGCTGTACACCCGGCCGGCGGAGTTCGAGGGCCGCATCGTCCCCGCGGTGCTCCGCGGCGGCGATCATGCTGCGATACAGGCGTGGCGGCGCGACGAGCGCACGCGAAGAACCGGGCTGCGCCGCCCTGATCTGATACGGTCTGCGCCGAGGCCCGGAGGAACAACGTGAATGTCATCGATCTGCTCAAGCGCGAGCAGGAAAAGCCGCAAGTCCCCGTCCTGCGTTCAGGCGACACGGTGCGCGTGCACGTGAAAGTCGTCGAGGGAACGCGCGAGCGCCTGCAGGTGTTCGAGGGCGTCGTGATCTCCGTCAAGGGCAAGACCGGGCTGTCGACCAGCTTCACGGTCCGCCGTGTGTCGCACGGGGTCGGGGTCGAGCGCACATTCCTCGTCCACGCGCCGCGCATCGACCGCATCGAGGTGCTTCGTCACGGGCAGGTGCGGAGAGCCAAGCTCTTCTATCTCCGTGAGAAGGTCGGCCGCCATGCGCGCATCCGTGAGCGGCGTCACCCGGTCGGCGGTCCCGAGATGACGCTCCTGCGCAGCGAGCCCGAGGCTCTGGCGACGGGGGAGGCGGAGCCGGAGGAGCTCCCGGTCGACGAGGCCGAGTCCACCGACGCTGAAGCAGCCGCGTTGATCGCGGAAGCGGACGACACCGAGGTCGATGACGCGACCCCGGAGAGCGACGGCGGAGCGTAGCGGGGGGCCGCGCACCCCCGAGCAACTTCCTCCGGCCCGACCACTCAAGGACCGGGTCGGTCATGCCGGTGAGGCGGCGGCGCTCGCGTATCTCAAGGAGCAGGGCTTCCGCATCCTCGCGCGTGACTGGCGCTGCCGTCTCGGGCAGATCGACATCGTGGCGGAGGACGGCGACACCCTCGTATTGATCGAGGTGAAGGCGCGCCGCGGCACGGGTTTCGGCACGCCTGAAGAGGCGGTCGACGAGCGCAAGCAACGCAAGCTCCGGATGCTCCTCGAGGTGTACCGCAGCCAGACCCATCGCACGAAACAGCCGTGCCGCATCGACGTCATCGGTCTGCTGATGGACGGCGCGCTCACGGTGACCAAGACCGAGCACATCCGGGACGCGGTCCAGCAGGACTGAGTCGAGCTCTCAGTGGCTGTGGATCGCCAGCACTGAGATGCGGCGGCCGTCATACGAATGGACCCCGCTTGCCTGATTGATATGTGCGCTTATAATATGCGCGCATATTATCTAGCGAACAGCAACGCAGGAGCGCCGCCATGTGGACCCACGAGCACACAGCCGAGACGGATGCCACGCCCGAACAGATCTGGGCAGTCCTCTCGGATATTGACCACTGGACCGCCTGGGACACATCGATGGCGGCGATCGCCCTCGAAGGCCCGTTCGCGGTGGGTTCGACGATCTCGATGACTCCGAGCGGTCAGGAAGCGATCAGGTCGACGATCGTCGAGATCCGCGAGAACGAGCGATACGCGGATGAGACGGAGTTCGGCGACGTGGTGCTGCGGTTCAGTCACACGCTGAGCGCGCTCGGCGGCGGTACTCGCATCGTTCACCGCCTCGAGATCTCCGGACCCGCAGCGGACCAGGCCGGCCCCCAGATCGGGCCATCGATCGTCGAGGACTTCCCCGAGGCGATGAGCGGTCTGATCGCGTACGCAAAGCGGTGACACGATTTCCGCAGGGCCCGGGAACGAGCCCCGGGTTCCTCCTCTGGCATGTGACCTTGCGCTGGCAGCGGGCGATGACGGCCGCGCTTGCGCCGCTCGACATCACGCACGTGCAGTTCGTGCTGCTCGCCTGCACGTGGTGGCTCACGGAACGTGGCGATGCTCCGAACCAGCTCGCCGTCGCCGCGCAGGCCGGGACCGACCCGCAGATGACCTCGCAGGTGGTGCGGAGACTCGAGGCGAAGGGACTGCTCGAGCGGCACGTGGATCCGCGGGACAGCCGTGCGCGCACCGTGGTTCCGACACGACGAGGGATCGCCTTGACGCGCAAGGCGATCGCCGCGGTGGAGGACGCCGACGAGACGTTCTTCGCCGCGGCGATGAGTCCGGCCCTACTCCGGACGCTGACGCAACTCGCGCGTCAGCCGGGCTGACCCGGAGCCCGCGCTACTCGCTCTCGTATTTGAAGGAGACGTTGAGGCGGGTGCGGAACCGAGCGACCTTGCCGTTCTCGACGGTGAGGTCGAGCTTGACCACCTCCGCAACGCGCAGATCCCGCAGCGACGACGAGGCGGTTTCGATGGCGACCTGGGCGGCCTTCTCCCAGGAACTCGGCACTGGTTCCGACCAACTCGGTGACGCGATAGACGCTCTCTGCCATGACGGTTCTCCTGGACCGGTTGCGAGGGCTGCCATTCTCGCGAATCCACGTCGCGTGCCGTCAGCGATGTGCGATCAGCCTCGGAGCCGGCACAGCATCGATGAGCGGGCGGGTGATCGCCTCCGGCGGGCGACCAACTTCAGCCGCCCGGCGCTGATCGGAGGACGCAGAACTCATTGCCCTCTGGATCGGCCATGACCACCCAGGTCACGTCACCCTGGCCGATGTCGATCCGCCGCGCACCCAGCGAGATGAGGCGCTCGACCTCGGCGTCCTGATCGTCGGGGCGGAGATCGAGGTGGATGCGGTCCTTCACCGATTTGACCTCAGGCACCCGGCCGAAAAAGATCTGCGGGCAGCCGACGCCCAGCTCCAGCCAGCAGTCGCCTTCGTCATCGGGTCCGTGGAGCTCGACGCCGAGCGCCTCACTCCAGAAGGATGCGACCAGCAGTTCGTCCGCGCAGTCGATGACGATCGAATCCCAGAGGAGCGACATGCAGGGGACTCTAGAAGCGCGAGGACGGCCGACTGCCTGTTACACTGTCCTGTGTGATTGCATGCGCCATAAGCTGTGCGACCAGGGGGCTCGTCGGCGTGCCGGTCACGGTCGAGGCGGACATCGCCAACGGCCTCCCGGGATTCGCCATTGTCGGCCTCACGGACCGGGCGATCCAGGAGGCTCGGGAACGGGTCAAGCCCGCGATCCGTAACGCGGGGTACAAGTTCCCGCAGCGCCGGGTCACCGTCAACCTCGCCCCCGCGGAGCTGCCCAAGGAGGGGACGGGGTTCGATCTCGCGATCGCGATCGCGATTCTTCGCGCGGAGGACACGTCGCTCCGGCTCGACGGCCTGGCATTCCTCGGTGAGCTGGCCCTCGACGCGTCGCTCCGCCCGGTCACCGGTGTCCTGCCGATGGCGAGATGTCTTGCCGCTGCGGGGATCCGGCGGCTGATCGTGCCGGTGGAGAATGCGTCGGAGGCCGCGCTCGCCGAGGGCGTCGAGGTGCTCGCCGCTCCCTCCCTGCAGGCGTGCGTCGAATACCTGCGCGGCGATTGCCGGCTGCTGCCCGGCGTCCGTGACGCGTCGCCGGCGGCCGTGCCCGAACCCGATCTCGGGGCAGTTCGCGGACAGGGCCAGGCCAAGCGGGCACTCGAGATCGCGGCCGCAGGTGGACACAACGTTCTCATGACGGGTCCACCCGGGGCCGGGAAGACGATGCTCGCGCGGACCTTCCCGTCGCTGCTCCCCGATCTCCCGAATGACGCGGCCCTTGAGGTCGCAGCCATCTACTCGCTTCGAGGCACCCTACGCGAGCGTCCGCCGGCGACGCTGCGGCCACCCTTTCGGGCCCCGCACCACAGCATCTCGCGAGCGGGGCTGGTCGGCGGCGGGACCGGCCTCGCGCAACCCGGCGAGATCAGCCTCGCGCATCGTGGGGTCCTGTTCCTCGACGAGCTCTGCGAGTTCTCGCGCCAGCATCTCGAGGCGCTGCGCCAGCCCCTCGAGGAACATTCGGTCACCGTCGTCAGGGCGCGCGCCGCCGTCACCTACCCGGCCGACTTCATGCTCATCGGCGCATCCAACCCGTGCCCATGCGGGCACCTCGGCGACGCACAGGGGTGCAGCTGTGAACCGCGCCAGCTGACCGCGTACGAGTCACGGCTGAGCGGTCCGATCAAGGACCGGATCGACCTGGTGGTGTCGGTCCCGCGCCAGGAGTACCGGGACATCTTCGAGGGGATCGAGGAGGAGCCCTCGGCGATGGTCCGCAGCCGAGTCGAGGCCGCTCGTGAGCGCCAGGCCGAGCGCCCGGCCGCCGGTGGCAAGGGCCCCCAGACGGGCCCCGAGATCCTCGCCGCGGCCCGGTCCACGGCCCCCGCCAGACGCCTGCTCGCACTCTCCGGCGAGCGCCTCCACCTGAGTGCGCGTGCGTTCTTCCGAGTGCTCCGTGTCGCCCGGACCATCGCGGACCTCGCCGGCGACGACCGGGTCGACGAGGACGCGCTCGCCGAGGCACTCCACTACCGGGTGGAGATGGCCGGATGAAGCCCCAACCCCGATGGCTCGACCCCGCGTCGCCGGAGTGGCCGGAGTGCCTCGCGCACCTCGGGTCGCCACCACAAGGGCTGTGGCGGCTGGGGTCGATCGGCCCGCAGTCGCCCGCCGTCGCGATCGTCGGATCGCGGCGCGCCACCTTCACCGGCGTCGACATCGCCCGGTCCATCGCCATGGACCTCGGCGCGGCCGGGATCCAGGTCGTGAGCGGCATGGCGCTCGGCATCGACGCCGCCGCCCACACCGGCGCCCTTGACGGTGGCGGCTCGACCGTGGCGGTGCTGGGATGCGGGATCGACGTCTGCTACCCGCCGCGACACGCCGAGCTTCGGGCTCGGATCATCGACGCGGGATCGATCCTCACCGAGGAGGAGGCCGGCACGGCGCCCTTCAAATTCAATTTCCCCAAGCGGAACCGCATCATCGCGGCCCTCGCCGAGGCTGTGATCGTGGTCGAGGCCACCGAGCGGAGCGGTGCGCTGAGCACCGCCCGGTGGGCGGTCGACCTCGGCCGCGAGGTGCTTGCCGTGCCGGGATCGATCCGTTCGCGTCAGAGCAGCGGAACCAACCTGCTGATCCGTGACGGCGCCCGGCCATTTCTCGGAATCGCAGACCTCTTCGAGGCCGTCCCGGCTCTTCGAGCCGCCGCCGGTGATCGGGCGCCGGCCGATCAGCCGGAGGTGTCTTCGACGCCGGTCGAGCGTTTCAGCCCGGCACTGCGGGAGATACTGGCACGCATGGGAACGCAACCCGTTCACCCCGACCAGGTGGGGATCGCCTTGGGCCTCTCGCCGTCCGCTGTGGCGGCACGGCTCGGCGCGCTCGAGCTTGCCGGAGCCGTAATGTCCCTGCCCGGAGGCCTCGTGGCCCGTACCGTATAGGCGGCCGCAGAGCCTCGTCTAGGAATACGAAATGCAACGTCTGATCATCGTCGAGTTCGCCGAGCAAGGCGAAGACCCTCGCCCGTTTCCTCGGCTCCGAGTACATCGTCCTCGCGTCGATGGGCCACGTCCGCGATCTCCCCAAGTCGAAGATCGGCGTCGACGTCGAGTCCGGGTTCGTCCCGGAGTACGAGGTGGTGAAGGGGAAGGAGAAGCAGCTCCGCGATCTCAAGGCGGCCGCCAAGAAGGCGACGTCGACACTGCTCGCGGCCGACCCCGATCGCGAGGGCGAGGCGATCGCATGGCACCTCGCCGAGACGCTCGGCCTGCGCAACCCCGATCGCATCGTCTTCCATGAGATCACCAAGCTCGCCGTCGACGCCGCACTGGCGCATCCGCGCAAGATCGACCGCTCCCTGGTCGCCGCCCAGGAGGCACGGCGCGTCATCGACCGCCTCGTCGGCTACCGGCTGTCGCCGCTGCTGTGGCGGAAGGTGCGCGCCGGCACGTCCGCGGGGCGTGTGCAGTCGGTCGCGGTGCGCCTCGTGGTGGATCGGGAAACCGAGATCGAGGCATTCGTTCCCGTCGAGTCCTGGACCATCGACGCCCTTCTTGCCAAAGATGCCAGCAACCCGTTCACCGCGCGGTTGGTCGGCCGGCGGGGCGACGCGGACGCCCCGGAACGCGAGAAGCTCGAGCTCGGGACCCAGGCCGAGGCCGCCGAGGTCATCGCCGCGCTCGGGCTCGACGACAAGGGCGCCGTCACCGCACGAACGCCGGCCTTCGTCGTGCGGGCCATCGAGGTCAAGGAACGCTCGAGCCTGCCGCTGCCCCCGCACACGACGAGCACGCTGCAGCAGGATGCCAGCTCGCGGCTCGGCATGCCGCCGCGCCGGACGATGAGCGTCGCGCAGCAGCTGTACGAAGGCGTCGAGCTCGGGAGCGCGGGATCGACCGGCCTCATCACCTACATGCGCACCGACTCGATGCGCATCAGCGACTACGCCAAGGATGCCGCGAGAAAGCACATCACGACGAAATACGGCAAGGAGTTCGTGGGGAGCGGTGCGGTGCGCGGCAAGAAGGCAGGGGTCAACGTGCAGGACGCGCACGAGGCGATCCGGCCGACGGACGTCGATCGCACCCCTGATTCGGTGAGCTCCCATCTCTCCCGCGACCAGCTCAGGCTGTACGACCTGATCTGGCGCCGTTTCGTCGCGAGCCAGATGAGCCCCGCGAAATACCTCAACACGAGCGCCACCATCGACGCGGCCGACTACGTCTTCCGCGCGACGGGCTCGGTGGTCACCTTCGAGGGTTTCCAGAAGGTGTGGAAGCGCGACGAGGACAAGGACAGGGACACCACCCTGCCACTCCTCGTCGAGAAGGACGCGTTGCGGTGCCTCGAGATCTCGTCCGAGCAGCACTTCACGCAGCCACCGCCACGCTACACGGAGGCGACGTTGATCAAGGAGCTCGAGGAGCGCGGCATCGGGCGTCCCTCGACATACGCGGCGATCATCGACGTGATCCAGGAACGCCTCTACGTGAAGCAGGTCGAGCGCCGGCTTCACCCGACCGAGCTGGGCAAGACCGTCGACACCGTGCTCCGCCAGAACTTCCCCGACATCGTCGATGTCGCGTTCACCGCCGCCCTCGAGAAGCGCCTCGACTCGGTGGAGGAAGGGACCCGCGAGTACGAGCCCACCGTGCGGGAGTGGTACGAGCCGTTCTCGGAGACGCTCGAGCGGGCCGAACGGTCGATGGAGCGCGTCCGCGTGCCGGCTCGTGAGACGGGCGAGGAGTGTCCGGAGTGCGAGATCGGGCAGCTGGTCGTCCGGGAGGGGAAGTTCGGCGAGTTCGTCGGGTGCTCGCGGTTCCCGGACTGCAAATACATCAAGGACCGCAAGAAGAGCGACGCGCAGGCGACGGGCGAGCCGTGTCCCATCTGCTCGAAGCCGCTCGTGACGCGGCAGGGACGGCGCGGACCGTTCGTGGGCTGCTCCGGCTATCCGAGCTGCACGTTCATCAAGGACGGCCGCCCGGCTTCCGACGGTGAGGCGCCCGCCGCTGAGACCGAGGCGCTTGGAGCGTGCCCGCAATGTGGCAAACCGCTCCGGCGGCGAAGCGGCCGGCGCGGATCGTTCGTCGGATGCACCGGGTATCCGGATTGCAAATACATCCAACCAGGCGCCGCCACCCGGCCCGCGGGACCGGCCCCGGAACCGACCGGCGAGCCCTGCCCAGACTGCGGCAAGCCGCTGGTGACGCGGCAGGGCCGGTATGGCCCGTTCGTCAGCTGCTCGGGCTATCCGGCCTGCAAGTACCGGCCCCCCAAGACCGTCGCGGTATGACGCCCGCACACGCGACGACCGTCGTGGCGGTGCAGCGCGATGGCACGGTCGCTGTGGCCGGCGACGGGCAGGTGACCGTGGGCGACATCGTGATGAAGCAACGCGCCCAGAAGGTCCGGCGCCTGCACCACGGGCAGGTGGTCTGCGGATTCGCCGGGGCGGTCGCCGACGCGCTGACGCTCTTCGACAAGTTCGAGCAGCACCTCGACAAGCATCAGGGGAACCTCGTCCGGGCCGCGATCGGTCTGAGCAAGGAGTGGCGGACCGACAAATACCTCCGGCGCCTCGAGGCGATGCTCATCGTCGCCGACGCCAACCGGATCCTGCTGCTCAGCGGCGATGGCGAGGTGATCGAACCCGACGAGAACGACGGCGTGGTCGCGATCGGCAGCGGCGGCCCGTACGCGCATGCGGCGGCGGCAGCGCTGCTCGGCAGCACCGACCTCGGCGCCGAGGAGATCGCCAGGCGGGCGCTGCTGATCGCCGCGCGGCTCTGCATCTACACCAACGACAACATCACCGTGGAGACCCTGGAGCAGGGCACCACGGCCCATCCGGCGCCGGCCCCGGGATGACCAGCGCCGCGATGCTGGAGCCGGTTCCCGAGGAGCCGAGCGGCGCGCACGACCGCATCGAGGCGGTCGCCGGCGAGAGCCTTCGTCCGGCCGAGGTGGTTCGCCGCCTCGACGAGTACATCATCGGCCAGCAGGAGGCGAAGCGCTCGGTGGCGATCGCGCTGCGCAACCGTGTTCGCCGCCGCATGCTGCCGGACGACCTGCGCGACGAGGTGCTCCCCAAGAACATCCTCATGATCGGCCCGACCGGCGTCGGCAAGACCGAGATTGCGAGACGGGTCGCCCGGCTGACCAAGTCGCCGTTCATCAAGGTTGAGGCGACCAAGTTCACCGAGGTCGGATACGTCGGCCGCGACGTCGAATCCATCCTCCGCGACCTGCTCGAGCAGACGATCACCGAGCTGCACGAGGACCGGATCGCGGAGGTCGAGGGTCGGGCTCGGACGCTTGCCGATGCGCGCCTCCTCGACACGCTCCATGAGGCGGCCGAACGGCAGGCGGTATCCCGCGCTCCGGACGGCGGTGCCGAGCCGGATCCACACCACGCTGCCCACGAGGCCCGCCGGCGCAGCGCCCGCCGGCGACGCCTGGCACGAAGGCTCGCCGCCGGCGCGCTCGAGTCGGCGCCCGTCGACATCGAGGTCGACGAGCCGTTCCAGCCTGCATTCGAGGGCTTCACCGGCACCGGCCTCGAGGAAGTGGGCGTCTCACTCTCGGACTTCTTCTCACAGCTCGCCCCACCCCGGAAACGGAAGAAGCTCATGACCGTCGCCGAGGCGCGGGACGTCCTCATCGACGAGGAGACCGACCGGCTCATCGACATGGACCGCGTCTACGACGACGCGATCCGCCTCGTCGAGGACTCGGGCGTCGTCTTCATCGACGAGGTCGACAAGATCTGCGGCCCCTCGTCGGATCGCGGCCCCGACGTCAGCGGCGAAGGCGTGCAGCGCGATCTCCTGCCGATCCTCGAGGGCTCGACGGTGCACACGCGGTACGGCCCGGTGCGCACCGACCACGTGCTCTTCATCGCCGCAGGCGCGTTCACCGCCGCACGGCCCAGCGACCTCATCCCCGAGTTCCAGGGACGGTTCCCGATCCGGGTCGAGCTGCGGCCGCTCAGCGAGGAGGACCTCGTCCGCATCCTCACGGAACCCGGCAACGCGCTGACCCGGCAGTACGCGGCGTTGCTCGGCACCGAGAACGTGACCCTCGACTTCACACCTGACGGGATCCGCGAGCTTGCAGCCCAGGCATATCGCGTCAACGAGGAGGACGAGAACCTTGGCGCGCGCCGCCTCTTCACGATCATGGAGAAGGTGCTCGAGGATGTCTCCTTCGGCGCGGAGGAGCTGACCGGCACCACCGTCGTGATCGACGGCGCGTACGTCGGTGAGCGTCTCGGCGACCTGGTCGGCAATCAGGACCTGCGCCGCTACGTGCTCTGAGGCCGCCGCCACCGGCCGCCCGATTCCCAACGTGGGCGGCGTGCGGGGCTGATACACTCGGTCCATCTCACACGTCCGGTTCACGCGGCCGGCGGGTGCCCGGTGTCCCCGGGTCGCCGCCGCGGTTCACCCCGGACGGACGCGCCACACCACCAACAGGAGCGACCGCCCATGCCGGCAGCAACACTGCGCCAGCTGCTGGAGGCCGGAGTTCACTTCGGCCACCAGACCAGCCGGTGGAACCCCCGGATGCGCCCGTACATCTTCACGTCGCGCAACGGCATCCACATCATCGACCTCGAGCAGACCCAGAAGCAGCTCGACGCCGCCTGTGAGTATCTCCGCGACATAGTGGCAAGCGGCCAGAAGGTCCTCTTCGTCGGCACGAAGAAGCAGGCGCAGGATGTGATCGAGGAGGTCTGCCGGAACACCGGGCAGGCCTACGTCACCCATCGGTGGATGGGCGGCATGCTCACCAACTTCACCGTCATCCAGCGCCGGTTGCGCAGGCTCGCCGAGCTCCGCGTGATGCAGTCGCGCGGCGATTTCGAGCGGATGAGCGGCAAGGAGGCCAACGATGCCCGCGACGACCTCGAGCGCCTCGAGAACAACTTCGCCGGCATGGCCGAGATGAAGCGCCTCCCCGGCGCCGTCTTCGTCATCGACTGCAAGAAAGAGCGCATCGCGGTGACCGAGGCAAACAAGCTCGGCATCCCGATTGTGGCCATCGTCGACACCAACTGCGACCCTGATCCGATTCAGATGGTCATCCCGGGCAACGACGACGCGATGCGCAGCTGCCGGCTGATCGTCGGTGCCATCGGACAGGCGATCACCGAGGGCCTGCAGCAGTTCAGCGAGCGCGAGATCCAGGAACGCCAGGAAGCGGAGCGACGCGACCGCGAGGCCGCGCTTGCCGCGGAGCAGGCGGCGCTTGCCGCTGCGGAGGCGGCGGCAGCGGCAGCGGCACATGCCACGGCCATGGCCGAGGGGGCTGCGGAGCAGCCGGCCGAGGAACTCGCGACCACCGCCGCTACCGCGGCGGCGACGGAGGGAAACGCCTGATGGCAGCGGTGACCGCAGCGATGGTGAAAGCCCTGCGCGAGCGGACGGGCGCCGGGATGATGGACTGCAAACGCGCCCTTGTGGAGTGCGACGGCGACATGGACAAGGCGGAGGACTGGCTGCGCGCCAAGGGGTTCTCCCGGGCTGCGGCGAAGGCCGGACGCACCACCAACGAAGGCATGATCGACGCCTACATCCATCACGCCGGCGGCATCGCAAAGCAGGGAGCGCTGGTCGAGATCAACTGCGAATCGGACTTCGTCGCGAAGACCGACGACTTCAAGTCGCTCGCGCACTCGCTGGCCCTGCAGGTCGTCGGCGCCTCGCCGCAGTACGTGCGCCGTGAGGATGTGCCCGCGGAGATCGTCGAGCGCGAGCGCGCCGTCTACCGCGAGCAGGTGCAGGGCAAGCCCGAGAACATCATCGAGAAGATCCTCACCGGCAAGCTCGATGCCTTCTACGCGCAGGTCTGTCTGCTCGAGCAGCCCTGGATCAAGGACGACAGCAAGAAGGTCCGCGACCTGGTCACCGAGGCGATCGCGAAGCTCGGCGAGAACATCTCGGTGGCTCGATTCGCCCGGTTCTCGGTGGGCGAGGACGGCACCAACAGCGACGGCGCCGACGCGCCGGACGCAGCGTGAGCCTCGGAGCGACGAACGTGGAACTTGCCGACATCGAGGGACGCGTCCGCGACGGACGCAGGCCGGTGTTCGACAGGGTCATCCTCAAGCTCGGCGGCGAAGCCCTGCTCGGCACGGCGGAGTACGGCATCGACGAGAAGGCCGCGCACCATATCGCCGAGCAGCTGACGCACATCCTCGAGCGCGGCGTCCAGGTCGCGATCGTCGTCGGCGGCGGCAACATCGTCCGTGGCACCGAGATGAGCCAGCACGGGATCGACCGGGTCACCGCCGACTACATGGGCATGCTGGCGACGGTGATCAACGCGCTCGCGCTGCGTGACGCGATCGAGCAGGTCGGGATCGCGTGCCGCCTCCAGAGCGCCATCGCCATGCAGCAGGTTGCCGAGCCGTTCATCCCCCGGCGCGCCATCCGCCACCTCGAGAAGGGCCGCGTGGTGATCATGGCGGCCGGCACCGGGAACCCGTTCTTCACGACCGACACGACCGCCGCGCTGCGTGCCGTCGAGATCGGCGCCGACGTCCTGCTCAAGGCCACGAAGGTCGACGGCATCTACAGCGCCGACCCGCACAAGGTCAGCACCGCCACGCGGCTCGAGAAGCTCTCTTACATGGACGTGCTCAATCGCGGGCTGGCGATCATGGACAGCACGGCGGTGACGCTGTGCATGGACAACCGCATGCCGATCATCGTCTTCGACCTCTTCACCGAGGGCAACATCGAACGCGTCATCCTGGGCGAGAACATCGGGACCCGCGTCGACGCCGAGGGTGGCGTGGCGTGACCGACCGCGAGAAACCCGACGATCCCGCCGAGCAGCTCGCGATGCGCGTCACGGACGCGAAGTCGCGCATGGAGAAGAGCGTCGAGGCCCTGCACCGCGATCTCATGACCGTGCGAACCGGCCGCGCGTCGCCGGCATTGCTGGAGCGGCTCCACGTCGACTACTACGGGTCCCCGACACCGCTGCAATCGCTCGCCGGAATCAGCGTGCCCGAGGCCAGCATGCTCGTCATCGCGCCGTATGACCGCAGCTCGCTGTCCGCCATCGAGAAGGCGATCCAGAAGAGCGACCTGGGGCTCAACCCGAGCAACGACGGCCAGGTGATCCGGGTCGCGATCCCGCAGCTCACCGAGGAGCGCCGCAAGGAGCTGGTCAAGGTCCTCCATCGCAAGGCTGAAGAGGCACGCGTGGCCGTGCGGAACATCCGCCGTGACGAGGTCGATCACCTCCGCCGCGTCGAGAAGGAGGGCCACGTGAGCAAGGACGAGGTCGCGACCAAGCTCACCGAGGTGCAGAAGATCACCGACCTGTACATCGCTCGCATCGATGAGGCCAGTCAGCGCAAGGAGGCTGAGATCCTCGAGGTCTGATGCGCCCGGCCAGCGAAACGGCCGGTGCCCTCAGGCCGTTCTGACCTCGAGCCCCACAATGCAGCGTCCACCCGCCGCCGCCGCTGTCCCGCTCCCGGCAAGGACCGACCTGCCGCGGCACATCGGCATCATCATGGACGGCAACGGACGGTGGGCCCGCCAGCGCCACCTCCCGCGCGTGGCCGGTCACCGCGCCGGCGTGCGCGCCATCCGCCCTGTGATGCAGGCGTGCCACCAGGCGGGCGTCCACATCCTCACCCTCTACGCGTTCAGCACCGAGAACTGGCAGCGGCCGCGAACCGAGGTCACCGCGCTCATGAAGCTGTTCGGCGACACGATCGACCGTGAGGTCGGCGAGCTGCACGAGAACGGCGTGCAGATCCGCGTCCTCGGCGACCGGGCCCGGCTCAGCACCTCGCTGCAGGCGAAGGTCGCCCAGGCCGAGGCGCTCACGGCGCACAACACCTCGGCCATCCTCAACGTCGCGATCAACTACGGGGGCAGGGACGAGATCGTCGCAGCGATCCGGGACCTCGCCGAATCCGGTTTCGATCTCAGAGCGCTCGACGAGGCGACGCTGAGCCAGGCGCTCTACACCGGCGGCCTGCCCGACCCGGACCTCATCGTACGCACGGCTGGCGAGCTCAGGATCAGCAACTTCCTCCTCTGGCAGGCTGCCTACGCGGAGCTCTACGTCACGGACACCCTCTGGCCCGACTTCGGCGAGTCGGCGATCCACGACGCGCTCTACGACTTCTCGTGCCGGGAGCGGAAGTTCGGCGCGGTCCCGGACTCGATCGAGCGGGTTCCCGCCGGCCTCAACGGCGTCCAGCGCGTGTCACCGGCGGGATGAATCTCGCCCTCAGGGTCGTCTCGGGCGTCGTCCTGGCGGGGCTCATCGTCGCGGCGCTCTGGATCGGCACCGCCGCGGTCGCGGTGGTGCTGGGCGTCGCCGCGCTGCTCGGTGCGTGGGAGCTTCGCCAGCTCCTCATCCGGATCGGCTCGTCGCCGCCGCTCTGGCTGATCCTGCCGCTGAGCGTCTGGCTGGCCATCCGGTTCGTGTTCCCCGCGGGCGACACGGCGACTGACTACGGGTTGGCCGCGGCGGTGGTGGTCGGCCTCCTCGCCGGGATCGTGATCCGCCAGGGTTTCGCGGGATGGGCGCTCGCGGTGGGCGGCGCCGTCTACGTCGGCCTCTGCCTCGGCTTCTGGCTCGCGATCTACCGGTGGCACGTTCCGGACGCCAACCACCTCGGCCTCCGCCTCGTGGTGCTGGCGGTCGGCGGCGCGGTGGTCGGCGACACGGTGGCGTACTTCGTCGGCACCGCGATCGGACGCCATCCCTTCTTCCACTCGATCTCGCCACGGAAATCAGTGGAGGGGGCGGTCGCCGGCGCGGTCGGCAGCGTGCTCGTGGGCGCTCTCGCCGGGCCCTGGTTGATCGGGATCAGCGTTCCGCTCGGCGCGTTGCTCGGGGCGCTGATGGCGGTGGCCGCCCAGGGAGGGGATCTCGTCGAATCCGCCATCAAACGCGAGGCGGGTGTCAAGGATTCGGGGACGCTGATCCCGGGGCACGGCGGCCTGCTCGACCGGGCGGACAGTCTCGTGCTGATGGCCCCGGTCGTATATTGCTACTTGAAGCTGATCGCATTCCCGTAACCAGGGCGAAAGCGGCGGCGTGCTCTGATCTACTTCGAATCGAGGCATTCGCGCACAAGTGACCCAACCCACGTCCCGCCGGCGCGTCGTCCTGCTTGGCGCGACCGGATCGATCGGCAGACAGGCGTGTGACGTGATCGCCCGCTTCCCCGAGCGTTTCGAGCTGGTCGGAGCGGTTGCCGGGAGCGATGCGGTCGCGCTCGCCGCCGTTGCGGCCCGATTCGACGTGCCGCGCATCGCGCTCGCCAATCCCGCGCCCGGGGCAACGCTCCCGGACGGATGCGGCACCGGCTTGGACGCCGCGTGCGAGATCGCCGCGATGGATGCCGACGTCGTCTGCGTGGCCATCACGGGCGCGGCGGCGATCCGGCCGACGCTCGCTGCGATCGACGCGGGCCGCACGGTCGCGACCGCCACCAAGGAGGTCCTCGTGATGGCGGGCGACCTGGTCCGGACGCGTGCCGCCGCGGCAGGTGCCCGGGTCATCCCCATCGACAGCGAGCACAGCGCACTCTGGCAATGCCTCCGCGGTGAGGATCGGGATTCCGTCGCACGCCTCGTGCTCACCGCGAGCGGGGGACCGTTTCTCCGCCGGCCGCTCGACACCTTCGCGACCATCACGCCGGCCGAGGCGCTGGCGCATCCCACCTGGAACATGGGCCCGAAGGTGACGATCAACTCGGCGACGATGATGAACAAGGGCCTCGAGGTCATCGAGGCGCACTTCCTGTTCGACGCGCCCTACGCGTCGATCGACGTCGCCATCCACCCGACGAGCATCGTGCACAGCTGGGTCGAGTTTCGCGACGGCGCGGTGGTCGCTCAGATGGGAGTTCCTGACATGCGTGTCCCGATCGCGCTCGCCCTCGCAGACGGTGAGCGCCTTCCGGGCGTCGGGCCGCGTCTCGATCTCCGGGACGCGTCGCCGCTCGAATTCCACCCGGTCGACGGCGCGCGCTTTCCGGCGGTGGCGCTGGCGCGCTCGGCCGGGGAGCGGGGCGGGCTCGCGCCCTGCGTGCTCAACGCGGCGAACGAGGAGGCGGTGAGCGCGTTCATCGGCGGGCGGTGCCGTTTCGATGAGATTGTGACCCTGGTCGGCGACGCACTCGCCGCGTTCGGCGACCGCGACGCCGCCACGCTCGACGAGGTGCTCGCCGCCGACGCGTGGTCGCGTGAGCACGTGCGGGCCCACACCGTCGCCGCGGGTGCGGCGTCATGACCCAGTTCCTGCTCTACGCCGGCGCCTTCATCCTCGTCCTCGTCTCGGTGATCACCATCCACGAGGCGGGTCACTTCGCGGTGGGGAAGCTCTCGGGCATCAAGGTCGAGGAATTTGCGGTCGGCTTCGGACCCAAGCTGTGGTCGAAGAAGATCGGAGAGACGCTTTACGCGATCCGCGCGATCCCGGCGGGCGGCTTCGTCCGCATGGCCGGCATGCTCGGCCTCACCGGCGAGGCCGATGCGGGGGAACGCAACTTCTATCGCGCGAGCCGCCCGCGGCGGTTCGCGACGGTGTGCGCGGGCATCGTCGCCAACTTCCTGTTCGGCGGCATGTGCTTCGCGATCGTCGACATGCAGCCGACCCCGTACCAGTACTCGGCGCACGCGGGCGCCGGGATCGCCGGGTTGCGGACGGGCGACGCCATCCTGGCGATCAACGGCGAGACGATCCGCCAGGACACGTACGCGCATGTCACCGCCGACCTCCACGCGGCCACCACGCGGAGCCGGGGCGTGACGATGACCGTCGTCTATCGCGCCACCGACGGCAGCATCCACACGACGCTCCTGAAGCCCCAGCTGACGATCGACAACGTTGCTTCGGACCAGTCTGCGATCGCCGGTGGCAAGCTTCCGGTCGGCAGCAACGTGGTGACGGCGATCAACGGCCAGCCGGTCGGAACCGGCGACCCCGCAACGATCCTCGGCGGCGGCAGCCCGGTGACGATCAGCGGGTATCTCGAGAATGCGGACGGCTCCGCCGCGAAGCGATTCACCGACCTCAGCGTCACCGGGATCCAGGACGGGTACCTGACCAACGGCGAGATCCGTGCCGCGTGGATCATGGGCGTCAACCCGGGCTTCGACGGCGAGAGCATCCCGGCGGCGATCGCCACGGGATTCAGCGCCATCCCCGGGTTCATCGGGGGTGAGTTCAGCGGCGTCTACGGTCTCATCGTGCATCCGCCGCAGGGCGGCATCAACGGGCCGCAGGGATTCACCGGGCCGGTCGGCATCGCCCAGGAGACCGCCACCGCGACAAACAACGGGTTCCTCGGACCGAACGGTCTCGTGTGGTGGATCGGGTTCATCAGCATGAACCTGGGGTTCGTCAACATGCTCCCGATCCCGTTCCTGGACGGGGGCAAACTGCTCTTCATCCTCATCGAGTTGGCGCGTCGCCGCAGGCTCGATCCGAAGGTCGAGGCGGTCATCACGGCGGTGGGACTGGCGGTCATCGTGATCTTCGCGGTGTATGTCACCATCGGTGACGTGAGCAGGCTCTGAGCGCGGGGAGGACGTCCATGCCTGAGCGGCGCAAGACAGTTCCGGTGCGAGTGGGGTCGGTGGTCATCGGCGGCGCCGCGCCCATCGCGGTGCAGACCATGACCAAGACGCAGACCGAGGATGCGGCCGGCACGATCGCGCAGATTCAGCGAGCGGCCGCCGCCGGCGCCGACGTCATCCGGGTCACGTGCGACACGCGCGAAGCCGCGGCGTCGCTGCACGAGATCGTGCGTGAGTCGCCGATCCCGGTGGTCGCGGACATCCACTACGACGCGCCGCTCGCCCTGCTCGCGCTGGAGGCGGGTGTGCAGTGCCTGCGCCTCAACCCGGGCAACATCACCGACAAGGCCAAGGTCGCGGATATCGCCCGAGAGGCGAAGTCGCGCAACGTCCCGATCCGCATCGGCGTCAATGCCGGCAGCATCCCGCAGCGGAAGGAGCTGACGCGCGGGCGCGGCGGCTCCATCGAGGAGACCGCACAGCGCATGGTCGAGGCGGCGCTGAGCCATATCCACGTGCTCGAGGACCTCGACTTCCGCGACATCAAGGTTTCCCTCAAGGCGAGCGACGTGCTGACCAACCTGGCGGCCAATCGCGCGTTCGTGGCGCTCGGCAACCGCTATCCGCTCCACCTCGGGCTCACCGAGGCGGGGCCCGTCGACACCGGCAGCATCAAGAGCGCGCTCGGGATCGGGCTGCTGCTTGCCGAGGGAATCGGCGACACCATCCGCGTCTCGCTGGTGGGCTCGCCGGAGGAGGAGGTGCGCGTGGCGCGCCAGATCCTCAACAACCTGCAGGAGCGGGGTGACGGCCCGAACCTGGTGGCCTGTCCCACCTGCGGACGCCTCGAGATCGACATGGTCCCGATGGTGAGCCAGGTTTCCGAAGCCCTCGCCGGCGTCAAGCGGACCATCACCGTGTCGGTGATGGGCTGCGTTGTCAACGGTCCCGGTGAAGGGATGCATGCCGATATCGGCATCGCCGGCGGGCGGCAGAAGGGCATCCTGTATCGGAACGGCAAGGTGGTGTCGACGCTGCCCGAGGGCGAGCTCGTCGCGGCGCTGCTCGACGAGTTGCACGCGATCGCGGACGAGGATGCACGGCTCATCGCCGAGGGCAAGCCGCTGCCCGTCGGGCTGAGCGAGCGCGAGGGCGTCCTCACGTAGACTGCTCCGCCATGGCCGACGAAAAGCGGATCACGGCGCAGAGCGAGGATTTCGACCGCTGGTACACGGACGTCGTCCGTCGCGCCGAGCTGGCCGATTATTCGCCCGTCCGCGGATGCATGGTGATCCGGCCGTACGGCTATGCGTTGTGGGAGTTCATCCAGGGCGCGCTCGACGCGATGATCAAGCGAACCGGCCACGAGAACATGTATTTCCCGCTCTTCATCCCCGAGTCGTATCTGATGAAGGAGGCGGACCACGTCGAGGGATTCGATCCGCAGGTGGCGTGGGTGACGCGCGGTGGCGGGAAGGACCTCGAGGAGCGTCTCGCGATCCGTCCCACCAGTGAGACCGTCATCTGCTCGATGTACGCGGACTGGATCCATTCGTGGCGCGACCTCCCCGTCAAGATCAACCAGTGGTGCAACGTCGTGCGCTGGGAACACCGCACCCGGCTGTTCCTTCGCACCACCGAATTCCTGTGGCAGGAAGGGCATACGTTTCACGCGCTCGACAGCGAGGCCGCCGACGAGGTCGAGGCCATGCTCGACTGCTACCGCGAGCTCACCGAGGAGTGGCTCGCGATTCCGGTGATCAAGGGGCGCAAGACGGAGTTGGAGAAGTTCCCCGGTGCCCGCTACACCGTGAGCATCGAGGCGATGATGGCCGACGGCTGGGCGCTGCAGTCGGGGACCTCACACCACCTCGGCCAGAATTTCACCCGCGCCTACGACATCTCGTACAGCGACCGCGACAACCAGCGTCAGCATCCGTTCCAGACGTCGTGGGGACTGTCGACCCGGACCGTCGGCGCGGTGATCATGGCGCACGGCGACGACATCGGGCTCATCCTCCCGCCCCGCGTCGCGCCGGTGCAGGTCATCGTGGTGCCGATCGTCCGCAGCAACGACGAGGACGGGACGCGCGTGGTCGAGGAGGCGGTGGCGCGTCTCGAGCGTGAGTGCCCCGCCGGTGTCCGGCTCCGCGTCGACCGCCGCGAGGGGATGCGGCCCGGCGAGAAGTACGCCCACTGGGAGCTGCGCGGCGTGCCGCTCCGCATCGTCGCGGGTGCCAAGGACCTTGCCGACGGCAACCTGACGCTCGTGCACCGCGTCGACGGCAGCCAGGAGACGGTGCCGCTCGCCGGGCTCGCCGCCCGGTTGCCCAGCCTGCTCGAGGCAGCGCAGCAGGCCGTGTTCGAGCGTGCCCGGCGCCGCCTCGACGAGCGCAGCGTCGACGTGACGACGCTCGATGAGCTGGTCGCCGCATTTGCCGAGCGTCCGGTCTTCGCCTCGGCCCCGTTCTGCAACACCCCGGAGTGCGAGGACGCGGTCAAGGGAGCCGTGCACGCCCTGACGGTCCGCGTGCTCCGCGCCGACCGGACGCCTCATGGCGAACCCTGCCTCGCATGCGGGAAACCGGCCGAGTTCAGCGCCCTGCTCGCTCGCTCCTACTGAGTTGCGTCAGGATCCTGCTGATCGGCGATCCGCTGGAGGTGCGCCCAGAAAGCGTCGACGGCGGGCGTGTGGAGATCGCGCCGGCGGGCGGCGGCGAACGACTGCGAGACGCCGCGGCCCGGCATCGGGATGATCACCAGCTCGCCGTTGACGATGTCCTGTTCCACGACCGATCGCGGCATCGCGGCGAAGCCCAGCCCGGCGAGCAGCGCGGCATGGAGCGCACCCTCCTCCAGCTCGAGGGTGTTGTCCGGGTCGACGTGGGTGCCGAGCGCATGAGCGGCGAGCGCCTCGGTCGCGCTACCGCGCTCGTGGGCGAGATGGCGATGGTTCACGAGGTCCCGGGCGGGCGTGCGGCTCGACGCGAGGGGATGGTGCGCCGCCACCACGGTCACGAGCTGGGTGTGCTCGAGCACGATCGTCTCGACACCCGGTACCCGCACCGCCGACCCCGCGAGGATGATGTCCGCGCGGCCCTCGACGAGCATCGTCACCAGTGAACGCATGGGCGCCAGGGCGAGCCGGACGTTGATCTCCGGATGCTCGGCGACGAAGGGCGCGAGCCACCCGGAGAGCCGGTGGGCTCCCATGACGCGCCCCGCCGCGACGGTCAGCTCGCCGCGCTCGAAGGCGAGGTACCCGGCGCGCAGCTCCTCGATCTGACCCACGTCCTCGAGCACTCGCACGGCGAGCTGGCGCAGCGCCCTCCCGACATCGGTGAGCTGGACGTTGCGGCCGACCCGCTGGAGCAGGGGGAGCCCGAGGGTCGCCTCGAGGCGGCGGACCACGCCGCTCACGGAGCCCTGCGACAGGCCGAGCGCCTCCGCGGCGGCGGTCACATGCTCGCGCTCGGCGACGGCAAGGAAGGTGTGAAGCTGATCGAGCGTGATCCGCGGACGCGGGTGCCGCGGACGCGATTGCGGCGTTCGCATCGGAGCGTCAGCTGCGGGTGGTCGGTTCCGGGAGGAGGCCGCTCGCCTCGATGGCCGCAAGCACCGCCGCGACGGATTCCTCGATTGTCTGGGTGCCGCTGTCCACGACCACGTGGGGCTCTTCCGGGGCCTCGTACGGGTCGGAGACGCCCGTGAAGTGCTGGATCTCGCCGGCGAGCGCCTTCTTGTACAGGCCCTTCACGTCGCGCTCCGCGAGCACGTCGATGGAGCAGCGCACATAGACCTCGACGAACCGGCCGATCCGGTGACGGACCTCGGCACGGGTGTCGGCATACGGCGAGATGGCGGCGGTGATGGCCACGACCCCGTTGCGGGTGAGCAGCTCCGCCACGAACCCGATGCGCCGGATGTTGATGTCGCGGTCTTCCTTGGTGTACCCGAGCCCGGCGCTGAGCGTCTGGCGCACCTCGTCCCCATCGAGGACCTCCACGCGGTATCCGCGGTCACGCAGCTCGGCGGCGACGCGCTGGCCGATCGTGGACTTGCCGGCGCCGGACAACCCGGTGAACCAGATCGTCAGCCCGCTCATGACGCCACCGGCGACGCGGAGATGGCGTAGGCGGCGTGGAGGACCTCGGCGACCTCCGGCCTTGTGAACTCATGGGGTACCGGGTCACCACGTGTCAGCATCTCGCGCACGCGCGTGCCGCTCAGGATGACTCGCTCGTCTGCCCCGTGAGGGCAGGTCTTGGTGCTCGCCATGCCCTCGCACGCCCGGCAGTAGAAGGAGTGCTCGAACTTGTACGCGGAGAAGCCGAGCCGCTCGGCGCCGCCAAGCTCGTCGAAGAGGACCTGGGCGTCGTAGGTGCCGTAGTAGTTCCCGACGCCCGCGGCGTCCCTGCCGATGATGAAGTGGGAGCAGCCGTAGTTGCGCCGGACGAGACCGTGGTAGATCGCCTCCCGGGGCCCGGCGTAGCGCATTGCGCCGGGGAAGAGGCCGAGCACGACACGGTTCTGCGGGTAGTACCGATCGAGCAGGACCCGGTAGCACTGCATGCGAACGTCGAAGGGCACGTCGTCACCCTTGGTCGCACCCGAGAGCGGGTGGAGGAGCAGGCCGTCGACCTGCTCGAGCGCCACCTTGGTGAGGTACTCGTGGGCGCGATGCACCGGGTTGCGGGTCTGGAATCCCACCACGGTCGACCACCCGCGCTCGGCGAACGCCGCACGGGTCTCGGTGGGGGTGGTGGGAAACTCCTCGGCCGGCGGCGGGGCGACCCGCACGGGCCCGGCGATCGTGGTGCTGCCCTGCGCGAAGAGCGCGGCGACACCGGGGTGCGCGGTGTCGTTGGTCCGATACACCTCTCGAGCCTCGGCATCGAGATCGCGCTCGAAGACTTCCAGCACGGTGAGCGCGCCGAGCAGGCGATTGCCGTCGTCTCGAAGCGCCACGACCGCGCCCTCGTGGGGCGGCTTCGCCGCGTCGCCGGCCGGAAGGGTGATCGGGAGCGTCCATGGGGTGCCGTCGGCGAGCTCGGCCCGGCTGACGACGCTCTCATAGTCGGTTCGCCCGAGGAACCCGGTCATGGGGGAGTACGCGCCGCTGCCGAGCAGCGCGAGATCGGCGGCCGCGGTGGGAGGGATGCGGAGCGCCACCAGCTCGTCCGAGCGCGCTGCGAAATCCGCGAGCTCGTCCGGGGTCATCATCAGATCGATCAGCGTCCCCCCGAGCGGTGTGATGAGGCCCCCCTCGTCAGCCACCCGGGGCGCGCGTGATTCCTGCGTCATTTCCACCAGTGTACCGGGTAGCCCCGCCCGAGCCGCCTCGCATTCCCATCACAGCCGGTGAACGATCTGTCAAAAGCCGGTGTCCTGACCGCAAGGTGGTTTGATCGCGCGATGCGGGATCTACACTCGTAAAGGCCGTGCCCATCACCGAGCTCATGGCCCGTGTCGACTACCTCCCCGAGGAGGATCGCAGCACGATTCGTCGTGCGTTCGACGTGGCCGACCGCGCGCATACGGGACAGGCCCGGCTCACGGGCGAGCCCTACATCGAGCATCCACTCGCGGTCGCCGGCATCCTCGCCGACCTCCGCCTCGACCCGGAGACGGTCATCGCCGCGCTCCTTCACGACACCGTGGAGGACACCGAGCTGACACGGGACGAGGTCCGCAAGCTCTTCGGCGACCAGGTGGCCAAGCTCGTGGACGGGGTGACCAAGCTCGGCAAGATCCACGTCCGCAGTGCCGAGGAGCACCAGGCCGAGAACATCCGGAAGATGCTCGTCGCGATGGCCGAGGACGTCCGGGTCGTCCTCATCAAGCTCGGCGACCGCCTGCACAACATGCGCACCATCAGCGCGCACACCACCGAGCGCCGCCTCCGGATCAGCCGCGAGACGCTCGACATCTATGCACCGCTGGCACACCGGCTCGGCATCTGGGAGATCAAGGGCGAGCTCGAGGACCTCGCCTTCCTCCAACTCGACCCCGACAACTACCACCTCATCGAGGCGCGCCTGGCGATCAGCCGCGAGCAGCGCGACGCGTTCGTTCGGGACGTGACGGAGATCCTCGGTCGCGAGTTCGCGCCGCTCGGCATGCACGCGGAGATCTCCGGGCGCACCAAGCACACCTACAGCATCCACGAGAAGATGCTGCGAGGCCAGAAGGAGTTCGGCGAGATCTACGACATCATCGCCATCCGCGTGCTCGTGGACTCCATCAAGGATTGCTACGGCGCGCTGGGCATCGTCCACTCGCTGTGGAAGCCGCTGCCGGGGCGGTTCAAGGACTACATCGCGATGCCCAAGGGCAACGGCTATCAGTCGCTCCACACGACCGTGCTGTCGCATACCGGCGAGCCCATGGAGGTGCAGATCCGCACCCAGGAGATGCACGAGACCTCGGAGTACGGCGTCGCCGCGCACTGGCGCTACAAGGGCGGCCAGAACGGCGCGCGCATCGACGAGCGCTTCACCTGGTTGCGCCTGCTCATGGACTGGCAGAAGGAGGTGCTCGACGCCGAGGCGTTCGTGAACACCGTCAAGGTCGACATCTTCCAGGACGAGGTCTTCGTGTTCACGCCACGCGGCGACGTGCGGTCGCTGCCGCAGGGTTCGACCCCGGTCGACTTCGCGTATCGCATCCACACCGATGTCGGCCACAGCTGCATCGGCGCCAAGGTGAACGGCCGCATGGTGCCCCTCGACCACCGCCTGGAGAACGGCGAGATCGTCGAGGTCCTCACCACCAAGGGGCTGCACGGGCCGTCGCGGGACTGGCTGAACTTCGTGAAGACCTCGAGCGCGAGGGAGAAGATCCGTCAATGGTTCAAGCGGGAGCGCCGCGACGAGAACATCCAGAAGGGCCGCGAGATGCTCGACAAGGAGTTCCGCCGCCTCCGGCAGATGGCGCTCGGCAGCGTGAAGGAGGATCAGCTCCTCGAGCTCGCGCAGGAATTCAAGATCGCGACGATCGACGACTTCGTCGCTGCGATCGGGTACGGCGACATCAGCGCACGGAGCGCCGTGCTCAGGTTCGGCGCCGACGCGCAGCAGAGCGACGACGATCGCATCCTCGGCATCCCGCTCACGAGCACACCCGCGCCGACCGGTCACGTCCGCGTGCACGGACACGTGGACATGCTCACCACCCTGGCGCACTGCTGCAAACCCGTGGCCGGCGACGCCATCCGCGGCTATGTCACGCGCGGCAAGGGGGTCACCGTGCACCGTGCGGACTGCGTGAACGTGCGCAACGCGACCGACGTGGAGCGGATCGTCGACGTCGAATGGGAGACCGGAGCTCGTCAGGTGTATCCCGTGAGCATCAAGATCGAAGCCTGGGACCGCACCGGGCTCCTGCGCGACATCGCCGCGGTCATCGCGGAGTTGAAGATCAACCTCAGCGGCGCGGACGTGCAGGTGTACGACGACAAGACGGCGGTCATCAGCACCATCGTCGAGATCCAGAATCTCTCCCAGCTCAGCCGCCTGCTCGAGCGACTCGAGTCGGTGCGCGACGTGCACACGGTGGCGCGCGACGGCGGTTGAGCCGGCGCGACAGCCTGGTGTCGCGATGTCCGGCGACCATGCGGCGCATGAACGCGTCGACCAGGGTGCGCATCCTCGAGGAGGCCGCGGCGGAGTTGCTGGAATCGGAGTTGAACTCGTCGCTGATCATCGGCGTGCGCGACCGCGACTGTGATCCGCTCGTCCTCACCGCGCTCGGTTGCAGCGTGCGGATGGCGCTCGGAGCTCGCGCCTCGGTGCTGCTGACGATGACGTCGCTGGGGAGCGTCGAAAGCTGCGGGCCGAGAGCCCTCGCCCTCGGTTGCGAGCGGACCCTGCGGACCGTGCACCACCTCTCCGAGCGCTTCGCCCCCACGCTCTGGTTCGAGCACCCGCGGAACCGCGCGGGCTTCATCCGCCGCTTCGTCTGACACGCCACTCGACGGCTATTCCACGGGGTCTGATCGCGGCTCCCGTACACTCGGACGCCAATGCCCGAGATCGCTGCCCCGCGGGGAACGCGGGACATCCTCCCCGATGAGTTCGCCGCCCGGCGCTGGCTGCTCGATACCCACCGGTCCATCGCGGAGTCGTTCGGCTATCGGTCGATCGAGACCCCGGTGTTCGAGGCGACCGAGCTCTTCAGCCGTGGCGTGGGCACCGAGACCGACATCGTCGAGAAGCAGATGTTCACGTTCGACGATCGCGGCGGCCGCTCGCTGACGCTCCGCCCCGAGGGGACGGCGGGTGCGCTTCGCGCGGTGCTGGGCGCGCACCTGGATCAGGCCGTGCGGCCGGTCCGCGTCCAGTACGAGGGTCCGTTCTTTCGCGCCGAGCGGCCGCAGGCCGGCCGCCAGCATCAGTTCACCCAGGTGGGCATCGAGTGCATCGGCGAGCGCTCCGCCGCGCTCGACGCGGAGATCATCGAGGTGGCGTGGCGCTTCTTCGAGGCGCTCGGGATCACCGGCATCCGGCTGCAGGTCAACTCGCTCGGGAACACGGAGGATCGGGCTCGCTACCGAACGGCGTTGGTCGGGTATTACACGCCGCTCGAGGCGACGCTGTGCGACGACTGCCGGCGCCGGCTGCACACCAACCCGCTCCGCCTCCTCGACTGCAAACGGGACGCCGCGCTCGTCGAGCGCGCGCCGGTGCTGTGGGACTCGCTTGACGAGGCGAGCCGGGCGCACTTCACCGCAGTCCTGCGCGACCTCGAGTCCGCGGGCATCGACGCGATTCGCAACGACCGGGTCGTCCGGGGCCTCGACTACTACAGCGACACTGTGTTCGAGCTCTGGCACGACACGCTCCAGGGGGCGCAGAGCTCGCTCGGCGGGGGAGGGCGGTACGACGGTCTCGCTGAGTTGATCGGCTTTCCGGCGGCCCCTGCGACGGGCTACGCGCTCGGTGTCGAACGGATCCTCATGGTCGCCCGCGCGCTGGACACCGTCCCCGCCCTCGAGCCGGCGGTCGGCGCGCTCGTCTGTTCCGTCGAGCCTGCGCAGGCGGAGGAGGCTGCCCGCGTCGCGCGCGCCCTGCGCGGCAACGGGATCCACACGGTGCTCGACGTCGCCGAGCGGCGGCTCGACCGAAAGCTCCGCACGGCAGGCCGCCTCGGTGCCCGAGTTGCGGTCATCATCGGCGAGAACGAGGAGGCTGCGGCGAGCGCCGTGGTGCGCGACCTCGAGGGGCGCAGCCAGCAGACCGTGCCGTCGGCGGTATTGGCGGACACGGTGCTCCGCCTCATGGGAGGTGGCGAATGAGCACGGCGCGCACCTACTGCGGCACGCCGCGAGCGGCCGCCGCGGGGACGAACGCCACCGCGTTCGGATGGGTCGACCGCCGCCGTGACCACGGCGGGCTGATCTTCCTCGACCTTCGCGACCACACCGGCATCCTGCAGGTGGTGATCGACCCCAACGAAGCGCCCGAGGCGCACCGTGCGGCGCACGAAGCCCGCCTCGAGTGGGTGCTCCGCGTCGAGGGCGAGATCCGGCTGCGCGCGCCCGAGAACGTCAATCCCAAGCGCGAGACCGGCGAGGTGGAGCTGCGCGCGAGCAGGTGCACCGTGCTCGCCATCGCGAAGACGCCGCCGTTCCCCGTCAACGAGGACACCGAGGTCGAGGAGCAGCTGCGCCTCCGGCACCGGTACCTCGACCTCCGCCGCACACGCCTGCAGCGCAACCTCCGTGTCCGCGCTCGCTTCTGCACCGAGCTGCGCCGGGCGATGAGCGAGATCGGCTTTCTCGAGATCGAGACACCGCAGCTCATCCGTGCGACCCCCGAAGGTGCCCGTGACTATCTCGTCCCGAGCCGCCTGTTCCTCGGCAGCTTCTACGCGTTGCCGCAGTCACCGCAGCTCTACAAGCAGCTGTGCATGGTCGCGGGCTTCGATCGGTATTTCCAGCTGGCGCACTGCATGCGCGACGAGGACCTGCGCGCGGACCGCCAGCCGGAGTTCACGCAGCTCGACATCGAGATGTCGTTCGTCGACGAGGACGATGTCTTCGCCGCGCTCGAGCACGCGATCCCGAGCGCGTGGGAGGCGTGCGAATTCCGCGGCGGGCGCTTGACGGTGCCGTTCCCGCGCATCACGTGGCGCGAGGCGATGGATCGCTACGGCGTCGACAAGCCGGACACGCGTTTCGAGCTGCTGCTCAACGATCTCACCGACGCGGTGCGCGGCTCGGGCTTTCGCGTGTTCGCGGAAGCGGTGGCCGGCGGAGCGATCGTCAAGGGCATCTGCGTCAAGGGTGGTGACGACCTCACCCGGAGCGACATCGAGGGCCACCTCACCGAGATCGCGCGGGCCGCGAAGGCCAAGGGCCTCGCGTACATCTGGAAGCGCGCCGACGGATGGCAGGGTGGGATCGCGAAGTTCTTCAGTCAGGCCGAGCTCGACGCCATCGGCGCCGCGACAGGCGCGGAGGTGGGTGACTGCGTGCTCATGGTCGCCGACCGGCCCGCGGTGGTCAGCGCGGCACTCGGAGCGCTCCGCAACCACCTCGGCAGAGTGCGGGGCCTCTACGACGAGGATCGCATCGACATGCTGTGGGTCACCGAGTTCCCGATGTTCGAGCGCAGCGAGGAGACCGGCGAGATCGGCGCCGCCCACCATCCCTTCACGATGGTGCACGTCGACGATCTCGAGTTGCTCGAGTCGGATCCCCTCAGGGTGCGCTCGCGCGCCTACGACCTCGTCGTGAACGGCCGTGAGATCGGGAGCGGGAGCATCCGGATCACCGACCCGGCGATCCAGCAGCGCGTGCTTGCCGCCCTCGGCATCGATGCCGCCGAGGCCCGTCGGAAGTTCGGCTTCCTGCTCGAGGCGTTCGAGTACGGCGTCCCACCCCACGGCGGCTGGGCCGGGGGGATCGACCGCATGGTCATGGAAGGGCTCGGCACCGAGAACATCCGCGACGTGATCGCGTTCCCCAAGAATCAGCAAGCCCAGGAGCCGATGACGGAATCGCCGGCTCCGGTCGACCCGGCGCAGCTCCGTGAGCTTGGCCTTGGGATCCTCCCGACCCAGCGCACGCCGTGAGCCTGAGCCCCGGGCTCGTCCTCGCGGTCCTCTTCGTCCTCATCGGCGCCCAGGCGTCGCGGCTGGCGATGCCGCGGCGTGGCTCCTACCTGCTGGCGCTCGTCCTCGCGGCCTCGGGGTTGGTCGCGGGAGAGCTCGTCGCCATCGCGACCCGGATCGGTGGACCCCAGCTCGGCGCCCTTCACCCGGTCGCCGACGCCGTCGGCGTGGCATTGTTCGAGGTCACCGGTGCGGTCCTCGCGCCGGCTCGACGTCGCGGACCATAATCAAGACGATCGGCAACTCGGGAGGCTCGTGATATGCGTGTACCGTTCGGCAAGAAAGGACTGGTGGCCGCCGGGGCGGCCGTCACCGGCGCGGTGTTCTTCTGGCGCGTGCGCGCGCGCCGTCGCGAGGAAGCCGAGGCTCGCGAGTGGGAGGCGGAGATCGCAGGAGCGGTCGACGAGGGCCGTGCGGCGGCCACCCCGGGGGTGCCCGCATCGCCTGCACCGTCCTCCGAGCCGTCGGGCGCCTGACCGCCGCGCAGCCTCGGTTTCGGCGCTCTCGCTATGGGGTATGAGACGAGCGCGATGGGTACCGTCTCGGAGCTCCGGCTTCCCGCCGACCGCGAGCACATCCTGGTCGCGAAACGAGCAGCGGCCGCGATCGGCACGCTCGCCGGCTTCGACATGGACGCGATCGACGACCTGACGATCGCCGTCGCGCAGGCGTGCGAGAACGCCATCCGATGCCTCGAGAACTCCGGCACGCTGACCGGTCAGGTCCGCATCGTCTTCAAGCAGAGCGACCTGGGCCTCCAGGTCAACGTCCGGAGCACCGTGAACCGCGATGCCGAGCTCAGGGCGCGCGCGGAGCATGCGGGGATGCACCACGGAGGTGAGCTCGTGGCGGCGAGCGACCTCGCGCTCAGGCTCATGGGACTCTTTGTCGACAACAGCACCTATCGCGTCGACGAGCGAACCGGGGGTCTGCGCGTCCGGCTGACCAAATACCGAGCCTCGTGAGCCCATCGCCGCGGCGCGGCGACGGCGTGGCGACCCGCGAGCGGACCATTGCGAAGCCCGCGGAGACAGCGGAGCGGACGGAGATGCGGAGGCTGCTCCGTGAGTTCCACCGCACCCGCGACCCGAAGATCCGTGAACGCCTCGTCGAGCTCAACAGCGATCTCGTCCACTACATCGCCCGGCGCTTCGCGAATCGAGGTGAACCGCTCGAGGACATCGAGCAGGTCGGATTCCTCGGTCTCATCCAGGCGATCGAACGCTTCGATCCGACCCTCGAGAACGAGTTCAGCACCTTCGCGACACCCACGATCGCCGGCGAGATCCGCCGCCATTTCCGGGATCGGTCATGGGCCGTCCGGGTACCGCGCCGTCTGCAGGAGAACCTCGCCAAGGTGAACGCAGCGACCCAGCAGCTCCAGAACGAGCTCGGCCGGTCGCCGTCGGTGGCCGAGATCGGCGAGCGCGTCGGACTCGAGCCCGACCAGGTGCTCGCCGCGATGGAGGTGGCGCCCGCGCAGCACACCGTCTCCCTGGACGGACCGGTGGGCGGCGGGGAGGAGCCGCTGACCCTCGGCGACCGGCTCGGGCTTGCCGACGACAACCTCGACCGCGTCGAGGTACAGGACGTGCTCGAACAGGTCATGGCTCACCTCACACCACGCGAGCGCAAGATCCTCGCGCTGCGGTTCGTCGAGCAACTGCCGCAGACCGAGGTTGCGAAACAACTCGGCATCTCACAGATGCACGTCTCGCGATTGCAGCGCGCCGCGGTGGAACATCTGCGCAAGGAGTTCGGCGCCGAAGCTCCCGTGTAGACTTCGACATCTTGCTTTCGAATACTTTTCCACGTGCGCAGCTCTGAGATCCGGGAGCGATTTCTTCGCTTCTTCGAGGAGCGAGGGCACCATCGGCTGGCCAGCTTCTCGCTCATTCCCCACGACGATCCGTCGCTTCTCTTCACCGTGGCCGGAATGGTGCCGCTCAAGCCGTGGATCACCGGGCAGCGAACACCACCGTCGCCGAACCTCACCTCATGTCAGAAGTGTTTTCGCGGCTCGGGCCTGAAGTACGACGACACCGCGTCGGTCGGTGACGCATACCACCACACCTTCTTCGAGATGCTCGGGAACTGGTCGATCGGCGACTATTTCAAGGAGCAGGCGATCACGTATGCGTGGGAGCTGAGCACCGAGGGCTTCGGTCTCGACCCGTCGCGAATCTGGCCCAGCATCTACCCGGACGACGACGTCTCGGAGCGCATCTGGGCGGACCGCATCGGCGTGCCGCGAGAACGCATCGTCAAGCTCACCGACAACTGGTGGGCTGCGGGCCCGACCGGGCCGTGCGGATATGACAGCGAGCTGTACTGGGATTTCGGGCTGCCCTGCTCATGCGGACGCTCCGACTGCACGCCGCAGGACGAGTGCGGCGGCGACCGCTGGTGTGAGTACTGGAATCTGGTGTTCATGGAGTTCGACCAGCAGCCGGACGGTTCGCGACCGCTGCTGCCGAACCCGACGGTGGACACGGGCATGGGACTCGAGCGACTGACATCGGTCATCCAGGGCGTTCGCAACGACTACGAGAACGATCTCTTCGTCCCGCTCGTCGACGGTTTTCGCGACCGTGCCGCCGCCGACACGTCGGACCCGGAGCGGCGCCGATCGCTCTACGTGCTCGCCGACCATCTCCGCGGTGCATCCTTCCTGGTGGCGGACGGGGTCCTGCCCTCCAACGAAGGGCGCGGTTACGTCCTGCGCCGGCTGATACGCAGAGCGGCGATCCACGGGCGCCGGGTCGGGCTCTCGGGTGGGCTCGCGGCGGGGGTGGACGTGCTGGCGTCGATGATGAGCCCCGTGTACCCGGAGCTCGCCGAGCACCGGAGGACCGTCGAGGAGACGCTGCGCGCCGAGGAGGCGATGTTCGCCAACACGCTGACCGCGGCCGTCGGGCGCCTCGAGAGCCTCCTCGAATCGGGCACGAATCAGGTCAGTGGCACTGACGCGTTCCGTCTCTACGATACCTTCGGGCTTCCCGTGGAGTTAACGGTCGAGATGGCAGCCGAGCACGGAGCGACGGTAGACCTCACAGGCTTCGAGTTCGGCCATGCGAGAGCAACGCGAGCGTGGTCAGGCGTCAGCGCGCCGTGGCGGGTTCGTGGCCGCCGAGGCGCTGCCGCCCACCCGGTTCATCGGGTACGACGTCCTCGAGACGGAGGCCACCGTGGCCCGCATCGGGGTCGAGTCAGAGCGTGCGGCGCTCCAGACCGGCGAGAGCGGATCCGTGCTGCTGGACGTCTCGCCGTTCTATGCCGAGGCCGGGGGCCAGGTGGGCGACACCGGCACCCTGGAGTGGGCGGGCGGGCGCGCCCTCGTCCGCGACACCCAGGCCATCGCCGGCAGCGACGCCCGCGCCCATGACGTGCTGGTCGAATCGGGCGAGCTGCGCAGCGGGCAGCGCGTCCGGGCTCGGGTCGATGGACCGCGCAGGGCGCGGATCGCCCGGCACCACAGCGCCACGCACCTGCTCAACCGCGCCCTCCGCGAGGTGCTCGGCGATGCGATCCTCCAGCGGGGGTCGTTCGTCGGACCGGACCACACGACCTTCGACTTCTCGTTTCCCCGGGCGCTGACCGCGGCTGAGATCACCGAGATCGAGCACCGCGTCAATGACGGCATCCGGCGCAACCTCGAGCGCAGCGTGGCCCTCATGCCCCTCGCCGACGCACGAGCGAGTGGCGCGATCGCGCTGCTCGACGAGCAGTACGCGCCGGACGTCCGGGTGGTCGACTTCGGCGGCTGGTCGCGCGAGCTGTGCGGCGGCACCCACGTCGCTCGTAGCGGCGACCTCGGCGCGGCGATCATCGTCTCCGAGAGCAGCATCGGCCAGGGCATCCGCCGGATCGAGATGGTGTCCGGCGAGAGCGCCGAGGAGCGCTGGCAGCACTCCGGCGCCGCGCTGCAGGCGACCGCACGTGCGCTGAAGGCGCGCCCGGACGAGGTGCCGGAGCGGGTGCAGGCGCTCCAGGAGCAGGTCAAGCATGCTGCATCGCGATGTCGCCCGGGCCCGTCAGGCGGGACCGTCGAGCATCCCGACCGACGCCGCGATCGTGGAGAACGCCGGCGGCGTGCCGTTCGCCCACCTCGTCCTCGACGGGGACGTCGACGCCGACGGGGTCGCCCAGGCCGGCGACCGCCTCCTGGCAGAGCGTCTCCAGGGCAACGGCGTCGTGGCGGTGCTCGGACCTGCGACCCTGGTGATCAAGGTGGGTGGGACGGCACTGGAAGCCGGCGTCGATGCCGGCATCCTCATCAAAGGAGCAGCGGAGATCACCGGTGGCAAAGGTGGTGGGAGGCCCGACCTCGGACGGGGCAAGGTCGGCGATCCCGCCAAGCGCGACGCGGCGGTATCGCTGCTGCGCGCTGCGATCTCGGAAGCGACGGGGCACGCGGCCTGATGTCGAAGCGTAAGTTCGCGCTCCTCAAGCGGCGCGAGGAGTTCCAGAGCCACTACACCGTCCTCGACATCGGGACCGAGTTCGTCAAGGCGCTGATCGTCAAGCGCGAGAACGACAAGGGGATCGTCCTGGGGGTCGGGAAGGTCCGTCAGGCGCAGACCCACATGCAGGCGGGCGCCGTGGCCGACCTCCAGGCCGTGATCGACAACTGCGATCGCGCGCTCACCGAGGCCGAGGACATGTGCGAGACCATCCCCGGACAGGCCGTCATCGGCATCGCCGGGGAGCAGGTCCGGGGCTTCAGCACCACCATGACGATGCCGCGGCCGCAGCCGCAGGCGCGCATCACCCAGGCGGACCTGGCCACGGCCCTCCAGGCGGTGCAGCGCCGTGCGCTGCGCGAGGCCGTTCGGCAGATGTCAACCGATCTCGGCGTCCAGGAGGTCAACGTCAAGCTCGTCCACAGCACGATCACGTCGGTGCGGATCGACGGGTACGCCGTGAGCAACCCCGTCGACTTCCAGGGCCACGTCGTGGAGATCACCGTGTTCAACACGTTCGCTCCGCTCACGCACATCGGCGCGCTCCAGGCGATCGCCCAGGAGCTCGACCTCGAGCTCGTCGCGACCGTCGCGGAGCCCTTCGCGCTCGCGAGGGGGTGCTCGTCGGCCGAGTCGAACGAGCTCGGCGCGATCTTCGTCGACGTGGGCGGCGGGACGACCGACATCGCCGTGGTGCGGCGCGGCGGCATCGAGGCGACCCGGATGTTCGCGCTCGGCGGGCGGTCGTTCACCAAGCGCCTCGCGACCGACCTGTCGATGGATCTCGACGAGGCTGAGCGCTTCAAGGTCGCGCATTCCGAGGGGCACCTCGCCGCCGAGCAGAGCGCGATGGCGCGGCGCGCCCTGACGCCGACTGCCGAGGTGCTCGCCCAGGGCGTCGCGCTCACCCTCGAGGAGCTTGCGGGACCGGACCCGTTGCCCGGTTCGATCTGCCTGGCCGGTGGGGGCGCCGCTCTCCCGGAGGTCGCGGAGCAGTTGCGCGTCCTCGACTGGTCGGACACCGTTCCCTTCACACGTCCCCCGACCGTGAAGGTGCTGGGACCCGGTGACGTGCCCGGCGTGTATGACACGACCGGGCTGCTCGTCGGCAGCCAGGATGTCACCCCGATGGGGCTTGCGCGACACGCCGTGACGCTGGAAGATGACGCGAACGAGCCCCTCGGCGGGCTCATGCGCCGCGTTTTGAAGACGATGAAGGTATAGGCGCCGATGTCTGCTGTTGTCATTGCCAGGGCCGACGACGAGATCGCGGATCTCATCGATCGGATTCGCTCGTCGGGCGACCCCGACGTCGGGCTTGTCGTGCCCGGTTCGAGCCAGGCGCTCAAGACGCCGCTGAACGTCCGCCTCCTTGCGCAGTTCAGCAACCAGTCAGGCCGGCGAACGGCCATCGTCAGCGAGGATCCGCGGGTGCAGGAGCTCGCCCGCGCGAGCGGTCTCCAGGTCTACGGGTCCGTGCCGGCGTACGAGCGCGGCATCGAGCTCGCCGCGCCCCGAGTGAGTACCTTCGGCCCGGTTCGCGGGGGAGGGCTCGGTGCCGCGGCCGGAGGATCGGCCGCCGCCGTGCTCGAGGCGCCGCCACCACCGCCGCCGGCACCGCCGCCACTGCATCCACCGGTCGCGCCGACGCCGGCACCGCGCCTCGAACCGCGACGGATCATCACGCAGATGCCGCCCACACGCACGAGGCGGGGCTGGGATCGGCGCCGGTGGCTGTCCGTCGGCGGCGCGGCCGTCGCGATCATCGGGATCATCCTGTTCATGACGCTGAGCCCGTCGGCGAAGATCACGATCACGATCGACGCGACGGCGCTGTCGGTCAACTCGACGATTCAGGGTTCGACAAATGCGAGCGTCGACAACACGCCGGACCATGTGCTCACCGGTGTGGTGAACAGCACCGCAACGCAGACGTTTGAGGCAAGTCCGACCGGAACGCTGACCATCCCGGCCGCGGCGGCGAAGACGACCGTCACTTTCACCACCGAGCAACCCTGCGGGCTATCAGTTCTCGATTCCGCCAGGGCAACGCGATCCAGAGCAGCGATGGCTCGGTCGACGTTCGAGGTGGCGAAGACCACCTTCATCTGCATCGGGCCGAACGGCAACCCTGCGACAGCCGCGTCATGTGGCGGTGCGCAACCCAACGCGACCGCCGCCGTCGTCAACGCGAATACGGGCGCCGCCGGGAACGTCGCCGCGAACACGCTCGTCAACTGGCCGAGCAACCCTTGTCCGCAGTCGGGATCCGCATTCACGTGCGTCGGACCGCCGGCGCACACCTACTACCCGATCAGCGTCACCAACAACGGCGCAGCCACGGGCGGGGTCGACGCCAGGCAGACCACGTCCGCCAGCGCCAGCGACGTCGCCAACTGGACCGCGCAGGTGCAGGAGATCGAGACCGTGCTCACCGGTCAGCTCAACTCGGACATGCAGGCCAAGGCGGCGGGGAAGACCTTCGCAGTGGATCCGGCCGGGAACGGCAAGACGATCTCGTTCGCCGTCACGCCCCCGCTCCCCGCGGCGGGGGCTCAGTTCGCGGCGGCTCAGATCACCGTCAGCTCGACTGCCGTTGCGGCCATCTACGACCCGGTGACCGTCCGCAATGCCGTGATCGCGGACCTCGACAAGCTCGTCAAGGCCGGCGACGAGCTCGCGCCGGGCAAGCTGAACACGCCGGCGTGCACGGTCACCCAGGCCAGCACGAACGGGACGGTGGTCCTCTCGTGCTCCGCGACGGACTTCAGCCAGCCGACCGTGAATCTCAACACCCTCAAGGCAAAGCTCACCGGTCGCAATCCCGGAAGCGCGCAGAAGATCATCCAGGGGATCCTTCCCAAGGCCATGGGCGTGCAGGTCTCGGAATCACCGTTCAAGCTCTTCTACCTGCCGCTCTTCGCCTCCCGCATCGAGATCATCGAGAACTTCGTCGCGCCCGCGTCGAATTCGTCGTGATCGGCGTCGGGCACGGCACCGGCCGCACCCGCGTCCTGGGCATCGATGTCGGGTCGGTGCGGGTCGGTCTCGCAGTCTCGGATGAGACGTGCACCGTCGCATCGCCGGTGTCAACGCTTCCCAACGATTCGCGCACCATCTGGGCGCGTCTCGAACGCGAGATGGAAGATCGCCAGGTGGAACGCGTGGTGATCGGCCTGCCGCGCCGGCTCGACGGCACCGAGGGTGCGGCGGCTGAGCAGGCGCGCCGATTCGCATCCGACCTCCAGGTGCGAACCGCCGTGCCCGTCGAGCTCTGGGATGAGCGCTTCACGACCGTGATCGCCGAACGTTCCCTCATCGCGAGCGGCGTCCGTCGGCGGCGCCGTCGCGAGGTGATCGACGCCGTCGCCGCCGCGGTGCTGCTGCAGAGCTGGCTCAACTCCCGGCACATCGCCGCCATTCCGCGACGATGACCGGATCGCAGCTCCGCCTGTGTCTCGTCGGCGCCGGGATCTCGCGCTCACCGAGCCCCGTCATGCACGAGGCGGCGATGCAGGCGTCCGGCATCGACGGCACGTATGTGCTTCGCGACGTGCCGCCGTCGGAGCTCGACGGATTCGTCGGTGAGCTGCGCGAAGGACGCTACACCGGCTGCAACGTCACCGCCCCGTACAAGGCGCTCCTGGCGGCCGCCTGCGACTGCCTCGAAGGGGACGCGGACACGCTCGGCGTCGTGAACACGATCACCGTCCGCGGACGACGGCTGATCGGCTCGACCACCGACGCCGACGGCTTCGAGCTGGCGCTGAGCAACGGAACCATGTGGCCTCGACAGGGGGCGACGGCGCTCGTGCTGGGAGCAGGCGGCGCCGCTGCGGCAGTCGCGCTGGCGCTGACCCGCGTACCGCTGCTGCGTCTGCGTATCGCGGCACGGCGTCCGGAGGCCGCCGCCAACCTCGCCGAGCGCCTGCACGGGTCAGGCGACATCGCGACGGTCGCGTGGGATCGCGATGCGATCGCGCGTGAGGGCTCCCATTCGGCGATCGTCGTCAACGCAACATCGGCGGGCCTCGAATCGCTGCCGTTCGAACCACGCGCGCTGCCGAAGGCGTGCAGCGTCATCGACATCCGGTACGCGCCACGCCCCGTCGATATCGTCAGCGCGGCGTTGGAGTCCGGGCACCGCGCGAGCGACGGTCTCGAGATGCTGCTGCAGCAGGGGCTGTTGAGCTTCTCGGTCTGGACCGGCATCGCCGCGCCGGAGGGCGCTGTCAGGAACGCGCTGATGGCAGCGGTCGAGGCGTGAATCCACTCGATGTCGCCGGCATCACGATCGCCGGCGGCGTCATCGGGCTGGGCTCCGGCTGGCTCGCCGTCGCCCTCGAACGGTTCGAGAAGCTCGAGGAGGAGGAGCGCCAGGAACGGCTCGACTACGAGCGCGACGTCGCCGAGGATCGAGCGCGCGCCACCGACGCGGGCGAGGAGCCACCGGAGGTCCGGCCGTGGTCCGGCGAGCGTTACGGCTGGACGTGGCTGGAACGCTGGCTGTCACCCGCGCTCGGCGCGATCGGGTTCGGCGCCTTCGCGGCGCACGAGGCGTTCGGCACCGGTCTGCTCATCCACCTGCTGTGGATCGCGGTCTTCGTGCAGATCGTCAACTTCGACCTCAAGCACCGGCTCATCCTCAACGTCATCACGTACCCGAGCATCCTTGTTGCGGTGGTGCTCAGCGATTGGTCACCGGGCCTCACGCTGACGAGTTCCCTGATCGGCGCGATCGGTGTGGCGCTCTTCTTCCTCATCCAGAACCTCGTCTCGCGCGGGAGCATCGGGCTCGGTGACGCCAAGCTGGGCGCGCTCGTCGGTGCGGTGACCGGGGCCGGACCCACGGGCGCTCATCTCGGCGCGGTGTACGCGGTCATCGCGGGCGTGTTCATCGGCGGCGCGGCGGCACTCGCCCTCCTCGTGACTCGCGTGCGCAAGCTCAAAGACCCGATACCCTATGGTCCGTTCCTGTGTGCGGGTGCGGCCCTCATCCTGTATGTCGGCCCGTGACCCGCACGAGGCCATGGGTTTGCTGAGGTAAGAGATGTCCACTCCGCTGATGCAGGGAGAGCGATCCATCGCGCTGGTCCGCCAGCACTGGTCGGTGGTCGCCGGCCGGGTCCTCGCCGCGATCGTGATCGTGGCGGTCGTGGTCGTCCTCAACGCCGTCATCCCGTCGAAGATCGGCAGCCTGTCGATCACGACCGTGAAGACGATCGTGGGGCTGGTGATCATCGTGGTCGCAGCCGGTTGGGCGGGGCTCTGGGTGCTGCGCTGGCGGTTCATGACCTATCACCTCACCGACCGCCGCATCATCATGGAGGGCGGCATCCTGTCCCGCATGGCGGAGACGATCCCGCTCGACCGCATCCAGAACACGGTGATCCACCGGCCCTTCGGCGACCGGCTCATCGGCGCCGGCGACATCGAGATCGAGTCGGCGGGACGCGACGGCCGCGAGATCCTGCACCGGATCCCGAAGGCCCAGGCGTTCTACAACGAGCTGCTCACCACCATCAACGCCCCCGCGGACGGCACTCAGACGCGACCCGGCGGTATGTGATCTGCCCGGACGCGTCAGGCCGGCCGGTCCGGCCAGGCGCGACTGGCGAGCTGATGGACACGGCGGCGGGCTTCGGCGGCCTCGGGTTCGACACCTTCCTGGATGACCTCGCGATAGGCGAGGACCGCACCGATCGCGTCGCCGTGAGCCTCGAGGAGCCGTCCGATCCGCAGGTGCTCGGCAGCGGCGGCTCTGACTCCGACGGCGTTGTTCATCAGTTCGAAGTCTTCGCGGCGACGCGGGACCCGGCACGGACAAACCGGCGTCACCCCGGGTGCCGCAACGGGGCGATAGCCCGGTCGCCCATACAATCGTTCGCCAGATGCTTCGCTTCCTCACAGCCGGCGAATCGCACGGCCCACAGCTCACCGTCATCGTCGAGGGCATCCCGGCGGGGCTCGCGCTCGACGCCGCGCGCGCCATCGATCCGGACCTGCACCGGCGCCAGGGCGGTCACGGTCGTGGCAAGCGTCAGCAGATCGAGCACGACACCGCCCGGATCGTCAGCGGCGTGCGCGGCGGCAAGACGCTCGGGTCGCCGGTCACGCTCGTCATCGAGAACCGCGACTGGCAGAACTGGAAGGGCCCGATGCAGGTCGAGGGGCGAGGCTTCCGCTCCAAGCCCGTGACCCGGGTCCGTCCCGGCCACGCCGATCTCGCCGGCGTCCTCAAGTTCGGTTTCACCGACGCCCGTGACGTCCTCGAGCGCGCGAGCGCGCGGGAGACGGCCGCGCGGGTTGCCGCCGGCGCCGTGGCCAGATGCCTCCTCGGATCGATCGGCGTGGACGTCCATTCGTGTGTGATCCGCATCGGCGACGTGGCGGTCCCCGTGCCCGGTTGCGACACCGCGTGGGACGAGGTGGAGCGCTCGCCGGTTCGCTGCGCCGACGCGGATGCATCGGAACGGATGGTCGCCGCCATCGACGCGGCTCGGGAGGCGGGCGACACCCTCGGCGGCACGGCGTACGTCGCCGCGTCGAATGTTCCTGCCGGACTTGGCAGTTACGTGCAGTGGGACCGGCGTCTTGACGGGCTGATCGCGCAGGCGATGTGCAGCATCCCCTCGGTGAAGGGGGTCGAGATCGGGGCCGCCGTGCTGGCGGCTCAATCGCCTGGATCGGCGGTGCACGACGAGCCGCGCTGGGATGCGGAGCACGGTTTCCATCACCTCACCAACCGCCAGGGCGGCCTCGCGGGCGGCGTGAGCGACGGCGAACCGGTCTGGGCGCTCGTCCATTTCAAGCCGATCTCCACGCTGCTGCACCCGCTGCGCAGCGTCGACATCGGAACCGGGGAGGAGATCAACGCCCACTACGAGCGGAGCGACGTCTGCGTCGTGCCCGCAGGCGCCGTCGTCGCCGAGGCGATGCTCGCGTGGGTGCTTGCCGCCGCGGCGGTCGAGAAGTTCGGCGGCGACAGCGTTGCCGATCTCCGGCGAGCGGCCGCGGCGCACCGGCGAGCCGTCCGCCGGCTTCGATGATCGGCATCACGCGGATCGCCCTGGTCGGACTGCCTGGATCCGGGAAGACCACGATCGCCCCGCTGCTTGCTGAACGGCTCGGCTGGACGGCGGTCGACCTCGACGACGAGATCACCGCCGCAACCGGCCGCACACCGGCCGCGATCCTTGCTGAGGATGGCGAGCCCGCGTTCCGCGAGATCGAGTTCGCGACGATGCAGGAGGTGGTTCGACGCAGGGAGCCGATGGTCATCGCCTGTGGCGGCGGCCTCGTCACGTCGCCCTTCACCCACGGGTTGCTCGTGCATCAGTGCTGCGTCGTCTGGCTCGATGCGCCCGACGTCGTCCTCGTGCAGCGTCTCGGTGATGCGGGGGACCGGCCGCTGCTCGAAGGGTCCGCGGTCACCGGCATTCCGCGTCTCCGCGCGAGCCGAGCCGGTGCGCACCAGGCGGTGGCCCATCTTCACGTTCCCTCCGACGACCCGCCGGACACGGTCGCTGCGCGCATCGCCGCCGCCCTCGAGGGGGGAGTGCCCGTCAGCGTCGACAACGGCACGTATCACGTCGAGGTCCGACCGGGAGCGCTCGCCGATGTCGTGCTGCACATCCCCGCCGGCGCGTCGCGCGCCGCGGTGATCGCGGATCGCGCGGTCCGACTTGCGACCGAGCGCCTGGTCGCCTCCCTGCGCAGCACCGGGATCGCGACGACGGTGCTGCCGGTGCCCGGCGGCGAGTCGATCAAGACCTGGGCGTCAGTGGGGCGCGTGCTCGGCCGCCTCGGGGCGGCGGGGCTGCAGCGCAACGACTGCATCGTGGCAGTTGGTGGCGGGACGGTCGGCGATCTCGCGGGGTTCGCCGCGGCGACGTATCTGCGCGGGATCGCGTGGGTCAACGTCCCGACGACGCTGCTCGCGATGGTCGACAGCGCCATCGGCGGAAAGACCGGGGTCAACCTCGCTCGTGGCAAGAACCTGGCGGGGGCGATCTGGCAACCGCGCGCGGTGATCTGCGATCCGGATCTGCTTGCGACCCAGGACGAGCGTTCGTATCGCTCTGCCTTCGCCGAGGTGGTGAAGTATTCGATGATCACCGATCCGCGGCAGACCGCCGAGCTCGATGCGCACCTCGACATGAAGACGAACGACCTGCTCTCCCGCGACACGGCGGCACTCACCGCAACCGTCCGGACGTGCGCTGCGCTCAAAGCGGAGGTGGTCGCGTTCGACGAGCGTGACACCGGGCGGCGCGCGGTCCTCAACTACGGGCACACGGTGGGCCACGCACTGGAAGCGGCGTCCGGCTTCGGCGCGCTCCTCCACGGTGAGGCCGTGGCCGTCGGCATGCGCGCAGCCGGGACCCTCAGTGTGCGCGAGCTGGGCTGTCCGGCTGATGCCATCGCATGGCAGGACGAGACGCTCGGTCGGTTCGGACTCGGCGCCGCGGTCGAGTTCGATCCCGATCAGGTGCTCGAGCACATGGGCGCCGACAAGAAGACGATCGGCGACCGCCTCGGATGGGTGCTGCTGGAGGCCAAGGGCACCCCCCGTTGCGGCCAGCACGTGCCAGAACCCGCGGTGCGCGAAGCCCTCGACGGCGTGCTCGCGCGATGAGCCGGATCCTCCTCCTCAACGGTCCGAACCTCGCGAGCCTCGGTGAGCGCGAACCCGGGATCTACGGTTCCATCACGCTGAGCGAGATCGAGGAGGCTGTCCGAGCGCGCGCCGGGGAGCTCGGCCTCGAGGTCCGCTGCGAGCAGACCAATCACGAGGGTGCCATGGTCGACGTCCTCGAGGCGGAGCGAGGCCACAGCGCCGGTTGCATCGTCAATCCCGGCGGGCTCACCCACACGAGCGTCGTCCTGGCCGACGCGCTCCGAGCGTTCGGCGCCCCGGTCGTCGAGGTGCACCTGTCGAACATCCTGGCCCGCGAGGCATATCGCCGGGTCTCGCTCTCCGCCGAAGCCGCGGTCGCCGTGATCACCGGGCTCGGACTCCACGGCTACGTCCTCGCGGTCGAAGGACTGGCTAAGCTGCTGGAGGATCCGCCACCCACTGGGAGCACCGCATGATCACCGCCTCCGACCTGCGCCCCGGCGCGACCGTCGAGCGCGACGGGGACCTGTTCGAGGTCGTGGACTTCTCGCACATGAAGCAGGGTCGCGGCACCGCCGTGGTCCGCGCGAAGCTGCGCAATGTCACCACCGGGGCGGTGACCGATGAGACGTTCCGCCCGGAGGAGAAGTTCGGACGCGTCCGGATCGAGCGGACCGAGGCGCAGTACCTCTACAAGGACAACGACAATTACGTCGTGATGGACAACACCACCTTCGATCAGATCACGCTCAGCCCGGAGCAGCTGGGCAGCGCCGTCGACTACCTCAAGGAGAACAACTCCCTGTTCCTCCTTCGGTTCGACGACCGGATCCTCGGCATCGACATGCCCACGTCGGTGGTGCTCGAGGTGACGCAGACCGAGCCTGGATTCAGGGGGGACACGGCAAACGCGTCGTTCAAGCCGGCGGTCGTCGAGACGGGCCTCGGCGTCGATGTGCCGCTGTTCGTGAGCCAGGGCGACCGGATTCGCGTCGACACGCGCACCGGCCGCTACGTCGAGCGCGCCTGATGGAAACGCGCGAACCGGACCGGATGCAACTCCAATCCACGACCAACGGGCGTGCCTCGCTCGGGACCACCCGCGTCGCCAACGAGGTCGTGGCATCGATCGCGGCATTCGCTGCGCTCCAGGTTCCGGGCATCCATGCCATGTACCAGCCCGGCGCCAGGCAGCTCGACCGGATCGTGCGGCGCTCCCACGCGCATCGCGGCGTGAGCGTCGAGCTGCGTGACGACGCGCTCTACCTGAACCTCTACGTGGTGATGGAATCGGGCGGCAACGTGCCGGTCGTCGGCGCCGAGGTCCAGCGGCGCGTCGCCGATGCGATCGATCGCATGCTCGCCCTGCGCGTCGAGGAGGTCAACGTCTTCGTCAGCGAGGTCGCCTTCGCGTGACCCCCGCCGCCTCGGGCACAGGCCGGCGGCGGCGCGGCAGGGAACTGGCGCTCCGGGTGCTGTTCGAGATCGAAGGGACGGCAAAGGACCCTGACTTCGCCCTCCGATATCAGGGCAACGACCTGCGGGCGACCGCCGACGTGGTCGCGTTCGCGCGCATGATCGTGGGCGGGTGCGTCGAGCACCTCGACGCCATCGATGCGGCGATCGTCGCCGCGATGGAGCACTGGAGCCTCATCGACCTCGGCAAGGTGGAGCGCGCGGTGCTCCGCCTCGGCACCTTCGAGCTCCTCTACATGGAGTCGACGCCGGTCGCGGTGGTCATCGACAAGTCCATCGAGCTCGCGAGGGCGTATGCCGGCGAGGAGGCCGCGCAGTTCGTGAACGGCGTGCTCGGTCACGTCGCGCGGGAACGGGTGTGACCCCTGCCACGTGCACGGTCAGCGACCTCACCGCGCTGGTGCGCGATGCGCTCGCGGCACGTCCGGAGCTCGAGGACCTGCTCGTCGAGGGTGAGGTGAGCAACCTCAAGGCGCACGTCTCGGGACATCTCTATTTCACGCTCAAGGACGCGCGCTCCGCGGTCGCGTGCGTGTGCTTTCGGGCGAACGCCCAGTTGATCCCGTTCCGCCCGGCCGACGGCATGAAGGTGGTCGCCCACGGCTCGATCCAGCTGTACGAGCAGCAGGGTCGTTATCAGCTGTACGTGGACCGCCTCGAGCCGAGTGGCGTCGGTGCGCTCGCGCTCGGCGTCGAGCAGCTGAAGCAGCGGCTGAGCGCCGAGGGCCTGTTCGACGAGCGGCACAAGCGCGCCCTGCCATTGCTGCCGCGGCGCGTCGTCGTCGTCACATCGCGCAGCGGCGCGGCGTTGCGAGACGTCTGCACGGTGATCGCACGGCGGGCGCCGTGCATCGGTGTGGTGCTCTCGCCGGCGACGGTGCAGGGCGAGGGTGCGGCGGACACGCTCGTGCGAGCGCTGCAGCGCGCGGATCGGGTACGGCACGCGGACGTCATCCTCCTCGTTCGCGGGGGCGGGTCCCTCGAGGACCTGATGGCCTTCAACAGCGAGCCCCTCGCACGCGCGATTCGCGCCACGCGGCTGCCGGTCGTCGCGGGCATCGGGCACGAGACCGACACGACCGTCGCGGACCTCGCGGCCGATCGCCGGGCGGCAACGCCGTCCGCCGCGGCGGAGCTCGTCGCACCGAACGTCTCGCTGCTGCGGCGGGACGTCGCCACGCGACACGCGCGTCTTTCGCATGCGATCACCGGAGCGGTGGCGGCGCGGCGAGACCACGTGCGGATCGCCTCGCTTCGCCTCCGGCAGGCGCTCATGCAGGAGGCGTCGATCAAGCGCCGCGCGCTCGACCAGCAGACCTCCCGCCTCGCGGTCGCGCACCCGTCCCGTCGCGTCGAGATCGAGCGGATGCATCTCACGCGTGCGTCGGAGCGCCTGCACAGTGCGGCCGTGCGAGTCACGGTCGCGAGCCGGGCCGCCCTGGCCACACGGTCTGCTCGCCTCGCCGGGCTCTCTCCGCACCGGACCCTCGAACGTGGGTACTCGATCACGTCCGACCAGGACGGCCGGGTGATCACTGACGCGGCGACCGCCCCCGCCGGAACCCGTCTGCGCACCGTGCTTCGGCATGGCAGCCTCGACAGCACCGTCGACGCCGTCACCCCCGAAGACGGCGAACAGATGTACGATCCCGAGGACGGATCGAGACGCCCATGACACCGGTGGAGGACGACATCAGCGCGATGACCTATGAGGCGGCACTTGCCGAGCTCGACGCCCTGATCGGCAAGCTCGAGGGAGGCAGCGTCGCTCTCGAAGAGGCGATCGGCGCGTACGAGCGGGGCTCGAAGCTGGCGCAGCACTGTGCCGAACTCCTCGAGCGCACCGAGCAGCGGGTCAGCCAGCTGGTGGTCGGAGCGGACGGCGGCATCGGCGAGCGTCCGCTCGAGGCTGCGGGGCCCCCGCCGGAGCTGCGTTCGTCACTCGGGCCAAGCGCGCCCGCCCGAAGGGCGAGCATCGACCCCGCCGACGTGCCCTTCTGACCGCACGAATACACAGTAATGTGGTATACATGGGAGCGATGACAGCGGTGTCGCAAGGCCGGCGCGTCGACCTCGAGCTCGTCTCGCGAGGGCTGGCGCCGAGCCGGGAACGCGCACAGGCGCTTGTCGCCGCGGGTCTCATCGAGGTGGACGGCGCGCGCGCGGCCAGCGCCGCGCTCCGTGTCGGCGACGGCACCACGATCCGAGTCCTCGGCCGCGACCACCCCTGGGCCGGAAGGGGAGGGCTCAAGCTCGCCCCGGCACTCGATGCCTTCGGCATTGCGTGCGCCGGACGCACGTGCCTCGACGCTGGGGCGTCGACCGGCGGGTTCACCGACGTGCTCCTCGCGCGTGGCGCGTCGCTCGTCTACGCCGTGGACGTGGGGCACGGTCAGCTGGATCCGCGGCTGGCGTCAGACCCGCGGGTGTGCGTGATGGACCGCACCAACCTCCGCATCCTCGAGACGCTCCCCGGCCCGGCGCCGGAGCTGGTGACCCTCGACCTCTCCTTCATCTCGCTGCGCCTCGTCATCCCGGCCGTCGTGCGCCTCATCGCGGACGGTGGCGCGGATCTCGTCGCGCTGTTCAAGCCCCAGTTCGAGCTCGGCCGCGGGGCCGTCGGCAAGGGCGGCATCGTCCGCGATGAGGCCGCCGCCGAGCAGGCGGCCCGCGACTTCGCGGGCTGGCTCGAGGCAGCCTTCGGAGCGGTGGCAGAGCCGCCGATCCCGTCGGCGGTCCGGGGTGCGAAGGGCAATCTCGAGTGGCTGATCGGAGCCCGCATCAGACACCTCGGCTCGCCCCCGCCGGACGGGAGCCGGGCGTGACCGCCCGGCGGAGCATCGGCTTCCTGCTGCACCCCGGCGAGGAGGTGGCCGTCCAGGCCGCCATCGCGCGCGCGAACGCGTGCGGGTTCACCACCTGGACAGCGCTCGACGACCCGGAAGCTGCGATGGCCGAACACGGCGCGAGCACGGCGCTCCTGGTGACGCTCGGTGGTGACGGCACGTTTCTGTACGGCGCGCGCCTCGCCGCGCCCCGGGGAATTCCCGTTGTCGGGGTGAACCGGGGCCGCCTGGGGTTCCTCAACGACGTCGAGATCGGCGCCCTTCCCGAGGCGATCAGCCGTTTCGCGGCCGGTGACTACACGACCCAGCAACGTTCCCTGCTCGAGACGACCGTCGGCGACGCCGCCGAGCGGGTGCTCGCCGTCAACGAGATCGTGGTTCGCGCCCGCGACGTGAACGTGGTGCGGCTCCGGGTGGAGGTCGACGGCGACCTGCTCGGTGAGTTCGACGCCGACGGCGTGGTGGTGGCGACGGCGACGGGATCCACCGCGTACGCCCTCAGCGCCGGCGGCCCGCCGGTGGACCCACGAGTCCACGCGGTCGTCGTCGTCCCGCTCGCGCCGCACGCGGTGATCAGCCGTCCCGTGGTCATCCCCGAGCGCCTCGAGGTCAACGTGAGCGTCGAGCGCGGTCAGGTGTTCGTCGCAGCCGATGGCCGTTCGGTGGCATGGCTCGTGAACGGAGGCAGCGTGCTGGTCCGGCCCGGCCCCGACCTCGAGGTGATCCGGTTCGTCAACTCGCCATCGTTTCAGTCCCGCCTGCGCCAGAAGTTCCGCTACGGCATTCCGCACAAGGATCTGCTGCTCGAGCCGTTCGATGACGCCGCCTCCCGCACGCGGCGTGCGACAGCTCCGGGAGGGATCGATGGCCCTTCGTGAGCTGCGCATCAGCAACCTCGCCGTGATCGAGGAGGCCCGTCTTTCCTTCGACGACGGCTTCACCGTCCTCACCGGCGAGACCGGCTCCGGCAAGTCGATGTGCGTCAACGCGCTCCGCGCGGCGCTCGGCGGCCGCATCGACACCGATGCCGTGCGAGCCGGGAGCACCGCCGCCCGGGTGGCGGCGGTCTTCGACGCTCCGAGCCCGCGCCTTCGGGCGCGACGCGCCGAGCTGGGGATCGCGGACGACGACCTCATCACGCTCTCGCGCGAGGTGCCGGCGACCGGAAGGGCGATGTGCCGGGTCGACGGCGCGCTCGTCTCGCAGGCGGTGCTCCGCGAGTTCGGCGACCTGTGCGTCGAGGTGACCAGTCAGGGCACCAGTCATCGGATGCTGCGGCGAGTGTGGCAACGCGACGTGCTCGACGCATTCGGCGGGGTGGAGGTCGCCGTGGCACGGGCGGCCACCGGCGTCGCGGTGCAGGCATGGCGCGGGTCAATGGATGCCGTCGCCGCGGCGCACCGGGCCGCCAGCACGGGCGCGGCGGAGCTGCAGCGTGCGCGGGACCTCGTCGAGGACCTCGGCAGCCTGGCGCTCCAGCCGGGCGAGGATGCGACGCTCCAGGCCGAGCGCCTCCGCCTGCGTCACGCCGCTCGGATCTCGGCATCCGCGCTCGCGATCGCGGAGGCGAGCGGCGGCGATGAGCGGTCCGCCGCGGATGAGCTCGCATCGGCCATCGCCGCGGGCGCCGACCTCGCCGCGGTGGATCCGGACCTCGGGTCGATCCTCGAGACCGCTGATGAGCTGGTCGACCGGCTTCGCGAGCTCGCGCTCGATGCCCGGCGCCACGCCGACGCCATCAGCGTCGACGAAGCCCGGCTTGCGGCTGTCGAGGAGCGGCTCGACACGCTGACCCGGGTGACCCGGCGACACGGTTCCATCGAGAGCGCACTCGCGGAGCTCGAACGGGCCACGCAGCTGGTGACGAGCGTCGACGGTGAGGCCGGTCTCACCGAGCAGCTCGAGGCGGAAGCCGCCGCGCGCCGCGACGAAGCCGGGGCCGCCGCGGCGGTCCTCAGCAAGGCCAGGACGGCCGCTGCGCGCCGCCTCGAGCGGGCGATTACCAATGAGCTGCATGCCCTCGAGCTCCCGCACGCGCGATTCCGCGTCGTCCTCACCCGGAACCTCGACGTCGACGGTGTCGACACGGGCGACGGGACCCCGGTCCGATGCGGACCGTGCGGGGTGGACGAGGTGGACTTCCGCCTCGCGCCGAATCGCGACTCCGTGCCGATGCCACTCGACGAGGGTCCGTCGGGCGGTGAGCTCAGCCGTCTGGCGCTGGCCCTGAGCGCCGTGATCAGCGAGGACGAGGCGCCCATCCTGGTGCTCGACGAGGTCGACACGGGTATCGGCGGTGAGACCGCGGCACGCGTCGGCGACGTGCTCGCCCGCATCGGAAAGACCCGGCAGGTGATCGCCGTCACCCACCGGCCTGAGATCGCGGCGCGAGCGTCAGGGCACCTCACCATCGCGAAACGCGATCGGCCGGGTGGACCCGCGGCCACAGCCGCACCGGTGGATGGCGACGGGCGCCTTCGCGAGATCGCCCGCCTCATGTCCGGCCGGCCGACCGAGGCGGCGCTCATTCGTGCGGGCGAGCTCTTGAAGGAAGGATCGGCCGCCGATAAGAGTGTCGCCGGCGTCCGTACCATGTAGCCATGCAACGGGAGGAAGCGGGCACCGCCGCGATCACCGTGGACGCTCCCGGATTCCACGGGACCCTCGAGGAGCTGGTGGCGCGAGCGAATCGTGGGGACGTGAACCTGACCGAGCTGTCGGTGAGCTCGGTGATCGCTGAAGCGCGCGGCGCCCTCGAGGCGCCCGAGCGGCGCGGTGATCTCCGCGCGACCGCCGACGTGCTGGCCCTGCTTGCCCGTCTCGTCGCGCTCAAGGCCGCCGCGGCGCTCCCCGATCAGAGCGCAGCGGCGCTCGAGCCGGAGGAGGATCCGTCCACGGACGCCGGCCGGCGGCTCGCCGAGTACCGGCTGTTCAAGGCCGCCGCGGAGGCGCTCCTCGCCGAGGCGGTGACGGAGGGCACGCGGAGCTTCCTCGGGCTCGTCGCGACTGACGTGATCCCGGTCGAACGCCTCCGCATCGCTCCGGAGCGGCTCGCCGCGGCGTTCAGGGCCGTGCTCGAGCGCCTGGTCGACGCGGAGCCGCTTCCCGTCGCGGTGACGTACTCGGTGGAGGACAAGGTCCTGCTCCTCCGTGAACGGCTGCGCCTCGGAAGGCTCAACTTCGAGGAGATCTTCGCCGGGGTGCGAAGCCGGCTCGAGGCCGTGGCGTGTTTCCTCGCCCTCCTCGAGCTGCTCAAACGCGGCGAGGCGACCGTCGAGCAGCGCGACGCGTTCGGCCCGATCACGGTGACCGCCCGTGGATGACGTGCTCGTGCTCGACGTCTTCGGCCGGGCGATGGTGCCGGAGGCGACCGCCGACGCCGAGCCGGAGGACCTTGCCCCGGCGCTCGAGGCACTCTGTTTCGCTCTCGGTCGCGAGGTCACCATCGCCGAGGCCGCGGCCACGCTCGAGCGGAACCCGGCCGCCGTCTCCAAGGCCGCCGGTGTGCTCGCGATGGAGCTGCGCGGCCGGGGGCTCATGCTGCAGCGCTCCGCGGACTCGGTGCAGCTCGTCACGCGACCCGAGGTGGCATGGGCCGTCCAGCGAGCCCTGCACCCGGAGCGTCCGTCTCGGCTGAGCCGGGCCGCGATGGAAACGCTCGCGATCATCGCGTACCGTCAGCCGGTCACCAAAGCGGTGATCGAGTCGATCCGTGGCGTCGACTGCGAGGCGGTGCTCGAGCATCTCTCGGAGCGTGGCCTGGTGAGTGAGGTCGCCCGCCAGGACAGTCCGGGGCATCCGCGGCTCTTCGGCACCACCCTTCGCTTTCTGCAGCTCGTCGGCCTCGAGCGCATCGAGGACCTTCCACCGGTCGCCGAGAGCGTGGCCCTTCCGAACCTCGAGTGAGCGCGAATCCGCCGGAGCGGCTCAACCGGTTCCTCGCCCGGCGTGGTGTCGCCTCGCGACGCGGTGCCGACGAGCTGATCGCGTCCGGGAGGGTGACCGTGAACGGCGCGGTGAGCACGCTCGGATCGACGGTGCGGCCCACGGTCGATCGGGTCTTCGTCGACGGGCATCGCATCCCCGCCCGCGCAGTTTCAGTCACAATCGTCCTCAACAAACCGGCCGGCGTCGTCACCACACGCAGTGATCCGTACCGGCGACGGACGGTGATGGACCTCGTGGACGACGTCCCCGGCCTCGTTCCCGTGGGCCGGCTCGACGCCGACAGCCGCGGGTTGCTCGTGCTCACGACCGACGGTGACCTCGCTCACGCCGTATCCCACCCGCGCCGAGGCGTCACCAAGCGCTACCGGGTCACCCTCGACCGTCCCATCTCGGCCGGCGAGCTCGAGCAGCTGACATCCGGGGTCGAGCTCGAGGACGGCCCTGCGCGCGCGCTGAAGGCGAAGCGATTGCGCAACGGGGCCGCCGTCGAGGTGGTGATGAGCGAGGGACGCAAACGCGAGGTGCGCCGGCTCTTCGACGCCATCGGACTGGAGGTCCACGACCTCGTGCGCATCGCAGTCGGGCCGCTCGAGCTCGGCAGCCTCCCCGAGGGCGAGGCGCGCCCCCTTCGCGAGACCGAGCTGGCCTCGCTCCGCGCCGCCGCGGGATTGCCCACCGGCACGCGCGGCACGCGCGCCGCATCCTCGCGGCGCGCGCCGTGACTCCTCCGATCGTCACCATCGACGGCCCCGCGGGGAGCGGCAAGACGACTCTCGGGCGGCGGCTGGCGATGTCGCTCGGGCTGCCACTCGTGGACACCGGGCTGTTCTATCGCGGGTGTCACGGTGGCGGCGGCCCGCGCGGGCATCGATCCCGGCGACCGCGACGCGTTGATCGCCTGCGCGCGCAGCACGCAGGTCGTGATCGACACCGATCCAACCCACGAGAACAGCGACCGCACTGCGCGTGTCGACGGCGTCGAGGCCGGGCCGGCGCTCCGAGACCCGACCAATGCGCCACTGCTCGCCTCCATGAGCAGCATCCCGGAGGTGCGGGCAGCGTTGCTCCACGCGCAGCGGACGCTCGCAGCGGACGGAGCCGTCGCCGTGGGCCGGGACTGCGGCACGGTGGTCTTTCCTGAGGCGCAGCTCAAGCTGTACCTGCAGGCCTCCGAAGAGGTCCGGGCTCGACGGCGCGCATCGCAGCTCCGAGGCACCGGCACCGAGATCGACCTCGACAGCAGGCTGATGCACGGCGAGGTGCGGGCCCGCGATCGGCTCGACGCCACGCGGTCGGCCGCGCCGATGCGGCCGGCGCCGGACGCGCATGTGCTCGATACGGGACTCCTCGGCATCGCCGAGGTCGTGCAGGCAGCGCTCGGTCTGTGGGCGGCGGCGGGAGGCGCGCCTCGGTGATCTACGCGATCGTCCGGATGGGCGTGCGCCTCCTCGCGTGGATCGTGCTCGGCAGGCGGCTGCGGATCCGGGGCATGGATCACATTCCGCGCACCGGGGCGGTGCTGGTCGTCGGCAACCACGTCGGGACCGTCGAGCCACCGCTGACCGGCGTCTTCATCCCGCGTCTCGACGTTTTCTACATGGCGAAGAGCGAGCTCTTCGCCAATCGCGTGCTCGGGTGGCTCTTCCGCCAGAACCACGTCTTCCCGGTGGTGCGCAACAGCGCCGATCGCGCCGCGCTCCGCCACGCGCTCGACGTCCTCGGCGCCGGACACGTGCTCCTCGTCTACCCCGAAGGGACGCGCTCGTGGGACCGGAACCTCCTCGGGGAGACGCACGCCGGCGCCGGGTTCATCGCGCGCCATTCCGGCGCGCTCGTGGTCCCGGTTGCGAGCTGGGGCGCGGAGCGCGTGATCCCCAAGGGGTCGTGGATCCCTCGCCCCGCCGACGTCGAGCTCCGGATCGGCGAGCCGTTTCACCTCCCTGCTCGAGGGGGTGACGGCAAGCCCCTCACGAATCGCGAAGCCGCGGCCGCGATGATGGAACGCGTGATCGCGTTGCTGCCCGCGGAGCGCCGGCCGGGACAGCCCGCGATGCTGCCTGCCGGGGGGAGCCCTCCGGCCGCGTGATCCAGGGAGCGGCACCACCCGAGCACCTGGTCGCGTTCGACCTCGAGACGACCGGGCTCTCACCGCGGAGCGACCGGATCCTCGAGATCGGCGCCGTCCGCTACGACGACGGCCTGCGGCGGATCGATGAGCTGCAGATCATCGTCGACCCGCAGATGCCGATCCCGCTCGCGATCCAGCGTCTGGTGGGCCTCACCGACGCCGACGTGCGCGGGGCGCCCCCGCCCGCGGTCGCGGCGGCTCGATTCGCGGGCTTCTGCGATGGCGCCAGGCTCATCGCGCATGGAGGAACCTTCGATCTGCTCTTCCTGCGCTCGCTGCTCTCCGAATCGTTCGGCGCCGGATGGATCTACGACACCCTCGACCTCGCTCGGATCCTGCTGCCCACGTTCGAGAGCCACAGCCTCCCGCTGCTCAGCCGCCGCCTCGGGATCACCCACGACCGCCCGCACCGCGCCCTCAGCGATGCGCAGGCCACGGGCGACCTGTTCCGCCTCCTCGTCGGCGCCGGCCGAGCCCTTCCAGAACCGACCCGGGCCGAGATGCGGCGCGTGGCCGCACAGGCTCCCGGACCGCTTGCCGGATTCCTGTCCGACGTCATGCGCCGCCCCGGGATCGAAGCGCTTCCGCTGATCGACGCGGAGTCGCCGGCGCGAGCGCGGCAGGCGATCGAGCGGTCGACGGCCACGATCGCAACAGGCGGCACCCGCGACGTCGGAACGGCGGCTGCGGAGCTCCTCGGCCCTGCGGGGCCATTCGCGGCAAACGACCGGTACGAGTACCGCGAGGCGCAGGTGCAGATGGCCCTCGCGGTCGGTCAGACGCTCGAACGCAAACGACGGCTGCTCGTCGAGGCGGGGACGGGGGTCGGCAAGTCGCTGGCGTACCTCGTCCCGCTGGCACTCTGGGCGGCGAGAACCGGAAAACGCGCGGTGGTCGCGACTCACACGGTCAATCTCCAGGAACAGCTCGCCGACCGTGATCTGCCCGCGGTGATCAGCAGCCTCGACCGGCCGCTGTCGGTGGCGGTGCTGAAAGGCCGCAACCACTACCTCAGCCTCCGTCGCTGGCAGCGATTCCTCGTGACACCCGATGTCGAGGGAGGCGAGCCCGACATCACCGCGATCCGCTTCAAGTTGAAGGTCCTCGCGTGGCTCGCGACCAGCCGCACCGGCGACCGGTCCGAGGTGTTCCTGTCGGGAGACGAGGAGCAGCTCTGGCGCCGCGTCGCGTCCGATGTCACGGACTGCCTCGGTCCCGCATGCGCGAACTGGCCCACCGCGCGGTGCTTCATGGTCGGCGCCCGCCGCAACGCGTCGGATGCAGCCATTGTTGTCAGCAACCACGCGCTGCTCCTCGCGGGCACCGAGCGCCAGGGTCAGGTCCTCGGTCCATATGAGGCGCTGGTCATCGATGAGGCGCATCACCTCGAAGCAGTCGCCACCGAGCAACTCGGGACGACGGTGCGATTCGGGGACCTGGCGCTGGTGCTCGATCGCCTCCCGGCCATGCCGGGCAGCTCGCTCGGGGCGGACCTCGAACGCTGCCGCGAAGCCGGGCACCGGCTGTTCGGCGATGCCAAAGGATTCATGGCCGGCAAGCTGGGCGGGGAGCACGCGTCCAACGGACGCGTCGGTCTCACCGAGGGTGTCCGTGGAGACTCCGGCTTCGGGTTCGTCGAGCGCTCGGCGATCCACGCGGTCGGCGTGCTCCAGCGCACGGCGGCATCCATCGTTGCCGGCATGGCGGGGGCCGTGCAGGCGGACCTGCTTCCCCAGCCGGACCGTGCCGGCGACGAGCTCGAGTACGCGTCCATCGCGCTGGCGGGGTTGGCGGCGGCGATCGACCACGTCCTCTGCCGTCCGAGGCCCGGCATGGTGGCGTGGATCGAGATGCGCGCCGAGCAGGCCGAGCTGCACGAGGCGCCGATCGACGTGTCCGGTCCGCTCGCGGAGGCGGTGTTCGACCCCGCCGAGTCCGTGGTGCTCACGTCCGCGACGCTCTCGGTTGCGGGCACCTTCGAGTTCATCCGCGCGCGGGTTGGCATCGGGTCGGCGGCCGACGAGCTGAGCCTGCCGTCGCCGTTCGACTACCTGCGCCAGGCCCTCTGCATCCTGCCCGAGGACGCGACCGCATACGACGATCCCGCGCACGACCTGCAGATGACCGCCCTCATCGATGGGATCGCGGGGCACCTCGACGGGCACACGCTCGTGCTCTTCACGAGCTATGGCCCGCTGAAGCGCGTCTGGAGCCTCCTCCAGGACCGTCTCGACGCGCGCGGGATCGCGAGCCTCGCCCAGGGGCTCGACGGCACCAGGCGCCAGATCCTGCAGAGCTTCCTCGCGGATCCTCGCACCGTCCTCCTCGCGACGAGCAGCTTCTGGGAGGGCGTCGACATCCCAGGAGACCGGCTGCGGTGCGTCGTGATCGACAAGCTGCCCTTCCCCGTGCCGACCGACCCGCTGGTCCGGGCACGATCCGACCATCTCCGCGACCCGTTCGGCGAGTACATCCTCCCGGTCGCGGTCCTCCGCCTCCGCCAGGGGTTCGGGCGGCTCATCAGAAGCGCCTCGGACCACGGGGTGGTCGTGCTCTGCGATCCGCGTCTGCGCACGCGCCAGTACGGGGGCGGATTCCTGCGCGCCCTGCCACCGGCGCCCATCGCGCTTGCCCCGCTCGACGAGGTCCCGGCGATGGTCGACGGTTTCGTGAATGCGGGGAAGCTGCCCGAGAGCGTGGGAGAATCAAACCAATGGTCCTCGAACGATCTCGAACCGGCCTGATCCCCGACGCCGCCGCCTCACCCGCCGCGAGCGTCACCGACCCGACGCACGAGGCGGTGCAGGCTCCGGATCCCGCCGGCTCCGTGGTGGTCGCGCTGGCGCAGTGCTACCCGAAGCTCGGCGACGTGGCGTCGAACCTGGCGTCGCACCTCGCGACCATCGGCAACGCCGCCGCACGGGCGGCGAGCCTCGTCGTCTTTCCGGAGCTGTCGATGACCGGGTACTTCCTCAAGGACCAGGTCCCCGACGTGGCGCTCCGGCTGGACTTGGATGAGGTCGGGGCACTTCGCGAGGCGTCGCGGGAGGGACGGATCGACGTTGTTGCGGGGCTCATCCTCGAGAGCGACCGCCATCAGTTCCACAACGCCTCGATCTACGTCAGCGCCGGTGAGGTGGTGCACGTGCACCGCAAGGTGTACCTGCCGACCTACGGGTTGTTCGACGAGCAGCGGTACGTCGCCGCAGGTGATCGATTCCGTGCGTTCGATGTTCCGCTGGGTCGCCGGACCGGCGACCACTGGCGGGCGGGGATGCTCATCTGCGAAGACCTCTGGCACCCGTCGGCGCCGGCATTGCTCGCGCGGCAGGGCGTCGACCTGCTCATCTGTCCGTCAGCGTCGCCCGGCCGGGGTGTGCTCCAAGGGGAGTCGCTCGGCACCGCGCGCAGCTACGACGCGATGACGCGCACGTACGCCCAGCTCTTCACCAGTTACGTCATCTACTGCAACCGCACCGGCTTCGAGGACGGCGTGGGCTTCTGGGGCGGTTCACGTGTCGTCGGGCCTGACGGCGCCGTGGTCGGAGAGGTTCCCGGAGCCGACGACACGGTGCTCTTCCACACCCTCGAACGCGGCGCGCTCCGCCGCACACGCGTCGCATATCCGCTGCTGCGCGACGAACGAAACGATGTCAACGACGCCGAGACCGACCGACTCCGCCGCCGGCACGCTCGCGATTGACCCCGGCCTCGTGGCCGGACTGCTTCGCGGCTTCATCGCCGACGGTGTGCGCAAGGTCGGCTTCGATCGCGTCGTGATCGGACTCTCCGGTGGCGTCGATTCCTCACTCGTCACGTCGCTGGCGGTGTCGGCGCTCGGCCCCACGAACGTCGTCGCCGTGTTCATGCCGTACCGGACGAGCGACCCACAATCGGCGCTTGACGCGCACGCGGTGTGCGACCGCCTCGGCATCGTCGCCCAGGTGATCGACATCACGCCGCAGGTGGACGACTACTTCGAGCACTTCCCCGATGCGGACCGCACCCGCCGGGGCAACAAGATGGCGCGCGAGCGCATGTCGATCCTCTACGACACCTCGATGGCGCAGCGCGCGCTCGTGCTCGGAACGTCGAACAAGACGGAGTTGCTGCTCGGATACGGAACGCTGTTCGGAGACATGGCGAGCGCGCTCAACCCGATCGGGGATCTGTACAAGACCCAGGTGTACGCGCTGGCGCACGCGATGGATCTGCCGAACAGCGTGCTCACCAAGCCACCGAGCGCCGATCTCTGGGCGGGGCAGTCGGACGAGGAGGAGCTGGGGATTCGCTACGCCGTGGTCGACGGCATCCTCCACCTGCTCGTGGACGAGCGTCGCAGCCCCGCCGAGGTCGCGGCGCTCGGGTTCGACCCGGCCGATGTGGACAGCGTGATGGACCGAGTACGTGGCAGCCAGTACAAACGCCGCCCGCCGGTCATCGCAAAGCTCAGCGACCGGACGATCGACCGCGAGTTCCGCTATCCGCGGGATTGGGGCCGGTGAGCGTTTCCACCGGCACCCTGGCGGTGGTCGCGACGCCCATCGGCAATCTCGAGGACATCACGATGCGTGCGCTCCGTGTGCTCCGTGAGTGCGATGCGGTGGTCGCGGAGGACTCGCGCCGAACGACCAGATTGCTCACAGCGCACGGGGTGCGCCGGCCGGTGCTGTCGCTCCCCGCGTTTGACGAGTGGCGACGGATTCCCGGCCTCCTCGAGCGGCTCGATCGCGGCGAGACCCTGGCACTCTGCACCGACGCAGGCACGCCGGGCGTGAGCGATCCCGGGGCGATGCTGGTCCGCGCGGCGCTCGACGCCGGCCATCGGGTGACGCCGATCCCGGGACCGTCCGCGCTCACCGCGGCGCTCGCTGCGAGCGGGCTGCCGGCCAGCACGTTCTCGTTCCTCGGGTTCCTGCCGCGCACCTCGGGAAAGCTCGTCCGGGTTCTCGAGCAGGCATTGCAGGAGGATCGAACCATCGCCTTCTTCGAGTCACCGATGCGCCTCGTCAAGACGCTGCGCGCCGCCGCTCCCGTGCTTGGCGATCGCCCCGTGGTCGTTGCCCGGGAATTGACCAAGATCCACGAGACGCTTCACCGCGGCACCGCCGCCACGCTCGCCGATGAGTTCACCGCGCGCCCCCCTCGAGGCGAGTGCACCGTCGTGGTGGGAGCGCGACCGTGAGCGTGGGCCTGCCGTCCCTGGTCGACACGCACTGCCACCTCGTGCTCCTCGACGAGCGCGGGCTGCTCGCCGCCGCGCTCGAGGGCGCCGCGGCGGCAGGGGTGGATCAGATCGTGTCGGTCGGGCTGAACCTCGAGGACTCCGATCGCAATCGCCGGATCGCCGAGGACCACCCGAACGTCTACTTCAGCTGCGGCTGGCATCCCCACGAGCAGCACCCGCCCGACGCACGCGAGCTCGAGGCGCTCGCCGAGCTGCTCGCGCACCCGAAGGCGGTCGCGGTGGGGGAGGTGGGCCTCGATCTCTTCTTCCGCCCGGGGTACCACGAGGTCCCGCTCGACGTCCAGGAGCGATCGTTCCGAGCCATGCTCGAGCTCGCGCAGACCGCGGCGAAGCCCGTGCTGATCCACGACCGCGACGCGCACGACGAGGTCCTCGCCGCGGTTGCCGCCGTCACAGGGAGCCGCGGGATCATGCACTGCTTCAGCGGTGACGCCGCGCATGCGAAGCGCTGCGCTGACCACGGATTCATCGCTTCGTTCTCGGGCATCGTCACGTTCCCGCGCGCTGAGGGGATCCAGGATGCCGCTCGGACGGTCGCATCCGATGGCTTTGTCGTCGAGACCGACTCACCGTTCCTGAGCCCGGCCCCCGAGCGTGGCAGGACCAACGTGCCGGAGCGTGTGGCGATCACAGCCGCTGCTGTGGCAAGCCTGCGGGGCGCGCCGCTGGAAGAGGTGCGCACGGCCACGACGAGCACCGCCCAGCGAGTCCTCGGCCTCCCCGCGCTCATCGCGGCCGCCAGTGACTGACCCGGCCCCCCGCAGCCGCCACCGCCGCCCGATCGACCTCACCGACCCCGGCACGGTGACTGCCGTGGCACGCCGGGTCGGGCTGCGCCGCGACCCGCGGCTCGGACAGCACTTTCTCGTCGATCGGGAGGTGCTCGACGCGATCGTCGACGCCCTCGACCCCGGACCGGCAAGCGAGGTCCTCGAGATCGGATGCGGGCTGGGAACCCTGACCGGAGCACTCGCGGAGCACGCGGCCCGGGTCGTCGCGATCGATGTCGACCCGGCCTGCGTGGCCGGCACGGAGATCACGCAGCGCGCCCGCGCCAACGTCACCGTCCTCGAACAGGACGCGCGAACCGTCGACCCCGCCGGGCTCGGGTTCACCGCCGGGTGGCTCGCCACCGGCAACCTGCCGTACCAGATCACCGGCATCGTCCTCAGCCGGCTGCTCGAGTTGCCGGTCCCACCGGCGCGAGCGGTCTTCCTCGTCCAGCGCGAGGTCGCCGCGAGGCTCGCCGCCGAGCCGGGCGACTGGAGCCTCGCGACCGTGGCGATCCGCTCCCTCGCGGAGGTCGAGCGGCTGCGCGACGTGCCGCCGCATGCCTTCGACCCGGCTCCGGCGGTGCACTCGTCGATCGTGCGGATGGTGCCCCGCGGATCGGTGGACAGTGCGACGCGCGCCTCGATCCTGGCCATCGCGAAGCCGCTCTTCCAGTCGCGGCGAAAGACCCTCCGCAACGGGTTGGCGCGGGCGCTCGATGGTGACGTCGCCGCCGCCTACGGCGTGCTCGCGGACGCGGGCATCGATCCAGGCCGCCGGCCGGGTACGCTTCGCCTCGATGAGTGGGAACTCCTCGCCGGCGCGGTCGCCGGCGTGAGGGCGGCACCGCGATGACTCAGACTGTCCCCAGCGCAGCCCCCGACGAGGACGACGCCGCCGCCGTCGCGCCACTCCACGCCAGCCGGCCCGCGATCTCGACGGATCCGGAGCAGCGTGAGGGATTCGTCGCCGTGCTGCGCCGGCGCGATTTCCGCTTCCTCTGGGGCGCACAGCTCGCGTCGCAGCTTGCCGACAAGTTCCTCATGTTCACGCTGCTCGTGTTCATGTACACGCTGACCAAGCGCGCATCGCTGCAGTCGGTGCTGATGATCGCGTACACCCTGCCGAGCGTCCTGCTGAGCGCACCGTCCGGCGTGTATGCGGATCGCCACGACAAGCGCGCGCTGATGATCGGCACCAACGTGGTGCGCGGCGCGCTCATCCTCCTCATCCCGATCTTCCAGTTCTTCCCGTTCCTGCGCGGTCAGGCGTGGCCGCTCGTGGTCGTGACGCTCCTCTTCAGCTCGGCCGGCCAGATCTTCGCGCCCGCGGAGGCGGCGAGCATCCCGTCGCTCGTCTCCCGCAATCAGATCACCGAGGCGACGTCACTGTTCATGACGACGGTGATCCTGACGCTGGTGCTCGGCGTCCCCGCCGCCACCATCGCGATCGGGTTTTTCGGGAACCAGGCGCCGTTCTACATCGCCGCAGGGCTGTTCGGGCTCGCGGCCCTGTCGGTGTGGAAGGTGAACGTGAGCCTGCGCGCGAAGCGGACACCGACCGATGCCTCGCAGAACATCCTGCGCGAGCTGCGTGACGGCATCGCCATCCTCCGCGCGAGCGCACCCTTGCGCATCGGCCTGTATCAGCTCGCGCTCGCGATCGTCGTCGTCTTCACGATCTTCGCGCTCGGACCGGTGTACCTCGTCGAGGTGCTCAAGCGATCCGACGACGAGACCTACATCGTCCTCGTGCCGGCGATGTTCGGACTGATCGCGACTGCCGCGCTGCTGGGCCAGCGCTCGAACTTCCCGCGCGCCAAGACCCTCGTCGCGGCGATCAGCGCTGCGGGGCTCTCCCTGCTCATCATGGGCATCGTCCCCGACGTGCTCCGCGCTCACGGGCTCGCGAACCTCATGGTCCCGCTCGCGGTGGTGGTGGCCGTGATGTTCGGCTCCGCGCTCGGCGCCATCATGATCCCGGCGTTCACCGTGCTCCAGGAACGGACCGACTCCGAGAGTCGCGGACGGATCTTCGGGGGCATCTTCACGGTGATCAACGCCGCGGTCGCGATACCGCTCCTGCTCGCCGGCGTCATCTCCGACCTGATCGGCGTGGATCGCGTGGTCGCTGCGCTCGGCGTGATTCTCATCGCCATCGCGGTCGCGGTCCGATGGTTCGGATGGCATCGCCTCGCGGTGCTCGAGCCTGATCACACCCCGGCAGAACCCGCGGCGCACCACCCCTGATCACAGCGCTGCAACGACGATGTCGCGAACCCGTGGAATGCCCGGCGCTCCTGAGCCCCGGTGACATCCTCCGACCGGCGGCCCGGACTGCCGGGCCTGGCGGAGGAATCATGCGAGCGGTCGTCACTTGTGAGTGCTGTGGACACCGGCAGGCTGTCGCCCGCCAGATCGTCCGGCCCGAGTCGTTCAACCTCGTCTGCCACGCCTGCGAGGGCGTGCTGCGTGTCGAGGTGACCCTCGAGGACCTCCGTGCCGCTCAATCGACGGGCAAGGCCACCAAGCCGGTCGCCTGGGTCTGAGCCTCAGCCGGGGGTTGCGCGAGGGCGCTGGTATCATCGACGTCGCTCCCGTCTGCCCGGTGCGAGCCAGGGGCGCATAGCTCAGTTGGTACGAGCGCTGCGTTGACATCGCAGAGGTCATAGGTTCGATCCCTATTGCGCCCACCACACACGATTTGCATCGATCACCGGCTTGCCGATGCGGGGAACCACGCAGGCCTCGATGGCGTATACGGAATATGGACGTGCACATCTCGCGCACCACGCCCGCGCTGAGGGCGAGATCGGTCGGTCCATACCGCATGGCGCTCGCCTCGCTTGCCGCGCTCAGCGCACTGTGCGCGGCTGGCTGCGGCGCGGGATCGGCGCCTCTCGCAGGGCTGCGGGCGCCCGTGGTCGTCGTGCCCTCGACGAGCACGCCAACACCGGCGACGATCGCGTGGAACGCGCTGTGTCACAGGATCGGTGGCATCTCGGCCCTCACCGTGACGCGGACCAACTCGCCGGCGAACCACCTGAGCTTTGGCGTTCCCGCCACAGTCTCGGCCACCGATTCGGCGCAGGCCCGTTCGGTCGTCCGGTCCATCTGCTCGCTCACCACCGTACCGGCGGGCACGATCTACTACTGCCCCTTCGACTGGAACGTTTCGTACCAGCTCGACTTCACACTTCTGCGCAACCAGGGGGAGACCGTGAATGCCGACCCCTCTGGCTGCGCCTGGGCAACGCTGGCCGGTGTTCAGGGCGCACCAATGCGGCGAACCACCGCAGCATTCTGGAGCGTGTTGGGAACAGCCATCGGCCTGCCTGATGCGACCCAGCACTCGTTCGTTGGGACGCCTCCAAACTGACCCGGCATCCTCTGTGGGCGACGATGCTCATTTGAGGCATTTCGTTCATCCCGCCGCGACGACCATCGTGCGCATTGACATTGCGGAGGTCATTGGTTCGATCCCAGTCTTGGGACGCGGCGTCGAGAGTGTTATTGCCGGAACTGGCGAGAACTGGTGCCGTCTGGGTCGCATTGTCCGTGTCATGTACGAACGGATGTTTGCTACAATGCTGTGTATGGAGGCGTTCGCGATACCGGAGGCAAGAGGCGGGCTGCGTGACGCTGTCGATGCGCTCGTCGATGAGTTCATCGACGGGGTCTCGACCCATGCCCTGGGCGCGGACCTGGTCGACATCCGGCGGGACATGGATCGCCTCGAGGCGGAGTTCGTGCGCCGCCTGCACCGCTTTGACCGCGCCCATGGAGCCCGGGCCGATGGCGGGGTGAGCACGGTGTCCTGGCTGCGCTCGCACTGCGGCATGACCGTGAAGGCGGCCGCGTACCGGGTGCACCTGGCGCGGACGCTCGGCGAGCTGCCGGCCACGCTGGACAGCGCCCGGGCCGGACGCGCCTCCTTCACCAACGTGACCATGATCGCCCACCTCGCCGAGGATGTCGGCGTGGCCCAGGTGGCGCCGCTCGAGCACATCCTGGTGGGCGCGGCGGAGACGCTCGAGCCCGGTGCGATGCGCGTGCTCACCCAGGCCACCCGGCTGCGCCTCGACCCCGACGGCGTGCTCGCGGATGACAACCACGCCCACGAGCGGCGCTGGTTCGAGTGCGAGGAGACCTATGGGGGTGTGGTCGTCCTTCGGGGTGAGCTCGATGCCGAGAGCGGGGCGCTGGTGAAGACCGCGATCGATGCGCTCAGCCACGGCCTGCGTTGCGGTGAACTGCGGTCGGCGTCGCAGCGCCGCGCCGACGCGCTGGTCGAGCTGGCCGCCGCGCAGCTGCGCAGCGGTGAGCATCGGGACGTGCACGGGCAGCGGCCCCATCTCACGCTCACGGTGAGCGCAGAGGCGCTGCGCAGTGGCAGCGATGCACCGCCGGCCGAGCTGCGCGGCGTGGGGCCGATCCACCCCGAGACCGCCCGCCGCCTCGCCTGCGACGCGGTGCGGACGGTCGTGACCGTGGCCCCGTCAGCGGATGGCTCGGCGTCGGCAGCGGACGGCTCGGCGTCAGTGGGTGTCGATCGGGAGCGGGGCGATGGGTTCGTGAGTACCCGGGCAACGCCGCTCTCGGTGGGACGGGCCACGCGCACGATCCCGGCACACATCCGCACGGCGCTGCACCTCCGCGATCACGGCTGCCGCTTCCCGGGGTGCGACGCACCGCCGGCGTGGACCGATGGTCATCACATCATCCACTGGGCGGACGGCGGCCCTACCGAGCTTGAGAACCTGGTCTCCCTATGCCGGCGCCATCACCGCGCGGTGCACGAGCAGGGGTGGCGCATCCACATCGCTGACGGTAATGCCGTTGTGGAGCCGCCTCCCTGATGCTCCGCGGTGAGGCGGGCCTCAGGGACTCAACGACCGCAGCAGGCGGTGAATCTCGAGCTTCTGGCGCAGGCCGCACTCATACCGCGCGGAGTGACACCACGGTTCCGAGTGCGACGCTCGTCTTTGCCGCATCGAGGACGATCGCGGTCGCGACCGCGTCGTGAGGGTCGACCGGTGGGGGATTGAGACCGCGGACTGCCTTTGCGAACGTCGGGTAGAACAGGTCCCACCGTCCCCGCTCGGTCGGGTACGGCCCCGACGACGTGCCGGTGTGGAGGATCCCATGGCTTGATGCAGGCTCGACGCCCCAGTGCTCACCCATTGAGGCCGGCGTCGCGCCGGCGTGGAGCTGATCCTCCTGGGTGTCACCGGCGCCGAGCACGTAGGTCGCCTCCGAGCCCGTCACGCGGTATCGAGGTCCGGGCGCGAACTGGCTCCAGCTCCCCCAGAGCTGCGACCGCGCACCACCGGCGTGCGTCAGCGCGATGAAGACGTCGTCATCGAGGCCGGAGTCGCGGATCCGAAGCTCGGCATAGACGGCCACCGCGGGACCGAGGAGGATCAGTGCCTGGTCGACAAGATGTGCCCCGAAGTCGAGGAGGGTGCCGCCTCCCGCCAGGCCCGGGCCTCGCTGGGGCGCGTAGCGCTCGAACCGCGACTCCAGGCGCGTGACCGTGCCGAGCTCACCGCGGTGGACGAGCCTGCGCACGGTGAGGAAGTCCGAGTCCCAGCGGCGGTTCTGATACGGGCTCAGCAGCAGCCCACGCTGATCCGCGAGTTCGACCGTCTGGCGGGCAGCATCCGGATCAAGCGCGAACGGTTTGTCGCAGACGACGGCCAGGCCGAGGGTGAGCGCCTCATCCGTCACCGCACTGTGGGTTGCTGCGGGTGTGGAGATCGCCACCGCTTCGACGCCCGCGTCGACGAGCGCCGCGAGCGATGGGAACGTCGCGGCACCCGGCAGATCACGCGCGACCAGCGCCTGGCGCTCCGGGGAGGAGGTCATGACCCCGACCAGCTCGCACTCGGGAGCCGATCGGATGAACGGCGCATGGAAATGCCGCGCGCCGGAGCCGTAGCCGACCAGGCCGAATCGCACCGGGTTCACGGTCGCGCCGCTCCGTTCGCATCAGAGACCCATGCCGTGCACGCGCAGGTCATCGCTCGCTCGGGTAGATGACGCCGACGGCTGCCCGAGCGGCATCGAGGATCTCGAGGATGGCGATCGTGTCAGCGTGCGGGATGAACGGGCTCTCCGCGACGCCCGCGCGAAGACAGCGCGCGACCTCCTCGATCTCCGGTCCGTAGCCATGACCCTGTCCGGTGAGCGGGTCTTCGGTCCGTGTCTCGCCCGCGTCGTTATGGAGGATGAGTCCGGTGGGGCGGAAGGCCTCCGGCAGAAACGAGATCCATCCTGCGGTGCCGTAGATCGCGGCCTCGTTGGGAGCGTGGATCGGCGCCGACGTCCACAGTTGCGCGGCCGGATGTCCGTTGTACATCCACTGCATCGCGACCGTCTCATCGGACCCGGTGGGCGAGAGGGTGCCGACCGTGCGGACCTCGTCCGGGGGGCCCAGGAAGAGGTAGGCGAACGTCACGGGGTACACGCCGAGGTCAAGGAGCGCGCCACCTCCGTTGTCGAGGTCGTAGACACGATGGGTCGGGTCGAATGCGAGGCCGAGCCCGAACTCGTTGCGCACTCCTCGCACGTCGCCGATCTCTCCATCGGCGATCAGCTGCTGGGCTCTGCGAATCAGGGGGTTGACGCGAGTCCACATGGCTTCCATGGCGAACACCCCGGCACGTGTCGCGGCAGCGAAGACATCGCGCGCATCAGCCGCGTTCAGGCACACGGGCTTCTCGATGAGGACTGCCTTGCCTGCCTCGATCGCCATGAGCGCATTCGCCTTGTGGTGCGGGTGCGTCGTCGCGATGTACACCACGTCGATCTCGGCGTCGTCCACGAGCGCCTGGTACGCGCCGTAGCTTCGAACCGCCCCATGCCGGGCGGCGAACTGCGCGGCACGCGCGACGTCCCGCGCGGCCACGGCGGTGACCACGTTGCCGGAGGTGAGGTTGATGTCGTGGCTGACGGTGTCGGCGATGCCGCCGGCGCCAAGGATCCCCCAGCGAACCGGACGGTCCGCGGCGATGGGTGTTGGCATTGTGGTCCCCCTGTGGTCGCTGAATCGCGAGGTCCGCTGTGGCCGCCCAACCCGACCCGAGGGCCGCGGCCGGCGACGACGGACGCTCGCTGGACAGTCTGCACACACCAGCACCACCCCCGCTGCCTGGCATTCCGAACTGGCCCGCCGAGGGCGGCGTTGAGGCGTTGTCAGGGTCCCGTTACGGTCCGCCACCCCGGGTCCCTCGCCGGAGAGGACGTCCATACACTCGCCGGGTGGCAGAGCAGGTCGCCGCGATCGGAGCGGGCGGGCAGCCGGTCGGGCGAACCCGTGCCATCGGCGGACGGTTCCGGTCTCCCCGCCTGCGCGCGCGGGGATTGCTGCTGCTCCGCGCCTCAGCCGTGGCGGCTGTCGTGGCGGGGGCACTCGACTTCGTCATCGCGCCGCTGCAGGGACGGTTCGCGGGCCAGTTCGAGGACTACCAGGATTACGTGGCCGCGGCACGAGCGGTCACGCAGCACACCGATGTCTACGCGACCTTCCTCAACCACATCCAGCCGATACCGGTCCAGGGCTTCGACTATCCGCCGGTGATCGCGTGGCTGCTCCAGCCCTTGACGTGGTTGCCATCCGGGGACGCCGCGACGGTGTGGCTGATGGTCGTGCTCGCGTGCAGCATCGCGGGCACGGCGATCGTCGCGTACGAATTGCTGCCCGCACCCTGGCCGCGGCTTGAGCTGACCGTGCTGTTCTCGTTCCTGTATGCGCCGGTCACGTACAACCTCTGGCATGGCCAGATGAGCGCCGTCGTGTATCTGTTCCTCGCGCTCGCGCTGCGGTCCTGGCTGCGGGAGCGCCAGGTGTCGCTCGGCGTGTTCATCGGCATCGCCGCCTGCATCAAGCTCGCACCGATCCTGCTGATGGTGCTCCTGCTCCGACGGCGATGGTGGAAGGCGTGCTGGGCCCTCGCCGGGACTCTGGCGCTGGGTATCGGTGTCAGCGTTGTCGCGCTCGGCATCGGAACGGTGCGCGAGTACGTGACGCACGTTCTTCCCGTGCTGGCGTGGCAGAACGGCTGGGTGTACAACCAGTCCGCGGCAGGCGCCGTCAACCGGTTGCTCAACCACTCCGTCCTCGCGTTTCAGCCGTCCTCAGTGTTCATCAGCGCGGTCACGATCGCGATCGCGGTGGCCGCCATCGGTATCGCGGCACTGCTCGTGCGGACCGGTGATCGGTCCCGCGAGATGCGCGGCGCGGAGTTCGCCTTGGTCATCATGGCGATGCTGCTGGCCGGCAGCGTGACGTGGTTCTGGCACCTCGGTGCGCTGCTGATCGTCCTCGCGGCGGTGGCCGGCCTGACAGCAACACGCGTGGTGCGACGGCCGCGTCGGCTCGCGGTCGCGGGTCTGGCGGTGATTCTCACGACGGGGGTGCTCGCCCCGCTGCTGATCGCGTCCGCATCGATGTCCAGGCTCACCGCGCTCAGCCACTCGTGGCTCTGGTGGCCAGCGCTGCAGGTGATCTCAACTCCGGCCTTCACCATCGCGGCGCTCTTCGTCGTGCTGGCACTCGAGGTCCGGACGGTGCCGATCAGGGCACGTCAATCCGCTCAGGACTAGGGTCGCGTTGATGGAGCGACGCGCTGATCGTCTCGTCTTCGTTGCCGCGCTCGGGGCGGTGCTCGTCGGGTGCGGAGGGGCCGGCAGCGGGTTGCGCGCCACTGTCAGCACGCCTGCTGGAGTCCCGATCAATCCCAACCCAGTTTCATCGGATGCGCCCACCCCACCAAGCACCGCTCAACCGCGTCCGTTCACCCTCGCGGGTGTCAACGCATGCACGGCTCCGGATCTCAAGGTGAGCGTGCACATCGACAATCCCTCGCTCGTCAACAGCGGACCGGCGAACACCTCGTTCTGGGACATCGACGTACGCGACATCGGCGCGCGGCCGTGTTTTGTCGGTCCGACCCCGGACGTGTCGTTTTACTCCTCCGGTGGACTCCAGTCGATCCCAAAGTCTCAACCGTGGCCGGGGGACATCGTCTACCTGAGCCCTGAATCCAACCCGGCTCCTCCGTACTTCGGATCCGCCGCCGGCGAGATCGTTGTCAACCCGTGCCACCTGCAGCCCGTCGCCGGCGCGCGTATCGACTTCGGTGTGGCCCAGGGGAGCGTCGAGGTCACCCCCGGGCCTGCCGGTGGCTGGGGCACCCCGTGCCCGGTGAAGGGCGAGTCCTACTTCACCGAGCTGTACGGTCTGCCGAATGATGGTGATATCGGGGGTTACCTACCACGCACCCAAACCACGCTGACCGCACCGGCTTCAGCGCATCCCGGCGAGGTCCTGCGATTCCGAGCGACCCTCGAGAACACGGCGATTGCCGGCCTCGGCTTGGGCACAGAGCCTCCGAACCCGCCAATGACGTTCAGGCCGTGCCCGAAGTTCTTCGACGAGATCGAGGGTGTGGCCGGCACGTTTCACATCGCGTTGCTGGGCTGCGCCGACGCCAAACCCATCCCCGCGAACGACAGTGAGACCTTCCCGATGTCCATCGACATCCCCGCCGACGCCCAGCCGGGGCCGGCGACGTTGATCTGGAGCCTCGTCGGCAGCCCGCCGGCGTTCGACGTCGGTCACAGCTACATCGTGATCACCTAGCGGGTCGGGCGTCGCCGCGCCTGGTGGTGGGTACGTATGGACTCCGCAGCGTCAGGGATGAGCGACCACGGGCGAGTACGCGGTCCAATGCTTGCCGCCGTCGACGGTCCGGTAGTAGTGCACGAACACCGCCCCGCCACCGAGATTCTCCTGCGTGGTCACCGCGAATCCAACCTGCGCGTTCACGAACTGGAAGGTCTGCGAGCCGTGCCGGTTGGGGCCGAGGGCTGCGGGTAGCCTCTCCGCAACCCAGTGCACCCCACCGTCACTCGTTTGGAGGAGCGATGGCTGCGAGTGCAGCGACGAAGCACACCCCCCAATGCAGCCGTTCGGCACCCACGCGACCGTCGGATCCACGGCGACGAGACCGGAAGCTCCAGCGCCGACAACAGACGTGGATGACCATGAAGCGCCACCGTCCGTCGTGTGGGCGATGTCCCCATACGAGTAGCAGCCACTGCCATCCGGACCAACGCACACCTCTGCGAAAAGCGACCCGATCTCGGGTGAACTGAAGACCGGATCCACCGTGTCATCGAACAACGTGACACCAGACGGCGCATCGGGTCGTGGTACGGCGACGCGACGCCAGGTGCTGCCTCCGTCCCGCGTAACCCCCACATAAGGATTCCCCCCCGGACATTGGGAGAGCGGGTCGAAGCCGATCAGCGGAGTGACGAAAGTGGGATCGCCGAACTGACAGTCGCCCGTCTGCGTGCTCTCCGTCGGCGTTTGCTCGACAGTTTGGTACGCGGTGACCCACGTGGTGCCGCCATCGCTGGTGCGCAGCAGCTCGACGGTCTGCGTCCGGCGGTCTGGCGACGTCGAGCCTGCGACGGCCCATCCGTGGTTCGCGTCGACGAACGTCAGGCCTGAGGCGCCCACCGGGATGCGCAGTGCAACCCACGTGGTCCCACCGTCCTCGGTTCGGTAGAGCGACGTAGAAGAAGGTCCGGACGCGAGGTCCACCAGTACCCACGCGTGCTGCGCGTCGAGCACGGTCACGTCTGAGATGACCCGCCCGGAACCGATCCCTGCCGGTGTCACGTCGAAGAACGTCGTACCGTCGGTGGTGCGTGCCACAAGGTGCTGGCCCCACGCCCAACCGTCCGACGCTGATTCCATGTGCAGCGAGAGAATCTGACCGGTCCCCATACCCGACGCGATCCCGGGAGGGGTCACGACGGGCTTTGGCATCCGCGAGCGCGCAAGCATCAAGCCACCCACCACGATCCCGGCCAGGACCACGGCGGTGCATGTGCCGATGGCGATCGAGAACAGCACGCGGCGACCGGATCCCCGACGGCTGCGGCTGCCCGGTGTCCGAGGTCGGAGCGCGCGGTCGTCATGCCACAGGTGCTCGCCCAGCCGCCGGAGGTCGGTCTGCAGCTCAGTCACGGTTTCGTTCCGACAGCAACGCGCGCAACCGCCTGCGCGCGCGCTTCAGGTAGATCGCGATGGTGTTGGGCGACTTCCCCGTGAGACGGCCGATCTCCTCGTTCGAGAGACCATCGCGGTGCCGGAGAATGATCAGCATGCGCTCCTGCGGCGGCAACGCCTCGAGATCCCACCGCACCAGCAGCGAATGCAGCATGTCGTCCGTCGCCATCGCTTCCTCATCACCGCTCAGGGCAACCTCGCGGCGTCGCTTGCGCCATCGATCGATCGCCACGCGAGTGGCAACGCCGATGACCCAGAGATCCGGCCGCTCGAGACTGCCGACGCGATCCCAGCGCTCATAGGCGCGAGTCATCGCCTCCTGGGTCGCATCCTCGGCAAGTCCGATATCCCGGGTCGTCAACGCCACGATCGCCGCAACCTCTCGAGCGTAGTGGGTGAAGAAATCGTCGAAATCGCGCTGCGCCACATCGGGTGTCAACTCGGCGTCATCGCAACTCTGCTCATTCATCGGTTAACACGTGCAACGCACACCTGTGGGGTACTCGGATCGCCCGGGCGCGTCCGACGCCCCGGTCCCCACATCCTGATCTCGCGCGGTGGGGAAGTCCGAGGTGGTGAAACTTGACCGGATAGGTCAGGTTTGCTACGGTCGCCGGGTATGGGCGATAGAGGCCTCCGACTGACACGCCGCCGCTGGGTCGACAACGGCTGCTGCGGCTCCGCCATCTGTAGTCGGTAGACCCCGACCGTCGAGCGCCATCAGCGCCCGACCGAAACGCGGTGTCATCACCGCGACTAATCTCAAACCCATCATTCGACGAGGTCTGTCATGTCTGCTACCGACGATGTGCTCACGAACAACGCCGCCTACGCCAAGTCCTTCGGGAAGGGCGCTGCGAAACTGCCCCCAGCACGGGGAATCGCCGTCATCGCGTGCATGGATGCGCGGCTGCACGTCAATGCCATCCTCGGTCTCGAGGTCGGCGACGCCCACATCATTCGGAACGCCGGCGGTGTGGTGACGGATGACGTCATCCGCTCCGTGGTCATCTCCCAGCGTTTGCTCGGGACCGATGAGATCATCCTCATTCACCACACCGACTGCGGCATGGTGACGTTCACCGACGATGCGGTGAAGGCACAGATCAAGGCGGAGACAGGAATCCGCCCGCCGTTCGCGCTCGAGGCCTTTCCGGACGCCGACGACGACATCCGTCAATCGATCGCCCGGCTCAAGGCCAGCCCGTTCATCCCACGGCGCGAGCACATCCGCGGGTTCGTGTACGACGTGACAACCGGACGGCTGCACGAGGTCGACGCCCAGGACCGCGAGCTCGCCGGATCAACAGCCGGCGTCGCCGACGGCGCGCTGCGATAGTTCAAACCGTCACGCGGAGTGGCGCTGCGCATGCGCGACATCAGTCAACGTATGCGCAGCGCGCTCAGCGCTTCCTCCGCGGAGCGCCGCCCGCAGTCCGGGCTTTTGCCCGCAGCGTTTTCGCCCAGGCGAGGGACACCGCAACCCAACGGCCTGCCGCGTCCAACTCTGATGACCATGCAGCGGGGAGCGTCGCATAGCCTTTCATCGGACGCCCCGGCATTGGCGCGAAGTCCGTTCCTCCTTCTGCGCGCAACCGCTCTTCGTCCAACTCCGACAGGCGCACAAAGAGGTTGTCACCGAAGAGTCCGGTGAACAGGTTTCCGTTGACGAACGCAGCGGGATTGCCGAACATCGGACGCGACGTCACGTCGGGGTCTTCGGGAAGCAGCGTCGCGAACGCAGCAGCCGCGGCCGCACCCGGCTTGGGTATCGAGCCACTGGTCCTAGAACTCATCGACCCGCCTCGGAGCATCCGGGGCCAACTCGTCGGGTCGGGTGACAAGATGGTTACAACCTTTGAAGCACATCGCCAACTCCTTTCGCGATCAAGACCGCATTGTGCGCCACGGCCACTCGGTTCGCCGGCGATGAGTTGCGCACAGGCATGTCCCTTGCGGTGCAATCGAGGTGCGCAGTTGTCCACATTGTGCACAGCCCTTGCGCGTGTCAATCGCGTCGCAGTGCGTGCGTGGCGACCACCGCACGGCGGTTGACAGACCTTCATGGGCGCGGCGTACACTCCTCCAATGAGGTTGGAGGCGGGCATGTCGGGGGAGTCACGACGAGCCGCCACTCAGCGCCGGATCTGTGCACGAGTGGGGTGTGGCGAACCGGTACACAAGGCGACGGCGAAGTACTGCAGCATCAAGTGCTGCGCGATCGACCCGGAACGTCATGAGCGCCTGCGCAATCAAGCACGCAAGGCATCCGCTCGTCCCATTCCGATGCTGCGCCAGTTGCGCTTCGACTTTCCGGTGACGCCGGCGTTCGATCCCGAAGCGCAGCTCACGCAACTCTGTCTGTCGCGCGAGGACGTGCCGGCAGGCATGTCCCGCCTCACCGGCTGACCCGCGCCCTCGCTGTCTCGGGGGAATCGGGACCGCCGACTGCGTAGAATCGGCGTCGCATGCCTGATGAGATCGTCGACGACGCCGCTGAAGGCGGCGCGCCACTGCCTGCTCCGGCCCAGCCCACTCTCGACATCCTGCGCCACAGCGCCGCGCACCTGATGGCCGCCGCGGTCACCGAACTGTTCCCCGGTGCTCAGTACGACGTGGGGCCCGCGATCGAGGACGGGTTCTTCTACAACTTCCGCCTCCCCGACGGCCGGCACTTCGTCGACGACGACCTGCCGCGCATCGAAGCGCGGATGCGTGAGCTGGTTGCGAAGAAGATCCCATTCGAGGCGGAGGTCGTGCCGCGCGACGCGGCTCTCGCGCTGTTCAGCGACATGCACCAGGAGTTCAAGCTCGACATCATCAACCGGCTGCCCGGTGATGTCACGAGCGTCGGCATCTATCGAACGGGCACGTTCGTCGATCTGTGCCGCGGCCCGCATGTGCCCGACACCGGGTGGCTCGACGCCATCAAGGTGCTGCGCGTCGCGGGCGTGTACTGGCGCGGCGACGCGCACAACGAGCAGCTGCAACGCGTCTACGGGACGGCCTGGTTCTCACGCGACGACCTCGACGCGTACCTGCACCGTGTGGAGGAGGCGCGCAAGCGCGACCACCGGCGCCTCGGTGCCGAGCTCGACCTCTTCTCGTTCCCCGACGAGATCGGCTCGGGGCTTGCGGTGTTCCACCCCAACGGCGGCCTCGTGCGCACGCTCATGGAGGACTACTCGCGCAAGCGTCATGCGGAGGGCGGCTATTCGTTCGTGAACTCGCCGCACATCACCAAGGAGGACCTCTTCAAGGTGTCGGGACACCTCGACTGGTTCTCCGAGGCGATGTTCCCGCCCATGGAGCTCGATGAGGGGACGAAGTACTACCTCAAGCCCATGAACTGCCCGATGCACATCCTCATCTATCGCAGCAGGATGCGCTCGTACCGCGAGCTCCCACTCCGGCTCTTCGAGTTCGGCACGGTGTATCGCTACGAGAAGTCGGGGGTGGTGCACGGGCTCACGCGTGTCCGCGGGCTCACCATGGACGACGCGCACATCTTCTGCTCGCACGAGCAGATGATGGGAGAGCTCATCTCGCTGCTCGACTTCACGCTCGGGCTGCTGCGCGACTTCGGTCTCACCGACTTCTACCTCGAGCTCTCGACGCGCCCAGAGGGCAAGGCGGTCGGCACGATCGAGGAGTGGGACGAGGCGACCGAGGCGCTGCGTCTCGCCGCGGAGGGACGGGGCCTCGCGCTGGTGCTCGACGAGGGTGGGGGAGCCTTCTACGGACCGAAGATCTCCGTGCAGGCGAGAGACGCCATCGGGCGCACCTGGCAGATGTCGACCATCCAGGTGGACTTCCAGTTCCCGCAGCGTTTCGACCTTCATTACGTCGACAACTCGGGGACCGAACAGCGCCCGATCATGATCCACCGAGCGCTGTTCGGCTCCATCGAGCGCTTCTTCGGCATCCTCCTCGAGCACTACGCCGGTCACTTCCCGTTGTGGCTCGCACCGGTGCAGTGCGCGATCGTCCCCGTCCAGGACGACAGCGAGGAGGTGATGTCGTACATCAGGGATCTCGCCGCTCGGATGCGCGGACGTGACCTGCGCGTCTCCGTCGACGATCGCCACGGCGAGCGCATGCAGGCACGGGTCCGCGACGCCGAGTTGAAGAAGATCCCGTACGTCGTCGTTGTCGGGAAGCGCGACATCGAGCGTGCCGACGGCGTCGTTCGGGTACGTGACGTGCGTCGCAACACGCAGGACGACGTTGCAGACGGCGCCCTCATCGAACGGCTCGTCACCGAGGTGAGCGAGCGACGTCCCGAGTGAGACGCGACCGGCGCCGCGGGGCTCCGGACACGCTCATCACGCCGGTGCCGCTGCGGGGCGAGGCCAAGTTGCGTGCGGCCCTCGAGCGATTCGGCGTCCTCGTGGAGGGACGGGTCTGCCTCGACCTCGGTGCGGCGGCCGGGGGTTTCACCCGCGTGCTCCTCGAGGCCGGCGCGTCGCGGGTCTACGCCGTGGACGCGGGATTCGGCCAGCTCCTCGGGTCGCTGCGCCAGGACGAGCGGGTCGTCAACCTGGAGGCGACCAATGTCGCCAGGCTGGACACGCGGCTCGTTCCGGACGCGATCGAGGTGGTGACCATCGATGTCTCGTACCTCGCGCTCGCCGCCGCCGTCGCGCAGCTCGACCGCATCGTGCTCGCACCCGGTGTGGATCTCGTCGGCCTGGTCAAGCCGATGTTCGAGCTTCGCCTCGCCACGGCGCCCGTCGATCCAGAGCACGTCGACCAGGCAACGCGGCGCGCGTCCGCGGGCATCGAGGCGGCGGGATGGAACGTGATCGGGACGATGCCGTCGCCGGTCGTCGGGGCCCGAGGAGCGGTCGAGGCGCTGATCCATGCTCGGCGGTGACGGCGAGGGCATCCTGAGTTTGGTGTTCCGGTGCCCGTGTTATATTCAGCGGCCGACGCCCGATGTGGGCGCCGCAAAGCAGGACCGTCAGGTACGGCCCTCACCTTCCGGGCTTGCCTTGAAGGTCCAGCACCCGATCCCTGGATAGCGGAACCGCTGTCCAGTTTTTTTGTCCATAAGGAGGCCGCGCCGATCGCATTCCGAGAGCTGAGGGTCAACGACCAGATCCGAATTCCTTCCGTCCGCCTGTTCGACGACACCACCGGAGAACCGCTGGGCATCGTCCCGATCGAGCGGGCGCGGGAGCTCGCCGCCCAGCGTGAGCTGGACCTGGTCGAGGTGGCTCCCCAGGCCCAACCACCCGTCTGCCGTCTCATGGACTACGGACGCTTCAAGTTCGAAGCGCTGAAGAAGGAGAAGGAGAGCCGTAAGGAACACAACACCATCAACGTCAAGGAGATGAAGCTCCGCCCGAAGATCTCGGAGCACGACTTCCAGACCAAGTTCGGGTCGGTACGTCACTTCCTCCAGGACGGCGACAAGGTCAAGCTCACGATCATGTTTCGCGGGCGGGAGATGGTGCACCAGGAGTACGGCCGCAAGCTGCTCGACCGGATGGCGGAGGAGCTGAAGGAGATCGCCATCATCGAGCGCAACCCGCTCGTCGAGGGCCGCAACATGATCATGATCATGAGCCCCCTCAACAAGAAACACGCCAAGGGGGACCAGCACGGCAGCGAACGGCGGCCACAGGAGGTCGAGGTGAGCGTCACCGTCCCCGTGGAAGAGCCAAGCGCCGAACCAGGGAGCAACGTCAATGCCGAAGATACGAAGCCATAAGGGAACGGCCAAGCGGCTCCGCGTCACCTCGACGGGAAAGGTGATGCGGCGCAAGGCGTTTCGCTCGCACCTGCTCGAGCACAAGAGTGCCAAGCGCAAGCGGCAGTACCGGATGCAGCACGAGGTGTCGTCGTCGGACCGCCGCAAGGTGATCCGGCTTGCACCCTACCTTTAGGAGAGGGACATGGCCAGAGTGAAACGTGGGGTGTCGGCAAAGGCCCGTCACCGCAAGATTCTCGAGCTCGCCGAGGGGATGCAGGGCGCGCGCCACCGGCTCTACAAGAACGCCAACGAGGCGGTCATGCACTCCCTGGCGTACTCGTACCGGGACCGCAAGCAGCGCAAGGGCGACATGCGCGGGCTGTGGATCGCGCGGATCAACGCTGCGGCGCGCCAGAACGGCCTCGCGTACAACCAGTTCATGCACGGCCTCAAGGAGGCGGGCGTCGAGGTGAACCGCAAGATGCTCGCCGACATCGCGGTCAAGGACTCGGGCTCGTTTCAGCAGCTCGTCGAGGTCGCCCGGGGCGCACTCACCAAGGCGTGACCACCGACCTGCATCGGGTGGCGGCCGATGCCCTCGAGGCGGTCGCGGCGGCGCCGGATCTCGCCGCGCTCGACGCGGTGCGAACCCGATACCTCGGCCGTGGCGACGGGGAGCTGATCGGCTACCGGCGCGGCCTGGGGAAGATCGCCGACCCTGACGCCCGCCGCCAGCTGGGGCAGACCGTCAACGAGCTCGTCGAGCGCGTGTCCGACGCGATCGAGGAGCGGCGTGCATCCATCGAGCGATCACTGCGCGCCCGGAGCATGGAGGCCGAGGCGCTCGATCTCACCCGGCCCGCACCGCCGCTGCGACGCGGGCGGCTGAGCCCGGTGACCCTGGCGGCGCGCGAGATGCGCCGGATCTTCGGGCAGCTCGGCTACATCGCGGTCGAGGGGCCGGAGGTGGAGTACGACCGGTACAACTTCACGCTCGTCAACCAGCCGCCCGGCCACCCCGCCCGCGACACGCAGGACACCTTCTATCTCGACAAGTCGCGGCTGCTGCGGACGCACACGTCCCCGGTGCAGATCCGCAGCATGCTCATCCGCGGCGCCCCGCAGCGGGTGATCGTCCCGGGGAAGGCGTTCCGGCGCGACCACGACGCGACCCACATGCCGATGTTCCATCAGGTCGAAGGGCTCTGCATCGACGAGGGCATCGCGGTGAGCGACCTCAAAGGGACGCTGGAGTTCTTCGCGCGCTCGTTCTTCGGCCCGGAGTCCGTCCTCCAGTGGCGGCCGCATCACTTCCCGTTCACGGAGCCCTCGCTCGAGCTGGAGCTCGCGTGCGTTGTCTGCCGGGGCTCGGGCTGCTCGCTCTGCGGCCACAGCGGCTGGCTCGAGCTGCTCGGGAGCGGGATGGTGCACCCGCAGGTGCTGCGCAACGGCGGCGTCGACCCCAACCGGTACTCCGGGTTCGCCTTTGGGATGGGCATCGAGCGCGCCGCCATGCTCGCGTGGGGGATCACGGACATGCGGCTCCTCTACGACAACGACGTGCGCTTCCTCCGCCCGGTCCCGGCGCCGTCCGGGCCTCCAGCGGACAGACCGGCGTGAAGGTATCGCTGCGGTGGCTCCGCGATTACGCCACGCTCGATGCGCCGGTCGACCGCATCGCACGCACGCTCGTCGAGACCGGGACCGAGGTGGGGGCCGTGGAACCCGGGGGCACGGGCCTCGTCGTCGCGCGGGTCGCGGCGCTCGCGCCGGTCCCCGAGTCGTCCCACCTGCAGTTCGCCGACCTCGACCTGGGTCGCGCGCCCTTCCCGGCGCTTGCCGAATGGACGAGTGGCACGGGCACCGTGCGAGTCGTCACCGGTGCGCCGAACCTCCAGGTGGGCAACCTCGTGCCGTATGCGCCCCCGGGGACGCGCCCGCCGGCGATGGATGAGCGGCTCGGCGTCCGGACGATTCGCGGCCAGCGGTCACCCGGCATGCTGTGCTCGGCGGTCGAGCTCGGCGTGGGGGACGACGCCGCCGGGATCCTCATCCTCGATTCCGGATCGCCCGGTCAGGCGCTGAGCGAGGTGCTCGACCTCGACACGGTGCTCGACCTCGACGTGACGACCAACCGGCCGGACTGCCTGTGCCACCTCGGCATCGCACGCGAGCTCGCCGCGGCGCTGGGCGAGGGGCTCAATGAACCCCCCGCGGCCGTTCCCGAGGAGCTGCAGTCAGCCGCCGCGGTCGAGCTCCGCGCTCAGGTGCGGATCGAGGATCCGGCCGGCTGTCCGCGGTTCGCCGCGCGCGTGATCGAGGGCGTGGCGATCGGCCCGTCGCCGCTGTGGCTGCGCCAGCGCCTTCGCGCGGTCGGGCTTCGCCCGATCAACAACGTCGTCGACATCACCAACTTCGTGACGCACGAGCTCGGCCAGCCGCTCCACGCGTTCGATCTCGACCGGTTTGTCGAGGCCGGCGGGACGCCCAAGGTCGCCGACGTCGTTGTGCGCAGGGCGGCGGCCGGCGAGCACGTCGTCGACCTCCTTGGTATCGACCGCGAGCTGTCCGGCAACGATCTGGTGGTGTGCGCCGGGAGCACGCCGGCGAGCATCGCGGGCGTCATCGGCGGGGCATCCACGGCGGTGACGGACTCGACGAGGAACGTGCTGCTCGAGGCGGCGAACTGGCACGGGCCGACCGTGCGCGCCACGTCGAAGCTGCTCGGCCTGCGCACCGACGCCTCGACGCTCTTCGAGAAGGGCCTCAGCGATCAGCTGCCGCCGGTCGCGCTCGAGCGAGCGGCCACGCTCATCGCCGAGCTGTCAGGAGGGCACGTGCTGCACGGGGTGATCGACGAGTGGCCGGCCCCGCTTCCCGAGATCGGCCCGATCGAGCTGACGGCTGCGTTCACCGGCCGCCTGCTCGGGATCCCCATCGACGCGACGGACGTCGCGACCACGCTGGCGCGCCTCGGGTTCGCCGTCGAACAGGATGGCGCGACCCTCGCGGTGGTCCCGCCGTACTTCCGGCGCGACGTCACCCTGCCCGAGGACCTCGTCGAGGAGATCGGGCGCATGCTCGGGTACTCACGCGTCCCGAGCACGCTGCCGGGCCGTCGAACCGAGGGTGCCACCACCACGCCCCAGGCGGCGGTGGAGGATGCGATTCGGGACACCTGCCTCGGCGCCGGCTTCGACGAGGCCATCACCCTGTCCTTCATCGCGCCGCACGAGGCGCGCCTCCTTCCGGGCATCGGCCGCAACCGCTCCCCGATCCCGCTCCGCAACCCGCTGAGCGAGGAGTGGAGCGTGCTGCGGACGTCGCAGCTGCCCCGCCTGTGCGCCGCGCTTGCCGGCAACGTCAACCGCGGAAGCACGGACGTGATGCTCTTCGAGCTGGGCAGGGTGTTCTGGGCGGGCGAGCGCGAGGGCCTGCCCGAGGGATCGACGGCCGACAACGCCGATCTCGAGCTCCCCGCGCTGCCGCTCGAGCCCCTGCTGCTCAGCGTTGCGGTCCACGTTGCGAGCGCCTCCGCCGATGACGGCGCGAATGCGGTGCGCCTCGTGCAATCGGTGTTCGACAGGGTCGCGGACGACGTGGCCGGCGTGGCCCTCCGCAGCGAGCCGTCGGCGGAACCCGGCCTGCATCCCGGACGGAGCGCACGGCTGACGGCCGGCGGACGTGAGGTGGGGATGGTCGGCGAGCTGTCGTTCGAGACCGGCGCCGCGTTCGATGTCGCGGGACGGGTGGCGGTCGGCGAGCTGCGCATCGATGCGATCACTGCGAACAGTGCTCGCGCCGTGGTCTACGCCGCGCCCCCGCGATTCCCGGCCATCGTGCAGGATCTCGCCGTCACCGTCGCGATCGACCGGCTCGCAGGTGAGGCGCTTGACGCGATCCGCGATGCGCGGCAACCGCTGCTCGAGCGTGCGGACCTCTACGACGAATATCGGGGCAGCAGCCTGCCTCCGGGAAGAAAGGGATGGACGTTCCAGCTCACCTTCCGTGCCCCCGACCGCACGCTCACCGGGGAGGAGGCGCAGATGGCCCAGGATGCCCTTGCAGCCGCGCTCGCGGCGCGCTGCGGCGCAGAGATCCGCCGATAGCCGAGCCCGGGCGCGAGTGGTTCGCGCGACCGACCGTCGAGGTTGCTCGTGATCTCGTCGGCTGCACCCTGACCGTCGACTCCGGTACGGATCATGCGGTCGTCGCGCGGATCGTCGAGACGGAGGCGTACCTCGGGTTGGACGACCCGGCGTCACACGCATTCCGCGGTCCGACACCCCGGTCCGCCGTGATGTTCGGCCCGCCGGCGCACCTCTACGTCTATTTCACGTACGGCATGCACCACTGCGCCAACGTCGTCACCGAACCGGACGGTGTCGCAGGAGCGGTGCTGCTGCGGGCCGCGGCGGTGGAGGAGGGGCTGGCGCACGTCGTGCGCGCGGCGCGGTGCCGGCATCGCAACGCCGGCGCTGCTCCGCGGGCCGGGAAACCTCTGTCGTGGCCTCGGGATCTCGCGCGCCGACGACGGCCTCGACCTGATCGCCGCGGGCGCTCGCGTGCGAATCGATCAGCGGGGCGTGCATCCGCCGATCGCGGTGAGCACGCGGATCGGATTGCGCCAGGCGGCCGACCGTCCACTGCGCTTCACGTGGATGGGCGACCCCGCCGTGTCGAGGCCGGCACCCGGCGTTCCGTCCGGTGCGGCGCGGTCTCGAGTGGGAAAAAGAAAGGGGCCGGACTGAGCCGGCCCCGATTTTGTATTCGCCGTTTTTGATTCGGCAGCCCGGTAGGAAATTCCCGGGCCTCTTGCTGGCACCTCAAACCGGTGCCGGGTCCGCGTCGCCCGACCGAAGCCCTGTCGACGCACCGCGTGCACTCGCCCACTTCAGGGACATCCCGGGGGTCACCGATTGCCCAGCAACCTCTACGGGGGCGCCGCCGTGCGCCGGTTCAGGGGCCCGTCAGCCGGGCCTCAGACCTCCGCGCGGCCGTGTCGGAGTCGCTGCCAGACGGTACGCAACGTTGGTATGGCTACCTCCGTCTGAATGGCCAGTTCCTACCGCTAACCATAGACCTGATGGCCGCCGACCACAAGCACCTTGAGGCCTAGACTGGTCAGGGCGCTGCGGTAGAATCGGAACGTCTGTTCGTGTCGGAGGAACCATGTCCGGTCACAGCAAGTGGGCTGGGATCAAGCACAAGAAGGCCATCGTCGACGCGCGCCGCGGCCAGGTCTTCACCAAGGTGACCCGCGAGCTGACCGTGGCCGCGCGCGAGGGAGGACCCGACGTCGAGGGCAACTTCCGGCTCCGCCTCGCCGTCCAGAAAGCGCGGGAGGTGAACATGCCCGCCGACAACATCGAGCGGGCGATCCAGCGCGGGGCGGGAGGCAAGGACGGTGTCCAGCTCGAGGAGGTCCGGTACGAGGGGTACGGCCCTCACGGTGTCGCGGTGATGGTGGACACGCTCACCGACAATCGCAACCGCACCGTCGCGGGCATCCGCAACGTCTTCACACGCGCGGGGGGATCCCTCGGCGAGGCCAACAGTGTTGCCTGGATGTTCAACCAGCAGGGGGTGATCCGCATCGACGCGAAGGGTCGCGATCCCGAGGAGCTCGCGCTCGAACTCCTCGACGTCGTCGACGTGGGCGATGACGGCGACGTGAGCGTCGACGGCGGTGAGGTCGTCGTCACCGTCGCGCCGGCGAGCTTCGAGGAGGTCCGGCGCACGCTCGAGGAGCGCGGCTACACCGTCGATGCCGCCGAGGTCACGATGAACCCGACGACATCGGTCGCCCTCGAGGCAGCCGAGGCCCGTTCGGTCCTCCGCCTGCTCGATGGGCTCGAGGAACACGACGACGTCCAGCAGGTCTACGCCAACGTCGAGATCCCGGACGAAGTCCTTGAGTCCGTCGGCTGAGCCGCGTTCGGGCACGCGCCGGTGAGGGTGCTCGGCGTTGACCCGGGGCTCGCCCGGACCGGCGTGGCGGTCGTCGAGGGCGCGCCCGGCCATCTCGAGCTGCTCCACGCCTCGTGCATCGAGACCGTGCCGCAGACGAGCGAGGCGGCGCGGCTTGCGATGTTGTTCGACCTCGTCGTGGACGCGTGCGCGTCGCTCCGCCCGGAGGTTGCGGCGGTCGAGGAGCTCTTCTTCTCGACCAACCGCCGGACCGCCATGCGCGTGAGTGAAGCGCGCGGCGTCGTCCTGTGCGCGCTCGCTCGCTCCGGTGTCGCCGTCGCCGAGTACACACCCACGCAGGTGAAGGAAGCCGTCTGCGGCTACGGGGCCGCGCGCAAGCCACAGGTGGCGCGGATGGTGGCGAACCTGCTCGGAGTCGCGGCGGTGGAGGGGCCGGACGACGTCGCGGACGCCTGTGCCGTCGCGGTGTGCCATCACCACCGCGGCCGTCTCGGCCATCTCAACGCCCGCGCACCCAGACGCGGGGACAGCCCGCTCGACGCGGCCGTGACGAGGGCACGAGCGGCGCTCGTGCGCAGCGCTCCGTGATCGCGCTCGTCCGCGGGAAGCTCGTGCAGGTCGGCGACGACAACGTCGTGATCGACACCGGTGGCGTCGGCTATGAGGTGTTCTGTCACCTGCGCACCATCGCGACACTCCACGCGTCGCATGACCCCGAGGTGTCGCTCCACGTGCACACGAGCGTCAGCGACGACGCCATCCGGCTGTACGGCTTTGCCACGCAGGACGAGCTCCGTCTCTTCAGGCTGCTCATCGGCGTCGAGCGCATCGGGCCCAAGGCCGCGCTCGGCATCCTGGGTCGCGCCGAGCTGCCGACACTCGTTCGCGCCATCGCGGACGGAGACATCGCGCTGGTCGCGACGGTCCCCGGCATCGGGCGCAAGACGGCCGAACGCGTGATCCTCGAGCTGCGCGACAAGGTCGGGGCGCTCGAGCCACCCGGCACCCACCATCCCATCGTGAAGAGCGAGAACGAAGCGGTGTCCGCCGCCATCGCCGGCTTGGTCGGGCTCGGGTTTCGAGAGTCCGAGGCGCGCAACGCCGTTGCGGCGGCGGCGGCCGAATCCGACGATCACGACGTCGCGGATCTGGTCGGAGCGGCGCTGCGCCGGCTCGACACGGCGGGTGCGGCGCGCTGATGGACGAGCGCCTCGTCAGTCCGGAGGAGTTCGACGCCGAGCGTGCGGCCGACACCGCGCTGCGCCCTCGCCGTCTCGACGATTTCGTGGGCCAGACGGCGATCAAGGACCAGGTGCGCATCCTCGTCGAGGCGGCCCGGCATCGTGGCGAGGCGCTCGATCACGTGCTCCTGTACGGGCCGCCGGGGCTCGGCAAGACCACGCTCGCGCAGATCATCGCGGTCGAGATGGGGGTGAACGCGCGCTTGACCAGCGGGCCGGCGCTCGAACACCAGGGGATGCTCGCGTCCATCCTCACGAGCCTCGACGAGCGCGACGTGTTCTTCGTCGACGAGGTGCACCGCCTCAACCGGGCGGTGGAGGAGGCGCTCTACCCGGCGATGGAGGACCTCGCCTTCGACTTCGTCGCCGGCAAGGGCGCGGGCGCGCAGACCCTCCGTCTCACGCTCAACCGCTTCACGGTCATCGGCGCCACCACTCGCGCGGGAGCGCTCGGCGCTCCGCTCCGTGACCGCTTCGGGGTCACGTTCCGGCTCGACTTCTACGACACCGACGAGCTCGTCGCGATCGCCAACCGATCCGCGCGCCTGCTGGGCGTCGACCTCGACCCTGAGGGGGCGGCGATGATCGCGGGGCGCTCACGCGGCACGCCGAGGATCGTCAACCGCCTGCTGCGCCGCGCCCGCGACTACGCACAGGTGCGCGCTGCCGGGCGCATCGACGTCGGCGTCGCGTCGGCGGCGCTCGACGTGCTCGGGATCGATTCGATCGGCCTCGACGAGCTCGATCGCAGGGTTCTCGGGGTGCTCTGCGGGACGCTCGGTGGCCACCCGGTCGGCGTGCAGACGATCGCGGTGAGCGTGCAGGAGGATCCCGACACCATCGAGGACGTCGTCGAGCCGTTCCTGATCCGGAGCGGGCTGCTCGCGCGGACGCTCCGCGGACGTCTCGCGACGGCGGCCGCGTACCGCCACCTGGGGCTGGCGATTCCCGCAGGCGCGCCGGGGGCGGCGGAGGCGCAGGCCGCGCTCTTCGAGCGTTGAGGTCGGCCGACTTCGACTACGCGCTCCCTGCGGAGCGCATCGCCCAGCAGCCGCTCGCCGAGCGCGACGCGTCACGGCTGCTCCACGTGCGCGAGGACGGCGGCCTGGAGGATCGCCGCTTCACGGACCTGCCGGCGCTGCTTCGAGCTGGCGATCTGCTCGTCGTCAACGACACGCGCGTTCGGCGCGCACGACTTCACGGGCACGACGCGGCAGGGCGTGACGTCGAGCTCCTCGTCCTGGAGCGCGGGGCCGGCGGCAGCTATGACTGCCTGGCGCGACCCGCGCGGCTCGCTTCCCCGGGAGCTGTGCTGCGCTTCGACGCCGACCTCCGAGCGACAGTCGTGGCGGTTGCCGACGGGCACCCCGGCGGACGGACGGTCACCTTCGACACGGACGACGCCGACGCCGCGATCGAGCGAGCCGGCACCGCCCCGCTGCCGCCCTACATCCACGCCGAGCTCGAGGATGCGGACCGGTACCAGACGCTGTACGCGACCGGCTCGCCCGACTCCGCGGCCGCCCCGACCGCCGGGCTGCACTTCTCGCAGCCGGTGATCGATCGCCTGCGATCAGCGGGCATCGGATGGGCAACCCTGCGTCTCGACGTGGGGCTCGCGACGTTCGCGCCGATCCGGGCCGAGCGGGTCGAGGAGCACAGCATCCACGAGGAGCGCTACGAGCTCCCCGAGGCGGCGGCCTCCGCGATCGAAGCGACGCGGCGAGCCGGCGGCCGCGTGATCGCGGTCGGCACCACGGTGGTCCGGGTTCTCGAGACCTGCGTGGGCGACGACGGCATCGCCCATGCCGGGAGCGGCCGGACCCGGCTCTTCATCCGCCCCGGACATCGTTTTCGTGTTGTGGACGGTCTCGTCACCAACTTCCATCAACCGCGCTCATCGCTGCTCGTGCTGCTCGCCGCCTTCATCGGCGACGATCGCTGGCGCGCGGCCTACGCGCACGCGCTGCGGGCCGGCTACCGGTTCCTGTCGCTTGGCGACTGCATGCTCTGCTGGCGGCGATCGTGAGCACCGCGTTCGCCGTTCATGCGGTCGATGGGGCGGCCCGCACCGGTGCGCTCACCACGGCCCATGGAGTCGTGCGCACGCCGGCGTTCATGCCGGTGGGAACGCACGCGACGGTCAAGGCGTTGCACCCCGACGAGGTGCGCGCTGCCGGCATCGACATCCTGCTCTGCAACGCGTATCACCTGGCGCTGCGGCCGGGCATCGAGCTGATCGAGCGGGCGGGCGGGCTCCACGCCTTCATGGGCTGGGAGCACCCGATCCTCACCGACAGCGGCGGATACCAGTTGGTGAGCCTTGTCGAGGTCGCGGCGGTCGACGACGATTCGGCGACCTTCGTCTCGCCGTATGACGGTGCCCGGTTGCGGGTCACCCCCGAGGATGCGGTGCGGAACCAGGCCCGGCTCGGCGCCGACGTGCTCATGTGCCTCGACCACCCCGTCGCCCACGGCACCGCCATCCGGAAGGCGGAGGAGGCGACCACGCGGACTCATCGCTGGGCCGAGCGCTGCCGCGCCGTCCATCCGGGCGAGGGCCGCCTGCTCTTCGGCATCGCGCAGGGGGGCTTCGACGAAGCCGCGCGCCGGGAGTCGGCGCGCTTCATCGCCGCGCTCGACTTCGACGGGGTCGCGATCGGCGGGCTGTCGGTCGGGGAGCCGGTCGAGACGATGCTGGCGATGACCGGTGCGAGCGTCGCCGAGATTCCGGACGATCGCCCCCGGTACTTCATGGGGCTCGGAACGGACGCCGAGCTGCTGGCGGCGATCGGCCTCGGTGTCGACATGTTCGATTGCGTGGTGCCGACCCGGCTCGCCCGCAACGGCAGCGCCCTGACGCCGCAGGGCCGCCTCTCGCTGCGCAACGCCGCGGCCGGGGACGACCTCGCTCCGATCGACGCGGACTGCCCGTGCCCGGCGTGCGCGAGGTTCTCGCGCGCGTACCTGCGCCACCTCTTCCAGTCGGGCGAGATCCTGGCCCACCGGCTCGTCAGCCTCCACAACATCACCCATCTCGCCCGCCTGATGGAGGGCGCGCGCGAGGCGATCCGCGACCGGCGGTTCGCTGCATTCCGGGACGATCGATCTGGCCGGATCGGCGTTTCCCACCGGTAGACTGGACGCCCGGTGTTCCGCATCACGCGCTTCCGCCTCGCCGTCGTCCTCCTCGTCGTGGTCGCGGCGCTCTTCGTCGACGGCTACAGCCTGATCTACCGCTACGCGGTCGCCCACCAGCCGCTCGGGCAGACGCTGACCTCGGCGCCGTCGTTCCTGGGCCGCCCGCTGTACATCCACAAGGGCCTCGACCTCCAGGGCGGCACCGAGCTGACGATCGAGATCTGCCACGGCCTCGACAACCCCAACAGCGACTGCCGCAACGGGCCTCCCAACGGTCATACCCTGGAAAGTGCCCAGCAGGCGACGATCCCGATCCTCAGCCTGCGTGTGAACTCGCTCGGCGTCTCCGAGGCAACCGTCGAGGCGCAGGGCAACGACCAGATCCTGGTGCAGCTCCCGGGGGTCAGCCTCCAGCAGGCGATCAACACCATCGGGACCACGTCGCGGCTCTACTTCGCGACCCCTGTGCCCGGCTCACCCGACCCGACGAGCGCGTCGTTCCTCGCCGATCAGCAGGGCCATTACGACGCCACCCAGTTCTCCGACCCGCTGTCGTATCCGACCGGCTACCACTGGAAGATCGACAACAGCCTCGATGCGACCGACGTCAACTCGGCGAGCGTGGGCACCGACCCGAACAACGGCCAGATCGCCGTCCTCATCAACTTCAACTCACACGGCGCGACCGAGTGGTCGAAGATCACCACCACTGCATACAACGCCTACCTCACGAACACGTCGAGCCCGCCGCCAACGGCGCAGATCGCGATCTTCCTCGACAACAGCGTGCTGACGGCCCCGGTCGTCACCGGTGGCGGGCAGAGCAATCAGACGGAGATCACCGGGAACTTCACCTCGGACTCCGCGACCAACCTCGCGAACCTCATCAGCGCCGGCGCGCTGCCCGCTGAGATCACCACCGTCGCCAGCACGACGGTCAGCGCGACTCTGGGCCAGCAGTCGGTGACGCTGAGCCTGATCGCCGGCGCGATCGGTCTCCTGATCGTGGTCATCTTCATGATCGGGTACTACCGATTCCCCGGCGTGCTGGCGACCATCGCCCTCTTCGTCTACGCCGCGATCGTCCTGGCGGTGTTCAAGGTGATCCCCGTGACGCTCACGCTCGCGGGACTGGCGGGCTTCGTGCTGAGCGTGGGCATGGCGGTCGATGCCAACGTGCTCATCTTCGAGCGAACGCGTGACGAGCTGCGCCATGGGCGAAGCACGCCCGTTGCGGTGGAGACCGGCTTCCGCCGCGCATTTCCGGCCATTCGTGACAGCAACATCTCCACCCTGATCACCTGCGCGATCCTCGGCATCTTCGGTACCGACGTGATCAAGGGTTTCGCGATCACGCTCGCGATCGGCGTCATCGTCTCGTTCTTCACCGCGATCACGATCACGCGCTCGCTCTTCGCATGGGTGCTCAACTGGCGGATGGGCAGGGACCCACGCCTGTACACGGAGATCCATGAGGAGTTCGCGGATCACCCGCCCAGGGGACGCTTCGACATCGTCAAGAACCGCAACTGGTTCTTCCTCGGGTCGCTCGCGGTCATCGTTCCAGGCATCCTCGCCATCATCGTGTGGGGGTTCAACCTCGGCATCGACTTCAAGGGTGGCAACCGGATCGACATCGGGCTGAGCAAGGCGCCGAGCCAGGCCCAGGTCGCCACGGTCGTGAACGGCGTCGCCTCAGACCTGCGGCCCGTGGTGCAGGCGGAGGGGAAGATCAACGGGAACAACCACTACGCCATCACCACCCTGCCCTCCGACATCGAGCGCGTCGTGCAGATCGACAACGCGCTCGATGCGAAGTTCTCGATCGCCAACGATCCGAAGACGCACAAGCCCGACGTCAGCCTGCAGCAGGTCGGCCCGACCATCGCATCGAGCCTCGTGACCGGGGCCATCATCATGATCATCGTCGCCGCGGCCGGGATCGCGGTCTACCTCGCGTTCGCCTTCCGGCGCCAGCGGGCGATATCGCCGTGGCGGTTCAGCGCGTGCGCGTTCTTCAAGCTGCTGCACGACGTCTTCGTGCTCGCCGGGATCTGGGCGATCCTCGGCCACTTCACCGATTTAGGACAGGTGGACTCGCTCTTCGTCACCGCCGTGCTCACCTCGGTGGCGTTCTCGATCCACGACACCATCGTCGTCTTCGACCGCGTCCGCGAGAACCTGCGCGTCGGACCGCGGTTGACGTTCGACCAGGTGATCAACCTCTCGACGGTGCAGACGATGACCCGGTCGTTGAACACGTCGCTCACCGTCGTCTTCGTCTTGCTCTCGCTGGTGATCTTCGGCGGCGACTCGATCCGGGGCTTCGTGCTGGCGCTGCTCATCGGCATCGTGACCGGGACCTACAGCTCGATCTTCAATGCGAGCACGTTGCTGGTCGCGTGGGAGAAGGCCCGCGCCTCGAGGTCGGCCGCCACGCCCACCGGGCGCCGGCGCGTTGCTCCACGGACTGCGTGACCGCGTAGGAGCCGCATCCCGCGCACCCTCGACACATGAACAATGACGACGTCCCGGGCATCGCGGCACTGCTTCGCCCGTCGCTCGACCACCTCGGCCTCGAGCTCGTCGACATCCAGTGGTCGGGACGCGGACGCGGGGCCGTGCTCCGCCTGGTCATCGACCGAGCCGACGGCGGCGTCACGCTCGACGACTGCGAGCGTGCCTCCAACACCGCGTCGGCGGTGCTCGATGCCTACGATCCCATCGATCACGCGTACCGCCTCGAGGTCAGCTCGCCGGGAGCGGAGCGGCCCATCCGCCGCCCGGAGGAGTGGAAGGCCGCCCTCGGCAGGCGCGTGAACGTCCGGCTCCGCGAGGGCGAGTCCGAGCTGGTGCTCGAGGGCAGGCTCGCGAGCCTCGCCGGCGACCAGGCGGAGATCGAGGTCCGCGATCGCAGATCGACCAGGCTCGTCGGATTCCTGCTCGACGCGGTGATCGCGGCGCGCATCGTCGTCGACATCTGATGGCAGCGCCGGCCCTGACGCTGAGCGCGCTGCGTGACATGGCCGCCGCCACGCCGCTCACCGAGGCGGACATCACCGGGGCGGTGGAGGAGGGCGTCGCCTCGACGTACCGGCGGCTGGTGGAGGACGATCCCCGGGTTCGGGCGCGGGTCGACCTCGACACCGGGAGCTTCGTCGTCTTCCGGGTCGAGGAGGACGGCACCGAGCACACCCTCGACGTCGCGGTGCCCGACTTCGCGCGGCAGGCGGCGGCGGCTGCGCGAACGGCGGTGGCAGAGCGCCTGTCGGGGCTGGAGCGGCGCCGCATCCTCGGCGAGGGTGCCACCCAGCGCGGGGTGCTCCGCGACGCGATCATCGAGCGGCGGATGGGTTCCATCTGGTACGTCGACGCCGGGGGGGTTCCCGGCATGCTGCCTCCCGAAGAGCAGATCCCCGGGGAGCGGCTGGCGATCCGCGCCCACGTCAAGGTGGTCATCGTCGAGGGGCGGCGAAGGGGACAGGACGCGGTCGTGGTGGTGTCGCGATCCCACCCGCAGCTGGTCCAGCGATTGATGGAGCAGGAGGTCCCGGAGCTGCAGAGCGGGCAGGTGGTCATCCGGGCGATCGCGCGCGATCCCGGGCATCGCACCAAGGTCGCGGTCGAGGCGCCGGACGGGGACATCGACGCCCAGGGCGCCTGCATCGGGCGCAACGGCGTCCGCCAGCGCGCGGTGACCTCGGAGCTCGGCGAGGAGCAGGTGCAGATCGTCGCCTGGGCGGACGACCCGGCGACGTTCGTCATGAACTCGCTCATCCCGGCGGTCGCGCGGGAGGTGGAGCTCGACGCCGCGACGCGCACCGCCCACATCGTCGTCGCCGCCGATCAGCTGTCGCTGGCGATCGGCCGGGGTGGCGAGAACGCCCGGCTCGCCGCCCGGCTCACCGGCTGGCGCATCGACATCCGAGGCGACGAGGCCGATGAAGGCTGAGGAGGTGTGACCGCAGCGGCGCCGCTGCGGACCTGCGTGGGCTGCCGGCGCGTCCGGCCACGAACGGAGCTCATCCGTCTCGCTGTCACCGGCGCATCCGGGCGGGTTACCCTTGACCCGGCCGGCCGCTGCCCCGGCCGCGGTGCGTATCTCTGCCGCGAAACGGGTATCACCTGTCTGCGCCGGTCACGGCGGCACCGATCCCTGGCGCGCTCGCTGCGGGTCGGGGATGATGTAATCGACGAGCCGACCCTCGCAGCAGCGATGCGGGAGCTCGGCATGGAGGAATCGACATAGCCACGGTCAAGAAAGTCACCCTGCCGGCAGGGCTCACGGTCGCCGAACTCGCCGAGCGTCTCGGCGTCTCCGGCCCCCAGCTGATCAAGTACCTGATGAGCAACGGGGTCATGGCCGCCCTGAACCAGACGGTCGACTTCGACACCGCGGCGCTCGCCGCCGATCACTTCGGCTTCGAGGCGGAGTCCGAGGACGCCGTCGCCGAGCCCGCCGCGGGCGCGACCGCATCGAGCCGGAGCCGCCATCCACTGCTCGACCTCTCGGGTGCGGCTCCGGGGTCGCTGGTGCCCCGCCCACCCGTCGTCGCGGTGCTCGGCCACGTCGACCACGGGAAGACCTCGCTCCTCGACGCCGTTCGCAAGACCAAGGTGGCGTCCGGTGAAGCCGGTGGCATCACGCAGGTCATCCGCGCCCATCAGGTCGAGCGGAACGGCCGCCTCATCACGTTCATCGACACGCCGGGCCACGAGGCCTTCACCGCGATGCGCGCCCGGGGCGCCGATGTCACGGACGTGGCCATCCTGGTCGTCGCGGCCGACGACGGCGTGATGCCGCAGACCGAGGAGGCCATCCAGCACATCAGGGCGGCAGGCGTCCCGATCGTCGTGGCGATGAACAAGATCGACAAGGACGGCATCAACCCCGACCGCGTGCTCCAGCAACTCGCGGAGCGCAACGTCGTCGCGGAGCAGTTCGGCGGCGACGTGCCCGTCGTGCGTACCAGCGCGAGGACCGGGCGAGGGCATCGACGATCTGCTCCAGAGCGTGATCGACGTTGCCGACGTCTACGTGGAGCCCAAGGCGGATCCCAAGCGGCCGCGCCGTGGGAACGGTGATCGACTCCCACCTCGAGCGCGGCCGCGGCGCCATCGCGACCCTGGTGGTGCAGAACGGGACCCTGCGCGTCGGCGACAACCTCGTCGCCGGTTCGGCGTTCGGCAAGGTGCGCGCGCTCGTCGACGACGCCGGCAAGCGCATCAAGGAGGCCGGGCCGAGCACGCCGGTGGTGGTCACCGGGCTGTCCGAGGTGCTGATGGCCGGCGAGATCTTCGAGGTCGTCGAGACCGAGCGTGGCGCCCGCGCGAAGGCCGAGCAGCGCGGGCTCGCCGAGAAGCAGCGCCTGGCACAGCCGGTGCGCCGCATCACCCTCGCCGATCTCGCATCGAACGTCTCCGAAGGCGAGATGAAGTCGCTCAACCTGGTGCTCAAGGCCGAGGCGAACGGATCGCTCGAGGCGCTGCGCAGCCAGATCACCAAGATCGACGACCCGACGGTCAAGATCAAGGTGGTGGGGGAGGGCGTCGGCGCGGTCAGCGAGTCCGACGTCAACCTCGCCGCGGTGACCGACGCGATCGTGATCGGCTTCAACGTCCGTCCCGATGACCACGCGCGAGCCGCGGCGGAGGCGCAGGGCGTCGACGTGCGCTTCTACGACGTGGTCTATCAGGTGACCGACGACATCGAGAAGGCCGTGAAGGGCCTGTACCAGCCGACGATGATCGAGGTCACCCAGGGCCGCGCCGAAGTGCGCCGCGTGTACCAGGTGGACGGACGGCCGGCGATCGCCGGATCCCACGTGCTCGACGGCCGGATCACCAGAAACGCGACCTGCCGCGTCATCCGCGACGGGAAGGAGATCGCACAGAGCCGCATCGATGCGCTCAAGCGCTTCAAGGACGACGTTCGCGAGGTGACCCACGGATACGACTGCGGCATCACGCTGGCCGACTTCGGCGACTTCCACGAGGGCGACATCCTCGAGGCCTTCACGATGGAGCAGCAGAACGCATGACCGTTCGCCCGGGAGCTCGCACCCCGCGCCGTGAGCGGGTGGGCGAGCAGCTTCGTGAGGAGATCTCGGCGATGATGATCACCGAGATGAAGGACCCTCGGGTCCGGCTTGCCTCCATCTCCCGGACCCAGGTGAGCCCCGATCTCCGCGAGGCGTGGCTCTCGGTGAGCGCGCTGGGGGACGATGAGGACCGCCGGAACGTCGTCGAGGCGCTCCGCCACGCGGAGGGATTCCTGCGCGCGCAGCTCGGCACCCGGCTCGAGAACCTGCGCAGCATCCCGCGGCTCCACTTCGAGCTCGACGAATCGATCGCCTACAGCGTGCGGGTGAGCACGCTCCTGAGAGATCTCGTGGCCGAACCCCCCGGCGAGGCCGCCGTGGAGGTCCCGGAGTGAGCGTCGCCGCACCCGTGATATGGCCGCGTCTCGAGGACGTCGTCGATCCGATCCGCCGGATCGTCGACGGCGCCGATGAGATCACGTGCCTCGCGCACAAGGACGCCGACGCCGACAGCCTCGGCTCGGCGCTGGGCTTCGCCCACTCGCTGACGGCGATGGGGCACAGGGTCCGGACGGTCGTTCCCGAGCCGCTCCCGCGGCTCCTCGACTACCTGCCGGGCTTCGAGGCGGTGGAGGCCGGCGGAGCACCGCTGGGCGACAACGTCTTCACGTTCGACTGCGCCACCCTCACGCGGTTCGGCGAACGCCGCGCGGAGGTGGAGCAGGCGGCCAACGTCGTCAACATCGACCATCACCTGAGCAACACCGCGTTCGGGGCGATCAACCTCGTCGACGCGTCGGCGAGCGCGACGGGACAGGTGGTGCACCGGTTGCTCGGGGCGCTCGGAGCGCCGATCACCGCGGACGTCGCCACCAACCTCTACGCGGCGCTGCTGACCGACACCGGTGGCTTCCGCCACGAGAACACCACCGAGGCGGCGCTCCGCCTGGCGGCCTCGCTCGTCGCCGAGGGGGCCGATCCCGGGGTGGGTGGCGCTGAAGAGCTACAAATCGCGCTCGCTCTCGCAGGTGCGCCTCGAGGGACTGGCGATCGCCCAGATGCACGCCGAGATCGGCGGCCGCCTCCTCTGGTCCGAGGTCACCGGGGCCATGCTCGATCAGGCGGGCGCGGACATGCAGGAGGCGGAGGGGATCATCGACGCGCTGCAGAGCATCGCGACGATGGAGATCGCGATCCTCTTCAAGGAGACCGCCGCCGATCGCGTCAAGATCAGCGTTCGCACTCGCGAGCCCTTCGACGCCACCGACCTCTGCACGCCGTTCGGTGGAGGCGGTCACCGCCGAGCCGCCGGCGCCGAGTTCGCGGAGGCGCTTCCCGATGCCCGCCGGAAGGTGCTCGAGGTCGCTCGCCGGCTGATCGACCGAGCACGGTGAGCGGGGTCGCCACCGCGCCCGGAACCGGCCCCAGGTCCGGGCCGGCCCTCGCACGACGAGGCGGGGTTCTCCCGCTCGACAAGCCGGCCGGGATCACGTCGTTCGATGCCGTCCGCCAGGTGCGACGCATCCTCGGCGAGCGCCGGGTCGGCCATGCCGGCACCCTCGATCCGACGGCGACCGGCCTGCTGCCGATCTGCGTGGGCCGCACCACCCGTTTCGTCGACTACTTCCACGCCCAGCCGAAGACCTATCACTGCGTGGTCCGTCTCGGCGAGCGCAGCGACACCTTCGACACCGAGGGGACCGTCGTTCCCGGCGCCGACGCGGCCAACCTCGATCCGGATCGGATCCGGGCGGAGCTGGGGCGCTTCGTCGGGGAGATCGACCAGGTGCCTCCGATGCACTCGGCGGTCCGGCACGAGGGGAAGCACCTCTACGAGCTCGCCCGCGCGGGCGAGGAGGTTGCGCGCGAGCCGCGCCGGGTCACGATCCACTCGGCGGAGCTCGTCGACTTCCGCCCCGGAACCGTCGCCGAGGCTGAGATCGTCGTGGTGAGCGGGAAGGGCGCGTACATGCGGGTGCTGGCGGCCGATCTCGGGGATGCCCTCGGCACCGGCGGGCTGCTCGGGTGGCTCTCGAGAACGAGCTACGGCAGCCTCCGCCTCAGCGACTCGATCACGCTCGATCAGCTCGCGGCCATGGAGGACCCGTGGCAAGCGCTCCTGCCGCCTGACGTGGCGCTGGCGCACCTGCCGCTCGTGAGCCTCGGACCGGCGCAGGTCCAGCAGATCCGCCGTGGCCAGTCGGTGTGGCTGCCGCGAACGATCCTCCCCGGCGTGGCCGGAGAGTGCCGCATCCACGATCCGGCCGGCGAGCTGGTCGGCATCGGGGAGTTGAACGGGGGACTGCTGCGACCGACCAAGGTGCTGACCGCCTGATCCGTCGAATGGAACTCCTCCACGAGCTCCCCGCGCTGGCGGCGGGCGGCCCCGGGTCGGTGGTCACGATCGGCAGCTTCGACGGCGTGCACATCGGCCATCAGCGACTCATTCGCCGGGTACGTGCCACGGCCGATCGGCTCGGCATGACCTCCGTCGCGGTCACCTTCGACCCGCATCCCCGCTGCGTCGTCGATCCGTCGGGGTGCCCGCTGATGCTCACGAGCCTCGACGAGCGCGTCGAGCTGCTCGCTCGTGCGGGAGCGCAGCGCGTCGTGGTGGTGGCGTTCACCCCCGAGCTGAGCAGGTGGAGCGCCGAGCGATTTGCCGGCGACCTCGCCGACCGGCTCGACATGCGCCGGCTCATCGTGGGGCCCGGGTTCGCGCTCGGTCGTGGTCGGGAGGGCGACGTCGAGTTCCTCAGCCGCCTCGGCGCCGCTCGCGGTTTCACGGTCACGAGCGTCGCCGCCTGGAACCGGGGGGACGGCGGGTGTCCTCGGGGCGGATCCGGGACGCGATGGCGGCACTGCGCTTCTCCGAGGCGATCGCCATGCTCGGGCGGCCGTACGTCCTCGCCGGCCGGGTCGAGCGCGGCGAGGGCCGAGGCACGGGGCTCGGCGTTCCCACGGCGAACCTCGCCGTCGAGGCCGACCGGTGCATCCCCGGTCCGGGTGTCTACGCCGGATGGTGCGACGTGGGTGACGGGTGGCGCCCTGCCGCGACCGGCATCGGCACGCGCCCGACCTTCGGTGGTGGAACGATCACGATCGAGGCGCACGTGCTCGATTTCACCGGCGACCTCTACGGCCGCACCGTCCGCCTCGCGCTCAGCCGGCGGCTCCGCTCCGAGCGCGCGTTCGGCTCGATCGCGGCGCTCAAGGTCGCGATGGCACACGACATCGAGCGCACTCGCACGATCGTCGGGCGGGTCGCGCCGCCGGAATGACCGCTCCCGCGTTTGTGGTGATGAACCCGGCGAGCGCCGGGGGCCACACGCTGCGGCACTGGCCGGCGGCAGCGCGCGCGCTTCGCTCGGCCGGGCGTGGAGTTCGACCTCCACCAGACGATCGCCCCCGGCGACGCCACCACTGCCGTTCGCCGCGCGCTCGCGAGCGGCTACCGCACCATCGTGGCCGTCGGGGGTGATGGGACGCTCAACGAGGTGGTGAACGGATTCTTCGATCCGGAGGGCGCTCCGATCGGCGCCGGCGCGATGCTGGGGCTCGTCGCGAGCGGCAGCGGCGGCGACTTTCGCCGGACCGCCGGCATCCCGGGTACGTTCGAGGCGGATGCGCGGCTCATCGCCGCCCGGTCGGTGCGCACGATCGATGCGGGCCGGATCGACTTCGACGACGGGCGGCGGCGCTTCTTCATCAACATCGCCGACTGCGGGATGGGCGGCGAGGTGGTCGCGAGCGTCAATCGCAGCAGGCACAAGGGCGGGTCGATGCGTGGCAGCGCGGTGTTCCTCGGCGTGTCGCTCTCGACGCTGTGGCGCTACGTCGCACGGACCGCGCAGGTCGAGATCGACGGTGTCGCCTACGAACGATCGGTGCGCAGCGTGGTCGTCGCGAACGGCGCGTACTTCGGCGGCGGTATGCGTGTGGCGCCCGGTGCGGAGCTTGACGACGGCAGGCTCGACGTCGTGATCATCGGTGAGACCGGCCGCACCCGCGCGCTCACGGGCATCCCCTCGCTGTACCGCGGACGGCACATCCGGCGCGCGGAGGTCGAGGTGCACCGCGCGAGCGTCGTACGGATCACGTGCGACGGCGCTCCGATGCTGTTCGACGTCGAGGGCGAGCAGGTCGGGACGACACCGGCGACGCTGACATGCCTTCCCGCCGCGATCACGTTGTGCGCCCCTCATGCCCCCGGAGGCCGCGCTCCGCGGGTCTCCTGTTAGACTTGCCGCGAACAATCGTGCCAATCGTCAGATCCAAATCCGAGATCATCGCGGAGCATCGGCGCCACGAAACGGACACCGGCTCCACAGAGGTCCAGGTGGCCGTCCTGAGTGAGCGCATCAGCTCGCTCACCGAGCACCTCCGTGACCATCCGAAAGATCATGCATCGCGTCGCGGCCTGCTCAAGCTCGTGGGTCAGCGCCGCCGGTTGCTCGACTACCTGTCGGGGACCGACGTCGAGCGGTATCGCGCGCTGATCGGGCGACTCGGTCTGCGCCGGTAGTGTCAGTCGCGATCACATCTCAGACACCAACAACAAACACCATCAACCGACCCAGGGCCGGCATCGCTCAGCGACGTCGCGGCTCACAGGTGAGACGTTGGGGTCCGTGTGTCAGGAGGCGGTACCGCAGCAGCAGCGCGAACCGCGACACCTGATGCCCAGTCCCCAACACCTCACCGCTGCAGAGCACGGCGAAGCGGAATGCTTCCGGCGCGGGTCACCACCAGGAGACGCGCGTGGCCATCCCCGACAATCTCAAGAAGACATTTGAAACGGATTACTGCGGCAAGCGCCTGATCGTCGAGACCGGGTATCTCGCCGAGCAGGCGAACGGCGCGGTGATGCTGCGCCTCGGCGACACCGCGGTGCTCGTCACCGCGGTCGCGTCGAAAGCACCGCGAGAGGGCATCGACTTCTTCCCGCTGACGTGCGACTACGAGGAGAAGCTCTACGCCGCGGGAAGGATCCCGGGGTCGTTCCCCCGGCGCGAGGGGAGGCCGAGCGAGGCGGCGACGATCACCAGCCGGATGATCGACCGCCCGATGCGGCCGCTCTTCCCCAAGGATTTCCGCAACGACGTCCAGATCGTCGCGACGGTGCTGAGCACCGACCAGGAGCAGGACCCGGCGACGCTCGCGGTCACCGGCGCGTCGTGCGCGCTGCAGATCAGCGGGATCCCCCACGGCGGGCCGGTCGCATGCGTCCGCGTCGGCATGCTCAACGGGCAGCTCACCCTCAATCCGACCCTCGCGGAGCTCAATGAGTCGGCGCTCGACCTCGTCGTCGCCGGCACGTGGGACGCCATCGTCATGGTCGAGGCGGGAGCGCACCAGGTCTCCGAGCAGCAGATGCTGCAGGCGCTGCGCATGGCCCACGACGAGATCCGCAAGCTCGTCGAGTTCCAGCGCGGACTCCACGACGCGATCGGCAAGCCGACCATGAGCTACCCCTCGCAGAAGGTGTCCCCCGACATCACCGCGGCGGTGCACGAGCAGGTCGCATCACGGATCGGCGGTGCGGCGCGGAACTCCGACAAGGCGTCGCGCGAGGCTGCCCTCGACCAGCTGCAGCAGGAGACGGTGTCAGCGCTCGAGGAGCGCTTCCCGGACGCGCGGTCCGACATCGGCAAGGCCTACAAGTCCGAGGTGAAGAAGGCCGTCCGCAACGCGATCCTGCAGGAGGGGATCCGCCCCGACGGACGCCGGACCGACGAGATCCGCCCCATCTGGTGCGAGGTCGGCGTGCTGCCGCGGACGCACGGATCGGCGCTCTTCACGCGCGGGCAGACGCAGGCGCTGTCGGTGGTGACGATCGGTTCCGGTCAGGATCAGCAGAAGATCGACGGGCTCGGGCTCGAGACCTTCAAGCGTTTCATGCACCACTACAACTTCCCGCCCTTCTCGGTGGGGGAGGCGCGACCGCTGCGCTCACCGGGCCGTCGCGAGATCGGCCATGGGGCGCTCGCTGAGCGCGCCGTGCACAACGTGATGCCGGACGAGGAGGCGTTTCCCTACGTGGTCCGGATCGTCACCGAGATCCTCTCGAGCAACGGCTCGACGTCGATGGCGTCGGTCTGCGGCTCCTGCCTCGCGCTGATGGACGCGGGAGTGCCGCTGGTGGCGCCGGTCGCGGCATCGCGATGGGACTGATCACCGACGAAGGCGCGGAGCACGCGGCGATCCTCAGCGACATCCAGGGCATGGAGGACGCGCTCGGCGACATGGACTTCAAGGTCGCCGGGTCGGAGACCGGCATCACCGCGCTGCAGATGGACTGCAAGATCAGCGGTCTCAGCGGGACCTGATGGAGCGGGCGCTCGAGCAGGCGCGCGTGGACGCCTCCACATCCTCGGCAAGATGCGCGAGGCGATCGCCACACCGCGAGCGGAGTTGAGCCGGTGGGCACCCCGCATCGAGGTGATCAACATCAACCCCGACAAGATCAGGGACGTCATCGGCCCCGGCGGGAAGATGATCCGCAAGATCGTCGAGGAGACCGGCTGCCAGATCGACGTGGAGGACGACGGCCGCGTGTTCATCGCGTCCGCGAACGCCGCCGCCCGCGAGCAGGCGATGGCGATGATCCACGACCTGACCGACGACATCGAGATCGGCCGGATCTACAAGGGCAAGGTGTCACGCCTCATGGGCTTCGGCGCCTTCGTCGAGATCATGCCGAAGAAGGAAGGTCTGGTCAGGATCGGCCAGCTCGCCGAGCACCATGTCGACAAGGTGGAGGACGTCGTCAACGTCGGCGACGAGATCATGGTCAAGGTCATCGAGGTCGACGACCGCGGCCGGGTCAACCTGTCGCGTCGCGAGGCGATTCGCGAGCTGTCCCGGCAACAGCAGGAAGCCGCCGGCAACGGCGCCGGCGGTCCCGCGTAGCGGTCCCCCGCGTGCGCGCGGAGGGTCCGGCGGTCGCCGTCGTCGGGGCGACGGGGGCCGCCGGTGGGACGCTGCTGCGCGTTCTCGCCGAGCGGCGGTTCCCGGCCG
>CAVQLW010000002.1:0-49436 GCA_963713485.1 Candidatus Dormiibacterota bacterium
CATCGGCTCGGAGTATCGATGGCCCACCATCAACGCGGCGTCAACGCCGCCTGACCATTTGCGATTCGTTGACGCAGTGTTGACTGCTTCGCTTCCCCGACCGAATGAGAAGGCGGCCGTGCGCAGCCGGGAGTTCTAAACCGGAGCCATAGGCCAGGGATTCGCCCGCTCCAACTGCGCGGCGACGGACAGCAGCAGTGACTCGGATCCTGCCGGCCCGATGAGCTGAACACCCAGCGGCAGACCGTCACCGGTGATGCCGGCTGGGATGGCAACCGCCGCAACGCATGCGACATTCCACATGCTCGTGTAGGTCCACCGGCCGACGCCGAGCATGGTCGAGATCCAGCCATTGCTGCGCCATTTCCCGATCGGCACCGGAGGTGACGAGAGCACCGGTGTGATCAGGACGTCGCAATCGGTCAAGAACCGCTGAATGTACTTGGCGAAGTCGCTTTCGCTCGCGGGTCGAACCGTGCGTTGCGCCCGCTGTCCGCGCCGCGCCATCGCGGCCGTCCGTGGTTCGACCTGCGCCATGTCGACCTGGGTTGCGTCCTGAGCGATGCCTGCGAGCCACCGGCTGGTGAACTGGCTCGGCATCATCGGGTATCGAGGATTCGCGGACGCGACCGTGTGACCTGCCGCCGCCAGCGCCGCCGCCGTGCTCGAGAGCGCCTCGCGAATCTCGCGCGATGGTCGAACACCGAACACCGGGTGGCGAGTCGAGATGGCGACACGCAGCCCGCTCGTCGCCGCCGCGGGATCGCGATAGCTGTGGCTCTCGGAGAGCACGTCGAGCATGAGCGCCGCGTCAGCCACGTTGCGCGCAAGCGGTCCGAACGCCGTGAGGCCGTGCCAGTGGTCGGCACTTCCGCCGGGCAGGGGCACGAGACCCGGTGCCGGTTTGACGCCGACGATGCCGCAGCAGGCGGCGGGGACGCGAATCGACCCACCGCCGTCCGATCCCACGGCAAGGGCAGCCATGCGGGCGGCCACGGCAACCGCCGAGCCGCCGCTCGATCCGCCCGGCGTCCGGTCCAGGTTCCACGGGTTGCGCGGAGCCGGGAACCCCTCGGGCTCGGTGAACGGCCAGATCGCGAGCTCCGGCATGACCGTCCGGCCGACGATGACGGCACCCGCATCGCGAAGCCGTCGCACGATGGTCGAGTCCTCCGCCGCCGGCGCCTGCGACGTGGCACGGGAGCCGTACGTTGTCGGTTCACCCGCGATCGCGACGTTGTCCTTGACGGCAACCGGGACTCCGGCGAGCGGCAGGCGATCGAGGTCGGGCCGGGCGCGCAGGCGTTCTGCCTCGTCATGCGCAGAGCGTTCGAGGACCGCGACAAAGGCATGCAGGCGCGGCTCCAGCGCGTCGATACGCCGCAGGCTCGCCTCGAGCAGCTCGACGGGGTCGAGCGTCCGGGAGCGCACGAGCCGCGCCATCTCAGTGGCGGGGAGCCGTGTGAGGCCGTCGTCGTCGCCGTCGCGATGGATATCGGCACGGGTCGGTGGGGCGCTGTTGACTGTCATGGTCGGACCGTACGGGCGGCCGGCGCCGCCGTCCATCGACAGTTCTGTCGATTTCTCAGAGGAGCTCGGGGTCGAGCAGATCGTTCTCCATCGCGAACACGGCGGCGGCTGCTCTGGTGGAGATACCGGCCTTCTCGTACACGTGCGCCAGGTGCGTGTGCACGGTCGACGTCGAGATGTGCAGCGCCGCGGCGACCTCGCCCATCGACATACCGCGCACGATGAGCCGGAGCACATCGACCTCGCGCTCGGTCAGCCCGGCGGGTCGCGACCGTATCCGCCGCCGTGTCTGCCCCGCCGCCTCGAGCACGCACTCGACGCATTCGGGGTCGAGTGCCATCTCGCGCAGCGTGTGCGCAGCAGCGTCAGGGCTGAACGCGGGCCGGTGCGGACGCGACTCCGTGAGTGCGCTGTACACGTCTGCGACGGCCAGCAGCCGGCAGTCGCTGTCCTGCTCAGCCGCGCGCGAGCCACGATGGTATCCGCTGCCGTCGATCCGCTCGTGGTGCATGCCGGCGATACGCCCGGCTTCCATCAGCGCCGAAGACCGCGCAAGGATCCGCTCGGTCTGATACGCGTGCAGCCGCACGCGTTCCCACTCCGCGTTGCTCAGGCGGCCGGGACGCTCCCATATCCCCGTCGGCACGGCGGCGCGCCCGAGGTCATGCAGCAGCGCGGCGCGCCGCAACGTCGTCACCGCGTCATCCGGCCTTCCGCGAAGGCGCGCGGCGCGCTCAGCCACTCGCGCCACGCTGCTCGAGTGGCCGTGAAGGTGCGTGGCCTTCAGATCCCCGACCATCGCGAACGCAACAGCCACATCATCCAACCGCGTCTCGGGCGCCTCGACCACAGGACGGGGTTCCGCGGCCAGCAGTGCCGCCAGCGGATCCTCGGCGCTCACCTCGCCCGCCGCGTCAGACACGACGGCAAGGACTTTCCCGACGACGTCGGGGTCCAGGGCATGCCCTGCCCAGCGACGCAGGATCGATGCAGCGTCTGCCGGTCCAAGTGATTCCTCGAACATCACGAGCGCGGAGGCTGCGGCTGCGATACGGGCGCTCAGATGGATCGTGTCGCCCCCGAGGCCCTGTGGATGTCCACGTCCGTCCCAGCGCTCGAAACCTTGAAAGAGCGCGCGAGTGACCTCGTCGCTCAGACCGAGCCGAACCCCGAGTTGCTGCGCCACTTCACAATCCGCGCGAGCCGCCTCAGCCGCGATGCGCGGTCCGCGGGTCGCACCGACCGCAAGGACACCCACACGGTGGCGGATGGGTACGTCCCCGGCGACGCGCCTCACGAAGGCCAGGCCCTCGCGCGAGCTCGTGGGATCGATGCGGTCGCCCTCGCGGCGCACTGCGATGTCGTCGCCGCCGAGCCAGCGTGCGTACTCGTGCGACGTGGCCGTGCAGCCCAGCGACCGAAGCAGCGTGACGTACAGTGCATCGCGTCGTCCCGAGGCCCTCTCGCCGATCTGCTCCGCCACGCGCGTTGCGAGCAGCGCCGCACGCAGCGCCTGCTCGGCGGGACGGCCGTGCGCCAGATCCGTGACGACCGAGAGTGCGGCCAGCGGCTCCAGGATGCGGAGGGTCATGGATCAACATGTTGAAACCGGACGCGGTCCGGAGTCACGGAGGGCGCTGGTAGCGCAGGCTCAGCGCCGCGAATCCAGGCGCTCGACAACGAATGCTCCAGAGGCGCTGACCACGGCCACCGCGAGCACAGCGGCGATGAACGTCAGGTGGGTGGCCGTTCCCCAGATGCCGTCCGGGACACCGAGGAGCACTGCGAGGCCAACTGCCACGGTTCCCGAGATCGCTGTCCGGGACGAACGACGAGTGAGCACGGCGCAACACGGTCCCAGCACGAGCAGCCCGATCAGGATGACTTGCTCGCCGGTGATGGCGTCTGCCGCCGCGACAAGAACGCACAGAGCGAAACTCACCGCCCAGATCCTGTTTGCCGTCCAGCCCCACGGCGTGACGCCAGGGCTGGTTTCGAGCGCTTGACGACCCGACGGGAAGGTGACAATCACACCTCCGGCACGTGCGTCGGAAAGGCTACGAGACGGCACCGGAGTCCCACGAATCAACACCAGCCGAGACGAGATCACGGCTGCAACGACGAGCGCCGGTGCTATCGTCAGTCGAGGGTCCATCGACGTCGCTGGCGCCGTGGCGAGCACCGAGCCGACGAAGACCGCGTAGGCGCCGATGATCACGAGGCCGTCGGTACGACGCAGTCCGCGACCCCGGTACGCAATCAGCAGCGTGAACGCCGTCAGCCCGATGTACCAGGCGGTCACGAGCGTGGTCTGGCCGGATGGAGCGCCAAGTCCAAGAAATGTCCCCGGCACGAGCAGCCCGATTGCCACGTTGAGGTTGTTGCTGGTGACAGCGGTGCTGAGGGCGGCTGAACCCTTACCCCTGGCAGCGAGGTATACAGCCGCAACGGCATTCGGCAGACTGGTGACGGCCGCGAGGACGAGACCGCCGACGACGATCTCCGGCACGGCCCACGTCTGCCCCAGCGAAGATGCGGCGCGTTCCATGAGCACACTGGCCGCAACGACGACCGCCAGCGCCGTCGCCGCCACCCATGCGTCGCGGATTCCACCAGGGCGTGTCCTCACCGCCGGGCCCACCTCGGCTTCCTCCTCAATGACCGCAGTGGTCAACCACCGGGTCCATCGGCTCGGCAGGGGCAGCGACGCGAGGCGCCCGGGGCCCGCGCCCAGCGCGACGGCGTAGACGCCGACACCCGTCACCGCGAGCACGAGTTCAAGCACCGGCGACACGAGGCCGACAACGGCTGCGAGACATGCAGCCGCAATCCACATGGCGATCGCGCCGCTGAAGACGATGACCCGGCGATGGAGGCCGATCGAGCCCGCGACGACCGCACCCAGCCCCAACAGAGCGGCGAGGTTGAACACATTCGAGCCGAGGATCACGCCGGCGCCGACCTGCTGCTGATGCTGTGATATGGCGGTGACCGCAGAGGTGATCTCCGGTGCGTCCGCCGCCAGTGCCGCGACCATGCCCAACACAGCCTCCGATACGCCCAAACGCTCGCCCAGCCGCTCGAGCCTGGAGACCAGCAGCCAGCTCGCCGCAAGGCTCAACACGGCGGCCAGAACGAAGACGGTGACCCCGGTGATCTCCACGGCGACGATTGTGAGGAGGCGGGGCTTCAATCGGCGGCGGTCGCGGACGTCGCTCCCCGGCGAGTGAGCGGCCTGCGAGTTCGGCCGGCGGTCAACAGGATTCGCGCGGATCCCGGCGAACCCCAAGGCGCCAAGAGACCGGGCACGAGGTGCCCGGTCTCTGCCGACGCCGGAGTATTCAGCTGACCGCGATCCCCTCGAGTTCGCTGTGGCCTGGAAGCTCAGGAGCCACGGAGCTTCCGGTGAACGTCAGCGATCCATCGTGATGAACCGAGAAGGCGTCCACGATGTCAGCGCCACCGGTCTCGACGTAGAGCGCGGTTCCATCTGGTGCGGCGGCGAGGTCGATGGGACCCGCGTCGGTCGCGGTCTCGCCGATGATCGTCGGTACACCTCCTGAGCCGACGCTGTAGGCGGTGATCGTCGCGCTGCCGGCGTTCGCACCGAAGTAGTGGTCTCCAGCCTTCGTGACCCAGCACAGCGCTGCCAATCCGTTGGTGACGGAGTGCAGCTCAGTCAGGGTGCCGTCGCCATGGACCGCATAGGTGGTCAATGCGCTCGTGCCGGCCTCCGTGACGACGAGGTCACCGGCGGGGTCGAACGTGAACCCGAACGGCACCGGTGTGGCCGACGGGTTCGCGGTTGGTGCTGCGGACAACGAGCCATCGGGCGCGACGCCGAACACGTCGATGTCACTGCCGTTCGCCTTGGTCGTGACGATGAGATGCCGCCCACCGGGGGTGAGGCCGATCTGGCCCGGGGTGTTGAGGAATTGCGGCGTCAGACCGGGCGTGAGATTCAGGTTGCGAGCAGTTCCGGGAATGTGATGCAGGCTGTCGAGGTAGAACCCTTGCACCGAGCCCGTCCCACCCGCGTTCAGCACGTAGAGCCGGTTCCCGCTGACGGTCACGCTGACAGGGATGGAGCCGCCCGAAGCCACGGACCGGCGATCGCTCAGCCGTGCACCATCGACGTGGAACTCGGTGATTGAGTTGCTGCCCCCGTTGACAGCGACGAGCGCATGCTCGGCGGGGTCGTAGGCAAGACCACCCTGTGACGCGAGCTTGTCCACGACGGCTCCGGTGAGCGCCACCCCGAGTCCGCCGGTGTTGTAGCGCGCGGCGAAGGTGAGTTCCCCGTGGACACCTCGTCGATACACCACCACCTGGTTCCCGGAAGTGTCGTTGGTCTGGACGAACACGGCGTGAGCGTCGCTGCTGCCAAGCCCCTGGGCTCCGGCGGCCAGCGGGGTGAGCAGCGTGCCCAGCCCCACCACCAGGCCCGCGCCCACAGAAAGGCGGATCGATCTCCTCATTGCATCTCCTTGCCGGCGAGTTGACGGATGACGCAACTACCGTCTCCCGCCCACGGCAAAGCGTTACACGGGCTCTTGAGACACACCTCTTCGCACCGGATGCGTAACGGTTCCGGCGTCTCTGAGGACAGAAGCAACGTGTCCCGAACCAAAACGAGCCGGTGGCCACCACCGCTTCGGGTGCCGGCGCGCCGTCCGCTGCGGTCACGTCGGGCTCTACCCTTCGGGTCGTGGAGATCGATGTGGAGTTGCTCGGCCGGCTCCGTGACGGCGACGAGGAGGCGTTCGTGACGTTGGTGGGCCGGTACCATCAACCGATGCTGCGTGTCGCGCGATCGATGGTCTCGAGCGAGGCGGTGGCGGAAGAAGCCGTTCAGGACACGTGGCTTGCCGTGGTCCGTGGTATCGAGCGCTTCGAGGGACGCTCCTCGTTCAAAACGTGGCTCTTCCACATCCTGGCCAATCGCGTGCGCTCTGCCGCCACTCGCGAACAACGCAGCGCACCGGTCGAGTCACCTCACACCGTTGATCCCGCTCGTTTCGACGCTCATGGTCAATGGGCTGATCCACTGGAGCGGTGGGCGGTTTCCGAAGACCGCCTGCAAGCCGCACTGTGGGCACCGATCCTCAAGGCGGCCCTGGAGAGTCTTCCATCGCGTCAGCGCGCGGTCGTGGTTCTCCGTGACGTGGAGGGGTTGACGAGCGAAGAGGCCTGCACGATCCTCGGTATCAGCGCCGGCAACCAACGAATCCTGCTGCACCGCGGTCGCAGCCGCCTCCGCCAGATGCTCGACGTCGAGTTGCGGAGGGGCTGACCGATGTTGCTGCTTCGTCCGAAAGACATCGCGTGCCGGCAGGCGGTGGAGTTGGTCACGGACTACCTCGAGGGAACGCTCTCACGCCGCGATCGCCGCCGATTCGAATTCCATCTCCGAGGCTGCCCCAACTGCACCGCCTACCTGGAGCAGATTCGGACGACCATCCGGGAAACCGGCGCGATCGAGGTCGACGACCTCTCCGCGGATGCAAGGCAGGAACTCCTCGACCTCTACCGGCGGTGGAAGTCGGAGTAGCCCCGAAAATCAGGGCGCATCCGTGGGACCACGGGACTTAACGCGTCCCGTATCGTCACGAGCGTGACACCCGACGCAGGGGCGGTTGACTCCGGGGTGCGCCTCGCAGAGCTGATGGCGGCGCTCTCCATCGCCACCGACCTCGGAATGGGGCAGCCGCTGGAGACGGCGCTCAGCTCATGCGTGGTGGCCGTCCGGCTCGGCGAGGCGCTCGGCCTCGACGCGGACACCCTGCGCGACGTGTACTACCAGGCGCTGCTGCGCTACATCGGATGCAACGCCGACACCCACCTCCTGGCCGCACTGGTGGGCGATGAGCTGGCGCTCCGCCGCGATTTCGCGGCCGTGGATCCCGGCGAGGTTCCTGAGGTCGTCGACCTGGCCGTCCGTTTCATCAGGCAGGCGAACGCAAACGAGCCGCCATCCCGAATGGAAGCCATCGTCGCCCGAGGACTGCTCACCCTTCCTCAGTTGACGCATGAGAGCTTCGCCGGACACTGCGAGGTGGCGCAGCGGCTGGCTCGGCGACTCGACCTCGCTGAGTCGCTCATCGTTTGCCTCGGGCAGCTGTACGAGCGCTGGGACGGCACAGGGCAGCCATTCGGGCTGAAGGGTGACGAGGTCACCCCAGCTGTGCTGGTGGTGACGCTTGCGCAGGACGCTGTGGTCTGGACCCGAATCGGTGGAACAGAGGCGGCGGTCGCGACGGTGCGAAAGCGGAGCGGCGGCGCCTACGACCCCGGCATGGCTGAGCGCTTCTGTGAACAAGCGGCAGCCATTCTCGCGGGGCTCGACCGCGAGCCGACGTGGGAATCTGTTCTCGCCCTCGAGCCCGGAGATCGCAGGGCGCTGACCGAGGAGGAGTTCGATCGGGCCTGCGAGGCAATGGCCGACTTCGCCGATATCAAGTCCCCGTACACCCTGGGCCATTCGGCGGGTGTGGCCGCGTTGGCGGCGGGTGCGGCCCGGCGCTTCGGACTGGTCGAGGCCGACGTGACGTCACTCCGCCGGGCCGGCCTGCTGCACGACATCGGGCGCGTTGGCGTCTCCGCCGGGCTCTGGGGGAAGGAGGGCGCACTCTCGGAGCGGGAGTGGGAACAGGTTCGTCTCCACTCCTACTACACAGACCGGGTCCTCGCCCGACCGGAGCCACTGCGACGTCTCGGCGCACTGGCATCGCAGCATCACGAGCGGATGGACGGGTCGGGCTACCACCGAGCCCTCGCCGGTGCGGCGCTATCGCCCCCGGTCCGGATCCTCGCTGCCGCCGACGCCTACCACGCCATGACAGAACCGCGGCCCCATCGCCGCGCCTTCACCCCTGAGGAGGCGGAGTCCGAGCTGCGCAGCGCGGTACGGGACGGCCGGTTGGACGGCGACGCCGTCCATGCCGTCCTCGCTGAGGCGGGCCACCGCGTGCCGTCTGCGCGGCGCGAACGGCCTGCCGGCCTGAGCGGGCGGGAAGTGGAAGTGTTGCGGCTCCTGGTGCGTGGTCTTTCCAACCGCGACATCGCCGAGCAGCTCTTCGTCGCCCCGGATACCGTCAAGCACCACATCCAGCACATCTACGACAAGACCGCCGTCTCAACCCGTGCCGGCGCGACGATGTTCGCGATGGAGAACAGCCTCCTCTGAAATGGCCCGAACGGGCGATGTCAGCGCCTCATCACGGCGCCGACCATGTCCCTGCCGCCGAGAACACCGGCAAGCGGACAGCACACATGAGGAAGACGCGAATGACTCTGGAACAGAACGCGGCGACGTACCGTCGCTGGTTTGACGAAGGGTGCAGTCAGGGGAACATCGACCTGGCGGACGAGCTGTACTCGCCTGATTACTTCACCCACGCGGTGCGGCCGGGCCTCCCGCCGACGCTGGAAGGTCTGAAGGCGTTCATCCGCGCGTTGCGGGAGGGGCTGCCGGACATGCGCTGCCCGGCCGAGGACGTGATCGCGGAGGGAGACCGCGTGGCCGGCCGCTTCTCGATACGGGGCACGCACCGCGGAACCCTGCTCGGCATCCCGGCAACGGGCAACCAGGTCGAGGCGAGCGTGATGGTCATCGCACGGTTCGATGAGGCTGGAAAGTGGGTCGAGGACTGGGTGTGTTGGGACCAGGTCGGTTTGTTCCAGCAGCTCGGCGTCATCCCGGCGTCCGCTGCGGCATGAGTGAGGAGCACCAGAGCATGACAACAGCGGTGAGCACAATCGATGCGAACAAGGCGTTGGTGCGTCGCGCGATCGGCTACAACCATGGCGACGTCGCAGACCCGGCGGAGCTGTTCGCGCCAGATTTCGTGGCGCATATGCCGGGCCAACCTCCCATGGATCGCACGACGTTCGAGCAGTTCGTCGCCGGCTTTGAGGTCGGTTTCCCCGGGTACACGTACGAGATCCAGGATCAGATCGCGCAGGGCGACATGGTCGCCAACCGGGTCACCTGGCGAGGCACCCACGGCGGTGAGTTCGCCGGCATCCAGGCAACCGGCCGGCCGTTCGAGCTGAATGGCATCAACATGTTCAAGGTCACGAACGGCCGTGTCGTGGAGCAGCGGGCCGAGCTCGACTTCTTCGGCCTGCTACAGCAGATCGGAGCAATCCCGGAGGCCTGACGCTCCACGCCGAACACTCGGTGAAGGCCAGGGTTCAAGGCGGGCATGCAGAGATGCTGCCCGCTCCCTTCACCACTCGGCCGAACTCGATCACTCAGCGGACAGGATGTGGATATCGACCTCGCTGAGCATCCGTGTGAGCTCGCGGATCGTGGTGCTGGGCCGTCTGGCACCCCGCGATCCCCGGGTGATGAGGAGTTCTGTGACAAGGTTCTCCCGCGCGTACTGCGCCAGCGCCGGTGCGACGGCGGCCCCGTCGAGCGCGACGACCTGACCACCGAGCTGCGAGGCGAGCGCTGCATAGCGTTCTTGCAGGTCGGCGTTACCCGTCGGTTCCCCGCCGGTGCGCACCGTGACCGCGCGGAAGTCGGTGTCGAGGCTCGCCGCCAACCCCGCAGCGCGCCGGATCAACCGCTCCATGCCCGGACGCGACGAGACGCAGGCCATGACCCGCGGCCGTGCTTCCCACTGCGCCGCCTCTCCCTGACGGCGGAGGTGCAGCACCTGCTGCTGATCGGCGTGCCAGGCCACCATCCGGAACGCCTGCTCGCGCAGGTGGGAGAGGCGTTCCTCACTGAACTCCGACTGCATCGCCGGCTCGATCCGCTGGGGTTCGACGATCACTCCAGCGCGCAGGCGCTCCCTGAGGATCGAAACCGGGAGGTCGACGAGCTCGATGTCGTCGACAGCCGCGAGGACCGACTCATCCACAGCGTCGCCGACATGCATCGTCGCGATCACGGTGATGCCCGCGTCCAGCAGGCGATCGAGGTGCTCGCGGAAGCTCATGCCGGAGGGAGCAGCGCCGGCGAGATCATCGATGCACACAACCTGCGGGTTCCTCGCGAGCACCGCATCGAAGTCAGGCTGATCCGGCGGGGTGGTTCCGCCGCCGATGACCTCGAGATCGGCCAGCGCAGACTTCAACACCTGCATGCGGGTGCGCGATCGCGGCCACCACGCAGTCGGTGCCTCTCGAGGCACGGCGGCGTGCCTCGTCGAGCATCGCCGTCGTGGTCCCGCAGCCCCTGGCGTACCCCAGGTACACGCGCAACGTGCCTCTGCGCACGAAGCGCGCATCGTCTTCCTCGACGGCGGTGAGCTTGACGCCCACTCCGGGCAGGAGCCTCGCGATGACATGGACGTCCACGTCGGGGAGGGTCTCGATGAGTCGGTCGGCGAGCGTGGCGCGGCGCACCCGCAGTCGCTGCCGGCGGTCGGAGGCGCCGATCACGAGGTGCTGCGCGACCACCTCGCGCACGGTCTCGCGGATCTCGCGAGCGACGTCACTCCCAGGGCGCTCGGTGAACGTCGCGCCGACCTGCTCCGCCGTGGCCTGCACCATCGACGCCGGCGACTGGACCGATCCTCCGGCGCGGGGGCGTCCGACGGTGATCACCGTGCACCGGCCTCCTGTACGCCGAGCGAGCCGCGAGCCGCGACGTACGAGCGACTCCGCCTGCGGGCTCGGCCCGGCGGCGACCACGACATCCTGTGGTTCCAGGCGCGCGGGCGCTTCGCCGCCGCCGACCTTGCGCGCCACGAGACGCAGCGCCAGCTCTCGCAGCGCGCCGAGAGCATCCATGCGGAACGGCCCGGACAGTGCGCTCTCGATCTCCTCGCGCCGGCAGACGTTGCCGTGCGAAACCCTGCGCCGGAGGGCCCCCGGTGCGATGTCGACGAACTGGATGTCATCGGTGCGGTCCAGGAAGCGATCCGGTATCGAGACCGCCACCGGCGATCCGGTGATGTGCTCCACCGATTCGCGCTGACTCTCCAGCTGCGAGGCGTCGAGCGTTGTGATCACGTCAATGCCCGCATCGAGCAGGGTGTCGACGTCCTCCCAGCGCCAGGCGTGGCGGCCTCCCGGCATGTTGATGTGCGCGAGATCGTCCACGAGCGCCACCTGGGGATGGCGCGCGATCACCGCGTCGAGATCGATGTCGTTCGATCGCGCGTCGTCGGGCCCGTGCAGCGGAATCCGCTCGAGGTCTCCGATCGCCTCTTCGGTGTGGATACGGCCTCGGGTGTCGATCGCGGCCACCACCACGTCCTCACCTGCCCCGCGGCGGTGGTGGGCGTCGCGCAGCATGGCGAACGTCTTCCCGGATCCGGCGTACGCGCCGAGGTAGATCCGCAGCTCACCCTTGCGCTCCGGGATGCCCTGGACCGCCCGAGGCTCGAACGGTTGCCCCTCGTGCTCTTCGAGGCTCAGCTGGCCGCGGGTCCCGTCAAATGCGTACAGCTCGGCGTACCGGCCCCAGTTGATCGCGGTGTCCATCTGCTGTTGCGCCTCGTCCTCCCCGAAGTTGCGGTGGAGGAGATCGGTGAAGAACCCGGACGGGAGGTTGCCGTCCTTGGAACCGCGCAGGGCCCGGTCGATCGTCCGCACGAGCGGCGCGCGCTCGAGCGACTGGGTCGCGAAGATGCGCTTGCTCTCCTGGATATTCGCGCCGGCGAACGCGCGTCCATCCGGCGTCAGGGCGAGCGTGTCGCCGGAAAGGGTCGCCAGACCGAGCAGGACGAGCGCGTCGACGAGGGGCAGCATGTCGTCGACCTCGAGCCCGAGCAGACGCGCGAGATCGGCGAGATCGCACACACCGTCGCGGTGGTCGAGGATCTCCGCAAGCCCGGACAGACCGTCGACGGTCGCCAGGGGGAGCGGCGTGTCGCCAGGCGTGCGGTGCACGACCGCAGCGCTGCTGACGCCCGCCGCCGATGGCTCAGCGGTGCCGGTCATGATCCCGTAGATGTGGTCGACGAGGGCGTCGAAATCCGGCGTGCGGCGACGGCGCGGCCGCGGAACGCCGTTGACGAGTTCCGCGCGCAACCGGCCTGGATTGGTGCCGAGGACGAGGATCCGGTCGGCGAGCAGCACCGCTTCCTCAATGTTGTGCGTCACCATGACGACTGACCTCGTCGGGAAGCGATGGCCCTCCCACAGCTCGAGCAGCTCACCGCGAAGGTTCTCCGCGGTGAGCACGTCGAGGGCGCTGAACGGCTCGTCCATCAGGAGCACGTCCGGCTCGAGCACGAGTGCTCGGGCGAACCCGACACGCTGGCGCATGCCGCCTGAGAGCTCCTTGGGAAAGGCGGACTCGTAGCCGTCGAGGCCGACGATGTCGATGGCGCGCAACGCCTGCTCCGCGCGCCTGCGCGGGGGAACGCCGCGCGCCTCGAGACCGATCTCCACGTTCTGCTGAACGCTGAGCCAGGGCAGCAGCGCGAAGCTCTGGAAGACCATCGCCGTCCCGGGGTTGCAGCCGAGGAGGCGCGCGCCGCGGTACAGCACCTCGCCCGATGTGGGAGCGATGAGGCCGGCGATGCAGCGCAGGAGCGTCGACTTGCCGCTTCCGCTCCGTCCAAGCAGCGCGACGAACTCGGAGTCGCCGACCTCGAGGTCGATGCCCTCGAGCACGGGAATGCGCTTGTCACCGGCGCCGGCGAACGACTTGGTGACGTGACGGACGGAGATGATGCTGCCGGGGCTGGTCATGCGAGCGAGTACCGAGTTTCCGCGAGTCGATAGAGGCGGCGCCAGAGCAACGAGTTGGCGCCGACGACGTAGACGCACATGGTGAGCAGCCCGGCGAGGATCTTGTGGAAGTCGAACGCGGACGTGGCCTGTGCGATGTACGCGCCGAGCCCATGTGCCACGAGCGTGTGTCCGTGGTACGGCACGATCTCCGCAACGATGGAAGCGTTCCAGGCACCGCCGGCTGCGGTGATCGCGCCGGTGATATAGGCGGGAAAGATACCGGGGATGATGAGGCGCCGCCACTGCGATCGGCCGGTGACACCGAGGTTGCGCATCGCTTCACGCAGGTCGCTCGGAACGGCGCTCGCTCCTGCGATCACGTTGAAGAGGATGTACCACTGCGCGCCGAGTGCCATCAGGACGATGCCGCCGAAATCGAGGCCGATGCCCAGGGCTCCGAAGAGTGCGATCGCGAAAGGAAACAGGAAGTTCGCGGGGAAGCTCGCGAGGACCTGCACAACGGGCTGTGCGAGGCGAGTGACCCGCGGGTTGAAGCCGATCCACACCCCGATCGGTACCCAGACGATCGTCGCCACGATGAGCAGCACCACAACCCGGCTGAATGTGAGAAAGCCGAGTCCGAAAGTCTGCGCGAAGACCCCGAGCCCGTCGGGGCCGCTCCCGACGTAGTCGAGCATCCGATAGAGGCCGAACGCCAGGACCGCGAGGGTGACCGCGAAGAACGCGATATCGCCCGCGCGGCGACGCTCGAGGTGCTGCACGAACCCACGATCGGCGGTACCGGTGATGCGTCCCATCACGCGGTTCACGGGCGCGAGCCCGACGTTCATGCCGTGGACGATGAGACCGGGCAGCGCGCTGCGGCGGAGGATCCCGAGCACCAGCGAGCGCTGCTTCTCGGTCGCCTCGGACTCCTCGACGCGGAAGCGCTCGACATATGCGGTGAGCGGCCGCCAGAAGAGGACGTTGACGAGCACGACCATTGCGATCATCACCGCGATCGCGAGCACGACGTCACCGGTCTCGCCGCGCGCCGATGCGACACCCACGTACGAGCCGATTCCCGGCAGCACGTACCCGCCGTGATGGGGAACGCTGATCTGCTCGGATGCCGTGAGAAAGAACCAACTCCCCCCGAAGCTCATCATGCCGTTCCACACGAGTCCGATCGCGCCGTTGGGGAGCTCGATGCTCCAGAAGCGCTTCCAGCGGCTCAGACGCAGGACGCGACTCGCCTCGTCCATATCACGAGGGAGCGTCGTCAGCGACTGGTAGAACGAGAACGTCATGTTCCATGCCTGCGCGGTGAAGACGGCGAAGACCGACGCCGCCTCCAGTCCGAGCACCGAATGTGGGAACAACGTGAGGAAGAACGTGATCGTGACGCTCAGGTATCCGAGCACCGGAACGGACTGCAGGATGTCGAGTACCGGGACCAGCACGCGCCGCAGTCGCCGGTTGTGTGCGGCTGTGTACGCGTACGCCAGACTGAAGGACACCGACAGTACGAGCGCAGCGAACATGCGCAGCAGGCTGCGTGCCGCGTAGTAGGGCAGGTTGATCGGCGACGTGTCGAGTCCACTGAGCTTGCTGGGGATCAGCGTGACGGCGGTGCCACGGCCAACGCGGATGAAGGCGAAAACGAGGAGGAAGAACGCGAGCCCGACGATCAGGTCGAGCGGACTGAAGCCAAGTCTGCGGCGCAGTGTCCCTCGGGTGGGGAACGTGGGGGTCACCGCCACAGCCGGTTCTCCTACGTGACGGTCGAGCCGACGACGTCGTCGCGCACGGTGGTCATGGCGCCGCCGACTTTAGTGGAAACCGCAGCGCATCGAAGGTCGCCTCGTCACGCGGGTCGTGCCCCGATGCCGAGCGCCATCCCCGCCTGGTCGGCGAGTGTCACGGCGGCGAGCAGCTGCTCGCGAGTGACTCGCGCACCGGGCTCGGCGAGCAGCACGTAGCGGCCGAGCCGCTGCTGCTGATGCTCCACGGCGAGGCTGATCTTCTTGCCGGGCAGACCCAGCGTGCTGACACCCCACCAGAATCGCCCCCAGCTCACAGCCCCGTCGTGCTCGATGACCGGACCCAGCTCATCAGGGAACGTCGTCTCGAACCACGCTTTGCGCAACGAGAGGACGCGCTGCAGCTCGACGGCGACCGCCGACACCACCTCGCTCCCTCCTGCACCCGATGCCACCATCTCGGCGATCGCCTGGATGCGCTCGAGGTCCGCGTTGGTCTGTGCCGCGGCGCGACGGTGCTCGCGGTTGCGCGCCGAGAGCTGGCCGACGACCAATCCGCCGACAAGGAGCAGCGCCGTGGTCTCGATGTCCTGAGCACTGGATATCGTCAGCGAACCGTATGGCTTGGTGAAGAAGTCATCGAATGAGAGCGCGGCGCTGAGCGCAGCGATGAGCGCGGTCGCCCGGTTTCCGATGGCGGCCACGAGCGACACCACGATGGCCAGGCCAAGTGCGACCGTCGCGTCTGCGAGATCTCCTCGAAAGGGGATGAGCGCGGCTGCGACGCCGGCTGGGACGATCACCGCCGCGGCGGTGACGAGCGTCAGGCGCAGGCGTGCGGACGCGAGGAGATCACGCGGCATCGGAGTACAAGTGTCGCAGGACGCCCATCAACGATCTGTCAACGTGCCGGTCCGAAGCGGTATCCCTGCCGGCCGACGGTCACCACCACCTCGGGATGTGAGGGATCGGCCTCGAGCTTGACCCGCAGGCGCTGGGCGAAGGTCCTGAGGTAGTTGCGTTCATTCGCATACTGCGGCCCCCAGACATGCTGCAGCAGCGTGCGGTGGTCGAGGGTGATACCCGCGTTGCGTGCGAGCTCCGCCAGGAGCAGCCATTCCGTCGGCGACAGCCGGACCTCCTGATCACCACGCGTCACCGCCCGCGCTCCGAGGTCGACGCGAATGTCGCCCTGCACGACGACCCCCGGTGGCTCGTCGGGCGGCCGGACGCGACGGAGCACCGCGCGGACGCGGGCAAGCAGCTCATCGGCGCCGAACGGCTTGGCGAGGTAATCGTCGGCCCCGAGGTCGAGGGCGCGCACCTTGTCGCTCTCCTCGCCACGCGCGCTGATCACGATCACGCCGGGATGGCGCCGATCCTCCATCTGTTCGAGCAGCTGCCAGCCGTCGACGAACGGAAGCCCGATGTCGAGCAGGACGATGTCGATGCCGTCGGCGTTCTGCAGCATCTGCGAGGCGGTGATCCCGTGCGCCGCGAGGGCGGTCTCGTACCCGGCGGAGGTCAGCACTCCCGACACGACCTCGCGGAGCGCGGTGTCATCCTCGACGACGAGAATTCGGGCCGGTCGCTTCTCCATCAGCAGGATCCCGGTCCGGCCGGGTCCGCGCCCGCGACAACCGTGATGTGCTCGGTGGCGATCGCCGGCGGGTTGAATGCCTGGTGGCTCGGGGAGACGAGCTCGACCTTGACCGTGTGCGATCCGGCGGGAAGGTCCTCGGGAATGTGCCAGGCGTCCACCGTCGGCACCTCGACGCCGTCGATGAACACCGCGAGATAGTGCTGCGAATCGGTGGCGGGCACCCGGCCTCCCGTTGCGGGGACACCGCAGACCGTGAGCGTGAGGGGCGAGCCGACCTCGGCGCCAGGGGTTGGCGACACGATGCGCAGAGCGTACGGCGCGGGCACCAGGAGAGCAGGAGTCAGGACCCAGCTCGCGATCAGCCCGCCGGTGCCGGCCAGTGCGGCAAGCGCCCCCGCGACCCGTATCGCGGTCCGCCGCACGACGAACACGATCAGCCCGCCACCGAAGATCAGCAGCGCGAGACCCCACTGCAGCGGCAGGGGCAGGTTGCTGAGGATGTGCGCGATCACGACGCGATCGAGGTCAGCCCGGCGCGACGGTGAAGAAGATGGTCGGCGTCACGTCCCGGGGGCTGAACGGAAAGTGGTCCTGAGCGACGAACTCCGCGTACATCGAGTACTCGAGCCCGGGCTTCACCGGAACCGGCTGCTGCAGGGTGTAGCTCATGTAGATGAGCTGGTTGTTCAGGTACAGGTGTACGTGACCCTTGGTCGGAGTGATGTCGCTGGTCGTCACCGTGGTGATCGTGCCGCCCTCGATGGAGACCTTGACGAGCACGGAGGTCCCGTGGACGATCTCGCCGCTCATGGGAGCGAGCAGCGTGATCTTCACCGGTGTCGAGGGACGGTGGCCCAGACCGCCAGACGGCGTGGGGTACGGGGTCATCGTGGGATTGGCCGTGCCGTTACCCGGTCCGATCGTCGATGCGGCGCCGCACGCGGTCGTGACGGTGAGTGCGGTGGTCAGGAGGACGAGCAGTGCACGGCGCATGGTTCAGTTCCCTGCCCCGGCCATTATGCGGGGCGGTTGGAAGGCCCGCGCCTAGTCGGACGGCCTGCGCGCCGGCTCACGGGCCCCGGCCATCTTCAGGTCAGCGCAGCCGGTACGTTGCCGGGCGTTCGTCCGTGACGGAGACCTTGGGGGCGTTCCGCTCGAGGATACGCCGCACCTGCTGCGGTGTGAAGGTGCCGCCCAGACGCTTGCGGATGGCCGCCACGGCGAGCGGGCGTGACGACGCCTTGAGCACCGCGATCACCTTGTCGTCAGGCGTTCCGCGTTCCGCCGTGTGCTTGCCGTTGGCCGTCGCGCGCACGGCGCGGGGCGCGGGCGCAGCTGCCGCTGCCGCTGCCGCTTCCGGAACCTCCGCCGTCTCGGGTGCGGGCAGTTCCTGGTGCGCGGCGGGCGACGGGAGGTCGATGCGAGCAGGCCGGGAAGGACCCTCGCCGTGAAGCCGCGCCCACATCGCGGGCAGGTCGTCGAGGACCTGGCGTACGAAGACGGCCGAACCGCTCACCTCGATCTCGCGCTCGCCGTCGCGGAGCCGGAGCGAGTGAGCAAGTGGCGCGGCCGGCACCTCGACGCGTGGAGAGGGACGGAACGGAGGGCGGGAATCCGGGGTGAAGTTCTGACGGGGGCCCGTGAACTGTCGCGGGCCAGCGAAGCCGGGGCGATCAGAGGATGAGCGTCCCTGGTATGAACGGTCGTCAGGCATTGGTCTCCTGGTTTTCGACGGTGTCGTCATGGGCGCGGCCGCGTCCGCGTGGTGCGGATTGCTCGGCGACCGCGGCAGTGCCGACCACGTCGGCAGCCGGGTCAGGCTCCTCGTGCGAGGAAGGCGCTGTCGCGGCTTGATGGTTGTCGTCAGGAAGGGTGATCTGCGGCAGATCGTCTTCCGGTGGCGGCCCGAAGAGCCGTTCCTGGATCTTGGACCGGAGCGGTGACTGCACCAGCGCAAAGATGCCACCGATCACCGCGGCGCCGATGAGCACGTTGCGCACGCGGTGCGTCTCCCGCTTGGGGCGGATTGCGGTGCTGAGACGCTCGGATGCGTCGGCGATGCGCTCGCGCGCCGCGTTGCTCGCCGCGCCGACCCTCCCATCGTTTGCGTTGGCCAGGTGTTCGGCTGTCTCCGCGAGCGTGCTCGCCGCGCGCTCCAGCGCGTGACTCAATCCCTCGGCTCCGTGCTGCACTGTCGGACGGGCGGCTTGTCCTGCCTCGCGCGCGATCGTGACCGCGTGCTCCGCGAGCTCGCTGATCGTTTCGGCTGCGCGACTGCGGGCCTCGGCGATGTCGCGATCGAGGGTGGCGGCTCTGGTACGTCGACCCCGCATCCTGCAAGAACCTCCATGTTTACCAACCGAAATCCGGCCGGAAACTATCGATTCTACCGGTGTGGTGCTCGATCACGCTCCCACTGTGCGCGCAGCGGCGACGTTATGCCGCAGACGAAAGCGTGTTCTTGAGGTCGCGGAGGTTGATGGGAGCGGTGTCGCGGGCGAGCGCGCTGTCCAGCGGCGCATCGAGAAACCAGCGGATGCGCGCCGCGGCGACCGGGCCGACAATCCGGGCGAGGTCTGCTTCGGGCGCGGTGTAAATCGTGCGCAGTGAAGGGAACGAACGCATGAGCTTGACCAGGGCGCCGGGCTCGAGTCCGTCGAGCGAGGCGAGATGGCTCACCCTCCGGCGAGCGAGCGTGCCGGCTTCCTCGGTGTCCAGCGGCAACTGCAGCTCGATGGTCCGGGTTTGCATAGGGGAAGTGTAGCGAACAGATGTTCGACTTGTCAAATCAACTCGAGCATGCGTACGCTTGTCGGTGATGCCTCTGTACGAATACCGCTGCAACGACTGTTCGTCCGTGTTCGAGCTGCTCCGCCCGATGGCCGATCGCGAGGTCGCCGCCGTCTGCCCGAGCTGCGAGAGCCGCGCGAGCATGCCGCTCATCAGCCGGGTCGCCGTTCACGCTGGGTCCGGAGCGAACGAGGCCCCATCGGCTGGTGGCGGTGGTGGCGGGTGCTGCGGCGGCAGTTGCGGTTGCGGGGCCAACTGACCGAGGGTCAGCCGGCCTCGGCGACGGGTATGGCGACGGCTCGCTGAGCCGCGCTCCCCGTCAAATCCAGCTCCGTCTGCATCACCGACGCGAGAAAGACGCGGCGGTGCGCCGGGTGGGGCCCGTATTCGAGGATCGCCGCCCGGTGCTCGGGAGCGCCGTAGCCCTTGTTGCTCGCCCAGTTGTAGTGGGGCGCGTCGTCGTGCATCCGGGTCATCAGCGCGTCGCGATGCACCTTGGCGATGATCGACGCCGCCGACACCGCGGGCACCTTGCGATCACCGGCGACGAGTGAGTGGAGCGGACGGGACACGGGGATCCGCAGGTTGCCGTCGCAGCAGTACCCGTCGGCGTCCACCGCGTCGACGAGCCTGCGGAAGATCTCCACGTTGGCCCAGCCGAGCCCGCGGGCGTTGATGTCGTCCACGCTGACCTCGGCCACCGCCCAGGCGACCGCGCGTGTGCGCAGCACCGCGGCGACGATCTCGCGCTGGCGGGCCGTGAGCAGCTTGCTGTCGCGCAGCAGCGGATGGCGGAAGCGCTGCGGGAGCACGACGGCCGCGGCCACGAGCGGCCCGGCGTACGCGCCTCGCCCGACCTCGTCCATGCCGCAGAGTCGGAAGCCGCGCCAATCGCTGACCGCGAAGGTGGTTCGGATGTAGTCGGGGACGCGGAACCGCGGCATCGGCTGGGTGAGAGTGTAGTCGCCGGGTTTGCTACGGTGACGGGGCAACCATCCCGAGGAGGGCTCATTCGCGTGACCGACGTGCTCTGGACCGACGTCGCCCCGCGCGACGGTCTCCAGAACGTCGCGGACACCATCTCCACCGGCGCGAAGATCCGGCTGATTCGCGGCCTGCTCGAGGCGGGTGTGCGGCGCGTCGAGGCGACATCCTTCGTGTCATCGAAGTGGGTGCCGCAGCTCGCCGATGCACCGGCTGTGCTGGCGGGATTCCCTGACGACCTGATGCGCCTCCGGGTGCTCATCCCCAATCTGCGCGGGCTCGACATGGCGCTCGCCCACGGCGTGCGCAACGTGCTGGTCACCATCGCCGCGACCGATACGTTCAACCGGCGCAACGTCAATCGCAGCGTCCAGGAGTCGCTCGACGAGATCTCGCGCATCGTCGAGGGTGCCGGGGCTCAGGGCTGCACGGTCGATGTCGCCGTCTCGGTGAGCTTCGGATGCCCGTTCGAAGGTCCTGTCGCGCCCGAGCGTGTGACCGAGCTCTGCGCCGACCTCGCTCGCCGCGGCGTGTCGGATGTCGGCATCGCCGACACGATTGGTGTCGCAACGCCTGCCGAGGTGCGCCACCTGTGCGCGCTTGCCGCCGCCGAGGTGCCCGTCGAGCGTCTTGCCGTGCATGTGCACGACACCCGCGGGCTGGGCGTGGCGAACGTGGTCGCCGCGTTCGAGGCGGGAATACGCCGTTTCGACGGATCGGTCGGTGGTGTTGGTGGGTGTCCCTTCGCCCCGCGAGCCACCGGCAACGTGTGCAGCGAGGACGCGCTGCAGGCGCTCGTGTCGCTCGGTGCCGCCACGGGGATCGACCTCGAAGCGATGTGCGCGGTCGCCGGCGCGCTCGCCGATGATCTCGGGCACGCGCTCCCGGGCAAGCTGTATCGGGCAGGGGTCTGGAGCAGGGCGCCGCAGGACGCCGTCGTGGAGTCGAGCGTTGGCTGACCTGGAATCCGAAGCCGGGGCAGGGGAGGCGGTGGGCGCCCGGCTGCAGCGCGCACGCGCGGGCGGCCCGGAACGGCATCGCACCAAGGTCGCGAGCCAGGGGAAGCTGATGCCCCGCGAGCGGATCCTTCGGCTTTTCGACCCCGACACCGCCTTCATCGAGGACGGCCTCCTCGCCGGCTCCGACGACCCCGAGCTCGCCGCCGACGGCGTCGTCACGGGGATCGGCACGATGCACGGTCGCGCGTGCGCGGTCATGGCCAACGATCCCACCGTCAAAGCAGGGTCGTGGGGACCGCGCACCGTCGAGAAGATCGTGCGGATCCAGGAGACCGCCGAACGTCTCCAGATCCCGCTCGTGTACCTCGTCGACTCGGCCGGCGCGCGCATCACCGATCAGGTGGCGATGTTCCCGGGACGGCGTCACGCCGGCCGCATCTTCCACATGCAGGTACGGCTGTCCGGTCAGGTACCGCAGGTGTGCGTGCTCTTTGGACCGAGCGCGGCAGGCGGCGCGTACATCCCCGCCTTCTGCGACATCGTGATCATGGTCGAGGGCAACGCGTCGATGTACCTCGGGTCGCCGCGCATGGCCGAGGTCGTCGTCGGCGAGAAGGTGACTCTCGAGGAGATGGGCGGTGCGCGGATGCACTGCACCGTGAGCGGGTGCGGCGACGTGCTCGTCAAGGACGAGCACGAGGGCATCGCGTCGGCGCGGCGATATCTCGAATATCTGCCGCAATCGTGGCGGGCCGAACCTCCGGTGACGGCGCCCGTCGACGTCGCGGTGAGCGATGCGGACATCGCCGGCGTGATCCCCGTGGAGGCCGCGAAGGGATACGACGTCATGGAGATCGTTCGCGGCGTGATCGACGGCGGCTCGTTCTACGAGATCAAGCGCCTGTTCGCGCGCGAGATCGTCTGTGGCTTTGCGCGCATCGACGGACATCCGATCGGCGTGCTCGCGTCGCAGCCGCGGTTCAAGGGCGGGGTGCTCTTCGTCGATTCAGCGGACAAGGCGACGCGCTTCATCACGTGTTGCGACGCATTCAACGTGCCGCTGCTGTTTCTTGCCGACGTCCCGGGATTCATGATCGGGACGGCCGTGGAGCGGCAGGGGATCATCCGGCACGGCGCGAAGATGATCGCGGCGCTTGCGCAGGCGCAGGTGCCGCGCATCTGCGTCGTGCTCCGCAAGGCGTACGGCGCCGGGCTCTACGCGATGAGTGGCCCGGCGTTCGAGCCTGACTGCACGCTTGCGCTGCCGTCGGCGCAGATCGCGGTGATGGGTCCGGAGGCGGCGGTCAACGCCGTCTACTACAACAAGATCCAGGACATCGACCCTGCGGACCGCGACGCGTACGTCAAGCAGCTGCAGGACGAGTATCGCGATGACATCGACATCTTCCGGCTTGCGTCGGAGCTCATCGTCGACGCGGTCGTGCCTCCCGAACATCTCCGGTCCGAGCTCGTGAGCCGCTTTGCCATGTATCGATCGAGGCGGCGTGCCGACGTGTCCCGGCACCACGCGGTTCCGCCGGTCTGAGGCGCGCGATGCCGGACCATCGGTGATCAACTCGGGCCTCGAGGGCACGCTGATCTCGCTCGGGTACCTGGCGGTGGCGCTCTTCGTCGGGATCGAGAGCCTTGGGGTTCCGCTTCCTGGCGAGACGATGCTCATCACCGCCGCTGCGCTCGCGGCCTCGGTCCACCTGTCGATCGTGGGCATCATCGCTGCGGCAGTGATCGGCGCGGTCGTCGGCGACAACATCGGGTTCGCCATCGGCTGGTTCGGGGGTTACGCGCTGCTGCGGCGATTCGGCAAGTACATCCGGCTCGATGAGCCGAAGCTGAAGGTGGGGCGGTACATCTTCATGCGTCACGGCGCGAAGGTGGTCTTCTTCGGGCGCTTCGTGTCGATCCTTCGCACGTACGCCGCGTTTCTGGCCGGGACCAACCGGATGCGGTGGACGCATTTCCTGATCGCCAACGCCGCCGGCGGGCTGGTGTGGTCGGTGCTCTACGGAGTCGCGGCGTTCGAGCTCGCCGGCGCGATCTCCAAGCTCAGCGCGCCACTGGAGATCGCCTTCGCGGCGCTCGCGGTGGTGGCGATCATCGGCAGCGCGATCTTCATCCGCACCCACGCCAAGCGTCTCGAGGCGGTCGCGGAGGCCGCCCTCCCGGGCCCGCTCGAAGGGTTCAAGGAGTAGCGGGGGCCCACGATCACTGGGTGGCCGGCGTGACTCCATGCCCATGGATGCACGCGCGATCGATTGGTCTTGAAGCGACTGAGGTGCGCCGTCGTACGAACACTTGTTCTATAATACTGGGATGTGTGATGGCGGAGACAAGAGTGATGTGCTCGAACGGGTTCTTGGGGCTATCGAGGCGTTCGTCGAGACGCCGGGCGAGCAGCACACGCCGTCTGAGCTCGGCGAGCGCCTGATCCGGCTCCGCCACGGTATCGATCTTCTCGAGCTCAGCTTCGCGATCGACGCCGCCGCTTTCGCGGCCACCGACGAGTACGAGACCCAGGATTCGATGTCCGCGATCGACTGGGTGCGTCACCACTGCCACATGTCGGGGCTGGCCGCGTCGCGTGCGGTCGTCGTTGGCGAGCAGGCGCCGCACCTCCCGGACACGGTCGCGGCGCTCAACGAGGGACGCATCGGCTTCGGCCACCTCGCCCTGCTTGCGAGCAGCGCCCGGGCGATCAGCGCGTCCCTCAGCGCCACCCCCTTTGACGAACACCCCCTCCTCGAGCATGCGCTCGAGCACTCTGTCAGCCGCTTCGGCTTCGACTGCACGCACGCTCGTCATGCGGCCGATGCGGCCGCCATGCTCGCCGAGCACGTCGACGCCGTCGAGCGCCGGCGCCTCGAGCTCATCAACTGCGAGGGCGGCGTGCTGGCGATTCGCGGACTGCTGGATCCGGTCGCCGGAGCAACGCTCCGCACTGCGCTCGAGCCCCTCGCCAAGCCCTGCGGCGCGGGCGATCAGCGAGACCGGCCCCGGCGTCTCGCCGACGCGCTGGTGGAGCTCGCAGCACACGGTCTCGATGCCGGGGCGGTCCCGGACCGCAGCGGGCTGCGGACGCACCTCCAGCTCACCGCGTCGGTCGAGACCGTCATGGGTCTGCAGGGTGGCGCGGGCGGCGATCTCGAATTCGCCGGTGCGGTGCCCGCGGCGACCGTGCAGCGCCTCGCGTGCGACGCGAGCGTGCGCCGGGTGCTGCTCGGGCCCGATTCCGCGGTGATCGACGTCGGACGCGCGCTGCGGGTGCCGTCAGGCGCGGCTCGAGCGGCCCTGCGGGTTCGCGATGGTGGCTGTGTGTGGCCTGGCTGTGACCGTCCCGCGTCGTGGACCAACGCGCACCATCTGCGCCATTGGGGCCACGGCGGCGACACCGACCTCAAGAATCTGGTGCTGTTGTGTTTCCGGCACCACTGGTCGGTGCACGAGGGGGGCTGGCAGCTGGTCGCCACTGACGACCGCGGGATGCTCGCCATTCCGCCGGCGCACAACCATCGCACGTGGACTCGTGCCCCGGACGCGAGCGCGGTCGCCTAGGCTCCGGGCCCCCGCCACAAAGTGACCGCATGCCCGGAGGGCACGTCAGAACGACGGGTTGCCCACCGCGCCGCCCGACGACCCCGGCTGCGGGCCTGTGGCGGGCGCGGAGATCAGCTCGGCGCGCCAGACCAGACGGTTGTAGTCCTGCCACCACGGATCGCAGGTGATCATGGTGAGCTCGTGGCCGCCGGTGGGAGCCAGCTGGGTGACGCGGCTGGGCGTGAGATCCCAACGGCCGGTGACCCGGTAGACGTACGTCTCGCACGTGCGGGTCTCGATCGTGATCAGGGCGCCCACGTTGAGCTCGTTGATGTACTGGAAGTCGGGCTCACGGTGGAACGCGATGATCACGTTGCCCTGCTGGCCCGGGTCCGGCGTGCCGACGTAGTGGACCATCGACCGCGAGTTCAGGAGCGTCCAGGTCCCGTTGCCCGCCACCGCGGCGTAGTGATACTGGGCGGGGGCGCCGAACGTGACCAGCGCGTAGTCGGTGGCCGAGCTCGTGCCGCAGGCGGGTTTCTTGGAGGCGTCCGGGTTGGAGCCGACCACCTTAGGCTGCGTCGCCCCGCCGCCGTGCCAGTTGTTGAGCGCCGACGAATCGGCCTGCCCGCGCTGGAAGACGCCGATGAGCGGTCCGGCGATCAGCGCGCTGCCGGCGATGATGGCGACGACGCCGAGCCCGAGCAGCAGCATCCACAGCCGTCCGGGCCGGTGCGCCCGGAATCGCCCGAACCGCGGGTGTGTCTCGGCGGTGAGGTCAGAGGCCATCACTCACAGAATACCCACCCCATGGAATCGTCGCGGTCACGGTCGCGCGACGGGCCGGCCCGGCGATGAAGCTACCGGTTGCGCGGGTTCCGTGGGCGCTTGCGCCCGTACGCCACCCCCTCGGCGACAGGATCGAAGGCAGCACCCGGCCCGGTGGCCGGAGTGATGCCCTCGCCCTGCACGAACACCTTGCGGGTGCCGACATCGATCAGGTAGGCGAGCGTTCGCCCGCCCGACTGATCCGGAATCATCGAGACGTCCGAAACCGTTCCAGTTCGCCGACTGCCGCCATAGGGGAAGGTGACCCGTGTCCCCACCGCGATGGGGCCGCTCTCACCCTCTCGGGTCATCGAGGAGCGGCGCGGAAGCAGTCGCTGCAGTAGACGGGCTTGTCACCGCGAGGCTGGAAGGGGACGCGCGCGACGCCGCCGCACCCAGCGCAGGGAACCTCGTACATCTGGCGAGGGCCGTTGCTGCGGTATCCGCCGCCACCGCCACCGCCACCGCCGAAGCCACCGCCACCACCGCCGCCACCACTCTGACGGCGCGCCGCCCGGCAGCTGGGGCAGCGGGAGGGGGGGTTCGTGAGGCCACGAGAGGCAAAGAAGTCCTGCTCGCCCTCAGTCCAAATGAAGTCGACGCCGCAATCGCGGCAACGTAGAGTCTGGTCTACCGACACGCGCCTAGTTCCTCCGTCCGGCGCGTTGATCGGCGCCCGGGTTGGTGATACGTACCGCTAACAGTACACGGTCTGGGTGGGCCTCGCAAAGGGACAAACCCGTGACGACCCAGCTTTGCGACGGCGCTGGTACGATCGTGCGATCCCCGGACAGGAGCAGGCCGGAGCCGCACAGGGCGGCTCGGTGGCTGCCGGTGGGGTGGAGGGCCGGCTTCAATGCCAGCAATGCGTCATCGTCTGTTCACCTCCGAATCGGTCACGGAGGGGCACCCGGACAAGGTCGCCGACCAGATCAGTGACGCGGTCCTCGACGCCGTGCTGAGCCGCGACCCGCTCGGCCGGGTCGCCTGCGAAACCGCGCTGAGCACGGGAACGGTCCTGGTGTTCGGCGAGATCACCACCGAGGCCTACGTCGACATCGCCGGCCTGGTGCGCCAGACCATCAAGGAGATCGGCTACACCCGCGCCAAGTACGGCATCGACTGGGAGACGTGCGGTGTGCTTGTCGGGATCGACGAGCAGTCACCCGACATCTCCCAGGGGGTCAATCACGGCGGCGCCGGTGACCAGGGAATGATGTTCGGCTTCGCGTGCGACGAGACCCCCGAGCTCATGCCCGCGCCGATCCAGCTCGCCCACCAGCTCGCGCGACAGCTGGCCGTGACCCGCCGCAACGGGACCTTGAGGTGGGCGCGGCCCGACGGCAAGACGCAGGTGACCGTCGAGTACGACACCGACGGCCGCCCCCGCCGGGTGGACACCGTGCTCATCAGCACCCAGCACAGCGACGACGTCTCGCAGGAGCAGATCTTCGACGAGGTGCAGCGCCACGTGGTCGAGGAGGTGATCCCCGCCGAGTGGCTGGACCCCGCCACCAAGCGGTACGTCAACCCCACGGGTCGCTTCGTGATCGGCGGCCCGATGGCGGACGCCGGGCTCACGGGTCGCAAGATCATCGTGGACACCTACGGCGGCTACGCGCGTCACGGTGGGGGTGCGTTCAGCGGCAAGGACCCGTCGAAGGTGGACCGCAGCGCCGCCTACGGGGCGCGCTGGGCGGCGAAGAACGTCGTCGCCGCCGGCCTGGCGTCGAAGTGCGAGATCCAGGTTGCATATGCGATCGGCGTCGCCAAGCCGGTGTCGGTGCTCGTCGAGACCTTCGGCACAGAGAAGGTGCCGGTCGACACGATCGCGGCGCTGATCGAGGAGTACATCGACCTCTCGCCCCTCGGGATCATGAGCGCCCTCGAGCTGCGCCGGCCCATCTACCGGCAGGTCGCCGCCTACGGGCACTTCGGAAGGAGCGACCTCGATCTCCCGTGGGAGCGTGTCGACCTCGCCCGGCAGTGGGCAGAGGACGCCGGCACCGAGCCGCTCCTCGTCGCCGCCGCGACCGCCTAGCCCGGACGGTTCGAGGCGCCTGGCGCGTGGGCCTGCACATCCTCGTGCTCGCGGGGGGGAGCGGGAGCCGCCTCTGGCCGCTGAGCCGGAGAGCGACACCGAAGCACCTGCTCCCGCTCGCGGCGGGCGGTGCGACGCTGCTCCGGGCGACGGTGGAGCGGGTCGCCGGCCTGGGCGACAGCGTTCGCATCGTCACGGCGGCCGATCAAGCCGATGACTGCCTCGCCGCGCTCGAGGGGCTGCCGATCGATCGCTCGGCGATCATCGCGGAGCCGCAGGCTCGCGGGACCGGCCCCGCGCTCGGTCTCGCCGTGGGGCTCGTCGCCCGCGACGACCCCGACGCGCTGATCGCCAGCGTCCATGCCGATCATCGGGTCAGCGATCCCGAGGCATACCGCGCCGCCGTGCTGTCCGCCGCCGGCTGGGCGGCTTCCACCGACGGCCTGTCGACCGTCGGGCTGGTCCCCGCCGCCCCGGTCACCGGCTTCGGGTACATCGAACTCGGGGCGACACGTGACCCGCAGGTGTGGCGGGCCCCGGAGGGCAGCGCTCCTGGCACTGCCGCTGACGCCGCCGCGCTGCCTGCGTTCGCCGGGGTGCGGTTCAAGGAGAAGCCGGACGCCGAGCTGGCACGCCGGTACCTCGAGGACGGACGGCACCTCTGGAACCTCGGGCTCTTCTCCTGGACGGCGCGCCGGTTCCTCGCCGAGCTGGGCGCGGCGGATCCCGCGCTCGGCGCCGCGCTCGAGGAGGTGGTGAGCGCAGTGGTCCGCGGCGATCCAGACGAAGCGAGCCGGATCTACGGAGCGCAGCGGACTCAGGCTGTGGAGCCGCTCGTCCTCGAGCGCACCGGGCGCCTGACGGTGGTGCAGGCCTCGTTCGGCTGGTCCGACCTCGGCGCCTGGTCGGACGTCCACGATGCTCGGGTGGCGGACGGGGACGCCGACCCTGACGGGAACGTCGTCGACGGTGACGCGGCGCTGACGTCAGCTCGAGGCTGCACGGTGATCGCCCGATCCGGGAGGATCGTGGCGGTCGCCGGCGTCGACGGACTGGTGGTCGTGGACACACCGGACGCGGTCCTCGTCGTTCCGGCGGCGCGATCGCAGCTGGTCAAGGACGTCGTCGAGCAGCTCCATCGATCCGGGCGCGACGCGGTCCTCTGACCTCCGGAGGATCGCGGGCCGGCTCCGCCCCGAACCTCGATCGCCGCCGGCCGTTTCGGGAGCTGCGCAATTGGTGTGCTTAGAATGGAGCCGATGACGCCGAACCCGATCAGGTTCGGGACCGACGGATGGCGAGCCGTGGTCGCGGATGACTTCACCTACGCGAACGTGCGCGCCGTCGCGCAGGGTGTGGCGGCATACCTCGGCTCGGAACCCCGGCCGGTGGTGGTCGGCCACGACTCGCGGTACTGCGCCGAGCAGTTCGCGAGAGAGGTCGCGCGGGTGCTGGTCGCGAACGGGCATCGCGTGATCCTGCTCGACCGCGTCACGCCGACTCCCGCCGTGTCCTGGACGATCACCCAGCAGCACGCGGCCGGCGGAGTTATGGTCACAGCGAGCCACAACTCAGCAGAGTTCAACGGCATCAAGTACAAGCCGGACTTCGGCGGTTCCGCGCCGCCCGAGGTGGTTGCCGAGATCGAACTGCACACGGCCCACGCCCTCGAAGCCGGTGTCACCGAGATGACCTACGACGAGGCGGTCGCCACGGGCCGGCTGCAGCTGATCGACCCACTGCCGGATTACTTCCTGCAGCTGGGGAGGATGGTGAACCTCGACGCGCTCCGCAGCCATGGCCTGCGCGTGCTGCACGAGGCCATGTACGGCGCCGGCGCGGGGCTCATCGCCCGAGCGCTCGACGGCGGATCGACCACTGTCGAGGAGCTGCACGGCGAGCGCAACCCGGGCTTCGGTGGGATGCATCCGGAGCCGATCGATCGCTACATGCCGGAGGCGATGCAGCGCATGGCATCCGGAGCGTTCGACCTCGGCATCGCGAACGACGGCGACGCGGATCGCGTGGGGATCATCGACGAGACGGGCCGCTATGTGAACCAACTGCAGGTGATGGCGCTCTTCGCGATGTACCTCCTCGAGCAGCGCGGCATGCGCGGCGACATCGTCCGCTCGATCACGACCTCGGGCATGCTCGACGCTCTGGGACAGCGCTTCGGCGTCACCGTGCACGAGCTGCCGGTGGGATTCAAGTACATCGGAACCAAGATGATGGAGACGGACGCGCTGCTCGGCGGCGAGGAGTCCGGTGGCTACGCCTTCCGGGGCCACATCCCCGAGCGGGACGGCATCCTCTCCGGCCTGATGACTGCCTCGATGATCGTCGACTACGGCATGCCGCTGTCGCGGATCCTCGGACATCTCGAGGAGCTGGTCGGACCGCACGCGTACGACCGCCATGACATCCGGTTCCCGCGTGAAGGCTACGAGGAGCGCAAGGCGGAGGTCTACGCGCGGATGCAGCAGAACGAGCCGTCGGCGCTCGCGGGAAGCAAGGTGGTGCGCACCAGGACCGACGACGGGTTCAAGTTCTACATGGACGACGGGTCCTGGGTGCTGATGCGCATGAGCGGCACCGAGCCGCTGATGCGCGTGTACGCGGAGGCCTCCACCCAGGCGCGGGTGGAGGAGCTCATCGCCGCGCTCGAGCAGCACAGTGGGGTCGAGGTCCCGGTCGCCGTGGGTGCCGGCGGATGAGCCAGGCGTCGGCGGAGCTCGGAGCCGTTCATGCCGCCGGCGCGGGCAGGGTGGACAAGCCGTGGGGATACGAGCTGCGGTGGGCGATCACCGATCGCTACCTCGGCAAGCTCATCCACGTCGACGCCGGCCAGTCGCTGAGCCTGCAGTATCACGTCCAGAAGGACGAGACCATCCTCGTGGTCTCCGGCACGCTCGATCTCCAGCTCGAGGACGACGGTGGCGAGATCCAGGTGCACCGTTTGAGCCCCGGCATGAGCGCGCACGTGCGGCCGGGTCGGCGCCATCGCTTCACGGCTGTGGAAACCTGCGAGCTCGTCGAAGTGTCCTCCCCGGAGATCGATGACGTGGTGCGCCTCGAGGACAGCTACGGACGCGCCGGCACCTCGGCTCCTTGAGCCCGGTCAGGCCGAGTTCTCCACCGTTTCCACAGGCCGCCGTGGATAATCGAACAGGTTTTCGCCGTCGCGGTCATGGCTATCTCGCCGACCAGGCGCGCAAGGCCCTCGGGATCTCCGCCGAAGCGAGGGTGCTCGCCGAGATCCCGCTCCCGATGGTTCACACGGCCTTCGGGCTGGCGGTCGTCGCTGCGGAGGTGCTGCTCAGGCCCGAGGCTGTCGGGTCCGGCCGGAGTGCGATCTATGATGCCGGCCTCGCGCTGCTGACGGGCCTCCTCCTGGTCGCCTACGACTTCCTCATCTATCCATCCGAGATGCGCCCCGGCCCGGTCGGCGCAGCGCTCCCGATGGCGGCGGCGCTCTCGTTCGGTGCGCTGCTCGGCAATGCCCTGTTCCCGCTGCCGATCCGGATCGGCGGCGGTGTGATCGCCGCGCTCGTGATCGGTGGTGTCCCTCGCCTCGCGGGGCGTCGTGCGCTCGGCAAGGAAGGCTGGTTCACGCGGCTGGTGCGCGACGTCCTCGGCATCGCGGTCCTGGCCCCGGTGCTGCTCGCAGGGGCGACCCCGACGCTCGCGCTGCCGACCCGTCTCGGGTTCGTCTTCGCGGTGGCCGTCCTGGTCAGCCTCGACAGCCTGCGCACCGAGCACGTTCCGATCACCTGGACCATCCTCGCCGCCCTCGTGGTGGGAGCGGTGGTCGCCGGCGGCGCGGCTGCGGCAGGCGCCAGCACCAGCCACGCGGGATGGCGTGCCGCCATCCTCCTCGTCCTCTGGTACGGCGCGCGCGGCGTGGCGGGAGCGCTCGGCACCACTGCCAGGCGCAGCCGGGAACTCGTCGCCGAGTACGCCGTGTTCATGGTCGCGGCGGTCGCCGGTCTGCTCTGGATCAGCCTCGCCCGGCTCTGACGAGGCCGGTCAGGAGAGGCGGAGGCTCGGCCCCGACGTGCCGACCCGCGCGGCGGTCGTCGACTCGGCGGCGTGGAGGCGCTCCACCTGCGCGTGCGATCGCTGGACCTGGTCCGAGAGATCGTGGACGGTGATCTTCATCGCCTCGAGCGCGCGGAGCTTGTACGTGTCGATCTGATCGAGGGCGGCGAACACGTTGTCCCACGCTCGCTGCAGCGAGCCCATGTCGATGCCGGGGCTCGCCGCCTGGTCCTCGACGGTCGCCGTCTGCTCGCGCAGCACCGACGACGTGCTCTCGATCATCGCGCTCGTCGTCTCGTTCACCGCCTTGACCTGGTCGCTCACCAGGCGCTGGTTGGTGAGCGCCTGCGCGACCATAACGGCGGTCCGCAGCGCCGCCACCGTGGTCGTGGTCGCGGTGCGTACGGCGCGGATCAATTCGCGGTTGTTGACCTCGACGACCCGGAGCGCCGCATAGCCCTGGACGGCGACGGCGAGCTGGGTGAGGATCTCCTGGCGGCGGCGCCGGACGGGGTAGAGGATGTCCTCGCGGAGCACCTTCGACCGCTCCGGGTCGCCGATCGCCAGGTGGTTGATCTGCGCCTCGAGACCGGTGTCGAGCTGCTCCGCCATGTACGCGTACTGGCGCAGCGTCTCCATCTGCGTCCACAGGGCCTTCTGCTCCTGCGCGATCGCGGCGTTGTCCTTGTCGAGCTCGCCGCCACCTTCGCGCAGTGCCCCGACGATGCCCTCGATGTGGCTCTGCGACTTCTCGTACTTGGCGAAGTACGCCCGAACGCGATCGCCGAACGGGATGACCCCGAGCAGCTTGCGCGGGCCGCCGTGGGTGAGATCGTGCTTGGCCGGGTTGAGCTCGTCGACCGACCGGCGGAGATCGAGCAGGCTCTTGGCGATCGGCGTGTCACCCTCGCCGAGGCCTCGCATCGCCCGTGTGGGGCGGTCGAGGAGCCGGTTGCTCATGTCGGAGGTGCTGCGGATCTCCCGGTCGGCGAGGCTGTCGATGTCATCGACGCGCCGGCGGTAGTCGTCGCCGTGGACGTCGAGCGAGCGGATGCCGCCGACGAACGCGGCGACCATGGTGTCGATCCGCCTGGCCGCCTCGGGATCGATCGTCACCTCCCGTTCCGCCTGTGCCGGGGCCACCGTGGTGACCGCCTCAGGCGGGGAGAGCGAAAGCGTGGCCGAGCTCGCGTCGGTTGTCGACGCCGTGTCTGGTTGGTCTGCCGTCACTTGGTCGCGTGCTCCTCGCTGGCGTCCGGCCCGGCCGGCGCCGGGTCCGTGATCGTGACAGGAGTTTGCCGCGTGCGCCGCCCGTTGCGGGCGCCGTTTCCATACTCGGCACCGTTCCGTGATTCCGTCCCATTCCCGGAGCCGGCCTGCGCCGTCGCCTGGGTGATGGCCGGCAGCAGCGAGTGCCGAGCCAGGCCGGTCAACGCGCCCGCCTGCTGGATGATCTCGGCGAGCGCGCCCGTGACGCCCTGCGCGCCGTTGAGCACGGTGAACTGGCCGACGTGCTCGAAGGGCGCCGCGGCGGCGGCGACGATCTCGGGCAGCTTCTCGGCGATCTGCTGGGCGATGACCGCCTCCTGGTTCTGGCTCAGCGCTGCCGCGCGGCGCTCGATGCCCGCGGCCTCCGCCTCCATGCGTGCCCGGATGGCGTCCGCCTCGGCGAGCCCCCGTGCCTTGATGGCGTCGGCGTCAGCCTGGCCGGTGAGCCGCGTCGCGTCCGCCTGCGCGGTGGCCTGCATCTTCAACGCCGCCGCCTGCGCCTCGGCCTGCACCTTGGTCTGCGCCGCGACCGCCTCCGCGCGAAGGCGAACCTCCTGCGCCTCGGCCTCGGCCTGGCGGATCCGGACGTCCCGTCCGGCGGCTGCAAGGGTGGTCTGGCGGTAGGCCTCCGCGTCCGCGGGCCGGCGCACGTCGACCTGGAGCTGCTGCTCCTTCTGCTGTGCCTGCAGCTCCGCGACGCGAGTCTGTTCCGAGACGACCGCCTGGTGGGCTTTCGCCTCGGAGAGCGGGCCCTGCTGCGCCGCAAGCTGCAGAGCGGTATCCGTCTCGGCCTGGAAGCCGGCCTTCTTGATGTTGGTGTCGCGCAGCAACTCGGCCATCTGCGCCTGCGCGATCTGCTCCTGGCTGACGGCCGTGCGCTCGGCGTTGGCGCGCGCGATGCGCGCGTTCTGCTCGACCTCAGCCTGATGCGGCGCCGCGAGGTTCTCGATGTAGTTCGACGGGCTCGTGATCGACTGGATCTGGAAGCTGTCGATGACCAGACCGAACAACTCCATCTCCTGCGAGCAGCGATCGCGCACCTGCTGCGCGAACTTGTCCTGGTCGCTGATCATGTCCTCGACGGTCATCGATCCCGCGATGGCGCGGAGGTGGCCGACGAACACGTTCTGCACCTTGGTCTCGAGCTCCTGGGCCGGGCGGTCCAGGAACCGCCGGGCCGCGTTGGCGATCGACCGGTAGTCGTCGCCGACCTTGTAGACGATCACGCCGCGCAGATCCACGCGGATCTTCTGCTGCGAGACGCACGGGACGGCGATCTCGCTCTCGTGCGCCTCGAGCGACAGGCGCCGCACCTTGGTGATGCCCGGCGCCACGAGGCACCCGCGACCCGTGACGATGCGGAACCCCATGCTCTCTCCGACGCCGTCGGGACGCTCGCTGGTCCGGAACCCGGAGATGATCAGCGCCTCGTCCGGCTCCGCGACCCGCCACGCCGCGCGAAACAGCAGCACGATCACGATCAGTGCGCCGAGGATGATGCCGAGCAGCAGGTAGGCCAGCGTGGTCATCGAGGCAACCTCATGGTGTCAGTCGGCGCCACCTCGACGGTGCGGCCGCCCAGGCTACCCACCACAAGGACCTGGGAGTGTTTTGCGATCGTCGCCTGCTTGTCCGAGGCGCACGCGAGGAATCGTTCGGTCCCCGCACGGACTTCGATGACCACCTCACCGAGGTGTCCGGGGGTGATGTCGGCCGTCACTCTCGCGAGCTTGCCGACCACGTCTATCGCCATCCTTCTCGCTCCAAAGCTGGAATCGATGGTACCCGCCGGACCGCGCGTCGAACCCTGCGCAGAAGGGCGACGCCGAACCGCGATGCGGCGATGCCGAGCCGGCTATGCCTCGAGCGCGCGCCGGGCCTGGTAGAGCGCCGCGTCCGCTTTCGCCACGACGGACGTGGCGGTGTCCTCCCCGCCGACGACGGTGAGGCCCGCGCTGAATGTGTGGCGGGTTCGCGCGGCGTACTGCCGGCGGATGTCGGCGAGCGTCCGCTCCGCGTCGGTCATCGTCATGTGGATCAGCGCGAACACGAACTCATCACCGCCGTAGCGGATCACGAGGTCATAGGAGCGGATCCGTTTGCGGATCGCTCCCACCACGTCGACGAGCAGACGGTCCCCGGCTGCGTGCCCCTCGCTGTCGTTGACCTGTCTGAGGGCGTCGATGTCGAGGAAGACCACGACGATGCCGTCGTCCCCCATGCGGCGGGAGCGGTCGATCTCGCGTTGCAGGGCCTCGAGTCCGGCCGTCCGGCGCAGCGCGCCGGTGAGATCGTCGGTCGCGGCCATCTCCGCGAGCTTGTGGGTGAACGCGGCCATCCCCCGGAGACGGTCGAGCGCCGTGCGCAGATGCGCCGCGGCAACGCCGGCGAGCGCCTCGGGCTCGAGGCCGAGCGCGGTGGCGAGCACCTTGCGCGTCACGTCGGCCGACAGCCGCCGGCTGTGGCGGAACTCGGCTTGCATCGTCCAGCCGACCACGTCGCGGGTCGCCTCCTCCAGCGACTCCGCGCCGGGATCGACCCCCGGACGTACGGTCCGGGAGCCTGCGGTGCTCTCGCGGGTCGTTCGCATCACTTCCTTAAGACGTCGGAGGCGCCTGGGAGGTTTCCCTCCGCGATCAGATCACATGCCGAGATATGCGCGCTGTACGTCGGGAGACGCGACGAGATCCTGTGCGGGACCCGACAGCACCATGTTCCCGGTTTCCAGCACGTAACCCCGGGTCGCGGTCTTCAAAGCGAGGAGCGCGTTCTGCTCGATGAGGAGAATCGTAGTCCCTTGGGAGTTCACCTCCCGGATGACCTCGAAGATCGCGTCGACGAGGATCGGGGCGAGGCCGAGCGACGGCTCGTCGAGGAGGAGGATGGACGGCTTGCTCATCAGCGCGCGACCGATCGCGACCATCTGCTGCTCGCCACCGCTGAGGCTGCCCGCAAGCTGCGTGGAGCGCTCGCGCAGGCGGGGAAACAGCGTGAACACCCGCTCGAAGTCATCGCGGATTCCGTCGTGGTCGCGGCGTGCGTACGCGCCCATCTCGAGGTTCTCGCGAACCGTCATGCGCGAGAAGAGGCGGCGTCCTTCGGGAGCGTGTCCGACACCCAGGCGCGCGATCTGCTGGGCGCCCAGTCCCTCGATCGGCGCGCCGCGGAGGAACACGCCTCCTTTGGTTGGACGCACAAGGCCGCTGACCGTGCGCAGCGTCGTCGTCTTCCCGGCGCCGTTGCTGCCGATGAGCGCGACGATCTCGCCCTGCGCGACCGTCAGCGAGACGCCGTGGAGTGCCTGGACGCGGCCATAGAACACATCGACATTGCGCAACTCCAGCACGGTCGCCGGCGCTGCCGGGGCCGAATCCTGCGGCGCCGGCGGGGTCGCGGTCTCGGTCATGCGCTCCGCATCTCCTCGCTGGCGCCGCTGCCGAGGTACGCCTCGATGACGCGCGGGTTCTTGCGCACGTCCTGCGGCGCGCCCTCGGCGATCTTCTCCCCGTGATCGAGGACGACGATGCGATCGCTGATCTCCATGACCACGCGCATGTCGTGCTCGATGAGGAAGATCGTGAGTCCTCCCTTGCGCAGCGTCGCGATCACGTCCATCAGCTCGTGCTTCTCGCGCTGGTTGAGGCCTGCGGCGGGCTCGTCGAGGAGGAGCAGGCTCGGACCGCTGGCGAGCGCGCGCGCGATCTCCAGGCGGCGCTGCAACCCGTAGGGGAGGTTGCGCGCATAGGCGTCGGCATATCGCTCGATGCCGAGGCGCCGCAGGATGTCGAGCGCGCGCTTCTCGACCTCGCGCTCCTCCCGGCGCTCGGACGGCGTGCGGATCACGGCGTCCCACACCTTGGCGTGCATCCGGCAATGCTCACCGACCATGACGTTGTCCACGGCGGTCATGAAGGAGAAGAGCCGGATGTTCTGGAACGTCCGGGTGATGCCGAGGCGGGTGATCTTGTGCGGCGGCTTGCCCTTGATGCTCTGGCCGCGGAAACGGATGTCGCCGCTCGTCAGCGGGTAGAGCCCGGTGATGCAGTTGAAGGCGGTGGTCTTCCCGGCGCCGTTCGGCCCGATCATCGAGACGATCTCCGCCTCGCCGACGTCGAAGGTCACGTCCTGCACCGCGTGCAGTCCACCGAACACCTTGGTGATGCGGTCGACTTCGAGAATCGCGACCATCAGCTTGCCTCGACCTCGGAGAGCGCTTCCGTGGTCCCACCGGTCGTCAGCTCCACCTTTCGTGCTCTGCTGGGCAGTAACCCCGCCGGACGCAACAGCATGATGCCGATGAGGATGAGCCCGTAGAGGATGTAGACGTACTGGCTCACGTTGAAGTTGCCCAATGCGGTCACTCCCGTGGTGCTGCCCAGCGTGCCCATCCACTGTTGCGCGTTCGGGATGATCCAGTTGATCACGAACGCGATCACCACGGCGCCGACGGTCACGCCCGCGATGCTGCCGATGCCACCGAGCACGACCGTGCTCAACACCGTGACCGAGACCGCGAACTGGAAGTTGTCAGGCGTGACCGTGCCGAGCATCGCGCCGAAGAACGCCCCGGCGAAACCGCTCACCGATGCGCCGATGCTGAACGCGAGCAGCTTGGTCGAGACGGTGTTGATCCCCGTCGCCGCAGCGGCAACCTCGTCCTCTCGGATTGCGACCCACGCGCGCCCCAGCCGTGATCGTTCGACGTTGCGCAACGCCACGACCACGAGCGCGACGAGGATGAGCAGCAACCAGAAGTAGAACTTGGTGTTCGCGGGGACGGCACCGAGCTGCCCGAGGTTGAAGCTGCCGAATTTCGCGGGGTCGGCAGCCAGTCCGTTGGGCCCCCCGGTCGCGCCGAAGACATTGTTGGTGGCGAGGTCGGGGATGATCTCGCCGAAACCGAGCGTCACAATGGCGAGATAATCGCCGCGCAGCCGCAATGTCGGCGCGCCGAGCACCGCACCGAAGAGCGACGCGATCCCTGCACCCAGGAAGATGATGATCCAGAAGGGCAGGTGCAGCCCGTACCGCTGACCCGCGAGCGAGGCGGTCGTGTAAGCGCCGATCGCGAAGAACGCCGCGTATCCGAGGTCGAGGAGACCGGCGAAACCGACGACGACGTTGAGCCCGAGCGCGAGCAGGATGTAGACGGCCGCGAAGCGCGCTCCCCATCCGACGAAGTCGCCCGCCTGGTTGAAGATGAGCGGGAACGCGGCGCCCACCGCGAAGGCGACGGCGGTGAAGGCGATCCCAGGGTGACGCACGATCCACGGCTTGAAGGCGTAGCCGAATGCGCAGAGTGCGAAGCCGGTGAGAGTCATCCAGACCGCGTTGTCCGTGAACGAATACTGGTCGAGTGTTCCGAAGAGCGGTTCCTCATTGAGGAGGCCGATCAGCACCGCGACCGCCACGGTGGCGAGCGCGCCCGCGAGCGCGAGGATCGCGCGCTGCCTGGTGAAGCGAGGTTCGAGGTGCTTCCGCCGGCGGAGGATGTCGTCCACGAGGCCCCCGATGAGCCCGACCATGGCGACGGCGACCACGTAGATGCACACGGTCCCGATGCCGGTGAAGCTGAGCACCGCGTCCATCGGGCTGTACCCGATGCCGTTGCTGATCTCCTCGACGTACCAGGGCAGGAACCAGCCGATGACCACCATCGCCAGGCCAACCACCACGATCATCCAGAAGACGCCTGGCAACTCCTCCTTTGGGTTCGCCGGCACGGTGGGAGCTTGTGCCGCCGAGGGCGCTGCCGTCGCGTGCTCTTCAGGGCCGGGGTCAGGCACGGTCGGCCACCTGCATCCCGAACAATCCCGTCGGGCGGAGCGTGAGGATCAGGATGAGGATCCCGAAGATGATCGGGTCACTCCATGCTCCTCCGTTCGGAATGAGGTAGCTCGCGAATGCGGCGACCAGCCCGATGACGAAGCCGCCGACTCCCGCGCCGAGGATGTTGCCGATGCCGCCGAGCACCGCGGCGGTGAACGCGATGATGCCGAACTCGTAGCCGAGGTTCCACTGGATGACGTGGTAGTGGGTGTCGTAGACGACCCCCGCGGCTGCGGCGAGCGCCGAGCCGATGAAGAAGGTGGCCGCGATCGTTCCGTTGAGGTTGATCCCGCTGAGCTGTGCGGCGTCACGGTCCTGGGCTGACGCACGCATCGCCTTGCCCAGGCGGCTGCTCTTGATGAAGCGCTGCACGCCGATCATCAGCAGCACGGCGAAGAGGATGACGAACAGGTCGGTCCAGCGCACCGGCACGGCGCTCGCGCCGCTGCCGATCGTGAACGCGGTCCCGGTGATCCACGTGTCCATGTCGCCGGTCGGGAAGTTGCCGCCGATGCCGCTGCTCGGCACGAAGAACGCGAACATGATGCCCTCGAGGAGGAAGGACATCCCGATCGCGGTGATCAGCGCCGCGAGGCGCGGGGAGGCGCGAAGCCGCCGATAGGCGACGCGCTCGATCAGCATGCCGGTGAGCCCGGCGAGGACCATGGTGATCGCGATGAGGATGAGCAACGCAGCAACGAGGCCGAGCAGCCCGTGCTGTGTCGCCAGCCCGTTGAGCGGCAGATGCAGCTTGTCTGACAGCCCGACGATGAAGATCGCGTAGAAGGCGCTGAGCGTGAACACGTCGCCGTGGGCGAAGTTGATCAACTCGATGATGCCGTAGACCATCGTGTAGCCCACCGCGATCAGGGCATAGGTGCCTCCGATCTGCAGGCCGATGACGACCTCGGTGCCGGTGCCTGCGGCGCCGTGCACCGCGATCGAGAACACCAGGATCAGGACGATCGCGAGCCCCACGCCGAGTGGGAACTTCGATCCCTGCAAAGCGAAGCGGAGGGAGGTGCGACCTCCCTCCGCTCTCGTGCTCACGTCTGAACTAGCGGAAGGGTTAGCTGGTGACGGTGACGTTCTTGACCCAGGTCCACTGGCCGCTCTGGACCTGCCAGAGGGTCAGCAACCCGCTCTTGGTGTCTCCGTTCTGGTCGAACGAGGTGGTGCCGATGGCACCCGAGTAGTTGATGGCCGCGATTGCCGCGCGCACCAACTCGCGGAAGGCGGCCGGGTTGCTCGGGATGGTGCCACCGTTCGCGGTCACAGCCGTCTTGACCGCCTGAAGGATGATGTTCATCGCGTCGTAGGCGTTCGCCGAGTACGCGCCCGGGGCCGATCCGTACTTCGCCATGTAGTCGCTGACGAACGTGGTCGCCGAGCTGAGCTGGCTGACGTTCGGCGCGGCGATGGTCGAGTAGGCGCCGTTGCCGGCCGAGCCCGCGTCGCCGGTGAACTCCGTGTCCTGGATGCCGTCACCGCCCATGAAGATGACGCTGCTGCCGAGGCCTGCCGCGCCCATCTGGGACCTGAGGATGCCGCCGCCGTTGCTCGAGGTGCCGCCGAAGAAGATGAGATCGGCGCCGTCCGACTTCGCGGTCTGCAGCTGGCTGCTGAAGTCGCGGGTGGTCCCGGGGAGGCTGGCGTTGCCGACCACGGAGCCGCCGTCGGTCGCGAAGTCGGTGCTGAAGGTCTTCGCCAGACCCTGGCCGTAGGTCTCCTGGTCATCGAACACGAAGGCCTTCTTCGCGCCGAGGGAGACGGCGACCTGGGCAAGTCCGGAGCCCTGTGCGATGTCGGTTGCGCAGACGCGGAAGAAGGTGATCTTTCCGCTCGGCCGCAGCGACAGCGTGTTGATCGTCGAGTTCGAGCCGGGGATGGTCAGCCCGGGGTTGGTGCACGAGGGGCTGATCTGGGCGAGATCGGCCGCGTTGGCGATCGGCTGCTCGGCCTGGCACACGCTCGAGTTGAAGGGGCCGACCACACCGACCACGGCGGCGTCGCCGGCGAGCGCGGTCATGTTGGCTGCGCCCTGGTTCGGGTCGTGCTTGCCGAGTGCGACGGACGCGTCATCCTTGTCGATCTCGGTGAAGGTGCACGTCCCACCGAGCAGGTGGTTGGCGTTGGCCTGGGCGACCGCGAGCTGCGCGCCCTGGAGGGTGGGCATGCCGTCCGACGCGTCCGAACCGCTGGTCGGAAGCTCGGTCGCGACCGTGACGGTGCCGGTGCACGACTTGGCGCCGCCACCGCTGCTGCTGGCCGGGGCACTGCTGGTTCCGCAGGCAGCGAGCGCCCCAATGGCGGCGATCGACGCAATCGACAAAAACCCTAGGGTGGGCTTGACCATGTGCTTGGTTCTCCTCTCTCTGCGAGGCATTGCTGGTGAGGGTGACTGTGTACACTCGGCCACATCGCCTTGTCAATCGCCCATCAGAACGAGGCGCTGAAACCGAGCGTTCCTCCATGGGGACACTCAACCTCGTTAGGATCGTGTTCATGGTCTTCGCCGCCCTTGCGAGCGGGTTGAGCGCAGCGTTCGCCGTGGTCGTCTTCCTCAGATTCGTGCGAAGCAGGCGTCCTGCCTTCGCGGCGTGGACCCTCGGCCTCCTCATCTTTGCGGGCGCCGCCGCGTTCCAGGCCGCCGGCGAGGCGGGCGGCTTCTCACCGGTCACCTTCCGTGGCTTCTATCTGCTCGGCGGGGTCCTCGGGGTGATCTACCTCGCCCTGGGCACCCTCTTCCTGCTGGCGCCGCGACGGGTCGCGTGGGCCTGCGCGGGGGTGCTCGCCGTGATCACCGTCGTGCTCGCGGTCGACGCCGCGGTGATCCCCGTCGACGCCGCGAAGCTCGGCACCGCGAAGGGCGTCCTCGGCGACGCGATCCAGCAGGGCACGCTCCTCTATATCGGCGTCGTGTTCCTCAACATCATCGGGACCCTCGTGCTGGTCGGCGGCTCCGCCTGGTCCGCGTACCGATTCGTCCGCGACCGCGCGGGCATCGACCGGGTGATCTGCAACGTCCTGCTCACCGCGGGAGCGCTTGCGATCGCCGTCGGATTCTCGGCGGCGAAGACCGTCGGCATCGGCAACCTCGACGTGCTCGGCGCCTACGAGGCGTCCGGGATCGCAGTCATGTTCGTCGGCTTCCTGGCTCTCGGGAGAGTCGGAGTCCGGCGGACGGCCACCTCGCCATCCGGACCCGCGACCGCCGCGTCGAAGTCGTGACCGACATGCTCGCAGCGGCCGATGCCGCCACCTGGCGGGACCGCGACGCCGAGCTGATCTCGCCGGCCTACCACCGCTACTCGGATCTCGTCGTCGAGCGCGCCGAGGGCGCGCACCTCCACACCGTCGACGGTCGCGACGTGCTCGACTTCGGGTGCGGCATCGCGGTCACGAGCCTGGGGCACGGCCACCCGGCGGTCGTCGCCGCCGTCCACGAGCAGGTGGATCGCGTGTGGCACACGTCGGTCACCACGCTGACGCTCCCGATGATCGAAGCCGCGGCAGCGCTCGTGTCGATCACGCCACCCGGGCTCGACCAGGTCTTCTTCAACAACACCGGTGCGGAAGCGGTCGAGGGTGCGATCAAGCTGGCTCGCCGCGCCACCGGCCGATCGGAGATCATCGCGTTCCTTGGGGCGTTCCACGGACGCACGTACGGGGCGCTCTCGCTGACCGCGAGCAAGTCGAACTACCGGCTCGGCATGGGGCCGTTCCTTCCCGGGGTGCACCACGTCCGGTACCCGCATTGCTTCCGGTACTGCACCCATGCGCCTGGCGCCCGGTGCGACCTCGTCGAGCGCGACCTCGACTTGCTCTTCGCCACGACGGTGCCACCCGAGTCGGTGGCGGCGATCATCGTCGAGCCGATGCAGGGCGAGGGTGGATACGTGGTGCCGCCGCCGACATTCATGCCGATGCTGCGTCGAGTCTGCGACGAGCACGGCATCGTGCTGGTCGCGGACGAGGTGCAGAGTGGATTCGGCCGGACGGGCCGCATGTTCGCGGTCGACCACACCGGCACCGAGCCCGACATCATGTGTGTCGCCAAGGCGTTCGGCAACGGCATGCCGATCGCGGCGATCATCGCGCGGCACAGCCTCATGCGGGCGTGGCATCCGGGCGAACATGGCACCACCTATGGCGGCAACCCGATCGCCTGCGCTGCTGCCATCGCGGTCATGCAGACGCTCACCCGTGAGCACCTGCCGGAGCGCGCGGCGCGGCTCGGCAAGCAGGTGATGGATCGCATCCGCACCTGGCAGGACGGCGTGCCGGCACTCGCGGATGTGCGTGGTCTCGGCTTCATGATCGGGCTCGAGTTCATGGAGGACGGCCACCCGTCGTCCGGGCTCGTCGACCGGATCGCCACCAACGCCCTGGCGCGCGGGCTGCTGATCCTCTCCTGCGGCATCGACGGCAACGTGATCCGCCTCATCCCCCCGCTCACGATCCCCGAACCCGAGCTCGAGCAGGGCCTCGACATCCTCGAAGCGGCGATTCGCGAGGAGGCCGCCCGGTGACGGCGGTGGCCGCAAGGATCGAGACCGGCAACCTGATCGGCGGCGAGTACCGCCCGTCGGACTCGGGGCGGACATTCGAATCGCACAACCCCGCGCACACCGGCGACGTCGTCGGTGTGTTCCCTCGAAGCACCGCGTCGGATGTGAACGCCGCGGTTGCAGCCGCCCGCGCGGCGTTCGACGGCTGGCGGCGGACGCCATGGCCATCTCGAGCCGAGATCATCCTGCGTGCGGCAGAGCTGCTCGAGCAGCGCAAGGAGGACCTCGCGCGCCTGATGACGCGAGAGATGGGCAAGGTGCTCACCGAGGCGCGCGGCGACGTCCAGGAAGCGATCGACATGGGCAAGTTCATCGCCGGGCAGGGGCGTCGCGCGTTCGGTGAGACGGTACCGAGCGAGCTCCGCGACAAGTGGGCGATGACGATGCGTCAGCCGTTCGGCGTCGTCGGGTGCGTCACGCCGTGGAACTTCCCGATCGCGATCCCCTCGTGGAAGATCTTCCCAGCGATCATGGCGGGGAACACCGTCGTCTTCAAGCCCGCTCAGGACACACCGGCATGCGCGCTCCGGTTTGTCGAGGTGTTCGCCGAGGCGGGCCTTCCGCCCGGCATCCTGAACCTCGTCTTCGGGTTCGGCTCCGAGGTGGGGTCTGTGGTGGTCGAGCATCCTGACGTCGCCGCCGTCTACTTCACCGGTGGCGTCGACGTCGGCCGGAGCGTCTCGGAGACGTGCGGGCGGATGCTCAAGAAGTGCTCGCTCGAGCTTGGGGGCAAGAACGCCATCGTGGTGCTCGCCGACGCCGACATCTCACTCGCCGTCGACGGTGCGCTCTGGGGCGCGTTCGGTACCGCTGGCCAGCGCTGCACCGCGACGTCACGGCTGATCGTCGAGCGTGGTGCCCTCGACGAGTTCACATCGCGGCTGCTCGACCGGACCGCGCGCCTGCGTCTCGGTGACGGCCTCGACGAGACCGTCGATGTCGGACCGGTGATCAACGAGTCGCAGCTCCGGCGGATCCATTCGTACACCGACGTCGGGCGCGCAGATGGCGCGACGCTGCTCAGCGGCGGCGAGATCGCGCGTGAGGGTTCGCTCGCCGAGGGCTGGTTCTATCCACCGACTGTGTTCGGCGGCGTCACGCGATCGATGCGCATCGCACAGGAAGAGATCTTCGGCCCCACGACGGTGATCATGCCGGCCACGTCGCTCGACGACGCCCTCGACGTGGCCAACTCGACGCGTTTCGGGTTGAGCCTCAGCGTGTACACGAACGACCTCCGCAAGGCGTTCCGCGCCATCCACGAGCTGCACTCGGGCATCGTGTACGTCAACGCGCCGACGATCGGCGCCGAGATCCAGCTGCCGTTCGGCGGGACGCGCGACACGGGCAACGGGCATCGCGAGGCAGGCGGCCACGTGCTCGATGAGTTCAGCGAATGGAAGTCGATCTACATCGACTACAGCGGACGCCTGCAGCGCGCTCAGATCGACACCGAGTGACCGCTCCCGTGAGCGGACTCGAAGAGCGGTTCACGGTGCACGAGGGCAAACCGCTTCGCTACCTGACCGGGGGATCGGGTCCGCCGCTGGTCCTCTGTCACGGCTTCATCGGTTCGGCTGAGAACTTCGAGGACTGGTTCTCGGTGCTCCTGCCGCGCCGCACGATCATCGCGCCGGACCTTCCCGGCTTCGGACGCTCCGCGCCGATGGTGGGCGGCCACACGGCGTCAGCGCTCGCCCGGGCCGCGATGACCGCGGCGGCCGACGCCGGCGCCGAGCATTACGACGTCGCCGGGCTGTGCCTGGGATCGCCGGTGGCACTGGCGGTCCAGCGCGCGCGGCCCGCCGCGACGGGACGCATCATCCTGCACACGCCGCTCGTCGCACCCTGGCTGGTCCGGCGCTGGTTTCAGTTTCAGATGGGCTTCATGCTCGCGGCGCCCGTGTACCCCGGCATCGTCTGGCTCGGACACCGGCGCGTGGTCAGCGACCTCTACAAGCGGTTCATGGTCGAGGGCAAGGACGTCGACCCCACCGCCGCGCAGGCCAACTTCGACAACCAGTTGCGAGCCAACCCGCGCGCAGCCCGCGAGTGGCTGCGCGACGCGCTGCGCCGCGACGACCTTGCGCAGGTGCGGGGCGCGGGGAGTCCGGTGCTCATCCTCGTGGCAGAGCACGACCGAATCGTCAACGTGCGCCGGCTCGAGGGAGCCGTCGCCGACGCACCCGACGTGTCCCTCGGGGTCATCCGTCAGGCCGGCCATGCGTGGAGTGAGGAGCTGTCACGTCGCCAGCGTGCGTTGATCGCCGCGTTCCTCGACGACCTGCCGCTGCCGGTTGCGGACAGCGCCGCGGTCGTCGCCGCCTGACGCGCCGTCCTCGATGCCGGAGGACAGCGAGCACCCGGTCGACGTCGATGCGGACCGCGGCATCATGGGGTTCATGCGCGGGCGTACCGGACGCGAGCTCCGGCGCGCCGGTCCGTTCCTGGTGATGTTCACGCCGGGGACGACGAGCCGGTGGCTCAACTACGCGATCCCCGACGACGGCGCCGAGCCGAGCGCAGCAGATGTCGAGGCCCTGATCACCGTCTTCGAGGGCGCGAGCCGCATACCCCGCCTCGAGTTTCTGCCATCCGTGGCACCAGCCGTTGAGGCGAGTCTGCTCGCGCGCGGGTTCGCCGTCGAGGAACGTCTGCCGTTGATGACGTGCACGCCGGCCACGGTGCGCTCGCTCGCGGCGCCTTCGGGCATCACCCTCGATGTGCCGGCCACGGATGCGATCGGAATGTCGATGGCGTTGCTCCAGCACGAGATCTTCCAGGATCCCCAGCCGGTTGACCATGGCAGCGTCGTGCGGCTGCAGAGCACCATGGAGCACGGCGGTCACGCCCTGGTCGCCACCGATGTGACCACCGGTGCGCTGGTCGGAGCGGCCCAGACGGTCGTCCCGGTCGGGACCACCACCGAGATCGTGGGTGTGGCCGTTGCGCCGTCGCACCGTCGCCGTGGGCTTGCCGCGGCGATGGTCTCCGCGCTCGCCCGCCGGTGCTTCGAGGGTGGTCTCGCCGCGGCCTTCCTCGAGGCGGCGCCGGGTGCCGACGGGGCATACCGCAACGCGGGGTTCCAGCGGACATCGACCGTCCTCCACATATCGTTGGAGGGTGACCGCAACGCCTGAGCCGTCCGCTGCTCGCGAGGGACGGTGGCCACCGCCCGCGCTCCGGGTCCGCCCGTTCCGCTGGTACTGGGCGGCGCAGTGGCCGACGCTGCTCGGCACCTGGATGCAGGTGGTCGCGCTCGGCTACCTCGTCTACCAGCAGACGGGCAGCACCACCGCGGTCGCCGTCGTGGCGGCCGCGGACGGCATCCCCTCGGTGATCCTGTCGCTCGCGGGTGGTGTTCTCGCCGACCGCCTCCCGCGCCGCCGGATCCTCCTGGTCACCCAGTCGATGCTCGGTCTCAGCGCGGGCGCGCTCGCAGTGCTCGTCGCCACCCACCATGCGACGTTCCTCGCGATCCTCGTGGTGGCGATCGTCTTCGGGGCCACCGACGCCGCCGACCTGCCCACCCGCCAGGCGCTTGTCGCGGACCTCGTCGAACGTCACCTCGTCGTCAACGCGGTGGCGCTGGGTGCGGCGGCGATGAGCGCCACGCGCATCGTCGGGCCGGCGGTCGCCGGACTGCTCATCGGGTTCGCCGGTCCCGCGGTCTGTTTCGGGTTTCTCGCGGTCGCCTACCTCGCGCCGATCGTCGTGCTGCTGACCGTGATCCCCGATGTGAAGCCGCTGCCGCGACGGGCTGGGACGACCGCCATGGGTGAGCTCCTCGCCGGTCTGCGCCACGCAGGTTCCGACCCCATGGTCCGAGGGCTGCTGATCGTCGCCTCGGTGCTCGCGTTCTGCGGCGTGTCGTACATGCCCTTTCTGCCCGTGCTGGCCAGAACACAGCTGCACGTCGGCGCGCAGGCGCTCGGCATCATGTACAGCGTCGGTGGCATCGGCGGTCTGGTGGGCGGCCTCGCCATCGCGTCGATGGGGCGTGGCGCCGGGCGCCTGCAGCTGATGCTCGTCGGCGGGGTTGTCTACGCCGCCAGTCTGTTCATCGTCGCGCACAGCGTGGTCCTCGGCATGACACTTCCGGCACTGGTGGGGATCAGCTTCGCGTTCGTCGCGGTGAACACGTCGATGACGACGCTGCTGCAGACGGACACCGATCCGGCGCTGCGCGGGAGGCTGCTCGGCATCAACGCGACGATCTTCGCCGGGCTGCAGCCGCTCGGAACAGTCGCGTACGGGCTGATCCCGCACACGCAGCTCTTCAACGCCATCGGGATCGGAGCGCTCCTGGTGGGCGCGGCGACGGTGATCGTCGTGGTCACGCCGTCGTTCAGAGCGCGTGTGAACGCGCCGAGCGTCGTCCCGGCGGGTACCTCGGCGGCCCCCGATACACTGGCCTGAGGATGTTCCATCGAGGGCGGGCCGGGGCGGTCGCAGCCGCATGCGTGATCCTTGTGACCGGGTGTTCGAGCGCGCCGCCACCGAACAAGCCGTCGCCGGTGATCGCGCGCGTCGCATCGGACACGATCACGCTCGCGCAGTTCAACGCACGGTACGAGAGCGCCCTCACGAGCATCGAACAGGGGGGCGCGAGCGCCGGCGACCCCGCCCAGACGACCGAGCTTCGTACGAGCGTGCTGCGGAGCCTGATCGTCGACATCGTCATCCGCCAGGAGGCGACGAAGCTCGGCCTCGAGGCGACCCCCGGTCAGATACAGGCCGAGGTCGCCACCGACGCGCAGCAGGCCGGAGGGAAGAATGCGCTCGAGACCGAGCTTGCGGGAGCGGGCGGCTCCATCGCTCAGCTCGAGGATGAGATCAGCTCCGACATCAACGAGCAGCGCCTCGAGGACCACTTCGCGCAGGCTCGTGTGGCGACGGTCGAGCAGACGCTCGCCTCCGGGGCCAACTTCATCGCAACGGCCAAGCAGTTCTCCGACGACAGCGGGACGAGCGCGAGCGGTGGCGACCTCGGCGTCCTGACCGCCGCGCAGCTCAAGACCTATGACCCGAACTTCGCCGCGGCGGTGGAGGCACTCAAGGTCGGCGCGTACACCACAACAGCGGTGCACGATGCCGGCGGCTACGACATCCTCATGCTGTACTCGAAGACGACCAAGGGATGGGGAGTGCGCCACATCCTCATCTACGCGGGCAATCCGTACAACGTGATGGACCGGCCGGAGTGGTTCGCGGAGGCGCTGTTCTCGGCGATCCGCCAGCTCTGCGTTGCGAACGGGATATCCGTGACGCTCACGAACGCGGGCGGCAATCCGTGCACGTCGCCCAGTCCGACCCCAACACCGGCGAGCCCGACGCGAGCGCGAAGCAGACGCCGAGCCCCGTTCCGGCGGGGTGAGGTGCTTTCTCGCGGTCCCGATCGCGGATCCCGCGCTCGCTGAGGCGCAGCGGCTGGAGGCATCGCTTCGCGAGCGGGTCACGGCCACGCGCTGGGCGCGTCCGGAGACGTTGCATCTCACGGTGCATTTCTTCGGCAACATCGATGAGGAGCGCGCGCTGACGGCGGTCGAGCTGGTGCGTCCGCTTGCGGCGCGCACGCTCGCGTTCGACGTCGAGCTCGAGCACACTCGGGGCATTTCCATCGCGCGGCGCACCGCGTGTGCTGTGGCTCGGTCCTACCCGGGATGTCGCACCCCTCACCGCACTCGCGCTCGAGTGTCGTTCGGCGTTGGGCGGTGCTGGGTTCGATGTCGAGGAGCGCGCGTATCACGCGCACTGCACGCTGGGCCGTCCGCGACTGCCGTGGAACGCCGGCGCACGCGCGTCATGGGCTGCTGCCGTCGCCGAGCCGCGCGCCGTCATGCGATTCACCGCCGCGCGACTCGTGCTTTACGATTCGCATCCGGGGCCGGGAGGCGCCGTGTACACCGAGCGCGCCTCGCTGAACTTCGCGCCCCGCTAACAGGACGTGGAGATTCGACCCCGCGGGTTTGGCGAAGCACTGAATGGGCTGCAGGATTAGGGTTCCTCGCCCGTAAGTCCGCCGTGACAACGTCG
>CAVQLW010000003.1:0-34841 GCA_963713485.1 Candidatus Dormiibacterota bacterium
GGGCATGACAGGCGACCTTACCTCAGCGATACCCCCGAGGGCCACTGCTCCCAGCTGCGCATCGTCGAGGCGATGGCGTCCTCCTCATACGCGAGGTGTTCGAGGAGATGATCGGCGAGGGTGTTGAGCCCTTCGACGAGACGTCGCCGGGCCGGATGCTCCGCCGTGTCGTCGAGCTCGGCGGCCGCCGCTTCGACCGCATCCAGCAGGCCCGAGATCGCACGATGGTCCGCCTCGAGACGGTCGACCACCGCGCCAAGGTCGGGATTGGAACGGCGGAGCGCCGGGAACATGTCGGCGTCCTCGTGGTGGTGGTGGGCATGCACGACCTGGCAGTGGTAGAGGCAGTTCACCTGCAGCGACCAGATCGGGCTCCGCGTCTGCAAAGCGACGACCTGCTCCGCGATCCGTTCCGATGGGACTCCGGCGGCGACGTCCACGGCCAGGTTCCGGCACACCTCGAGGTCGTTGCTAAGCATCTGGTGGATGAGCTTCAAATGCCGGTGCATCGCGACGCCGAACGGCGCCTCGCCGTTGCTCCTCGAGGTCATCTCAGAGCGCGCCGATCAGCCGCAGCGCGTGCTCGACGCCGTGAAGGTCGTCAACGAGATGGTCGGGCTCCTGCTGCGCGAGGATGTCGCGATCGCGGATCCCCGAGGTCACGGCGATGGAGGGATAGCCGAGCGCGGTCGCCGCCATCACGTCCGATTCGGTGTCACCGATGAGCACGGCGGGCTCGCCGGTGTGGATCGTCCTGCGTATCAAGCGCACCTTGACCTGGAAGGCCGGCTCGTCGTCAGCGGGCGCGCTCTCGACCGCGCTGAAATAGGGCGTGATCGCGAGCACCTCCAGCTGGGCGCGCAGAGCGATCCGGGAGGTGCGGAGCGACACGAGCACGCAGCGATGCTGCGCAGACGCCTTGGCCAGCAGCGAGACCGCGTCCGGGAACAGGACGTCGAAACCGAGACTTGCGGGCAGCTCGATCAGCGACTTGAACGTGGCCTCGAAGGCCTGGTAGCGATCCGGCGTCAACCCGCTCACGGCGAGAATCTCGGGCCAGCCGGCGCGCTGCCGTTTCAGGTTCCAGTAGGTGACCCTGTCCAGGGGTTGCCCGTCCAGCAACTCGCACACCGTGCTGTACACGTGATGGTGGCGAGCCGACACGTCGAGGAGGGTGCCGTCGAGGTCAAAGACCAGAGCCGGCCGCTGCTGTCCAGGCAATCTGCTCCTCCAACCCCTGCGGAAAGACGTGCGTGGGAACGAAGCCCGTCGCCTCGTGAAACCTCGACGTGTCGAGCACGATGTCCGCTGCGCGCTTCTCGCGCGGCAGCAGCTCGATGGGCGATGCTGCGCCCGTCATCGCGAGCACCGCGCGCGCCGCGTCACGCACGGCGATGCCCTGGCCCGAGCCGACGTTGTACGTGCCCGACAGTCGCCGTTCCCACGCGAGACAGACGGCGCGCGCGGCGTCGTCGACATGGAGGTAGTCGCGAAGCTCCTCGCCGCCGAAGAGCCGTATCGGGTCGTCGCGCACGGCGCTGCGAACGAAGTTCGGGATTGCCCGGTCGATGGTGTCACCGGCGCCGTACAGGACGGTGAAACGAAGGATGGAGAGGCGCATCGGCGTGCGCCGCTCGAGCGTCCTGCAATACGCCTCCGCGCCGACCTTGCTCGCCGCATACCAGCTCAGCGGCCGGAGGTCGGCATCCTCGGGGATGGGGCCGCCGGCCTCGGGGAGTCCGTAGACCTCAGCGGTGCTGGCGAACACGACCGTCTGAACCACGCCCTCGTACGCACCGAGGAGGCGGACGGTGCCCATGAGGTTGGCCTCGAACGCCGTGGCGGCCTCATCCTGGCTTCTCGACTTCGGGACCATCGCCGCCAGGTGGATGATCGAGTCCACCGGACCGATGACCTCCACGGCGCGGCGCAGCTCGCCCGGATCGGTGAGGTCGGCGGTGACGAAGCGTCCGGAGGATGGCGAGGCATGTGCCGACCGCCCGATCGCCACCACGTCCTCGCCCTTTTCGAGCAACAGCTCCGCGACCCTGTGACCCAGGAACCCGGAGGCGCCCGTGAGCAGCAGGGTCATCGGCTCAGCATCGATCTCCGTTTTGCGAGCTGCTCGCGTTGGGATTCGATGTCCGAAAGCGGCACCAGCACCGGCTCGAAATCGATGCCCCGGATCCAGACCATCCCTTCGCGCGCGGGGTTGAGCTTCTGTGGGATGTCGGGGAGCGGCTCGCCGCATGCGAGTTTCACGAATACGTACGGCATGTTGACGCCGAGCCGTGTGAAGAAGAGATGGGTGGTGAAGAAGCGGCCGATGTTGATCTCGGTCGGGTTGGGCACACCTTTGTTGTCGTAGGTGAGATCGACGCCGAAGAGCGCGTCGGGCGCGGGATCGATGGCGAGCACGGCCGCCCGCGCGATCTCGTCGACCTGAGGATCGGCGACCGTGACCGCCGCACCGGTCGCGCCGGAGACACCCGATTGGGACAGCTTGCCGAGCTCCCAGTAGAGACGCTTCCGCCCCTGCGCCAGGACCAGCTCGCCCTCGTGCCACAGCGACATCCAGGTGATCGTCTGCAACTCCAGCAGCTCCGATGCCGTGTATCGACCCCATCCCTGCCGCAGATCGAGCCACGCGCGCGCCGTCTCCAGGTCGTGCACCGGAAGCGACCCCCGGCCTCCGGCGCCGGTGGAGTCGCGAACCCACATATGCCCTCCGAACGATGTGAAGGCAGCCTCGAGATCCGAGGCGTCGCCGATCACGACGGTCGTCGGAACCACGAGCCCCGCAGCGCGCCAGCGTTCGTACGAGAGGAACTTGTCCTGACAGATGCGCACGGTCTCCTTGGAGGGGAAGAACGTCCGCGCGTGGACACGCTCGCGGTGCTCGGAGAGGAACCCGACCTCGGTGTCGTTCTGCGCGTGGACCAGGTCGACCTGCTCCTCATCGATGATGCCGTTCAGGATATCGAGGTAGTCCGGGTCGCTCGCCGGTGGCACCAGGTAGCGGGAGTCTGTTTCTGCACGCATGAGCAGGAACTCGTCGGCATCGGTCCCCACAAGGTGGAACGGCTCGGGTGCGAGGCGCAGTGAGCGCACGAAGTTGGTCGAGGGAGACCCGCCCGCCCCGGTGATGAGGATCCTCGTCAATGCCTACTCGTCCGAGTCCTTCCAGCCGAAATGCTTCCACTTGAAGACGCCGCGCAGGCCGAGCTGCGACACGTGGAGCTGCTGGAATTCCTCGTACCGGCCGGCCGTGTCCGCGTCGACCGTGAGGTGCACCGCGTCGGCCGTGATCCGGTCGATGTCGGTGGCCGGCGCCAGGTAATGCTTTCGAAGCCGCGAGTGCTCGAACACGACGCCGTGGAAGATGTCCTCGCGGGCGAGTGCGGCGACCTCGACGACGCGGCCGATGTCGGTGCCGTCGCTGGCGACGACTGCCTCGCCGGTCTTGATGCCCGTCCAGGCGATCGGCTCATCTGCCATCGCACCCATGATAGACGGCTGCCGCCCGACGGCTGCCTATGCGGACTTCGGCGCCTCCGGCCGGCTGCGGCGCCGGCGTGGCCGCGACGGGGCGTGGGCGACGAGGTCGGCGGTGTCCGGCACCGCCAGCGAGGCGAGCTCCTCCTTCAACCAGCTCATCATCCTGCCGACGTCAGGGATGAGGTCGCGATCGGCGACGATCCCGAAATCGAGAACTCCCGTCGTAGCTCATGACGGTGAAGTTCAAGCCCAGACCGTCGGTGATCACCGACACGGGATAGATCGCCTCCATGCGCGCTCCCGCGCAGTACAGCGGGAACTGCGGTCCGGGGACGTTGGAGATCACCAGGTTCCACGTGGGACGCATGCGCGAGTTGCTCGCGAACGCGAACGTGATCCGCGCGGCGCGCGAGAAGACGGCCGGCGGGATGAAGTGGTTCGCATCCTGGAGCAGGGTCGCCGGCAGCGCCTGGTGGCGCTCCTTCATCTCCGCGAGCGCCTCGTGCGTCGCGCGCAGCCGGTCCACGGGGTCCTCGATCTCGGTGTGGAGCGGGGCTCCCATGAGCAGGATGGCGTTGCCGTAGGTGCCCTGCTGCTCGGGGCTGCGGACCGAAACCGGGATCTGCGTGATCAATGGAGCGTCGCCGAGCTCGTGGTGCTTGATCAGCCAGCGGCGGACGGTTCCCGCGCAGATGGACACGACCACGTCGTTGACGGTGACCCCGTACGCGTTCTTGACATCTTTGACTGCATCAAGAGGAATCCTGCCGAACACGATCCGGCGGTGCGCTGACACCCGACCGTTGAACGACGTGCGGGGTGGCGCGGGAAGGCGGCGCCCGTCGACGGTCGGAAACCTGCCGAGCATCGATTCCAGCCGCCGCCCTGCGGCGCCGACGAATCTCGCGCCGGGGAGCATGTTGAAGATGCCGACCTCCTCGAAATGGGGAAGGGTCGAGGGCAGCGAGCGGAGCAGGCGCAGCGGGTACTGGGGAAGCCCGACAAGGCCGCGGATGAGCATCTCCGCCTGGGTGGGCATGCGCGCCTCGCCCGCGTCGAAGTCGGGGTCGGGAGCAGGCCGGCCCTCCTGGCTGAGGTCGAGCAGCGATCCCAGGATCTCGGCGCCGGACATCCCGTCGATGACCGCGTGGTGGATCTTGGTCATCAGGGCGACCCTGCCGTGCTCGAGCCCGTGGATCAGATACAGCTCCCACAGCGGCCGGCTGCGGTCGAGCGGTCTGGCGAAGATCCGGGCGACCTGATCCTGGAGCTGGGCGGTGCTCCCGGGGGGTACCAGGGCGAGCTCTCGGACATGGAAGTCGATGTCGAAGTCGGGATCGTCGACCCAGTAGGCGTAGTCGAGACCGAAGGGCACCTCGGCAAGCCGCCAGCGGAAGACCGGGATGAGTGGCAGCCGCTCGAGGATGAGACGCTGCAGATCGGCGAGGGTGATGGCGCCGCCGGGCGCGGTCGAGGGGTCGAGGACGAGGACGCCCGCCGTGTGGCCGAAGATGCGCGGCGTCTCGAGGGCGAGGAATTGCGCGTCGAGGCTGGTCAGCTGGCGCATGCGTCGGCACACACTGGCAGAACGCGCTCGCAGCGGTCAACTCTGCTCGAGCCCACGTTCTTGTGGGATCGTTCAGGGGTGCGTGCGGAGATCGCCACGATCGCCACCCCGGAGCTGGGCGATCGGAGTTACGTCATCCTCGCCGGAGCGGAGGCGGTGGCGGTGGATCCGCAGCGAGACATCGACCGCGTGATGGCGGTGCTCGACGAGCACGGCAGCACGCTGCGCCACGTGCTCGAGACCCACATCCACAACGACTACGTCTCGGGTGGCGCCGACCTCTGCCGGGTCACCGGCGCGACGCACGTCATCCCCGCCGGCAAGTCGGTCGGGTACACGCGGCGGGCGATCGGCGACGGTGAATCCATCGCCGTGGGCGGGGCGACGCTTCGAGCCCGCCACACGCCGGGTCACACCGCCACGCACATGTCCTATGTCCTCGAGGAGGACGGCCTTCCCGTCGCGGCGTTCACCGGGGGCTCGATGCTGCTCGGCTCCGTGGGGCGGACCGACCTCGCGGGACCGTGGGTGACCGACCGTCTCAGCCACCTCCAGCACCGGTCCGCACGCCGGATCTCCGCCGAGCTTCCGGACGCGGCCGCGATCCTGCCGACGCACGGCTTCGGCAGTCTCTGCTCGGCGGGCTTCCCCGTCGGCGGCGCGGACACGGCCGACGCGATGCACCAGCGACGGGAGAACCCGGCGCTCCTGATGGACGAGGACGCGTTCGTCGCGCGTCTCGTCGCGGGACTGGACGCCTATCCCCGCTACTACGCCTACATCGCGCCGCGGAACCGCGCGGGAACCGGCGCTGTCGATCTGAGCCTCCCGCGGCGCAGCGATGCCCGCGAGCTTGCGGCTCGCGCCGAGGCGGGGGAGTGGGTGATCGACCTTCGCGAGCGCCGTGCGTTCGCCGCGCGCCACCTTTCGGGAACGCTCGGGTTCGAGCTCTCCGACCCGCTGACGACGTACGTCGGATGGCTCCTCCCATGGGGCAGCCCGCTCAGTCTCATCGGGCCGAGTGACGAGGATCTCGCCGCCGCGCGCCGTGCGCTCGCCCGCATCGGGATCGACACGATCGCCGCCTGCGGCCTCAGCCCCACCGACGGATCGGACGATCCGTGGACCGGGCTCCGCACGAGCTCGTACCCGGTGACGGGGTTTGCCGACCTGAAGCAGTCGATCGGCGCCGCCGGTGAGGTGGTCGTCGACGTGCGCCTTGCCGGTGAATGGCGCGACGGGCACCTCGCCGCGGCCCGGCACATCCCGCTGCACGAGCTGCCCGACCGCCTCGACGACGTGCCGCCCGGTCGGGTGTGGGTGCACTGTGCCGCCGGGTACCGCGCCGCGGTGGCCGGGTCCCTACTTGATCGCGCGGGACGTGACGTGGTCGTGGTGAGCGACCAGTTCAGCAACGCGGTGGCCGCCGGGCTCGAGATCGTCTCAGCTCGCGACTGACGCACGGTGGCGGGGAATCGCGGCCTGAGCGCCGGCAGCCGTGTCCTGGAACTGCTCGCCCGGCTCCCGCCGCCGCGCACCCGCGCAATCGCGCTGGTTCGGGACAGCGCTTAGCGGGGCGCTCCCGTGGGAACCCGCGATCGATCCTCGCGGTGGTTTGCGGCGAGCTCGGGAACCGGTTCCTCCTCGACCGTCGTATCCAGCGCGCTCACCCATTGCGGCGGCGGCGAGCCGGTCGGAGGCGTCGGCGCCTTCGAGCCGCCGGTGTCGTTCTGGCCGGGCAAGTCCTCGACGGCCGCCTGCTGGTTGTGGTCGTTGTCGAAGGAGATGAGATAGATCGATGCGATCGCCGTCATCGTGAGCAGCGCGAAGATCGACAGGGCCAGTCGCTCCGGCCACCCCGTCGCGTCAGGCAATCCGGGCATGAACGGGGCCAGTGCGGCGGAGATCAGGCCTACTCCGAGCGGCATGAGCCACACCCAGACGGTTCGACCCTCGCGATCGATCCCGATGCGCTGCTCGAAGCGCCTGAGGTCGGACTCGATTCGCGCTTTCATTGAGTTCATCCGATGCCGCTCCTGCACTCAGCCTATCGTGCGCCCGCGAACTCCAAACGTCCAGTGCGAGGTTGCGATCAGGATGTCAGGGATGGGTGTGATATAGCTCGTGGGGATGACGAGGCTCCGGCGATCGCCGTGACCGCCGAGCTGGCGCTCGGCCCAATTCCGTTGAAGCGGCTGTCGCCTCGTTTCTGGCTGGCGCGCCAGACGGAGCTCGCTCTCGTCTGGACCCCGGTGTTCGTTGCGGCACTCCTCGTCGCGCTGCTCGTCCACGTGACGGCGACCGTCGCGCTCCCGGTGGTGGTCGCCCTCATCGCGGGCTCCGCGTGGCTTGTCGAGCGGGGCCGGTACCGTTCCTGGGGATACGCGGAGCGCGAGGAGGACCTGATCGTCACCCGCGGGCTGCTCTTTCGCAGGGTTTCGGTGGTGCCGTATGGCCGCATGCAGTTCATCGATGTCACCGCCGGGCCGATCGATCGCGCCTTCGGCCTTGCGACGGTCCAGCTCCACACCGCAGCCGCAGCCAGCGATGCCCGCATCCCGGGTCTCGTCCGTGCCGACGCCGACGCGCTCCGCGACCGGCTGGCCCTGGTCGGGGAGGCGAAGGCGACCGGCCTGTGAGCGTGCAGCCGCCACCCACGACCGCGGCCGGTCCGCCGCTGATCCCGCCGGGTGAGGCCGAGGTGGGCCAGACGTGGCGGCGTCTGCACCCGCTGTCCCCGGTCGTTCGCTTCGGCGCGGTGTTGATCGGCGTGCTCGTCATCGCCGTGCCGTCGATCGCCAACTCGCAGGGCCAGCACCGCAACTCGGGGTTCAGCGCGTCGCTCATCGTCTACCTGTGCCTGCTCGCCGTCGGTGGCATCGGCGGCGTGATCTCCTGGGCGGTCACCCGGTGGCGGATCGCGGACGGCAACCTGCAGATCGAGACGGGGTTCATCCGGCGGCAGTCGCTGCGCATCCCCCTGGCCCGCATCCAGGCGGTCGACGTCATCGCGCCGCTGGCGGGGAGGTTCCTCGGCCTCGCCGAGGTGCGAGTGGTCTCGGCCGGGCGGGGTGGCGAGCACGGCCGCCTCGCGTACCTCACGGCAGCGCAGGCGCCGATCGTGCGGGCGCGGCTCCTCGCTCTTGCCCACGGGCTCGACGCCGGCACGCCGGAGCCGCCTGCGATACCGCTGCTCCACATCCAGAACGGGCTGCTCCTGCCGGCGCTGCTGATGCGTGCGCAGGTCCTCGCCCCGGTGCTGATCGCGATCGCCGGCCTCGGCGCCATCGCCGCCGCCCCGATCATCGGTGCGGGCGCGCTCGGCACGGCGGTCACCGCGCTCGTCCTCAGCGCCCTGGGCGCCGCACGCGCCTTCAACGAGGATTTCGACTTCTCGATCAGCGAGGCGGGCGACGGCGTCCGGCTCGACCGGGGTCTGCTCCAGCGCCGCCACGAGACGATCCCGTTCGGCCGGATCCAGGCCGTCCGGGTCGTGGAACCGCTCTTCTGGCGGATGCTCGGCTGGGCGCGTCTCGAGGTGGACGTCGCCCGCCAGACCGTGTCCCGCCAGGCCGATCGCGACGCGCAGCAGGTGGCGCGGACGCTGATCCCGGTGGCCACGCGCGAACAGGCACTCTGGCTGCTGGCGCGCGTGCTGCCGGACGCGCATCCGAACCCTCCGCCCGACGCCGGTCCGCCGGCGAGGGCGCGGCTCAAGGCACCGTTCTCCTTCCACTTCCTCGCCGCGTGGTTCGGCGGGCGCTACGTCTACGCCCGGACCGGGAGGGTCGAGTGCTCGACGATCATCGTCCCGCTCGTGAAGGTCCAGAGCGTCCATCTCAAGTCGGGGCCGCTCCAGCGCGCGTTCCGCGTGGCGACGGTCGAGGTGGACACCGCGGGGAGGCGCTGGCACGCTTCGGCCCGCTGCCGCGACGAGGAGGAGGCGGCGCAGATGCTGCGTCACATCAGCGAGCGCGCCCGGCTGTCGCGCCGGGTGCCGCCACCGCGCCCGGCGCCCGTCCCGATCGCTGGCTGACCTCTCCGCGTGGCAATATCGGGGCAGCCATGGCGGTGACTGCACCCTGCGACAACTGTGGACGGCTGACGCCGATCTTCCGCCTCGCCGCGGTGATCCTCGACGGCCGGATGGCGCGCGTGTGCCCGCTCTGCGCGTCGACCGAGAAGGAACGCATCGAGGCCCCGTACGCGCCCCGTGCCGACCAGGGAGCGATCCAGCCGAGCACGCAGAGGGAGGTCTGGTAGCGCCGTGACATTCGCCGCACGCCTGGACGCGTGCGTCGAAGCGTCCGGGTCGCTCCTTTGCGCCGGGCTCGATCCGGACGGGTTCTCGACCGCCGCCGATGCCGAGCGCTACTGCCTGAACGTCGTCGAGGCGACGATCGAGCACGTCTGCGCCTTCAAGCCGAATCTGGCCTTCTTCGAGCAGCACGGATCGGCTGGATACGCGGTCCTCGAGCGGTTGCGGGCACATGTGCCCGCGGACCGCATCCTCATCCTCGACGCCAAGCGCGGCGACATCGGCAACACGGCGGCTGCGTACGCGCGGGCGCTCTTCGACGTCCTCGGCGCGGACGTCGTGACCGTCAACCCGCTGCTGGGCGGCAACTCGATCCGCCCCTTCCTCGAACGCGAAGGCCGGGGCGTCTTCATCGTGGCGCGGAGCAGCAATCCCGGCGCCGCGGATCTCCTCGACGCGCGGCTCGAGGGCGGCGTGCCCGTGAGCATGCGCATCGTGCAGATGGGGATGCGGCTCGATCCCGCGGGCGCCGTCGGCTTCGTGGTCGGCGCCACCGCCCCGGACGCGGTTGCCACGATCCGCGGCGCCGCACCGACCGCCCCGCTGCTGTTGCCCGGGGTCGGCGCCCAGGGAGGATCACTCGATGACGCCGTGAGGGCCGGGCTCGACGCCCGGCGTGCCGGCGTCGTCGTCGCCGTGAGCCGCGGGATCGGCGGCGCGCCGGAGGGCCCTGGTCCGGCCGCCCGGGCGCTGCGCGAGCGTATCGACGCGATCCGTTCGGCGGTTGCACCGGCGTGACGGTGCCGCTGGCGCTCATCCGCAACGACGACCAGGCTGATCACGCCAGTCAGGGTCACCCGGAGCGGCCCGAGCGTGTCGACGCCATCGTTGCGGGGATCGCCGCCGATCCTTCGCTGGCAACGCTGCCGTGGCTCCAGGCTCCGGCGGGACGACGCGCCCTGCCCTTGCTCGTCCACTCCGAGGACGAAATCCGTCGCGTCGAGGGGCTGGCGGTGAAAGGCGGGGGATGGCTCGACGCCGACACGTACTGCACCGAGTATTCGTACGAGGTGGCGTTGAGTGCCGCCGCGTGCTCGTCGCGCGCCGCTGGAGCGGTCATGGCGGGGGAGGTGCGGGCGGCGTTCGCCGTCGTCCGGCCGCCCGGCCACCACGCGACGGCGCATCTGCCGATGGGGTTCTGCCTCTTCAACAACGCGGCGATGGCCGTCCGCGTGGCTCAGGGTGCGGGTGCCCGGCGTGTCGCGATCGTCGACATCGACGTGCACCACGGGAACGGCACGCAGGACATCTTCTACGCCGACCCGAGCGTCCTCTACACGTCGCTGCACCAGTTCCCCTGGTACCCCGGCACCGGGCATCCGGATGAGCGCGGCGACGCGGGAGCCACGGGGACGACGATCAACGTTCCGATCCCACCGGGAACGGACGGGACGCGCTGGCTCAGCCTCTTCGACGAGACGGTGCTCCCCGCGGTCGCGGCGCACGAGCCCGACCTCATCGTGGTGAGCGCGGGATTCGACGCGCACCGTGACGATCCGCTCGCCGAGCTGCGCCTCAGCGATGAGACCTACTCGGCCATCGCCACCCGGATCCGAGCGCTTGCCGAGACGCACTGCGAGGGCCGGAGCCTCTGGCTGCTCGAGGGCGGATACGACCTGCGCGGCCTCGCCGCGTCCGTGAGCGGATGTCTGCGCGTGCTCGCCGCCTGACCTGCGCCGGCCTCGCGGCCGCCGCCGTGACCCTGGCGGGATGCGGATCGTCGTCGCACTCGAATCCCACGCCGACGCCGTCCGGGACACACACCACGCCGGTCAGCCCGACGCCGAGCGCGACGCCGGTGCTCGTCGGCACCACGAGGACCGTGCTCAGCCCGCTCGGGCTGCGCATCCACTCCGCGCCCGCGCTGGGCTCCTCCAACGTCGTCGGCGACGCGGCCGAGGGAGCGACGTTCTCCGTCCTCCAGTACCAGAGCGGCGGGGGCGGATGGTTCAGGGTCCAGGGCCGAAGCGTGACCGGGTGGATCGTTGCCGACCCGACTCTCACCGCGCAGGGGACCTTCAACGCCTATCAATCCGCCGACGGCGACGCGCTGCTCTACCCGCAGGACTGGGCGTTCCAGCAGGAGTCGTACGGAGCGATCTTCCTGCCCCAGCAGGGCAAGCAGAACATCGTGCTCGAGACCGGCACGACCCTCGCGTCGTTCGGACAACCGGGCCTCGCGGGCTACACGCAGGCGATGTCAGGATCCGTGGTGGTCTGCGGGTACACGGGCACGCTCACCCAATACGTGAAGAACCCCTCGTACACCGGGGCAACGCCGACGCCGCTGCCGGTGCCGCGCCTGCCGCTGTACGCGGAGATCCGGCTCAAGTTCGACACCTCGCATGCGATGTTGATCGGATTCGACTACGAGAACAGCAGCCAGCTCGATGTGTACGGGGATCTGTACAACTCGATCACGTTTCCATTCCCGCGCTGCGAGCTGACCTCGACCCCGGCACCCTGACCGGCGCGAAGCCCGTCAGAGACTGGTCGTGCTGGTTGTCGCCGGGGCGGTGACCCCGGGCACGAAATTGCTGTTCACGATGGCCGTGTTCGCGATGGACATTCCACCGGCGGCCACCAGGATGATCGCGACGTACGCGGCGCCCAGACCGACACGCTTCGACGCGGCGATCCGGGCCGGATCGGCGCTGCTGCCACCGCTTCGGAAGCGCCCGATGACGTGGAACACGCCGAGGATCAGGAAGATGATGCCGATCGGATTCCCGAGCAGCAGCACCACCACGGCGACTGCGAGGAGACCGGCCACCATCATCCACCGGGGGATCGCATCGGCGACCTTGGCGCCGTCGAGGAATCCGACCGGGATGAGGTTGATGAGGTTGAGAAAGCAACCGAAGTACGCCAGCGCGAGCAGCAGATAGCGGGCGTAGCCGGGCTCCGCCATCGACGCGAGCAGGAAGCAGATCAGCGCCGCCACCGTCCCGATCGCCGGTCCGGCGAGGGCGATCACCCCGGAGATGCCGGCGTCGCCCGGCGCGCGGCGCAGGTTGGTGACGGCGCCGAGCGGTCCGATGAAGATGGGGAGCCGTGCGGGCAGCCCCAGCCGCCTCGCCACGATGAAGTGCCCCAGCTCGTGGATGAGGATGAGCACGACGATCCCCACGGCGAACGCAGGGCCGAAGAACAGCGTGTAGAACCAGACCGCGATCACCATGGTGATCAGCGTCGGACCGAAAGTGCCGAACTTGACTAAAACGAGCCCGTATTTCAGGAAGGCCGCGATGCCCGCGATGATGCCGCCCGCGGCACCCTCACGCCGGCGGCGCTGCTGGCGCGGGGCCGTCGGGCTGTGCTGCTGAGGGGCAGGCAGGCGGGCCGGCGGGGGAGGAGGCAGCCACGGCGACGGGTCGTTGGCCCCCGGCTGCCCCGCCTCGGGCAGCCACTGGTAGACGGGCCGATCGTCGCCGCCGGACGTGCTGAGGTCGGGCATAGCCGTCTGATCATGGCATGCGCCCCTGGAGCGGGCCCCTGCGTCGCGGGCGCTAAGGTTGCCGTCACATGACCACGGAGACCCTTCGGGGCACGAAGCTCGGCATCGTCGGGACCGGCGTGATGGCGGAGGCGATGCTCTCGGGCCTGCTCGAGCACGACCTCGTCGAGCCGGGCGACGTGCTGTGCACCCATCCCCGTGCCTCGCGCCGCGAGGCGCTCACCGCGGCGCACGGGGTGCGCACCTCGGCGGAGAACGTGGACGCGACGCGCGGCACCGACGTCGTGCTCCTCGGGGTCAAGCCGCAGATGCTGGCCGGGGTCATGGCCGAGCTACGCGGGTCGCTCCGTCCCGAGCAGCTCGTGATCAGCGTCATCGCGGGCGCCAGCACGCGGGCGCTCGGTGACGGCCTCGACCACCCGGCGATCGTGCGCTGCATGCCGAACACCCCAGCACAGATCGGCCGCGGCGTCACGGTGTGGTTCGCCACCGAGAGCGTCGACGAGCAGGGAAAGCAGCGGACGCGCACGATGCTCACCGCGCTGGGACGCGAGTTCGAGGTCCACGACGAGCGCCAGGTGGCGATGGCGACGGCGGTGAGCGGCACCGGGCCGACGTACATCTTCCTGTTCATCGAGGCGCTCACCGATGCCGCGGTGCACCTCGGGTTCCCGCGCCACGTCGCGCGCGAGCTGGTGCTCGACACGATGCAGGGGAGCGCCGAGTTCGCCCTGCAGAGCGGCAAGCACGTCGCCGAGCTGCGCGACATGGTCACGTCGCCAGGCGGTACGTCCGCGGCCGCGCTGTACGAGCTCGAGCGAGGCGGCATGCGAACCGTGGTGAGCGACGCGGTGTGGGCTGCGTTCGAGCGGACGCTCCGGCTCGAGGCAACGCTCGAGGGGCGGGACGATCCCGGAGGGGACACGAGAGGCCGATCGAGGCGCGCCTGACCGCCGCCGGACGGTCTGCACCCGGTGGTTGGCTGACGGCATACTCCGATCCACGATGTCGAAGACTCACCTCATCGGCATGCTGCTCGGGGTCGAGGAGGACTGGCCGGCGGCGTTCGAGGCGCTGCTCGGCCGGGCCGATCTCTCGATTCGCGAGGGCGGGGAGACTCACCGCTTCACGACCGAGCGGGTCACCATCGAGCCCTTCGACCTCCGCATGCGGCCGCGCCACTCGCTCGTCATCGACCGCCTCGGGTGGTGGTATCCGATGCCCCGGGAGTGGCTGAAGAAGGTCGCGCTCATGGATCGCGTCCACCTCCTCAACAACCCGTTCACCTTCCAGGCGATGGAGAAGCACGCCGCGTACTGCGCGATGATCCGCCTCGGTCTGAAGGTGCCCGAGACGTGGATGCTGCCGAACAAGGTGCCGCCGGACAACCCTCGTTTCGCGGGGACCGCGCAGCGATACCTTCGGTACTTCGACCTCGAGGCGGTCGCCCACGCCGTCGGGATGCCGCTCTACATGAAGCCGTTCGACGGCGGCGCGTGGGTCGGTGTGAGCCGCGTCGAGGACACTGCGACGTTGCACCGGGCGTATGACGAGTCCGACCAGCGTCTGATGCACCTGCAGGCTGCGGTGGATGGCTTCGACGCATTCGCGCGCAGCCTCGGCATCGGCGCCGAGGTGATGGTGCTGCACTTCCACCCCGACCGTCCGATGCACGAGCGCTACTCGGTGGATCACGACTTCCTGCAGCCCCGTGCCGGCGACGAGGTGGTGAGCATCCTTCGCACGGTCAACGCCTTCTTCCGCTGGGAGCTCAACAGCTGCGAGACGCTCGTGCGGGGCGACGAGGTATACCCGATCGACTATGCCAACGCGACGCCGGACCTCGCGCTCACCAGCCTCCACTACTACTTCCCGTGGGCGATCCGCAGCCTCCTGAAGTGGGTCGTGTTCTGCTGCGTCACCGGCCGGCTGCAGACGGTCGACCTCGACACGGAGGCGTACTTCGCCGTCGCCGACCGGGCGGACCTCACGTACACCGAGAAACTCGCCGCATACCGTGTCATCGCCGATCGTCAGCTCGAGGTCGACCGGTATCGGGAATTCTGCGAACGGCACCTGTCGCACGTCGACGAGCTGTCGGTGGCATGGGTGGAAAGCCCGGAGTTCGACCGGATCATCGTGGACACCGTCCGCGGCACATTCCCGGCGCACGAGCACGAGCAATTCATCGCGCATTTCCGGGGCCTGCTCGCTGCGTGGGCCCATGATCAACGCGTTGAGGCGGCGTAGAGTTGTCTCCCCACCATGCCCATCGAATTCGTCTCGAGCCCCCGCCCCACGATCGGCGTGGAGATGGAGCTCGAGCTCATCGACCGCGACAGCCGGGAGCTGGTGAAGGGCGCTCACGAGATCCTCGTGGAGATGGGTGCGCCGCACGGGCCGGGCGGCCACCCGAAGGCCAAGCCCGAGCTGCTGCAGTCGACTGTCGAGATCATCACCGGGATCTGCGACACGGCCGGCGGTGCGCGGGACGATCTCGCGGCGACGCTCGCGGAGCTGCGGACGTACACCGAGCCACGCAACCTCGAGATCATCTGCTCGGGCACGCACCCGTTCAGCGACCCGGCGGGTCAGGAGATCAGCCCCGATCCCCGCTACCTCCGGCTCGTCAACGAGATGCAGTGGCCCGCTAAGCAGATGCAGATCTTCGGCATCCACGTGCACGTCGGGCGTGCGGAGCGGGGAGAAGGCGATCTCGATGGTCAACGCCCTCTCCGCATACATCCCGCATTTCCTCGCGCTGTCCGCGTCCAGCCCGTTCTGGATGGGCCACGAGACGGGCATGGCCTCATGGCGCTCCAAGGTGTTCGAGAGCCTGCCGACGGCGGGACCGCCGTGGCAGCTGAACGGCTGGCCGCAGTTCGAGCAGCTGATGGAGACGCTCATCTCGTCGCGAACCATCAAGACGATCCGCGAGGTGTGGTGGGACATCCGCCCGCACCCGAGCTTCGGCACGGTCGAGCTCCGCGTGTGCGACGGCATTCCGACGCTGCGCGAGGTGGCCGTCGTCGCCGCCTTGAGCCAGTGCCTGGTGCATCAATTCGACGTGATGATCGATCGCGGCTACACGCTGCCGACCCCACGCGCATGGCTGGTCAGGGAGAACAAGTGGCGCGCGGCGCGACACGGGCTCGACGCGTCGATCATTCTCGATGAGAACGGGAGGACGGAGCCGCTCCGTCAGGCGATCGGCGAGCTCGTCGAGGATCTGACACCGATCGCGACGCGGCTCGGGTGCACCGCGGAACTGCGTGGGGCGCTCGAGATCATGGAACGGGGTTCGAGCTACCTCCGTCAGCGCGAGGTGGTCGAAGCCGGCGGATCGCTGCGCGACGTCGTGGACTGCCTGATCGCCGAGCTGCACGCGGACGCACCCGCAGAGCGGCCGGCGGTGCTCCAGGCGGTCGGTAAGTCGACGGTCGCAGCCGCGGACTGACCTCCCGCAAGTCGCGGCTTCGGAAGATGACCGGCTAACGCGTGGTCGTCGTGAGCGGAATTCGGTCGGGCGGTGCGTTGCTCGTCAACGTGACAAGCATGCCCATCGCCGCGATGAACGCAACGATCGAGGACACGAGGAACACGTAGAAACCGAAGTCGGTGTAGACCGGGGGAGGGATCCCCACGATCTGCGCGCCCGGGACACCGAGCTCAACCGGTGGAGCGACGGCGTCCAGACCGATCACACGGCCCGCCGCGTCGACCCTCTCGAAGATGCAGAGGACGAGGGCGGCGGCGGCGAGCGCCGCACACACGATCGCGGTACGGCGCTCACGGCGGATCGTGAGCAGGACCACGCTGAAGAAGAGGAGCGCGACCCCCACGACGAGCGCGATCCAGCCGTCGAGACCCTGAAACACGCTGCGCGCCGGAATGGTGTAGTCCACGGGGCAGAAGATGCAGCCCTGGGTGACGAACGGCGTGAACATCGAACCGAGCGTGACCGCGGCTGCGACGACGAGGGTGGCGCTCAACGCAGCCGTGGCTCGTGGGGCCTCACGGAGCGCTCTGATCCCGCCGAGCATGGGCTCAGTCTAGGGGCACTCCTGGGCAATCTCGCTGGAGCGCTCTCGTGACTCAACGATCAGGTTGACGGCGAGTGCGCCGATCCACAGCACGCACACCGTTGCGAGGATGCGCTCGATCAACCCCACGGCAGGCATCGTCGTGAGAACTCGACGAGACCGCGAGCAACCCAAACGAGACCGGGCAGGCAACTCGCGCAGCCGCCACGACCGGCGCGAATGGCCGCCATGAGGGCAGCGCAGCGAGCCGGCGGCCGAGCGGGAACGGTGTGAGTGCGAGCACCAGGAACGCAAGGCCGGCGACGATCGCATCGGTGAGCCCACCGGGGCTCAGCAACTGCACGTTGGCGGTGCATCCTGGGTCTGACAGCCGGCACGGTATCAATGGGAAGGAGTTGCCGAGCGCCAGCGCGGAGATCGCCAGCATCCACGGGGCGAACATGGCAACCTTCCCCGCCGCGGCGAGCGCGGGCCGCAGACCGAACACCGCGAAGCCGAAGGTCCCGACGGCCCCGGCCGCGAAGCACAGGATCGGAAACCAGACGTGCGGGGCGGTCCGCGCCTGCAGGTCGCTGATGGTGTTGGTGATCGGCGAGTACCGCGGCCCCTGCCAGGTCTCGGCGATGACCCATCCGGCGGTGAAGACCACCTGAGCGACGACGCCGACCACACCCCAGGCGAGTGGGTGACCGGGATCTGCCCGAGCGGGATGTGTGTCGAGCTGACGGAGGGTCCGTGCATCGGACATCGAGGACTCCTCGCAGGGGCGGGGGACAGGAAAGATGCTTGAGTATAGCAACTAATCTGCTATACTCGCCGATGGTGTCTCCCAGCGATCACGACGTCGAAGCGATGGTGGTTGCGCTGTTCACGTTGATGGCGAACGTGGATCGGGCGCGCCGCGAGCGGAAAGCCGCAAGTGCCTTGACCTTGCTGCAGGTGATGGCCGGCGGCGACGCGATGCGGCCGTCCGAGATCGCCACCCGCCAGCGCGTGCATCAATCGCTTGTCACCCGGCAGATTCGCGAGCTGGAGGACGCGGGGTATGTGACCGTCACCGCCAATCCCGAGGACGGTCGCTCGTGCCTCGTCGCGCTGACACCGTCGGGGGGCGACGAGCTCGTACGGCTGACGCGGATCGGGTTGGAGCGCTTCGGCCTCTTCGTGAGCGACTGGAAGCCGGCAGAGGTGCGAACGCTCGCGCAGCTGCTGGAGAAGCTTCAGGCATCAATGACGGCCGTCGCTGCGCGGGAGCGGCCGGCGGCGTCGGGCCGACGGTGGGCGTCACGTGGTGGCCGCGAGCGGGCGCCGCGCGACCGCGAGTAGGTCGCGTTCGTGGTTGGCCGGCCGCCGCAGGGATCCCAGCCCTACTTGCAGGTGTTCCGAAAGTCGGCGTGCGCGCTACCTCCGGGCTGCAGCGTCACCTTGACGGTGCGGGTGGGGTTCGCAGGAACTCGAATCGTGTACGTTCCGGCGTCAAGCGTCATGCGGTAACTACCGCTGGGGCCGGCGGTCGTTGACGCCACCAGCGTTGTCCCTGAGAAAGCGTCCACCTCCAATGGCGGTTCGCTCACAACTGGAAGGCCCTCGCACGGCGAGGCATCGCCCACGACGGTTGCCTCGCTCCCGCAGCCTGCCAGGGCAAATACTGAGAACGCGGCTCCGACAAAGACGAGCTTATTCAAGGAACGCATCAGTTTCAGATCGAACACGTTCACACCCGACGGGTTTCATTCGTCGGGTCACTCCCGCCATCGTACGCCGGGCGCGTTGGTCGCGACGTGTGCGGTCGCTCAAACTCTGGGGGTGTCGTGGTGTCCACACATCAACGTGATCGCGACCGGTCTCACCACGAATCGGGGGAGATGATGCAGGCATCCAGACCCTCGCTCGCTGGTCCGATCGAGGTGTGTACTGCAGCGCAGCGGCCGGACCTCTGGGAGCGTTCACGCTCGCTGTTTGCGACTGTGTGGCCGGAGTACAACATGCACGGCAACCACACTGGAAAATACTTCGGCACGCTCTACCCGAAGCACGCGCGCCTCCAGGTTCTTCTGTACGACGCGAGCAGAGATTGCATCGTCGGCCGGGGAAGAACCATCCCGTTTCGATGGGACGGCACCCTTGCAGATCTTCCCGCGGGAATCGATGGGTTGGGGCTTCGCGCGATCGATGATCCGGAGCAGCCCACTGCCCTCTCGGCGCTCGCAGCCGAAGTCGCCGAGGACCAGCAAGGCAGGGGCCTGAGCGGTTTGATCATTAAGTCGATGACGGAAGTCGCCCGGCGCGCCGGGCTCGCTCCGCTCGTCGCACCCGTCCGTCCGAGTTGGAAGGACCGATACCCGTTGACCCCGATCGATCGGTATGCACAGTGGGTAAGAAATGACGGTATGCCGTTCGATCCGTGGGTGCGTGTGCACGCGCGCCTAGGCGCGACCATCCTTCGCACGGAGACGAGATCGCTGCAGATCGAGGCGCCCGTGAGGGACTGGGAGGAGTGGACCGGAATGGCCTTCCCGGAGGACGGGGACTACGTGTTTCCTGCTGGGCTCGCGCCACTCAGTGTCCGGGACGGTGTGGGGTCCTATTGGGAGCCGAACATCTGGATGCTCCACCACGTCTGACCGGATGAAGCATGTCATCGGATGGTTGGCCCTCGGGGGCCTTCTGGGCGCCGCTAGCCCAATCGATCCGCTCGGCTTGGTTCTCGCCGCCATCGTCCTCGGCGTCGTGATCGCGGCGAAGATGCGGACGACCGCTCCGGGACTGGCACTGGTGGGTGCAGGGGTCGGTGCCACGCTTGTGCTGCTTTTGGTTGAGCGCACAGCCCCGGACACGGTTGCCGTTGGGGTGCCATTGACCCTCGGAGTCGTCCTCGTCGGCGGCTGGTGGGCGTATGTGATATGGCGGCAGGCTCCACGGCTTTAGGTTGACAGAGCGGGTCGAGGAACGTGATGGCGGCGCGGGCGAAGCATTCGCCAATGTGCCCAGCGTCGCCCGGGCAGACGTGCGGCAGGCGTTGGCTGGAAGCTCAGAGGACTCGGATACCAGGCCAAATGCGCAGCGGCTGTTTCCGTTCGAGCCGCGCGAAGTACTCGTCGGTCGTGACGCGCGTCGGGTTGCGGCGCCAGACCCCATCGAGAAGATCGTCCAGTCCGTAGGGCGCTGCAACGTCCCAGCCGGCCCGCGGCGACCATCGAATGCCAACACATGTGCAGTACTCGGGGAACGTGGCGACGGCCTCTAATGCCGAGCTGAAAGGGTCCACCTCGATGCCGAACCGCCTCGGATACCAGAGATGCACCGCGGCCTGATTCTTGGCGTCCCAGACCAGCGATGTATCGAGGGCTGTGAGGGCAGCCTCGACGTCATGGTCACGCGACAGGCTCAGATTATCGGGATCGAAGAAACCAAGGTCGATGTCTTTGACAGCCTCAGGGTCGAAGCCGGAACCGAAGCGGCCGTACCAGATGATGTCGCGGATGACGCCGGCGCTGATCCACCACTCAGGAGGGTTCACGCGGTGGGCCACGCCGATGGCGCCAACAAACCACGCGCATCCCCTTAGCGCGTCTACAAGCTCTGTGACGCGGCGGACGCACGCCGCACGGGTAGTGAGCGTGATGTCCTGTGCGATCAGACGGAGTTCAGGGGACATGAACACCCGACGGGGCGCCTCTTCGATGGTCTGTTTGCCCAGCTTACTCTGCCGAGACCGCGCGCCTTGTCGGGCTACAGGGCTGTGGGTCAGGCCAGTAATCTCCAATGTCTACTCGACGAGGGGCCGCGAGGGATCTGGGAGGAGTGGTCTGTTAGCTTGCTGCCATGCCCGCAATTACGAGAGGGAAATACCGTTGGCGAACGAGGCTCCGCATTTGGCTGCCCGGGGCGTTGGTCAGCTGGGTCCCGAAGGGGCGTGGAGACTGCGGAAACCACGAGTGGTACAACCATGACGGCCGGACGGATCGCTGCTACCACTGCGAAGTCGGAGTGCGGCCTCATGAGGGCGCGGCGGGGGTGTAGCCGACGCTCGTCGGTCTCGCCCAGGCGAGCATCCGCGAAGGAACCTCGAGGTGTTACTCGAACGCCCGCACTGTTTGTTCCAGGCTTCCATCAGGAATTCCAAGCTCCGCCGCCCGCGGGATGATTCGCTGCCGATGTGCGCCGACCCCGAGAGGAACGGACCGGTGACGCGTTTGGCGCTCCCCCGCAGCGGAGCTAGGATCAGCTCGTGAAGGCTCTGGCAGGAATCGGGTTGGCAATCGTGGCGCTTTGCGTAGCCGGATGCGGGGATATGGTCACACTCACGAACACTTCCCCGACGCAATACATAAGCCAAACGGCGACGTACCGCTACAGCCTGACAATCCAGTCTCCGAGTGCGACGTGTCAATTCCCCGGATTCATGCTGTCGAGCGATACCGGCTTTGACAACGGTCTCGGCGGGAGTGGGACTGTGCAATTGATTCCGGGTAGGTACACCGGTGTTTCGGGTTACGAGATCGGGGCCGGCTTCTACTGGATGAAGGAGGGGTGCAAGTGGACGCTGACACTGGCGCCGTAGGCTGACGTCCTCTGAAACCGAGGTCGAGCATGGCCGGCCAGGCCAGCATCCGCCAATGTCTCTGACGACGCAGAGGCATAGAGTGGAAGAACCTTGTGCGCGAGCGGGTCGCCTATGCCGCGAGGGGGCGAGCTCCAAGGTAAACACGCGGTTGCCAAGAGGCGGTACCCGAAAACGAATCTCGCCCGTCTATAGGATGCATGCCTCATCCAAGCCGGATCGGCCGCGACGAGAAACGGTCGCGTGCCTTCGCCGAGTTCTTTGACCGGTACGCACGCGAAATCGCAGCTGCGGTCGCGCTGGCAACCGGTGACGTAACCGGGGCCGAAGACGCCGTCCAGGACGCCATGGCAAGCGCCTATGCCAACTGGGCTCGGGTATGGGAAATGGATCGTCCGGACATCTGGGTCCTTCGGGTGGCCCACAACAAGGCGATCGACACCTGGCGCAAGCAAATGAGAGAGCGCGAGCTCGACCACGACTCCGCGGTCGCAACGGTGCCCGATGTCGTGAAGCGTCTCTGGGTGGTCTGGGGGCTGGAGCATCTGACCCCGGAGGACCGGATGCTCGTCATCTTGAGGCACCGCGATGGCCTTTCAGTCGATGAGATTGCAGTCGCCGTCCGAAAGCCACCGAACACCGTGGCGGTCGCTCTCAAGCGGGCTCGTCGCCGCCTCCGTAACCTCCTGAAGGAGACAGACCGATGAATCGTATGCAGCAAGACCTCAGGGATCTCGGCGTCCGTCTCTGGCCTGATGACGCGCCGCTTTGGCCTCGTGATAGCGTCGCTGGCCAAATCACGATCGAGGCGCGCCCGCGCCTCGTTGCGGCCACCCTCGGGGCGATCACCTTTGTCGTTGTTTTCGGGGTCATTGCGCTCAGTTTGGTGCTCGCTCATTCGCCTGCGGCCAAACCAAACGCCGGGACCGCACCTCCAACGTCCGATGTAATACGCGTCGAGATTCAGGTGCCGGCCAACCCGCTGACGTTCCACGTGAGCCGCGGCACGATTCTTGCGCTTCACTACCACCTTAGGGGCACCAGGCCTGAGAGCGCCTGGAGCGTGGGGACCGCCACGGGGCGCGGCATCGACTTCCAGCCGGTGAGAGTGCCATACCCAGGGGTCCGTCCTGTTTCTTCCGCGACAGATTTCTACATCGCCTTCCGGATTCCCAGCGAAGGAAGCACGACCATATCCGTCGCGATCCCGGTGACCTGCCCGAGCGGTGTACCTTGTCTCGAACCGTTTCAGCTGATCAACGTACTCGCGACTGCGCCGCCGATGCGCACCGGCACAGTCACCGGGGAACTTACGCGAGTGTGCGCCTCGGCTCCGGCAAGTTCGCCGGGATGTCTTGAACCGGCCACCGATGCAGTGATTGCCTTTCGAAACGGGCAAGGTGAAACCATCATCGGCGCCAAGACCGACGGTTTGGGCGACTACTTCGCTGAACTCCCGCCTGGGACGTGGCAGGTCTCAACAACGCCGCCGGCCGTGCCGGGTCAAGCGTCGACAGTCGTGGTCAGCGCAGATGGAGTTGTGATTGCCAACCTTCAGGTGAGCGGCCTCTGAGGGAGCCGGACCGTTTCCTTCAAGCGGTGCCTTGGATCGCGCGCGCCAGTTTGGTCGCGAGGAGTGTCAACCGAGCGTCAGAGCGCTCCCGCAGGCCAGCATGGTCTCCCTTCACCGCTGTGGTGAACAGCCGAGTTGTCGACCGCAACGGGGCAGCCGTGCTCAGGAAGCGTAGAGCTGGAGCTCCGTCGCGAAACGGTCCGCGATCTCGATGCACGACTGGAGCTCGGGGTGACGCACGATCACCATCCCGTCGGAGATGAGCGTCATCAGCCAGTCGCGACGGGGTGCGCCGATGGGGAGGAGGTCGATTGCGCACACCCATTCGTCGAGCTCCGCGAGCAGGTGCGACAGCCCCTCGATGCGCGTGATCCTGCCCTGCCCCTGCGCGCGCTTGAAGATCGACGCCGCGTTGTACCGGCGTACGACGTCCTCCGAGAAGCGCCCGTTGACAAGCGCCTCGGCCCACCGCTGAAACAGGTCGGTGTCATTCGCGAAATTCATGACGTCGACGGTGCGCGCACCTGGTGGGCGAGCGCCGATCTCGCCGAACACCACCTCGCCGTTCTCCTTGCGGAACCACTCCATGTGCGTGAACCCGTCGCGATATCCGAGCGCGCGCAACACGTCACGGCCCATCGCGCGTCCAGCCGAAACCTCGGGAGCGTCGATGTCGCGGAGGCACAGCGTCACCGGGCTGATCCACTCGAGCTGGCGGGCCGGCAGCGGGCGCGGCCGATACCACGCGATGTTGTCGTACAGGACCTCGCCGGCAGCGCAGATCGTGTCGTACGTGAACTCCTCGCCGTCGATGAACTCCTCGACGCTGACCTCGGGGACGCCGATGAGCTCCGGCAGCACCGACTCGAGATCGCTCGTACTGTCCACCCGGAACGTGTGCGCGGAACCGGCGCCCGCGATCGGCTTGACGATGATCGGAAACCCGATGCGCTCTGCGGCCTCGCGCACACCGGCCGCGGTCGCGCAGCGGTAGTGATGGGGGGTGCGGATTCCGGCCGCATCGAGGACCTGCTTCATCCGCTCCTTGTCACGGAACGGCACCGTCTGGTCGACGGTCATCCCCGCGATCCCCAGGGTTTCACGGATCCTCGCCGCGAGCACCATCGTCGGCTCCCACAGCGACGCGACGTAATCGATGTGCACGCCGGCCGCGTGCTGGGCGATCTCGCGCAGGATCGCATCCTCGTCGGCGAACCCCGGTGTCTGCCAGTGCGCCGCGAGGTGTTCGCGGGCCATCGGCGGCAGTGCCGACACCGGTTGGTCACCGGCGCCGATAACCCTCGCGCCTGCACGCGAGAGACCGCGCACGAAGAAGGGCATCTCCGCTGGATACCCGGGCGAGATCATCAGGACTGTCGGGTTGCTCATTGCGACGCCCCCATCTCGACGCGCGCCACCTCGACGATGCGACGCAGGCCGGCCTCGACCACCGACGTGTCGCGATGGCGGAGGATCACATGCCCTTCACCTTCGTATGTTCCGGTCGGCGGCTGCCCGAGGCGGGGGAGCTGCGCCTCGACGACGAGTTCGCCGAGCTCGCGCTGCAGCACATCGAGACCGTGCACTGCGAGCACCACACCGCTGCCCTGCCCGCGAAGGTATGCCGCACCGACGGCATACCGACGCTCTGGAGGCGTGAACTCGCCGCAGATCTCGAGCCGCGCCCACGCCTGGTACATGTCGATGTCGTGCGCGTATGACAGCAGCGATGTGAACTGTGCCCCTGGCGGCCGCGCCGCCACCTCGCTGATCGCGATGTCGCCGCCATCTCTGCGAAACCACTCCATGTGGGTGAGCCCGGTCTGCAGCCCGAGCGCGCGCAGACCGCGGTAGCCCTGGTCGCGAATCGTGTCGAACTCCACCGTCGCGATGTCGCGAGGAAGGAGGACCGCCCACTGGATCCACGGGTTCTCCAGGACCTCGAGCGGCGTCGGCAGGTACCGTGAGATCGAGTGCCAGACGAGCTCCCCATCGACGAGCACACTGTCGAAGCTGTGCTCGGCGCCGACGATCATCTGCTCGAGCAACGCGGGGCGGTGACCGTCGGGCGGATCGACGCCGAGCCACTCGGCAAGCTGCGATCGATCGTCGATGCGGAACGTGGCCCGTGCGCCGGCGCCGGCCGGCGGCTTGACCACCAACGGAAAGCCCAGGTCCGTCGCCGCGGTGCGAGCTTCGTCCGCCGAACGCGCAAGGCGGTGCCGGGCGCAGGGGACACCGTTCGCCTCGAAGACGCTCTTCATGCGCGCCTTGTCGCGGAAGTTGTGGGCGACCTCGGCGCCCATGCCGGGAATGCCGAGCGCGTCGCGAACCTCGCCGAGCGGGACCTGCAACTGCTCGAGCATCCCGACGATCCGGTCGACGCTGCCGAGATGGCGCACCATGGCGCGCGTCGCGTCGGCGATCTGCTGCGCGTCGGTGCCGTCGGCGACGCGGTAGTGGCCGGCGAGCGCTGCGCGGAGGTCGTCGCTGAGCCGGTCCTCGGGGTCCTGGCTCACCAGCCCGAGGCGGACATCGGGCAGCGACGCCGCGGCCGCGACGAAGCGCACCGTCGCGGGAAGCAGGAACGGGGCGACGAAGACTGCGTTGGGCATCTGGCCCCGCCAGTCTAGGGAGGCGGGACCGGGACCGTCCCCGTTCCGCCGGGTACGATCTGCGCGTGAATATCGTCTTCATCGAGCCTGCGTTTCCATCGAATCAGCGCGAGTTCGTGCGCGGGCTTGCCGCTGCGGGCGCGACCGTCATCGGGATCGGGGAGCGCCCCCTCGACTATCTCGACGCGGACCTGAAGGACTGGATGCTCCACTACGAGCAGATCGGCAACGTCACCGATGTCGGCGCGCTCGTCGACGCGGTCCGGTTCGCGCAGAGCAAGGTGTGGGTCGACGCCCTCGAGTTCGACGATCGAGGCACACACCATGGCCGCCGCGCAGGCGCGCGAGGCGTGCGGCATCCCCGGGACGTCGGTGCGGACCGCCTACCTGTGCCGGGACAAGCCGTCGATGAAGGAGGCGCTGCGCAACGCCGGCATCGCGACCGCGCAGTCCACGGCGGCAAGCAGCGCGGCCGAGGTCCGCGCGTTCGCCGCGACGGTGGGGTACCCGCTCATCCTCAAGCCGCGCGCCGCCGCCGGCGCGTCGGGCACGAGCCGGGTGGACTCGGATGCCGAGCTCGACCGCGCGCTCTCCGAGCTTGGCGCGAGTGGAGCGTCGGATGTCGCGGTCGAGGAGTTCGTCGAGGGCCACGAGGGCTTCTACGACACGATCAGCATCGGCGGCAAGCCCGCATACGACTTCGTCTCGCACTACTACCCGAACGTGCTCGAGGCGATGCGCGAACGCTGGATCAGCCCGCAGTTCATCTCGACCAACCGGGTCGACACGGCTCCTGACTACGCGGAGGTGCGCGACCTCGGTCTGCGCGCGATCCAGGCGCTCGGCATCGGGACGTCGGCCACCCACATGGAGTGGTTCTTCGGCCCCAAGGGGCTCCGCTTCAGCGAGATCGGTTGCCGCCCGCCCGGGGTGCGCGCGTGGGATCTCTATGCGGCGGGCAACGACATCGACATCTACCGGGAGTGGGCGAACGCGATCGTGCACGGCGCCACCGACCGGCGGCTCTCCCGCCGGCAGGCCGCGGGCATCGTCGCGCTGCGGCCGGACCGGGACGGGACGATCAGCCACTACGAGGGCCTCGAGGCGGTGCAGCGTCAGTTCGGCGAGTGGGTGCTCGACACCCATCTCCCTGATGCGGGCACGCCGACGCAGCCGGTCGAGGCCGGATACATGGCGAACGCGTGGGTCCGGATGGTGCACCCGGATTACGACACGCTGCGTCAGATGCTCAACGCGGTCGGCGAGACGGTGCGCGTGCACGCGTCGTGAGGCGGGTGACCCTGCTCGGGCCCCTCGAGCGACGGCGTGGACCTGGCGGCGGAGCTGGCGGCGCTCGGCGTCGACGGACCGGTGGCGCTCGTCACCGCCGGCTGGGAAGAGGGCGAGCGCAATGACGCCGAGATCGACCGGCGCCTCGGCGGCGGGACACGCAATCTCGGCCTCTACGGTCGCCGTCTCGACGTGCTCGGCACCGATCAGGAATATGCGGAGGCGGAACGGCTGCTGCGGACGCAGCTCGACGAGCTCCGCGACGTCTACCTCGAGCGTCTCGCGTTTGCACTCGCCGGCGTCGAGGCGGTGCGCCGCCGGTTCGGCGGCCGCGGCCACGAATCCAGCGAGGTCAACTCGGCGATCGCATCGGTTCGTGATCTCGACGCGGCGCATGTCGCCGCGATCGGCGATGCGTACGACCGGTTCTACGCCGCCACTCCGCCGCACGAACGGGCGATCATCACCGCGCACCGGCAGGAGGTGGCCACGATCGTCGACGGCTGTGCGGCGATCGCCATCGCCGGTGGCCACGTCGGCGTCCTCAACGACTGCCTGCACCTCTGCAATCTCACCCCGCTCATCGACGCGCGGCCGATGATCGCCTGGTCATCGGGGTGCATGGCGATCTCGGAGCGGATCGTCGTCGTCGACGACCGCGATCCCGCGGGGAGGCCGGACGAGATCTTCGACTTGGGAATCGGGATTGCCCGCGGGATGGTCGCGCTCCCCGCCGCAGCCGGCCGCCTGCGAACCGACGACCCCGAGCGGCTGTCCCTGCTCGCGCTGCGCTGTGCGCCGAGCATCTGCGTGCTGCTCGATCCCGGTGATCGGCTCGAGCTGACGTCGGGGCGCCCGGCGGACCTTGATGCGGTGGGTGTGATCCACCCGGATGGGCGGCTGCAGCGGGGAGCGCACGCCGCCTGACCATGCCCACCGCCGAACCGCAGCACCAGGGCGCGCTCACGCGCCTCCGCGCCGAGGGAGCCACCCCCGCGGCGATCGAAAAGCTCCTCCGCGAGCACTCGATCCCGCTCGTCGAGGGTTCCACCTGCACGTTCCTCTGGCGGGGAGCGGCGGACTGGGTCGGCGTCGAGCATCGCGTGATGGGTGTGCCGATCCCGCTGCCACTCAAGCGCCTCAAAGGCACCGACCTCTGGTATGCGACCGTCGAGCTGCCGCGGGGCGCCCGCGTGCAGTACCGGTATCTGATCCGGCGCGGCGAGCACGCCGAGAGCGTCAACGACCCGTTGAACCATCGCGTGGTCACCGAGCCGATGGGCTCGCAATCCGTGCTCGAGGCGGACGGGTATGTCACTCCCGACTGGACGTACCGGGACCCGGCGGCCGTTGCGGGGGAGCTGGTCGACGTGCGATTGCCGAGCAAGGCGCTGCGCCGCGACGCGCACATCACGCTGTACATCCCAGCGCGGATGCACCGGGACCGGCGCCTCCCGCTGCTCGTCGTGCATGACGGCGGCGATTTCCTCAATCACTCGTCGATGTCGACGGTGCTCGACAATCTGATGCACCGCCGGTTGATGGCGGACTGCGTCGTCGCCTTCACGCATCCGCAGGAGCGGCTCCGGGAGTACGCGGCGACCGCGGCGCACAGCCGGTTCCTGACCACCGAGCTCGTGCCGCACCTGGAGGGGTCGCTGCATCTGCGCGGCGACGCTCGCGGCAGGGTGCTCCTCGGCGCGAGCTTCGGCGGTGTCGCGGCGCTGGCGGCGGCGGTCCGAGCGCCCGGCTTCTACGGAGGGCTGCTGCTCGAGTCACCCTCGCTCCGATTCGACGGCGACGGCGAACAGCACCACGGCGCCGTGTTCACCCCGGTGGTCCGATTCGTCAACGCGGTGCGCGAGCATCCGACGATCGTCACGCAGCGCATCTTCCTGACCTACGGTGCGTTCGAGCCGCTGGCGGAGCCGGACCGCGCCATGGTGGAGGTGCTCGAGCGGATGACCGGAAAGCTGCGCGTCGTCGAGGCGCTCGACGGGCACAACTGGATCAACTGGCGGGATCGACTCCTGGATGGGTTGGGCTGGCTGTTCCCCGGCGAGTTGCGGCTCATCTACCCGTAGCCGCACGCCGGGTCGGTCCGATGCGCGAGACTCCCGCACCATGAAGCGGCGAGAGCGCTGGTACTCGACGCGTGTCGGGTCGGACGTGACGGTGGCGCGATGGGGTCATTTCGGCCGGCCGGTGATCGTGTTCCCGACCGCCGGCGGCGACGCCGAGGAGATCGAGCGCATGTGGCTCGTCAACTCGGTGGGGGAGTACCTCGAGGCGGGACGCGCGAAGATCTACTCCTGCGACAGCGTTTCGGGCGCGGCGATGCTCCGTGGTGACGGCGACGCGCGATATCGCGCCGCGATGCTGCGGGGATTCCTCGAGTTCGTCCGGCACGAGTTGATCCCGATGGTCCGCATGGACTGCGAGAGCCCCGACATCACGGTCATCACCGCGGGGGCGTCGATCGGCGCCTTCAACGCCGTGGCGTTGCTGTGCCACTACCCCGACGTGGTGACCGACGCGGTCGGCATGAGCGGCACCTACGACATCTCGCGGTTCGTCGGTGACGACGCGGGTGACGACCTGTACTTCGCGACACCCTCGTATTTCCTCCCGGGGCTCAACGGGGAGCATCTCGCGCTGCTGCGCAGCCGGCGCGCGATTCTCGCGTCGGGGGAGGGACGCTGGGAGAACATCGGCGAGTCGTGGCGCCTCGCCCACGTGCTGGGGAGCAAGGGGATTCCCAACCGCGTCGACCCGTGGGGAACCGAGTACGACCACGACTGGTCGACGTGGCGCCAGATGCTTCCGAAATACCTGGGAGAACTGGTCTAGGCGTCAGACCGACGCCGGAACCTGGGAGTCGCTCGGCTCCATGGCGGTCGGCTCGTCGATCTCGTCGTCAGCCTCGGCACCACCGCTGCGTGCCATGAGCAGCAGCGTGGTGATGAGCAGGAACGCCGCCATCGAGAGGTACGGGATCGAGATGAACCCGAAGATGTTGAACGCGGCTTCGTTGCAGGGGATCGTGACCGAGCAGACCGTGGGCTGGGGGATGCGCTCGAGCTGGTACTGATAGACGGCCAGCCCGACACCGACGAACGTCATCCCGAGCAGATATCGCTTTGCAATGGCGATCTCACCGCGGAACGCTGCGATCCCGAGGAGCAGCGTCAGCGGGTACATGCAGATGCGCTGGAACCAGCAGAACTCGCACGGGACCAGTCCCGCGATCTGCGAGAGATAGAGACTCCCGAGCATCGCCAGCACCGACACGATCCATGCGGCGTGCAGCGCGAACGGCGTCAGACCGTCGCGGACACCTTCCCAGCGCTCGCGCATCGCGGGCGACATCCGCGACGCCACGAATCCGATGAGAGCGACCAGCACCAACGCGTCCGCGATGAGCGCAAGGACCGCGTATCCGGTCGTGATGACCTGGTAGGACACGCCGGACAGCCTAGCTCAGCTCGTGGGAACCTTGAACGTTCTCAGGGTCGCTTCGATGTTCTGGATGGTGGAGGAGGAGCAGGCCGACGCCGGCTGGTCACCGGTCGCGATGCAGGTCGCCGCGGTGAGGATGTTGGCGTTCCCGACGATGTCCTTGGTCACCGGGTCAGCCGGGTTGCTGAGCTTGGATGCGATCACGCCCCACGAGAGGCCCGTCAGGTCGCCCGGCGAGTAGCTCGTCGCGAAGAGGTCGTACAGCCCCCCGATGTCGACAAAGGGAAAGCCGCCGGTGTCGGTGGTGTACGGGGGCTTGCCCCATGTGGTGAACGCCTTCGTCTGCACTGCCGTCGGGGTTTCCAGGGTGTTCTGGTTGCGGTCCTGGACCTCCACGGGGCTGAAGTCGATGTACGAGCTCGTGTAGCTCGACTTGTAGAACGTGAAGCTGTCGGTGTTGGGGTAGACGTCGGTGGAGGAGGACTGGGTCTCGGACAGGTTGTGGAACGTGCCGAACCGCGACAGCCACATCACCATCACCCAGCGCTCTGCTGCGCAGAAGGGGCAGTACTCGGCGCCGACGTACACGATCATCGGCTTGCCGCTGGAGTCATTGAGGAGCGCACTGGCCGGCAGCTTGACCAGCGAGCCCGACTGGCCTCCGGTTCCGACGGTGTCCACGACGGTGCCGCTCGGCTGCTCGACGGCGGTCAGGATGGTCTGTGGCACCGGCTTGAGCGTGCTGAGGTTCGTGCCGCCGCCGACCTGGTTGATGATCACGATGACGATCAGGACGACGGCGACGATGCCGACGCTGACGGACGTGATCACGGTGGGGGACTGCCACGGTGGGCGCGCGTTGACCGACACGGAGCGCGCGGCCGCCTGGGAGCGCCGCTGCTTCTTGGTGAGGGGCTTGCCGGTGGGCCTGCCGTTCGGACCCGGCGCCCTCCCTGCCGGCTTCTGCTGGGTCGACTGAGCCACGGGGGTCAGGGTAGCCGACCAAACCTTTCGCGTGGATGTCTCCGTCCAACTGTGACCAGGGCGCGGCTCGGCGCGGGCTATGGAGAAGCTGTGACGGATCTTCGGGGCTGAGGATCGGTGTCTATCCTCAGGCCGATGGTGGGCCTCGTTCCGGCGGTGGCATGAGGTCGCGGATCGCTGCCACTGCCACGCTGTTCGCGCTCCTGACCGTCCCGATCGGACTGTCGAGGGTCGTGGGCGCCCAGGCGTCGGGTGTCAGGGAGGGGATCGACGTCAGCTCCTTCCAGGGGCTGTCCATCGGATGGCATTCGGTGGCCGCTTCGGGGATCTCGTTCGCCTACATCCGTGCGGGAGATGGGAGCAACTCGCCCGACGGGGCGTTCGCCATCAACTGGCGCGGCGCGACCTCGGCAGGGGTGACCCCCGGGGCGTACCTCTTCTTCGAGCCGTCGGAGAGCCCGGTCGCGCAGGCCGACCTCCTGATCTCGCAGCTCCGCTCGGTCGGCTTCACGAACGGCGACCTCATCCCGGCGATCGACGTCGAGACCACCGACGGCGAGCCGCGAGCGGTCGTCGTGGCGAATCTGCGAACGGTGGTGGACACCGTGAGCGCCGCAATCGGGTCGCTCCCGGCAATCTATGCGGCGCCGTCCTGGTGGAACGGCAACGTCGACTCATCGGCGTTCACGCTCGATCCCCTCTGGGTGGCGAACTGGGGCGTGAGCTCGCCGTCGGTGCCCGCCAACAACTGGGGTGGGACGGGGTGGCAGGTCTGGCAGTTCAGCGATGCGGGGTCGGTGCCCGGCATCCCCGGACGTGTCGACCTCGACCGAAGCGGCACCGGCCCGCTGCCGTACTACGGATGGCCGGACCCGGTGGCGCTCGCGGCGACCAACGTGGCGAGCGCGCCCGAGACCGTCTCGGATCAGGCCGGCGACATCAACGTGCTCTGGCGGGACTCGGCCAACCACCTCTGGACGCTCGCCTATCGCAACGGCGGCTGGGGCACCGTGCCGACGGACATCAGTGGGGGAGCGAGCGCGAACGCCGCACTCGCATCCAACCCATCGCTCATCTCCTGGGGTCCCGGGATGATCGAAGCGTTCTGGGAGGGTGCCGATCACTACCTGTGGCAGTCGACCTACACAGGAGGGTGGTTTGGCAACGGCACCTGGTCGGCGCCGGCATCGCTGGGGCTCGGGCCCCTCGGTTCCGCGCCGAGCGCGGTCTCTCCAGGGGCCGGTATGACGGACATCTTCTGGAAGGGGACGGACGGCGGGATGTGGGTCGATCGGTACAACGGCGTCTGGAGCGGTCCCTCGCCACTCAACTCCGGCGCCGTCGGCGGCAACCCGGTGACGGTCAGCGCGGAGCCGGGCGCGGACACCGTCTTCTGGCGTGACGCATCGGGTGACCTCTGGGAGGATACCGGCGCCTCGTGGGGCTGGAGCGGCGCCGTCCAGCTCACCACGACCCCGATCAGCGCCGACCCGACGGTGAGCGCTGCAGCCGGGAGCATCGACGTCTTCTGGAACAGCGGCGGTCAGCTGTGGCACGGCGCCATCAACAACGGCGCGTGGTCCGGCGCGGCGGGGCTCGGGATCGAAACGGTCATGGGCAACCCCTCGGCGGTCGACCTCGCGCCCGGCGCGGTGATCGTCGATTCGCGGGAGTCGACGGGGGCGCTGGCCTCGGCGCTGTACACGTCCGCGATCGGACTGGTCGGGCCTGAGCAGCTCGGCGCGACTGCGGGATCCGACCCGTCGTCGGTGGCGTTCGACGGCGGCGGTGCCATCGACGTGGTGTGGCGGTCGGCCTCGGGCGGCCTCTGGGTGGCGCCGGCCTGTCCCGGGTGTGGGGCTCCGGACATCCCGATCTTCAACCCCTGAGGCATCGTCCCGCGCGGGCTCGGTGGGGGTGCAGATCGGTCAGGTTTCAAGAAGCGGTGACGGGCGCGGCCGCCTAGCCTGGGGATCGTCGCATCGAAGCCCCAGAGGAGACCACCGATATGCCAGCAGCCACCACGACGCCCACGAAGGGCACCACCGCGACCGCCAAGGCCAGAGGATTCACCGACGAGGAAAAGGCCGCGATGAAGGCCCGCGCCCAGGAGCTCAGGGCGGCCGAGCGCGGCAGCGCTGCCGCCGAGGACGGGGAACGCGAGATCCTCGCGAAGCTCGCCGAGATGACGGAGCCGGATCGCGCGTTGGGCACCCGGCTGCATGCGGTCATCAAGGCCACCGCGCCCGAGCTCGTGTCGAAGACCTGGTACGGGATGCCCGCGTACGCCAAGGATGGCAAGACCATCTGTTTCTTCAAGCCTGCGCAGAAGTTCAAGACGCGGTACGCGACCCTGGGCTTCAGCGACCAGGCGCGCCTCGACGACGGCACCATGTGGCCGACCGAGTACGCGCTGACGACGTTGACGGCAGCCGACGAGGCTCGGATCAGCGCACTCGTGAAGAAGGCTGCCGGCTGAGCAAGTGAGCTTGGGTTGCGTGAGCTGTCGAGCTCGCAATGCGCGGCCCTGGGGAGGGGACCCAGCCGTCGGGCCCTCCTCAGAGACGTCGCTAAAGCTCCTGATAATGCATATTCTCACGATCTAGAGATCTGGGCGGAGGGCAGCCCCTACTCCTTCCTGCCACAGCGCCCTGGGGCTCCGCGATGCCCCGGCAGTCGCTGAGCCCCGGTCCACCGACGGGCCTGATCCGGTTTTGACAGGTCGGTTGCGCCGGGATCGGCCGCGGATCAATGTGGGATACCGACGAGATTCCACTGCGACCCTGAGGATCATGGCCGTCGATCACGGGTGCTGCTGCCGGAGGGCCGGGCCTGCGCGCCTTCCTCGAGAGCTTCATCGAGTTGATGCGGACCACCCTGGGCAATCAGCTCTCCGGCGCCTACATCCACGGGTCGCTCGCCACGGGGTCCTTCAACCCCAGGACGAGCGACATCGACCTGCTCATCACCACCCGGCGGCTCACCGACGGTCCGACCAATGACCTGCTCCGCGACGAGTACGAGGGCATCCTCGGCAGGGACGCCGAGCGAAGGGCGAACTGCTCGACGCCGCCTTCGTGCCGGCCTCGTGGCTCCGGCAGCCGGGGGTCCCGGCCGGCGACGTCCCGGCGCTGCGACCTGACGAAGGGTTTGTCGTCGGACCGCTCGGGCCGGAGTTTGTGATCCAGAAGCAGATGGTCCGCCGCCACTGTGTTCGTCTTGCGGTCCGCCCCCGCGCCAGGCGATCGGGCCGGTGTCCGCGGCCGAGCTGCGGCAGTCGCAGGTCGACACGCTTCGCGCCCGTGGGAGGGTCGAAGTCGACTTCCGGCCCGTCCGCTGAGCCGGCCATACCAGACGTATGCCGTGTCGACGATGTGCCGTGCTCTGTATGTGCTGACCTACGGCGCGGTGGTTCCCAAGCCCGAGGCGGCGACCTGGGTCCTGCGGAGTCCCGGTTTCGCGGAATGGCACGG
>CAVQLW010000004.1:0-354042 GCA_963713485.1 Candidatus Dormiibacterota bacterium
TCCACGAGCTGCACTCGGGCATCGTGTACGTCAACGCGCCGACGATCGGCGCCGAGATCCAGCTGCCGTTCGGCGGGACGCGCGACACGGGCAACGGGCATCGCGAGGCAGGCGGCCACGTGCTCGACGAGTTCAGCGAATGGAAGTCGATCTACATCGACTACAGCGGACGCCTGCAGCGCGCTCAGATCGACACCGAGTGACCGCTCCCGTGAGCGACTCGAAGAGCGGTTCACGGTGCACGAGGGCAAACCGCTTCGCTATCTGACCGGCGGATCGGGTCCGCCGCTGGTCCTCTGTCACGGCTTCATCGGTTCGGCTGAGAACTTCGAGGACTGGTTCTCGATCCTCTTGCCGCGCCGCACCGTCATCGGCCGGAACCTCCCGGCTTCGGACGCTCCGCGCCGATGGTGGGCGGCCACACGGCGTCGGCGCTCGCCCGGGCCGCGATGACCGCAGCGGCCGACGCCGGCGCCGAGCACTACGACGTCGCCGGGCTGTGCCTGGGATCGCCCGTCGCACTGGCGGTCCAGCGCGCGCGGCCCGCGGCGACGGGACGCATCATCCTGCATACGCCGCTCGTCGCACCCTGGCTCGTCCGGCGCTGGTTTCAGTTTCAGATGGGGTTCATGCTCGCGGCGCCCGTGTACCCCGGGATCGTCTGGCTCGGACACCGGCGCGTGGTGAGCGACCTCTACAAGCGGTTCATGGTCGAGGGCAAGGACGTCGACCCCACCGCCGCGCAGGCCAACTTCGACAACCAGTTGCGAGCCAACCCGCGCGCAGCCCGCGAGTGGCTGCGCGACGCGCTGCGCCGCGACGATCTTGCGCAGGTGCGGGGCGCGGGGAGTCCCGGTGCTCATCCTCGTGGCAGAGCACGACCGCATCGTCAACGTGCGCCGGCTCCAGGGAGCGGTCGCCGATGCACCCGACGTGTCCCTCGGGGTCATCCGTCAGGCCGGCCATGCGTGGAGCGAGGAGCTGTCACGCCGACAGCGTGCGTTGATCGCCGCGTTCCTCGACGACCTGCCGCTGCCGGTTGCGGACAGCGCCGCGGTCGTCGCCGCCTGACGCGCCGTCCTCGATGCCGGAGGACAGCGAGCACCCGATCGACGTCGATGCGGACCGCGGGATCATGGGTTTCATGCGCGGGCGTACCGGGCGCGAGCTCCGGCGCGCCGGTCCGTTCCTGGTGATGTTCACGCCGGGGACGACGAGCCGGTGGCTCAACTACGCGATCCCCGACGACGGCGCCGAGCCGAGCGCAGCGGATGTCGAGGCCCTGATCACCGTCTTCGAGGGCGCGAGCCGCATACCCCGCCTCGAGTTTCTGCCATCCGTGGCACCAGCCGTTGAGGCGAGTCTGCTCGCGCGCGGGTTCGCCGTCGAGGAACGCCTGCCGTTGATGACGTGCACGCCGGCCACGGTGCGCTCGCTCGCGGCGCCTTCAGGGATCACCCTCGATGTGCCGGCCACGGATGCGATCGGGATGTCGATGGCGTTGCTCCAGCACGAGATCTTCCAGGATCCCCAGCCGGTTGACCATGGCAGCGTCGTGCGGCTGCAGAGCACCATGGAGCACGGCGGTCACGCCCTGGTCGCCACCGATGTGACCACCGGTGCGCTGGTCGGAGCGGCCCAGACGGTCGTCCCGGTCGGGACCACCACCGAGATCGTGGGTGTGGCCGTTGCGCCGTCGCACCGTCGCCGTGGGCTTGCCGCGGCGATGGTCTCCGCGCTCGCCCGCCGGTGCTTCGACGGCGGTCTCGCCGCGGCCTTCCTCGAGGCGGCGCCGGGTGCCGACGGGGCGTACCGCAACGCGGGGTTCCAGCGGACATCGACCGTCCTGCACATATCGTTGGAGGGTGACCGCAACGCCTGAGCCGTCCGCTGCTCGCGAGGGGCGGTGGCCACCGCCCGCGCTCCGGGTCCGCCCGTTCCGCTGGTACTGGGCGGCGCAGTGGCCGACGCTGCTCGGCACCTGGATGCAGGTGGTCGCGCTCGGCTACCTCGTCTACCAGCAGACGGGCAGCACCACCGCGGTCGCCGTCGTGGCGGCCGCGGACGGCATCCCCTCGGTGATCCTGTCGCTCGCGGGTGGTGTTCTCGCCGACCGCCTGCCGCGCCGGCGGATCCTCCTGGTCACCCAGTCGATGCTCGGTCTCAGCGCGGGGGCGCTCGCGGTGCTCGTCGCCACCCACCATGCGACGTTCCTCGCGATCCTCGTGGTGGCGATCGTCTTCGGGGCCACCGACGCCGCCGACCTGCCCACCCGCCAGGCGCTTGTCGCGGACCTCGTCGAACGTCACCTCGTCGTCAACGCGGTGGCGCTGGGTGCGGCGGCGATGAGCGCCACGCGCATCGTCGGGCCGGCGGTCGCCGGACTGCTCATCGGGTTCGCCGGTCCCGCGGTCTGTTTCGGGTTTCTCGCGGTCGCCTACCTCGCGCCGATCGTCGTGCTGCTGACCGTGATCCCCGATGTGAAGCCGCTGCCGCGACGGGCTGGGACGACCGCCCTGGGTGAGCTCCTCGCCGGTCTGCGCCACGCCGGTTCCGACCCGATGGTGCGAGGGCTGCTGATCGTCGCCTCGGTGCTCGCGTTCTGCGGCGTGTCGTACATGCCCTTTCTGCCCGTGCTGGCCAGAACACAGCTGCACGTCGGCGCGCAGGCGCTCGGCATCATGTACAGCGTCGGTGGCATCGGCGGTCTGGTGGGCGGCCTCGCCATCGCGTCGATGGGGCGTGGCGCCGGGCGCCTGCAGCTGATGCTCGTCGGCGGGGTTGTCTACGCCGCCAGTCTGTTCATCGTCGCGCACAGCGTGGTCCTCGGCATGACACTTCCGGCACTGGTGGGGATCAGCTTCGCGTTCGTCGCGGTGAACACGTCGATGACGACGCTGCTGCAGACGGACACCGATCCGGCGCTGCGCGGGAGGCTGCTCGGCATCAACGCGACGATCTTCGCCGGGCTGCAGCCGCTCGGAACAGTCGCGTACGGGCTGATCCCGCACACGCAGCTCTTCAACGCCATCGGGATCGGAGCGCTCCTGGTGGGCGCGGCGACGGTGATCGTCGTGGTCACGCCGTCGTTCAGAGCGCGTGTGAACGCGCCGAGCGTCGTCCCGGCGGGTACCTCGGCGGCCCCCGATACACTGGCCTGAGGATGTTCCATCGAGGGCGGGCCGGGGCGGTCGCAGCCGCATGCGTGATCCTTGTGACCGGGTGTTCGAGCGCGCCGCCACCGAACAAGCCGTCGCCGGTGATCGCGCGCGTCGCATCGGACACGATCACGCTCGCGCAGTTCAACGCACGGTACGAGAGCGCCCTCACGAGCATCGAACAGGGGGGCGCGAGCGCCGGCGACCCCGCCCAGACGACCGAGCTTCGTACGAGCGTGCTGCGGAGCCTGATCGTCGACATCGTCATCCGCCAGGAGGCGACGAAGCTCGGCCTCGAGGCGACCCCCGGTCAGATACAGGCCGAGGTCGCCACCGACGCGCAGCAGGCCGGAGGGAAGAATGCGCTCGAGACCGAGCTTGCGGGAGCGGGCGGCTCCATCGCTCAGCTCGAGGATGAGATCAGCTCCGACATCAACGAGCAGCGCCTCGAGGACCACTTCGCGCAGGCTCGTGTGGCGACGGTCGAGCAGACGCTCGCCTCCGGGGCCAACTTCATCGCAACGGCCAAGCAGTTCTCCGACGACAGCGGGACGAGCGCGAGCGGTGGCGACCTCGGCGTCCTGACCGCCGCGCAGCTCAAGACCTATGACCCGAACTTCGCCGCGGCGGTGGAGGCACTCAAGGTCGGCGCGTACACCACAACAGCGGTGCACGATGCCGGCGGCTACGACATCCTCATGCTGTACTCGAAGACGACCAAGGGATGGGGAGTGCGCCACATCCTCATCTACGCGGGCAATCCGTACAACGTGATGGACCGGCCGGAGTGGTTCGCGGAGGCGCTGTTCTCGGCGATCCGCCAGCTCTGCGTTGCGAACGGGATATCCGTGACGCTCACGAACGCGGGCGGCAATCCGTGCACGTCGCCCAGTCCGACCCCAACTCCGGCGAGCCCGACGGCGAGCGCGAAGCAGACGCCGAGCCCCGTTCCGGCGGGGTGAGGTGCTTTCTCGCGGTCCCGATCGCGGATCCCGCGCTCGCTGAGGCGCAGCGGCTGGAGGCATCGCTTCGCGAGCGGGTCACGGCCACGCGCTGGGCGCGTCCGGAGACGTTACATCTCACGGTGCATTTCTTCGGCAACATCGAAGAAGAGCGCGCGCTGACGGCGGTCGAGCTGGTGCGTCCGCTTGCGGCCCGTACGCTCCCATTCGACGTCGAGCTCGAGCACACTCGGGACATTTCCATCGCGCGGCGCACCGCGTGTGCTGTGGCTCGGGCCTACCCGGGATGTCGCACCCCTGACCGCACTCGCGCTCGAGTGTCGTGCGGCGTTGGGTGGTGCTGGGTTCGATGTCGAGGAGCGTGTGTACCACGCGCACTGCACGCTCGGCCGTCCGCGACTGCCGTGGAACGCCGGCGCACGCGCGTCATGGGCTGCTGCCGTCGCCGAGCCGCGCGCCGTTATGCGATTCACCGCCGCGCGACTCGTGCTTTACGATTCGCATCCGGGGCCGGGAGGCGCCGTGTACACCGAGCGCGCCTCGCTGAACTTCGCGCCCCGCTAACAGGACGTGGAGATTCGACCCCGCGGTTTGGCGAAGCACTGAATGGGCTGCAGGATTAGGGTTCCTCGCCCGTAGTCCGCCGTGACAACGTCGACTACGACTTCTAGCGAGAGGACGCTGGCGTGGTCGAGGACTATGTATCGCGCTCGGCTGGGAGTCGTGGCTAACTCGCGGTGCAGGTTGTCAGCGAGGGCACCCGAAGTTGGACGGATACCCAACCGCGGTTGCGGATCCAACTCAGCGGGTCGCTATTGCGCGCAGCCTCCGCTGCCACCAGCGACTCCAGGGCCGCTTTGCAACGACGAGAACGCCGAGATCAGGAGGTGCGACGACTGCCCACCTCAGTGGATTGCCCGCCACGAGGACCGGTTGGTCGATGCCTTGATGTAGTTTCCGGTACCGCCAAACGGTGGCCGAAACTGAGCAGACGGCCTCGGGTCGACCTTCTGACTCGTTGATCACCAGCGCGGGCTGGCCGTTCGATCGATCCGCCGCCGCGATGCGGTAGCGGCTGGACCGCATGACCCATGGATGGTGTCCCAGCACGATTCGCATGCGAATCGATCTCAAGAGGCTCCCCACGCCGATCGCGAAGGCGACGCCCCCACCGCTGAAGCCAAGTACCGCGGCCAGGACCGCCAATCCTCCTGGGTTGTGGCCCGGGGAGACGTTCACTACAACCACCGCTAACACAAGGCTGACGAACCCAAGAGCGGCCGCCCGCACGCAACGCAGCACGTAACGACGAAAGGCGCGACGCGTGGGCTGATCATCGATGGCCGGCCGAGCGAAGTCTCTCACCGAGGTTGTCACCCCGTGATCCCTCCGGACGCACTCGGCTCGCGGCCGGGGTTCGGATGCCCCACGAACTCGATGAAGGGAGGTGACGTCGGCGACGCCATTACGACGACAACAGCCACCCATACAGCTCCAAGGACGGTGCTGGGCAGCCTCCATCGAGGGGTCATCTCCCTATCGTCCTCGCTGCCTTCGAGCTTCGTAGGGCGGCAATCAGTCTGTCACCTCGCCGCAACATGGGCGGCTCTCGGCCGCAGCTTCGCCCCGCACCTTTCGAGGTACATTGCCGGATGCTGGCTTGCGGTGCGACCGTGTTGCGCGGTAGGGCGGTCGGTTACTTCGACGGCGTGAGGGTCAGCGACCAGGGGCAAGCGGCCGACCAGAAGGTTCCCATCGGAGGAGGCGGCGGAGAGCTCCGACCTTGCTCCTGCTCAAGCGAGGGTGACGCCCCGGAGCTTCCCGTCCACGTGCCTGCCGACAGTTGCACCGTACCGGTCGTCGCGCCGGATGCATCGAAAACGGGCTTGAGAACGCTCGCTGTTCCGCTTTCGTCGATGAGGCGAAAATCCACCAGCGGCAGACACACCTGTGGCTGAGCTCCAGGGTGTGGTGGCACATGGGCGTAGGAGAGGTCGTACCGATACGTGCCTGGCCGTTTGATCGGAAACGTCGCCGCGATGGGGTTCGTCCAAGATGCCAGCTTTCCAGCGTGGACTGTCATCTGCAGGGCAGGACCCGGGCCGGGCGCGTGCTTGGGAACGCTGGGGCTGGAACTGCATCCGACCAGCACTCCGCAGAGCGCCAAGCCACTCAGGTACGCGAACTTGCGATGCATCTCTAAGAAGGCTACGCGGCTACGCGCTGAGAAGTTCCACGCTGAGGTCTCGGCGACATTGGCGGATGCTCGCCTGGGCGAAGGCTACGCCGCTTGGCCCGATGACCATTGCCTCCAACCGACGCCGTCCCACGTCCAGATATGGATCACCTCGGGCGATTCCTGTATACCCGCCACGGCCGAGCCGATGAGCAACGTGCTCGCGGTGCTCACATCCGTAATCTCAGCGTAGGTAGCGGTGGGGAGCTGCACCGCACCAGCGAGATCCCAGTTCTCGCCGTCCCAGGTCCACTCCTGGGAAGCTGCGCCGGTGTGGGCAGCGGTGCAGGTGAGCAACAACCTCCCGATGGACGGATCCAACGCCAGACCTGCCACGGTGGCGGGTTGATCAGTCGCGATCGACGGATCGGCCATCCCTGTCATCCGACGCCAGGAAGACCCTTTCCACTGCAAGGTCACGGTTGATGCTTCTTGCGGCCCGGTTGACGTGATCGCGATCAGCGCCCCACTGATCGGATCAAACGCGAGCGCCGCCCCATATGCCACGAAATCGCCGGCGGCATCTCGCCCCCACCCACTCGTACTCCACTCCCACGTCTCGTACGTCGAGGTGGTGCCAGATTCGTCCACCAGCACCATCTCATTCAGCGGGCTGTCCCACGCAATGACCCCGCTCGACGGGGGGTGCCCGGTTCCTGAATCAAGCTCGCGCCAGTCACTCCCATTCCATGACCATGTGTCGTCAACCATCTCCCCCAGTTGCAGCTGACCCCCATACAGCATCACCGTCCTGGTGACCGGATCGTATGCAGACGTTGCCCCTGAGCGTCCGGGCGGACTTTTTGTGGGATGGGTGAGCGTCCAACGTCCGCTGACCCATACCCAGGTGTTCCCATAAGTGCCTCCGCCTCCGAACACGACCACCTGATCAGCCGCAGGGTCATCGGCAGCGGTGAACCCGGGTCCTGAAACGGCTGCGAAGGGGACCGCCGAGGGGCTGGCTAGAGGGAGTTGCAAGAGCTGCTGCGGCATCTCCCCTGTGCGGCTTATGAGGAAGCCAACAACCCCGGCAGCGACGGCGGCGACCAGCACAACACCAGCCGTCTTGCCGCGCGCCTTCCTCATCCTGTCGGCCATCCACGACCATGATCCTCGCGGAGGAAGCTCCTGTCACCCATTTAGCGTGCAGGGCGTCCGCCGTTTCGCTTATCCCCGTCCCGCGCCAGCCAAACGTTTCTTCCGCTCTGGCGACTGGGATGATGTCGCCGAGGACCTCTCGGGCACGGACTGACTCTTCTAGCGACAGGCGCAATGCCTTCCCAATGATTCGTCGTCCGTGACCGGGGGCCCTTGTTGGGGCCATCAGCGGGGCGAACGTGACCTGATAGGAGCCTGTGCAAGAGGCCCGTCCCAGTACTGTCCGTCCACCTGCCGCTGACGCACCAACCTCATTCACCGCGTCACGAGGACGAGGATGACAGGCGTCAGGATCGCACAGAGAACCGAGCGCGTGGTCGTGGGAGTCGACACCCACGCTGACCTTCACGTCGCCGCCGCGCTCGACCCGCTCGGGCGCATGCTGGGCCGTCTCGAGGTCGGCACGAGCACGCGCGGATACACACAGTTGCTCAAGTGGGCGCACACGTTCAGTCCAACAACCACCTTCGGTGTCGAAGGAACCGGTGCATACGGCGCCGGCCTGGCTCGTTTCCTCGTCGACGCGGGTTGCGAGGTCATCGAGATCAATCGCCCGGATCGTCGCGCCCGTCGTGGGCACGGCAAGTCAGATCCGATCGACGCGGAAGCCGCCGCGCGCTCGGTGCTGGCCGGTGGTTCGCTTTGCATCGCCAAGCGTGACCATGACCGGGTCGGCATGATCCGCACCCTCCGGGTCGCACGTCGCTCCGCGATCAAGATGCGAACCCAGGTGGGCAACCAGATCCATGCGCTGGTGGTCACCGCCCCCGACTCGCTCCGCCATCAGCTCCGTGAGCTTCCCCTCGACAAGCTGGTCGCCGTCTCCGCAGCTGCACGGCCGGGAACCGTCACGACTTCGAGCGCGGCGAGCAAGCTGGCGCTCCGCTCGCTGGCGATCCGCCATCAGGGATTGACCGCCGAGCTCGTCGTCTTGGACCGTGAGCTCGCCCGCCTGACCTTGGAAGCCGCACCCAAGCTCTGCGACCTCACTGGCGTTGGTCCGGACGTTGCTGGGGCGCTCCTGGTCGCCGCCGGCGACAATCCCGAGCGCCTCCGTTCCGACGCGGCCTTCGCCAGCCTGTGTGGCGTGTCACCGGTGCCCGCTTCCTCCGGGAAGACCACCCGGCATCGCCTCAACCGCGGTGGCGACCGTATCGCCAACAACGCACTGTGGCGCATCGTCATGGTGCGCCTCACCTGTGATCTGCGCACCCAGACTTACGTCGCCCGTCGCACCACAGAGGGAATGGCCAAGCGCGACATCATCCGTTGCCTCAAGCGCTACGTCGCCCGCGAGGTGTTCCACGCGCTCCTGGCAACGACCGCGGCGTCGACGCGCATCCGTGCTTGACAAGGCATAGGAGCATCATTGGCGAATACTGGCCTGCACTGAAGTCGCCTGTCTCGGCGCTCAGCGCGTCCGGTTGGAGGCCAGGAAATCAAGCAACCTCCAAAACGGCATCCTGAGCTCGTCAGGGCCAATCCCGACGCCGTAGTGCATGTCAACGATTCGGAGCAACTCATCATCATCGAGGTAGTCGAAGGCGTACCAGGTCGCTTCGTCGCTCACGAACGGGACTACGTCTGGGCGCGTTATCTCCCAGAACTCCCGAGCTAGCGCCTTCCGCGCGTCCATCTCGTCGTGAGGCGCGAGGGGCACACCGCCCCACATGTCGTCGCCAGGCATCCCACGAGCATCCTAGCTGGCCATCCGCAGCCATCGGCGGCGTCGCGGTCGGGTAGACATTCACGCATAGACGCCTGCATCAGGGCGGCGTTGCTCGGCGGGCTCACCAACTCGGGAGGTCACACCTCCTCCCACCGGACGATTCTCGGCATCACCCCAGACTCGAGAAAGACGACGGCAGCATGGCGGGCGTCTTCGGCTGGAACGAGATGTCGTCGTTGGATCTCGGTTTCGTGTCGCTCAAATACGAAGGCCGTGACCCCCTCCGCTTCCGGATCACCGACGGTTACCCAATACGGCGGGTTATGGGCGCGGGTGAGTTGCAGGACCGACAGGTCGCTGCCGAGCCCGATCAGGAGTTCGTCGCCGGCCGGAGACCTGATCGACGCGAGGCAAGGACGGTCCCTGGAGCGTTCATGGATCGCATCGAGGGCCGCCTCCAGCTCCGTCACGGTCGTGACGTGTCGAACTTCACCACTCGCAGTGATCGTCCACCGGTCGTCGTCGACGGCCACGATTGATCAACGATACCCGGTCCCAGATGAACCGCCACTTGCGGATTGTCTGAAGACATTTGGCGGATGCGCGCCTGCGTCGCTGTCATGTCACTTCGCTGACGTGAATCTCGGTGTGATCAGGGTCCAGGTCGAGCCCGCGTCGGTGGTCTCCCACAGCTGCGGCGGAATCGGGTTGGGCGGCAGTTCCATGTAGACGGGAGTGGAGACGGCCCAGCCCGTGTTTGGAGGGATGAAGTCGAGCTGCGATGTTTCGACCGGCCCATTCCCATGAATTGCTCCGTTCAGCGCCTGGCGCCAGGTGTTTCCGCCGTCGGTGGTCGTCCACAGGACGGCAGACGGATTGTCGTTGCCGGTGAGTCCCATGGTGAATCCGTCATGAGCGTTGACAAAGTCGGGCCAGTTTCCGGGAGGCGATGCGGCGGCGTTCCAGGTCCGACCACCGTCCGTCGTCACGAACAGTACGTTTGTGCCGTTCTCACCGAACACCTCTCCATCAAGCGTTGAGCTGAATTGCGGAGGATAGAGCGCGCAGTTGGTGCACGATAACGACTGCGGAGTCCACGTCACGCCACCGTCGTGGGTGACGTCGAAGAGCGTCGCCTGGCCGCAACTGCCGGCCACCCAACCGGTGGTGACGTTGAGGAACGTCATGCCATATGGAGAGCACCCAACCGGCAGGGCACCGCGAGCCGCGGTTCCGGCCGCAGGCGTCATCTCCACCTGTGACCAGTGCAATCCGCCGTCCACCGTGCGGTCGATGAATATCGGGGCACCAATCGCAGGCCCCTGGCTGTTGAAGAACCACCCGTGCAGGAGATCGACGAAATCCAGATTTGCGTAGACAGGTCCATTGGTCGGATCTGCACCTGTCTCAAGCAGGACTCGGAACGGGTGGCCCTTCGTCCAGGTCGCGCCTCCGTCGTCGGTCACCCATGGTGTCAACGCATACGTTCGCTCGAGTTCGTTGAGGGAGTCGGCAGGAGCCGTAATGATTCGCGCCGAGTTCGGCGCCCGCCCACGCGACTCCGGTGATCAATTGGCTCCCGATCGGCGGCGGCACGATTGTCCATTGCTGCACACCGGAGTCGGTGTGCAGGATGTCGTTGCCTCCTGCCCACGCCCAGCCCTGGTGGGCACCGTACATCTTCAAGTCGAACACGTGCATCGTTGGAGCGCCGCCGATGACCCCGGCGACCGCCAAACCGGCAGCGGTCCCGCCTCCGGCGAGAACAACCGCAACAACTGCCAGCGCCCACAAGGTCCGGCGCCGGAGGTGGGGCCATCGAAACCGGCTCCCGACCGTGCTGCTCGCCGGCGATGGCGGGGTCTTCTCGTCAGCGTTCATGTGCTCCAATCATGAGACGCTGTCAGACACCCGGCGGTTCCTCCCGCAAACGAGCACAGGCCGAGCAGCGAAGCTCGGGTGAGATGCCGCCAGCCTGCCCTTGACCAGCGTGTTTGTCAATCGGTTTTCAGCCGGGCCGAGTTCGTACCGTGAGCTCCGCTCGAGGGTGGTTGTCGAATGCTGGCCTGGGAGAGATCACTCTCCCGTGGATCGACCGTTCCAGCGTCGTCAACACCAACCGGCTCCGTTGGCCTCACCGTGGCCTCCGTGGAGTCCCAAGGTAATCAGCGCCACGTTTCTTCTCGGATGCTCTCATTGGGAGCGGGCTGTCTTGCCCGCCGAGCGTGAGGCAATCGCTCGTTGATTTCGAATGGCGGCCCAAGCGGGCGACGGTGGCGGCCGGCGCCCCCTCGATTGCACTTGCGCCCGTCGGGTTTGCTGTGCTCTTCGGAATGAATCACGATGACCCATGGCTCTCCGCAGCGACGCTTGCGGCGTACGTGTTCATCGCCTCTGCTGTGGTTGCACTTATCGTCCGCATTCGCGTCACCGTCGCTTCCCAAACGCTGACCGTCCGTCGCATCCGCTCGAGGAGGATCCGGCTCGGCGACATCGCTGAATGGGTGCTGGTCCCGATTACCTTTCCAGGGTTGCGGACGTCCCACGGCGTATTGACCGCAATGGCTTTCAACCGGCAGGGTTCTTGCCTCACGCGCATCTGGATGCGCGGGTGGACCCAGGATCAGATCAAGGACTTCGTGGCTGCGTGTCGGGTGGCGAAGATCGTGGAAGTCAGCAAAGTGATGACGCCCCGAGACGCGAGCGCGCGTTGGCCAGGGAGCTTTCCTCGTCGAAGTCAGTGGAGAGGATACGTCACACTGACAATCATCCTGCTCATGATCGCAGGGGTTGCGGTGGGCGCGACATGGGTGAGCTTTTCGCTGCCATTTCGCGGTAGCTGACGTTGGCGCCCACGTCCACTTGCGACCATCAGGGCGGGGCCACCCTCAAGTCGGTGGCGCGTCTCAGCCTATGGCGCCAGCGTCAGCGTCCACTTGCACCGCTCCTTGATCCAGTTGAAGCCGGTCCCGGTCTCGTAACCCGAATCCCCGGTATACCTACCCGGAATCAACTGCACCTTCCCACTTCCGCCGAGACCGTTGGCAAAGCCGGTATTGCTCGACAGCATGAATCCGGGGAATTGACACGTCGCACTCGGAGACTGGATTGTCAGGCTGTAGCGGTACGTCGCCGTTTGGCTTACGTATTGCGTGGGTGAAGTGTTCGTGAGTGTGACCGTTTCCCCGCACCCGGCTACGGAGAGCGCCACAACTGCGAACACGATTCCCGCCTGAGCCTTCACGAGCCGATCCTAGCTCCGCTGCGGGGGACCGCCAAACGCGTCACCGATCCGTTTCTCTCGGGGTCCGCACGCATCGGCGGCGAATCATCCCGATGGCGGCGTAGCTCCGAATTCCTGGTGCAAGCGTCTGTTCGGTGTTACCCAGGGAACATTTGGGTCGCCCGGGTGAGCCAGCTGCGGCTCGATGGATTGAGACGTGTCGTCCGTACTGCTGGGTTCGCGGCAACGACAGTGGTGCGGACACCACAGGAAGGAACCATCACCTACTCGCGACCACCGTCGCGGGCTCCTTGAGGAGGTACGCGCTGGGCGTACGATGCTAGGAGTGACCGGCTGTTAAGGTCTGTCGGATGTGAAGGTGCTGGACGTGAAAGGTGCGTGGCTGCTAACGACCATGGCACTAGTACTGACGGCATGCACCAGTACTCCCACGAGCGCTCCGACCTCGACCGGGGTTGGTTCGCCAGAGCCACGTGCGTATCAGCCGCTCGCGATTACCAGCGACCTTGTCCCAGCTCCTCGAGACTTCAGCGGAATGGTTTACTTCCCTCCTCGCGCAGAGGTCGTCCTTTTTGGTGGCGCTGACGAGAACGGCCGCACCGTTGCCGACACGTGGGCATTCGACCAGCACGGATGGAGGGAACTCCACCCCGCCACGTCACCGTCTGCCAGGGCGGGATTCGCGATGGCCTACGATCCGGCGCTGCGCCAGATCGTTCTCTATGGTGGGTGCACCTCCTGCGGGGCGCCCGGGTACCACCTGGTGCAGGACACATGGGCGTTCAACGGCACGACATGGCATCAGCTGACCTCCGCCCGTCTCCCGACCTACGAGCCGACCCCGCTCCTCAGCTGGGACACGGCAACAAAGGCCCTGGAGCTCCTCGCACCACCTCCCGGCTATGGGCCCAACCCTCCGAACGGTGACTTCGATTCGCACGGAGGAGCCCTGGGTCGGTGGTCCTGGGGAACGTCGGGATGGACATGGGATGGCTCACCCCCAGGACCACCGCTCTTCATCCAGAGCGCTTCGTTCGTTCCTGAGCCCGGATCGTCAACGATGCTCTACTACTCCTACGCGCCGTATTCCGGTAGTTGCCCGAGCGGCGGGAGATGCGGGTCCGACCCGACCGGTTTGCTGTACTCGCAGACCTGGACATGGGATGGCCATGCGTTCGCACGACTGACTCCAACGGTGGCACCCGGTCCGGCGGCGATCGTGTCCGATCCGCGCGTGGGCTCGGTGGTAGCAGTCACCAGCTCACAAGTGTGGATCTGGAGCGGATCGACCTGGCACGTGATCGCCTCGAATGTGCCCACCACTGCTGTCGGCGGCGCTGAATACGATCCAGAACTCGGCGACGTACTTGTTCTCGGGAGCACCACGGGTCCGAACCCCCGGAGTGTGACCTGGGTTTGGGACGGCCTCACATGGATGACTGCGGCTGCGGAGTGACAACTCATTGACACGGCGACGCGACAGTCGACGTACCACCAAGGGGACCTGGAAAATGAGCAGGGCGCGCCGCCCGGCTGCTCGGGCGTCCCACTTCTCCACGCGAACAACAGTATCGCCACGTGCCCATACGGTCATTGCTGGCGAATCAATAGCCTACGAGAGGTGCTCAGCCGGTCGGCGGAGGCGGCAATCCAAGGTCTTGACGGAGACGCACGAAATCCGGTGCCGAGGCACTGTCGAGAGTCGTGGCGGTATTGATGTCATCACCCACCCCGACCCCTCCGCCCTGCGCCGCTCGGTACGCCGCAGCCAAGTAGTACATGTACTGCTGATTGTCAGCGACGACAGCGTCAACGTCGACGGCGATACCCGGCACCTCGTTCTTGATCATTTGAAGTACCACTTGAAGCGCCTCGGTATCTCGATTCAGCGAGGGTATCTCGGCCAGGGCGTCCGCCCGCACGGCGAACTCTCCCGGTGAACACGAGCACGGGAGCGCAGCATCTGCAGCGAGCGCGGCATGGAAACGGTCCCCATCCGCGTTTACCGGAGCCACGGCCGCCAAGTATTGCGCTGCCGCTTTGGCAACTGCACCTGTCACGGGCGTCGCCGACGGTGACGGTGAGCCGGCGGGCGGTTTCGACCCGGGGCCGGAGTTGGACCCAACCGGGTGGTGTCCAATGAAAACCAACAGGCCTGCGGTCGCCACCAATGTGACCATGAGCGCCGCAAGCGTCCAGCGTACGACGTGAGAATCGCCCGCGGCATCTGGGGGCGGTGACGCTGGATACGGAGCTGGGAGCGGTGGTGGCGGCGGTGACGGCGGGTAGAGCGGGGGCGGTGCCGGATAGAGGGGTGGCGACAACTCCGGCGGCCACTCATCGTGCCGGCGTTGGCCTGGGTCCATCCTGCCACGGACGCTACCATCGGCTTCAGACCGCGTCGGTTCCCGATGACGCTTCGTTGCAAAAGCGGGGCTGCGCTAGAGCGACCGAGTTCTGACCCTGACTCAGCGCGTTCGCGGATCGGGAAGCTCGGTGTCGACGCCGTGCTGCTCGATCGCCGCGGCGACGACATGGCGGGGAATGCGTTCCTGGCGAGCCAGCCCGTCGAGCACCGCAACCGCAACCGATGCGGCATTCACCTCGAAGTGACTGCGCAGGGCGGCGCGGGTATCGCTCCGTCCGTAGCCGTCGGTGCCGAGTGGGATGAACGGGCCCGGGACGAAACGTCCGATCTGATCCGGAACCGCCTTCATGTAGTCGGTCACCGCGACGATGGGCCCGTCGTCGCCGCCGAGCTGCTCGCTGACGTACGAGACCCGGGGTTCGGCGTCGGGATGCAGACGGTTCCAGCGCTCGACCTCGAGCGCATCGTGACGCAACAGCTGAAAGCTCGTCGCGCTCCAGACCTCGGCGGCGACATCGTGCTGCTCGAGCAGCATGGCCTGCGCTTCCAGCGCGGCCTGGACGGCGCTGCCGCTTGCGACGATGCGGGCGCGATGGGCACGCTCGTGCTCCGGCGCACGATAGAGGTACAGCCCGCGCAGGATGCCCTCCTCGGTGCCGGGTGGCATCGCCGGCATCGGATAGTTCTCGTTGTACAGCGTGATGTAGTAGAAGACGTCGTCGCCGTCGACGTACATCCGGCGCATCCCGTCGCGGATCACCGTGGCGAGCTCGTACGCGAATGCCGGGTCGTAGATGCGGACGTTGGGCAGCGCGCTGAACAGCAGTGGCGAATGCCCGTCCTCGTGCTGGAGCCCTTCGCCGTTGAGGGTGGTACGCCCTGCGGTGCCGCCGAGCATGAAGCCCCGCCCGCGCGAATCACCGAACGCCCAGATGAGGTCGCCGACTCGCTGGTACCCGAACATCGAGTAGTAGATGTAGAAGGGGATCACCGCCTGTCCGTGCGTGGCGTACGCGGTGCCCGCGGCGGTGAACGTTCCCATCGATCCCGCCTCGGTGATGCCTTCCTCGAGGATCTGCCCGTCGGTCGCCTCGCGATACGAGAGCACCATTCCCGCGTCGACGGGCTCGTAGCGCTGTCCGAACGGCGCGTAGATCTTCATCTCGCTGAACAGCGCGTCCATGCCGAAGGTGCGCGCCTCGTCGGGGATGATCGGCACGATGCGGTTTCCCACCTTGGGATCGCGCAGCAGGTTGCGGAGGATGCCGGCGAACACCATCGTCGTCGACGCCGCCCGTGTCCCGCTGCCGCCGACGAACTCCGCGTAGAGCTTCTCGCCCGGGAGCTCGAGTGGTTTGGACCGCACGACGCGGCGGGGCAGCATCCCGCCCAGGGCGCGCCGGCGCGACAGCAGATACTCGACCTCGTCAAAGTCCTTCCCGGGGTGGTAGTAGGGAGGCTTCGCGTCGGCGAGCAGCTTGTCGCTGATCGGCAGGTGCAGCAGATCGCGAAACGCGCGCAACTCCGCCTCGCCGATCTTCTTGATCTGGTGCGTGGAGTTGCGCCCCTCGAACCCCGAACCGAGCGTCCAGCCCTTCACAGTGTGCGCGAGGATGACCGTGGGCGCGCCGCGCTGCTCGAGCGCGAGCTTGTACGCGGAATAGAGCTTGCGGTAGTCGTGACCACCGCGCCGGAGATGACGCAGGTCGTCGTCGGAGAGGTGCTCGACCATCTTGCGCAGCCGCGGGTCGGGCCCGAAGAAGTGCTCGCGGATGTACGCGCCGCTCTCGGTCGCGTACTTCTGGAACTCCCCGTCAGGCGTGCGGTTCATCTGATCGACGAGCACGCCGTGCACGTCACGTGCCAGCAGATCGTCCCATTCGCGCGCCCAGATCACCTTGACGACGTTCCAGCCCGCGCCGCGGAAGATCCCCTCGAGCTCCTGGATGACCTTCCCGTTGCCGCGCACCGGCCCGTCGAGGCGCTGCAGGTTGCAGTTGATGACGAAGGTGAGGTTGTCGAGCTGCTCGCGTGCGGCGAGCGAGAGCGCGCCGAGCGTCTCGGGCTCGTCGCACTCGCCGTCGCCGAGGAAGCACCAGACCCGGCTCTCGCTCGTGTCCGCAATGTGCCGGTTGTAGAGGTACCGGTTGAAGCGCGCCTGGTAGATGGCGTTGAGCGGGCCGAGCCCCATCGACACGGTCGGAAACTCCCAGAACTCGGGCATGAGGCGCGGATGTGGATACGAGCTCAGCCCGTTCCCGCCCGTCTCCTGACGGAAGTTGTCCATCTGCGCCTCGGTGATGCGGCCCTCGAGATAGGCGTGCGAGTACATCCCCGGCGCGGCGTGTCCCTGGTAGTAGATCTGGTCGCCGGAGTTGCCGTCGTCCTTGCCGCGGAAGAAGTGGTTGAAACCGACCTCGTAGAGCGATGCCGCGGACGCGTAGGTCGAGAGGTGACCACCGATCCCGTCGCTGCGCTTGTTCGCGCGGGTCACCATCGCGGCGGCGTTCCACCGCACGATGCGGCGGATCCGCCGTTCCATCTCCTCGTCACCCGGAAACCACGGCTCCTCGTCTGGCGGGATGGTGTTGATGTACGGCGTCGACACGAGCGACGGCACCGGCACCTGGAGTCGCCGGGCGCGCTCGAGGAGCTTGCCGATGACAAATCGCGCCCGCACCGTCCCCTCTGCCGCGACCAGCGCGTCGAGGAACTCGAGCCATTCGCCGGTCTCGGCGGCATCCGCGTCAGGGAGTTGATGGAGGAAGGCGTCGAACGTCATTGCGCAACGAGGATATACGCCGGGGGTCCCGCAACGAGTTCGGGCGATCGACCAGGCTTGGATGCGACCCACCCCGTCACCGGGGCTGCCCTCAACGGTTCAGCGCCGCCCGCGGCGGCCACGGGGGGTCAGCCGGGCGCGCCGCCCGATGGGAAGCCGTTGCGGATGTAGAAGAGCAGCACGCCGCTGCGCACGAGCCGAAAGTTGTCGGCCACATAGGCGCGCAGCGCACCACCCGGTGGGATGTACCACTTGTCGAAGGGGGTTGACGTGACGATATAGTCGGCATGCTCGACCTGGACGGTCCAGAGGCGCTGGGCACCCGCCGACCCGTATCCGTACGCCTGGGTCGCCCCCTCAGGATCGATCATCGTGGCACACCCCGGTCGCGCGGCTTCGAATCGGTTGGTGGTCACCAGCTTCGACGGTGCGTCCGACAGGGTGCAGGCGCCGGCCGGCACGATGGCATCGACGATCCGGTTGATGTCGGGCGCAGACTCCCTCTGGACCGCAATCACCTGGCCGATACACAGCACCGTGGCACCGGTCGCCGCGATGACCAGCGCGATCCGCGGTGCTCTCACGTCGAGCAGTCGCACGAGCGTGATCCCCAGGAGGAGGCCGAGGAAGGGAGCCATGAACGCTGCGTAGTTGGTGAAGTAGTAGGACGGGCCAAACTGAGCGAGCGCGACGAGCGCGGTTGTCGCGATCGCGAACCACTCGAGCATCGAGGGCCGCCTGCGTGGGAACACGAATGCGGCGATCACCATCGCGACGATCGCAGCCGTCACGATGACCGCCGCTCGGTCGCCGCCACCGATCGCGCGCGTGCCCGTCATGGCGGTCAGCCGCGCGAGGATGGGAATCCGATGTGCGGCAGGGATGCTGGCGAGCGGGCTCGCCACGTCGCGGATGAACGCCCCCGGCGCCATGAGAAAGAAGGGAAGCGTCGGGAGCAAGAAACCGCCGACGACACCTGCGACGAATGGGAGCATCCGCCGGCGCAGCTCAGGCAGACACAACACCGCCAGCACGAGCGCCGGAGTGATCCCCGGTATCTTCACCAACGCCGCGACCCCGAACGCGGCACCGCCGAGCAGGAGCCGGGTGCGCGAGCCGGCTATCGAGCCCGCCTCGAAGACGAAGGCCGCCCCGGCAAGGCAGAAGAGGTCGACGACCGGCTCGAGCAACCCGCTGCGAATCGCGTACACCTCGGCGGGATACAGGGCCATCACGGCGCAGGCGACGACCACGGCGGCAGGTCCCTTGTGACGGATCACCCGGCCGATCAGCAGGACGCTGCCCGCCGCGAGCAACGGTGTGCAGAGCCGCAGCACGGCGAGCGCGTCACGCGACCCGATCCACTCGGAGAGCACCGCGAACGGGGTTGCGAGCAGCGTGAACCCGGGCGGCTGCACCAGATCGAAATCGCGGTACGGAAGCGCACCGTGAACCAGCCGGATGGACCCGCCGAGCCACGCGGAGATGTCCGGGGTGATTCCGAACAGGTAACCCGGGCGGGTCAGCTGGTAGAGCGTGATGCCGGCTGCCAGAACGGCAAAGCCCGCGATGATCCGGGTGATCGTGCGGTCGGTCGGTGGACTCATCCTTCGCGCGACAGTTTCCACCCGGCAACCCCTCAGCAACCGGCCGTGCCGGGACCAACCTGTGGTACTGTCTCAGCAAGTGCTCGCGCATCGGCGAGCCATGCCTCTTGGTGAACCCTCTCCCCGCCGGCAATCGGCGGGTCTCAAGATTCCGGCACACGACACTCCAGCGAGGGGATTCTGGGACGGCGGAGCGATCCGGGTCCCGAGGTAACACGGTGACAACGTTTGAAACCATCGGCGTGCGTCCGCGCACGTCGAAGGCGCTCGGTGAGCACGGCTTCACGGCGCCGAACACGGTCCAGCAGGAGGCGATCCCGCCGCTGCTCGCACATCAGGACTGCGTGATCGAGGCGCCGACCGGGTCGGGGAAGACGCTCGCGTTCGTCGTTCCGCTCGTCGAGCGTCTCGCCGGCCATCAGGGTCATGGCGCCCGGGCGCTCATCGTGACGCCGACCCGCGAGCTCGCCACGCAGGTCAACGCGGTGATCCGCAAGGTGGACCCGGCCCTTCGTACGGTGATCTGCATCGGCGGGGTCGGCTACGGCCCCCAGACCAGCGGTCTGCGCAACTCGCCCGACGTGATCGTCGGCTGCCCGGGCCGGATCCTCGACCTCGCCGCCAACGGCATCGCCCGCCTGCGCGACATCGAGTACCTCGTGCTCGACGAGGCCGACGAGATGTTCGACCAGGGGTTCGCCCGCGATGTCGAGAAGATCATCGGGCTCTGCCCGGCGTTCGAGAGCCCTCAGCGCAGGCAGACGGTCCTGGCGTCGGCGACGATGCCGGAGTGGGTGCAGCGCATGATCACCAAGCACCTGCGCTCGCCGGCTCGCGTGCGCGTGGTCAACGAGCAGGTGCCGTCGCTCGAGCACGGTGTCATGAACGTCGCGAAGGCGCAGAAGATCGACGCACTCTCGCGGTTGCTCCGCCATCAGCGCACCACCGAGCTGAACCAGACGATCGTGTTCCATCGGACCAAGCACGGGGCGAAGAAGCTCGTCCGTGACCTGGAGCGGATGGGCCACAGTGCCGGCGAGCTGCAGGGGAACCTGTCGCAGAACGCGCGCGATCGCGCCCTCGACTCGTTCCGTGCGAACCACACCGAGGTCCTCGTGGCGACCAACGTCGCCGCGCGCGGCATCGACGTGATCAACGTCGGGCTGGTGATCAACTTCGAGCTTCCGGAGACGCCCCAGTGGCTGACGCACCGCGTCGGCCGCACCGCGCGCAACGGCGCCGAGGGCAAGGCGATCACCTTCCTCAGCGAGGAGGACGGTGAGCAGTGGCGCAAGCTGCGCCGCCTCGGAGCGCCCGCGCTGCCCGAGATCGACGGAACCCTGCTCCTCACCACGGGGCAATGGAAGCTCGGCGCCCCGCCGCGCGAGGCTACGCCAGCGCCTGTTCGAGGTCGGCCAGGAGGTCGTCGACGTCCTCAACGCCGGCAGACAGGCGTATCAGCCCATCGCTGACGCCGACCCGCCCGCGCATCTCCGCCGGGATCGACGCGTGGGTCATCAGCGCCGGGCTCTCGGCGAGCGACTCGACGGCGCCGAGCGATTCCGCCAGCGTGAAAACCCGGAGACGCTCGAGGCACCGCCGCGCCGCATCGCCTGAGGCAAGCTCGAACGAGACCACCCCGCCGAAACGACCGGCCATCTGACGCCTGGCGAGCGCATGCCCGGGATGACGCTCCAGACCGGGGTAGTGCACGCGGACGACCGCCGGGTTGCCTTCCAGCCAGCGCGCGATCGCGAGCGCGTTGTCGCATTGCCGGTGGACGCGCAGCTGGAGCGTCTTGAGCCCGCGCAGCAGCAGCCAGCAGTCGAACGGAGACGGCACGCCACCCACCGCGTTCTGGTGAAACCGCATGCGTTCCGCAAGCGCGCCGTCCGACGTCAGCAGCGCGCCGCCCAGGACGTCGCTGTGCCCTCCGAGGAACTTCGTCGAGCTGTGCATCACGATGTCCGCGCCCAGCTCGAGCGGACGCTGCAACACCGGGCTCGCGAAGGTGCTGTCGACGGCCATGAGCGCGCCGCCGCCATGCACGATCTCGCTCACCGCCGCAAGGTCGACGACACGCAGCAGCGGATTGGTGGGGGACTCGAGCCAGACGAGGCGCGTCCGTTCCGTCATCGCGGCGGCGATCGCATCGGGGTCCGTCGGGTCCACCGACGTGAAGGTCAGCCCGTAGCGCTGGAAGACCTTGTCGAACAGCCGGAACGTCCCGCCGTAGACGTCCTCGGTGAACACGACGTGGTCACCCGGATCGAAGAGGAACAGCAGCGTGGACGTCGCCGCGAGCCCCGACGCGAATGCGAGGCAGTGCTCAGCCCCCTCGAGCGACGCGAGGCACTCCTCGAGGTTGGAGCGCGTCGGGTTGCCGGAGCGGGTGTACTCGTACCCGCGATGCCGGCCGGGCGACTCCTGCGCGAACGTCGTCGCCAGGTGGATCGGGGCGACCACGGCACCCGTCGAGGGATCGGGACCCTGTCCCACGTGCACTGACCGGGTGGCGAGCCCGTGTGGCTTGGGCGGCACCCGCGTCAACCGCGACCGCGGTGCGCGACGAACTCGAGGAGGTCGCTGCGGGTGATCACGCCGACGGGCTCGTCACCCTCGACGATCATGAGCGCCGGCTCACCGCCGAGCAGCGCCTCGAACGCCTCTTCGATGGGCGCGCCCGCCGCGACCCTGGCGAAGGGCGGATCCATCGCCGTCGACACCGTGGTGGTGACCACCGCGGGGTCACGGTAGATGCGGTCGAGCAGCGTGCGCTCCTGGATGCTGCCGACGACGTCGTTGGCGAGCGTCGATCCGTTCTCGGTCACCAGCAGCTGCGAGATCCCGTACTGCTGCATGAGATCGATCGCCTCGCCGACCGACTTGCCCGCACCGACGCTGACCAGCTCCGGCACGCGATCGGTGTGCCCCTCGATGACCTCGCGGACCCGGGCGGGCACGAGTCGCTGCAGGTAGCCGTTCTGGCGCATCCATTCGTCGGAGAAGAACTTGCTGAGGTAGTTGCGGCCCGTGTCCGGCAGGAGCACGACGATGACGTCGTCCGGGCGTGACACCACCGCCACCTGAATCGCTGCGTGGAGCGCCAGGCCCGCCGAGCCGCCGACGAGGATCCCCTCCTGGCGGGCGAGCTTGCGGGCCGCCACGAACGACTCGCGGTCGGTGACCTGGATGAACTCGTCGACGACGTCGCGGGCGAATGTTCCCGGCCAGAAGTCCTCACCGACCCCCTCGACCTTGTACGGCGCGATGGGCCCGCTGTAGATCGAGCCCTCCGGGTCGGCGCCGATCACCCGGACGGCAGGGTTCTGCTCCTTCAGGTACTTGCCGACACCACTGATGGTGCCGCCCGTGCCGACCCCGCACACGAAGGCCGTGATCCGGCCCTCGGTCTGGCGCCAGATCTCCGGCCCCGTGGTTCGGTAGTGCGCCTCGGGGTTGCGCGGGTTGAAGTACTGGTTCGGCTGGAATGCGCCCGGGACCTCGCGGGTCAGGCGGTCGGCCACGGAGTAGTACGACTGCGGCGACTCCCGCTCGACGTTCGTCGGGCAGATCACCACCTCGGCGCCGTACGCGCGCAGGAGGCTGATCTTCTCCGCCGACATCTTGTCGGGCATGACGAAGATCATCTTGTAGCCCTTGATCGCCGCCGCCATGGCGAGGCCGTGGCCGGTGTTCCCGGATGTCGGCTCGACGATCGTGCCGCCGGGGCGGAGCAGCCCGCGGCGCTCGGCGTCCTCGAGCATGGCAAGACCGATCCGGTCCTTGACGCTGCCCCCCGGGTTGAGCTGCTCGAGCTTCGCGAGGATCACCGGCCGGAGCCCCTCGGTGACCCTGCTCAGCCGGACCATCGGGGTGTTGCCGACCAGGTCGAGGATGCTCTCGACGTACTCCACTGTCCGGCCATTCTAGTGCGCGGCGGCAGGCGTTCCTCGTGTGTGACGGCGGTGCACGGCGCCGTGGCGACGGCATACTGAGCGGCGAATGGAGCAGGCCGGAAGCCGGGACTTCGCCGGACAGCGCACGTACGTCCCCGGCTACATCCTGGATCGTGGGATCAGCGTCGACCGGGCGGGGGCGCTCGTCGCCGCGCACGACACGAGCACCGGTTCACGGGTGACCATTCGCCTGCTCAGCCCGGCGTTGACATCCGATGCTGCGCTGCACCGCCAGGTTCGCCGGGACATGAGCGTGCTGGGCGCGTTGCGCCATCAGCACCTCCTCGCCGTCCTCGCGTTCGACGATCGCCATTCCGCGGTCGCATGCGAATGGGTGGAGGCGGTCACCCTGCGCCACCTCATCGATGTTGCGGGCCGCCTGGATCCCGCCGCGGCCCTCGTGCTCTTCGACGACACGCTGTCCGGTCTCGAGGCGCTGCACGCGGCCGGTGTCGAGCATCGCGACGTGCGCCCTGAGGCGCTCCTCGTCGACATCGGTGGCACAGGGATCCTTCGCGACGCGGCCATCCCCGCGCCACCGCTGCACCGCGGCTGGCGGGCAGGCACCCCGCAGTACATGGCGCCCGAGCTGTGGGCGGGCCGGCCGCACACGGTCTCGACCGACCTCTACGCGGCGACAGGGGTCCTCGTCGAGTCGCTCACCGGTCAGCCGCCGTATCTCGGCACCGACCTCACCGGCCTCGGCCTTCAGCACGCGCATGGGGTGCTGCCCAGCGAGGCGGTGCCCATGATCGCGAGGGCGCTCGTGATCAGCGGGCTCGCCAAGGACCCGCGCGACCGGCCGGCGAGCGCGTCGCTCTTCCGCCGCGACGTGGAGATCGCCGGGACGGCGTTCCTGGGGTCCGCGTGGCGCGACCGCGGCCGGGCATGGCTCGCCGCGCAGGTCGTGGACCGGCTGGCGGATCCGGTGCCGGCGGCGCAGCCCGTCGACGAGGTGATCGATGACGACGACGAGGACGACGGGCCCATTCCGGGGATTGCCACGTTCTCCCCGGAGGAGCCCCGCCGCGGGGGGGTCGGATGGAAGGTGTGGTCGGTGGCCGCGGCATCACTGCTGGCGCTCACGGTCGCCATCATCCTGGCGGTCAACGCCCTCGGAGGCACGGGGGAGCAGCTGTCTCCGTCCGCACCGCCGGCGCCGGTGTTCACGCCGACCGCCATCCCGACGAACCCGGACGGCGCGCCGACCACCGAGGACACCGCGGGCGCGGCGACGAGCACACCCAGCCCGCGGCCGTCACCGACTCCGACGCCGACCGCGCCGCCGAACACGATGCCGATCGTCATCGTCACGCCGCAGCCGCCGACCCCGAGCCCGTCAGCGACCCCGAGCCCGACACCCTGACCCGCGTCGGGTCAGCGCGCCGGTCTGATGTTGTAGGTCTCCCCGGCGTAGTCGTCCATCATCCGCGCGGCTGAGAATCGCGGTCCGTTGGTGCGCATGGACGCGCGGATGCGCTCCACCCACCCGCGCGGGATCCCGTGCTCGTCACGCTGGTAGAAGAGCGGCATGACCTCGTTCTCGATGATGTCGTACAGCGTCGACGCGTCTCGCGAGTCCTCCATCGCGTGGTCGAAGAGGATGTCGCCCGGGATCGCCCAACCGTTGGCGCCGTCATACGCCTCCGCCCACCATCCGTCGAGCACCGACAGGTTGAGGCCCCCGTTGAGAGCGGCCTTCATGCCGCTGGTGCCGCTCGCCTCGAGGGGCGGCCGGGGAACGTTGATCCACACATCACATCCACCGACCATGTGCTTTGCCGTCGCGAGGCTGTAGTTGTCGAGGAAGGTGAAGTGGCTCGCTCCTGCGGGCGATCGCTTGAAACTGAAGAGGCTCTGCGCCGCGTGCTTTCCCTCCTCATCGTGGGGATGGGCCTTGCCGGCGAGGACGATCTGCACCGGCCGCTCCTTGTTCTCGAGCAGGTTGAGCGCGCGCTGTGAGTCCATGGTGAGCAGGTGGATGCGCTTGTAACCGGCGAGGCGGCGCGCGAACCCGAAGGTGAGCGCGTGCTCGTCGAAGCCCGTCTCGGCAGCCTCGACGTACCACCGGGGTTCGTCGCGAGCGAGGCGGCTCGCCACGCTGCGTTCGCGGACCATCTGCACGAAGTCCGCGCGCATCGCGTTGCGCACATCCCACAGCTCGGCATCCGGGATGTCGTCGATGCCGCGCCAGGTCTCGGGGTCGGCGGCGCGCTGCTCCCAACCGGAGCCCAGGTGGCGGTCCAGCAGGGTGCGCATCCGCGGCGCCATCCACGTCGGCACATGGACTCCGTTGGTGACGTGACCGATCGGCACGGTGTCGGCGGGCCGCTCCGGAAAGAGCGCCTGCCACATCTGGCGGGCCACCTCGCCGTGGCGGCGGCTCACGCCGTTGCGGGCGCGGCTCATCTTGATGCCGAGTGGCGTCATCACGAACTGCTCGTGAGGGTTGTCGGGACGCGTCCGGCCCATCTGCAGGAAGCCGTCGAGATCGAGTCCGACCTGCGCGGGGTAGTCGCCGAGCACCTCGACGATCTCGCTGACGTCGTATCCCTCGTTCCCGGCGGCCACCGGCGTGTGGGTCGTGAAGACGGTGCGCTCGCGCGCCGCGGCGAAGGCCTCATGACGCGAGCGCCCGAGCGCCATCTCGCGGCGTGCCATCTCCAGCGGCGCGAGCGCGGCGTGGCCCTCGTTGAGGTGCACGACGCACGGGTCGAGCCCCATCGCCTCGAGGATGCGCATCGATCCGATGCCGAGCAGCGCGTACTGGGCGAGGCGCGTTGCCCGATCCGTCACGTAGAGCCGGCTCGTGATCCACTGGTCGATCGGAGAGTTCTCGGGGCGCTGCGCATCGAGGAGATAAAGGGGCGTCCGGCCGACGTCGAGGCGCCACACCTGGACCACGACGTCGCGCCCGCGGAGCGGGACCGTCACCGTGAGCGGCGTGTCTCCGTTATAGACAAGAGCGGCAGGAACGCGCTCGGGGTCCACCTGGAGCCAGTACTCGATCTGGTACCCGGACTGGTCCATGCGCTGCTGGAAGTACCCCTGGCGGTAGAGGAGACCGACGCCGACCATGGGCAGCGCCATGTCCGACGCCTGCTTGAGGATGTCACCGGCGAGCACGCCGAGGCCGCCGGCGTAGATCGGCAGCGAGCGGTGCACCGCGAACTCAGCGCAGAGGAACGCGACCGGTCGCATGGGTGTCGCGCGGCCTGGCATGGAGGGGAGGCTCAGCTCGCGCGTCAGCATCTCGAGAAGCTCCGCGGTGCGATCGAGCACCGTCGCATCCGCGGCCGCACGCTCGAGCGTCGCCGACGACGCCTCGTAGAGCAGGCGCACGGGGTTGTGAAAGCTCCGCTCCCAGCGATCCGGATCGATCGACCGGAAGACGTCCGCACCACCGGGTCGCCATGACCAGAGGTAGTTGTACGCGAGCCGGGCGACCGGCTCGAGTGGTGCCGGCATGCGTGCGGCGAGGTCGGCCGCCGCGCGGTCGATGTCGGGGCTGCCGTCGGCGAGCGTTGCGGTCGCGACCTCGCTCATGCGATCTGACCGCTGTTCGACAGCGCGAGCCGCAGCGCCGCAACGCCTGCTGCCGGGCCACCCTCGTGCTTGAAGACGGCCGTGCCGGCAACGAGGACGTCGGCCCCGGCGTCGACGCATGCTTTCGCGTTGCTCGCATCGACCCCGCCGTCGACCTCGACCTCGGTCGAAAGTCCCTGCCGTTCGATCTCGCGCCGCAGCTGCTCGACCTTGCGGAGCGTGTGCGGGATCAGCTGCTGGCCACCGAAACCGGGGTCGATGGTCATGACGAGCGCGAGGTCGCATGCCTCGAGAACGTCGTCGAGCATCGGCGCAGGCGTGCTCGGGTTGATCGCCGCCCCCGCGCGGCAGTCGAGCGCTCGAATGGACGTCAGTGTCCGGTGCAGGTGGGGGCACGCCTCGTAGTGCACCGTGATCGCGTCCGCGCCCGCGTTCGCGAAGGTGCTCAGGTGCTTGTCGGGATCGACGATCATCAGGTGCAGCTCCAGTGGAAGTGACGTCTCGCGCCGGAGCACGCGGACGGTGTCGGTGCCGAACGTGAAGTTGGGGACGAACACGCCGTCCATGACATCGACGTGGATGCGTTCTGCGCCGCTGTGCTCGAGCTCGTGCGCCGCTTCCGTGATGTGTCCGAAGTCCGCGGCGAGCAGGCTCGGCGCGATCCGGATGGCGTCGCGGCACGGCGTCCAGGTGCTTCGCGGCATCAGCCGATTCTGCCAGAGGTCAGCCGCCGATCCCGCGATCGTTGCGAGATCATTTCGCGGCGGCCGCGTCGAGGAACCACGTGAGCGAGCCGTCGAGGGGACGGACCCGCGACGCCGGAGTCTCACCGCGAGCCGTCGCCGCGAGCGGCGCTTGTTTCGCCGCCCCGGTGACGAGGAAGCCCACGGCAGCCGCGGCGTTGAGCACCGGAAACGTGAGGGTCATGCGATCGAAGGGCTCGTAGTCGGCGAGCCCGCGCGTCGCCCAGCGATCGGTCACGTCGAGCGCGGGTGTTCCGGGGAAGAGCGAGGCCGTGTGTCCGTTCTCGCCGAGGCCGAGGAGCACGACGTCGAGGCGCGGAGCTCCCCCGGGTCCGGATGGCAGGCTTGTGGCGAGCAGCGCCGAGTACTCCGCGGCGGCGTCGTCGAGGTCGGCGCGATCGGCCGGCATCCGATGGACGCGGACCGCCTCGACCGGAACGCGGCTCAGCAGCGCGGTCGCGGCGATGTGGAAGTTGCTGCTCTCGTCGCCGGGCGGGCAGGCACGTTCGTCGCCGAAGAACACGTGCCACGCGGACCAGTCGACACGATCGCGCCAGTCGGGCCCGGCGAGCAGGTCGTACAGCAGTCGAGGCGTGCTCCCGCCGGCGAGGGCGATGCAGCAGCTCCCGCGATCCGCGATCGCACGCCGGGAGGCCGCCGCAACCCATGCCGCGGCCTCCTCCGCCACCGCCGCGGCGTCCGTGCACACCACGCGAGTTCCGTGGAGATCCTCGGCCGCCGCGGGGCGGGGCTCACTCACGGGCGATGCCAGGCACGTCCGTCACGCGCCATGAAGTCATGCGATTCCTGCGGACCCCAGGTGCCGGCCTCGTAGTTCGGGCAGTTGACTCGGTCCGGGGGATGTGCGCGCCATCCGTCGAGGATCGCCGTGCAGAACCGCCACGCCTCCTCGACCTCGTCCTCACGAGCGAAGAGCGTCGGGTCGCCGAGCATGCAGTCGAGGAGCAGCCGCTCGTACGCATCCGGCGACTGCTTGCGGAACGCATTGCCGTACATGAACTCCATGTTCACCGACTCGATGCGCAGCGCCTGCCCCGGAAGCTTGGCGCCGAAACGCAGCGTGATGCCCTCGTCGGGCTGGATGCGCAGCACCAGGAGGTTGGGATCGATCGCGTCCTCCGGCATCGCCCCGGCCGCCACCGCCACGCTCCCGGAGAACGGTGAGTGGGGCACGCGCCGGAACTGGATCGCGATCTCGGTCGAGCGCTTCGGCATGCGCTTTCCGGTGCGCAGGTAGAAGGGCGTGCCCGCCCACCGCCAGTTGTCGATGTCGAGCTTGAGCGCGACGAACGTCTCGCGAAGGGAGTCGGGCGCGACGCCTCGCTCGTCTCGGTAGCCGGGAACCGGCTCGCCGTCGATGCGGCCTGCCGAGTACTGCCCGCGCACCGAGTGCGACAGCGCGTCGTCCGGATGGATGGGACGCACCGCGCGCAGGAGCTTGACCTTCTCGTCACGAACCATCTCCGCGTCGAAGTTCGACGGCGCCTCCATGCCGACGATGGCGACCAGCTGCATGATGTGGTTCTGGACGATGTCGCGGAGGGCGCCGGCCTGCTCGTAGTACGAGCCGCGACCTTCGACTCCGATCGACTCCGCGACCGTGATCTGCACGTGGTCGATGTATTGGCGGTTCCAGAGCGGCTCGAAGATGCCGTTGGCAAAGCGGAACACCAGCAGGTTCTGGACGGTCTCCTTGCCGAGGTAGTGGTCGATGCGGTAGATCTGCTCTTCGACGAACGCCCCGTGCAGGCGCTCATTGAGCTCGCGAGCGGAGCGCAGGTCGCGTCCGAAGGGCTTCTCGACGATCACCCGAACGAAGCCCGTGGATGGCTGCGCGGTGAGTCCTGCCGCGTTGAGCCGATCCGCGAGCGGCACCACCGCGCTCGGCGGAGTGCTGAAGTAGAAGAGACGGTTGCCCGCGGTGCCGCGCTCCGCGTCGGCCGCATCCAGCGCCGTGCGAAGCCCATCAAGGCCGTCGTCAGCGTCCTTGTCGTACGTGACGTACCGCACACCCGCCGCGAACCGATCCCACAGGTCATCGCGGAGCGGGATGCGGCTGTACTCCTCGAGGCCCTGGCGCATGTCGGCGCGGAACTCCTCGTCGGTCATCGCGGTGCGCCCCGCGCCGATGACGGCGAGCTCCGGCGGCAGGCTTCCCTCGGCGGCGAGCGCATACAGCGCCGGTACCAGCTTGCGTTTGGTGAGATCGCCGCTCGCGCCGAAGATGACAACGCAGCACGGCGCCGGCATGCGTGATCCGTGAAGCCCCTCGAGCGGCGGGCTGTCCGCGGTCAGGGTGATGCCGGCTTCTCCTTCGACGCTTCCGCCTGCACAGGGTGACCCCCGAATTCGTTGCGCAGCGCGGCGATGACCTTGTTGCCGAATCCGTCGGGCAGGCGAGACTGGTACCGCGCCATCAGCGACAGCGCAAGCACCGGCGCCGGCACCGAGAGCTGCATGGCGTCCTCGACCGTCCACCTGCCCTCACCCGAGTCGTCCACCCAGCCGCGCAGGTTGTCGAGCTGCGGGTCGCGCGCGAAGGCTGACTCGGCGAGCTCGAGGAGCCAGGAGCGAACCACACTGCCCTGGTTCCAGAGATGCGCGATCGCATGGAGATCGAGCAGGCCGAAGTCGGGTTTCGCCTGCATGATCGCGAACCCCTCTGCGTACGCCTGCAGCATTCCGTACTCGATGCCGTTGTGGACCATCTTGACGAAGTGGCCCGACCCCGACGGGCCGACGTGCAGGAATCCGTCGGGCGGCGCCAGCGTCTCGAAGATCGGGCGCCAATGCTCGACGGTGTCGTGCTCGCCGCCGGCCATGAGGCAGTACCCGACGCTCAACCCCCAGATGCCGCCGCTCGTGCCTGCATCGATGTACCCGATGCCGCGCTCCGCGCTGCTCGCGGCGCGCGCGACCAAGTCGTGGTAGTTGCTGTTGCCGCCGTCGATGATCGTGTCGCCCTTCTCGAGGAGCGACTGCAGGCGCGCCACCGTGTCGTCGGTGACCTTGCCGGACGGCACCATGATCCAGACGCCGCGCGGAGCGGTGAGCTGGGCGGCCAGGTCGTCGAGGCTCGCGACGGTCGTCGCGCCGAATGCTTCGACACTCGAGCGTGCCTCCGGGTTCGGATCGAACGCGACCACGGCGTGGTCGCCGTCGCGACGAAGCCGGTGCACCATGTTGGCGCCCATCCTGCCGAGGCCGACGAAGCCGATCTGCATGCTGGTGAGTCCTCGTTGAATGCGGCGCTCAGCGCGCCGCCGTGATGGCGCCGACGGCGTCGGTGAGGCTCGCCAGTCCGGCACCGAGATCGCCGGCGATGTGAACGCGGACCACGCGGCGACCGTGGTCCCGGAGCGACTGCAGGTCGCCCGCCGCCTGGGCTCGCTTGAGCACGGAGAACGTGAACGGCTGCCCGGGGATCGGCACGTCGGTCCCGTCGTCGGCGGTGACCTGGATGTAGACCCCGGTGTTCGGACCGCCCTTGTGCAGCTGGCCAGTGCTGTGCAGGAATCGAGGCCCGAACCCGAGGGTGGTCGCGAGATGCCGCGTGTCCCGGATGGCGACGCGCAGTCGCTGCAGCGCGCGCTGGTTGTCCTCGTCCGGGGTGACATAGGCCATGAGCGCGACGTAGTCGCCGGTCCGCGCGGTGTCCAGGTGCGCTGCCAGCGCGCCGGCCGCGCTGCTCCCGGACACCTCGCCGTACACACGCAGCGCGCCGTCGCTCACCGCTGCCGGTTCGTCGGGCAGCGCGCCCGTCTGCTGGTACCGCTGCAGCACCGCGTTGGTGTTGTCCTTCGACTCCTTGACGTTCGGCTCGTCGAACGGATCGATGGCGAGATGCGCACCGGCGACAGCGGTCGCGAACTCCCACCGGAAGAACTCCGCCGCGAGGTCGTAGGTGTCCGCGAGGTCGAACGCGATCACCGGATGCCCCGCACCCTTGAGCGCGTCGATCGAGGAGTCGAACGCGGCATCGTCACCGATGCGAAGCGCGACGAAGAGGCGATCACCGGCGTACACGCCGGGATCGCCGATCGGCTCGTCACCGATCGGGATGATCCCCTTGCCCTCCTTGCCGGTGCTCTCCGCGATGAGCTGTTCCGCCCACAGCGAGAACGCCTCCACGGCGTGCGGGGCGAGGATCGTGACCTTGTCACGGCCTGCGTCGTGCAGCGCGCCCATCAGGGTGCCGAGCGTCAGCCCGCAATTGAGATCTCCAGGAACGCCGGCCGCGCAGTTCCTGCGCATGTCGGCGGCGCGCTGCAGCAGCCGGTCGCAGTCGATCCCGATGATCGCAGCGGGCACGAGCCCGAACATGCTCAACGCCGAGTAGCGCCCACCGATGTCGGGCGGGTTCTCGAAGACGTGGCGGAACCCGCGCTCGCGCGCGGTTGCGCCAAGCGATGTTCCCGGATCCGTGACTGCGATGAAATGCGAGCCCGGGTCTGCCGTGCCGGCCGCGGTGGTGACCTCCCAGAAGTGTGCAAGGTGGGACAACGTCTCGAGCGTGGTGCCGGACTTGCTCGACACGATGTAACCGGTCCTGGCGGGGTCGATCTTCCCGGTGACTCGTGCGATGGCGAGGGGGTCGGTGGTATCGAGGACATGGAGCGTCGGCTGGCCGGCGGCGCTGCCGAACGAGCTGCGCAGCACCTCGGGGCACAGGCTGGAACCGCCCATGCCGAGCAGCACGCAATCTCGCCATCCCGCCTCGCGCACCTCCGCGGTCAACGCCGCGAGAGCGGGAAGCTGCTCGCGCATCGCCGACACGACGTCGAGCCAGCCGAGCCGGTTGCGGATCACGGCGGCGTGTGCGGTGTCGCCGGGCTTCCAGAGGTCGGGGTCACGATGCCAGATGCGCGTGGCAATCACGGTCGCCTCGGCGGTGTCGAGCGGCACCGCATCGGCGTTCCCCGGATCGACGTGTTGACGCATGGAATACCCCGACGTCATCGAGTTCGATCTTCTGCGCGATACCACGGATCAGCGAGTTGTACGAGTCGGCGAACTGCTTGACGCCCGCGTCGAGCAATTCCTGGGTCACCGCGTCCATGTCGATGCCGGCCTGCGCGAGCTGCGCCATGACGGCGTGCGCTCCCGCGTAATCGGAGCTCACCGTGTCCCCCGCGACGACGCCGTGATCGCGGAACGCGTCGATGGTCCCGGGCGGCATGGTGTCGACGGTGTCCGGTCCGATCAGTGCCTCCGCGTAGACCACGTCGCGGTAATTGGGGTTCTTGGCGCTCGTGCTTGCCCAGAGGGGCCGCTGCACGTGGGCGCCGGCGGCGCGAAGCCGGTTGAACCGGTCGTCGTTGAAGCGCTTTTCGAAGAGTTCGTACGCGAGCACCGCGTTGGCGATCGCGGCCTTGCCGAGCAGCCCTTCGAGCAGCGCGTTGCCGGGATCCGCGGCGAGCTTCGCCTCCAGCAACTTGTCGACCAGCGTGTCGACACGGCTGACGAAGAACGACGCGACCGAGTGGATATCGAGCGGCTGCCCCGCATCGAGGCGTGCCTCGAGCGCGGCCTGATACTGCTCGATGACTCGATCGTGCATCGCGAGCGCGAAGATGAGCGTGATGTTGACGTTGCGTCCGTCACTCAGCGTTCGGAGGATGGCGGGTATCCCCGCCGGCGTTGCGGGGATCTTGATCATCAGGTTGGGACGGTCGACACGCTCCCAGAGCGTCCGCGCCATCGCCACCGTCGCATCGGTGTCATCGGCGAGCGACGGCGCAACCTCGAGACTGACGAAACCGTCCGCGCCGGAGGTGCGCTCATGCACCGGGCGCAGGATGTCGGCGGCGTGCTGGATGTCGGTGATCGCCAGCTCCGTGAACACGTCATTGGGGTCGTCGATGCCGGCACCGATCAGCTCGCGAATCTGATCGTCGTAGAGCGAGCCCTCGGCGATCGCCTTCTGAAAGATCGTGGGGTTGCTGGTCATCCCCGTGACGTTGTCCTCGGCGATGAGGCGCTGCAGCTCGCCCGAGGTGAGCAGCTCACGGCTGATGAAGTCGAGCCAGACGGATTGACCGTGCTCGGCGAGTTGCTGGAGTGGGGTCGACATTCAGCGTCCTCCCACGCCCGTGGCGATGCGTTGCACGGCGTCGACGATCGCGTCGGCGTCGATCCCCGCAGTTGCCATCAGCTCCTCCGGCGTGCCCGATCCGGGAAGGCCGCGCACCGCGAGGTGCGTGACACGGGGCGGCGTCTGCTCCTGCGCGAGCGCCTCCATCACCGCGGCGCCGAGCCCGCCCTGCGGGTAGTGATCCTCGACGACGACCAGGCGTCCGCCGGTGGCGGCGCTCGCTGAGCGAAGAGTGGCGGTGTCGATGGGCTTCACCGAGTAGCAGTCGATCACGCGCACGTGAATGCCGCTGGTCGCGAGCCGATCCGCCGCGGCGAGGCACGCGTGCAGCGTGACCCCGGCGCCGATCAGCGTCGCGACGTCGCCGTCGCTCGTGCGGAGCACCTTCGAGCCGCCGACGGGGAATGCATCGCCGTTGTCGTACAGCACCGGATATGCGCCCCGCGTCGTGCGGATGTAGCTGATGCCGTCGAGGTCGGCCATCTGCGCGACGAGCTGTGCGGTGGACACGGCGTCGCTCGGGTACAGCACCGTCGAGGAGTGCACCGCACGCATCGCCGCGAGATCCTCGAGCGCCATCTGTGACGGCCCGTCGGCGCCGATCTCGCAGCCGGCGTGCGACCCGGAGAGGCGGATGTTCACCTCGGAGACGCCGGCCATCCGGATGAAGTCGTACGCGCGCGAGAAGAAGGCCGCAAACGTCGACGCGAAGGGCACGTAGCCGCGCACCGAGAGGCCCACCGCGCTCGCAACCATCTGCTGCTCGGCGATGAACATCTCGAAGAACCGATCCGGGTAGGCAGCTTTGAACTCGTCCGCGTGCGTCGAGTTGCTCACCTCGCCGTCGAGCGCCACCACGTCGTCGCGGGCGCCGAGCGCGCGCAGCGTGTCGCCGTACGCCTTCCGCGTCGCGACCTTGTCGCCGATCGCGTAGGTGGGGAGTGTCACGGTTCCGCCGCCGCCGCCGGCCGGCGCCGGATCGGGATCGTCGGGTGGGCGAACGGTGATGCGCAGGTCGCGGAGACCACCCAGCTCGGTGATCGCATGCTCGGCGAGGTCGGGCGGGAGCGCCTTCCCGTGCCACCCCTCCTTGTTCGCCACCTCGCTGACACCCTTGCCCTTGACCGTCGATGCGATGACCACGCTGGGACGTCCGCCGGCCGATCGTGCGAGTGAGAACGCATCGTCGATCTCGCTGAGGTCGTGGCCGTCGATGAGGATCGCCCGGCATCCGAAGGCTTCGACGCGGTGCCGGTAGGCGTCGACGTCCCACTCGAACTCCGTGGGCCCTCGCTGCCCCAGCCGGTTGACGTCGAAGATCGCCGTGAGGTTCGAGAGGCCGTAGTGGCTTGCCTTGTCGAGGGCTTCCCAGATCGAGCCCTCGGCGAGCTCGCTGTCACCGCACAGCACCCAGACGTGGTACGGGAGCCGGTCGAGGTACTTGCCCGCGAGCGCCACACCGACGGCGACCGCGAGACCCTGACCGAGCGATCCGGTGGCGACGTCGACCCATGGGATCACCGGCGTGGGATGCCCCTGCAGCCGCGAGCCGTGCGTGCGGTAGGTGAGCAACTCCTCGTCGGTGATCGCACCGGCCGCCTTGTACAGCGCGTAGAGGAGGGGGGAGGCGTGTCCCTTGGAGAAGATGAGGTGGTCGTTCTCGGGTCGCTTCGGGTTGGCGAAGTCGTACCGAAGGTGACGAGCGGCGAGCACCGCGATGAGATCCGCCGCGGACATGCTCGAGGTGGGGTGGCCGGATCCCGCCTTGGTGCTCGCTCGAATGCCGTCGACGCGAAGCTGCTGCGCCACCTCGCCCACGAAGTCGAGCGCCGGGAGAGCCCCCGATTCCACGCTGCCCGTCACGGCCATGAACGAACCTCCGGTGACTTCCTCTTGACTTCAATCATGCCGCGACCGACCCGGTCCACGTCAGGCAGGCGTGGCCTCCGGGCCCATGGGGTACAGTCACGGCTCGGGCGCGCGCCTATAGCTCAGTCCGGATAGAGCGTCTGACTACGGATCAGAAGGTCGGGGGTTCAAATCCTCCTGGGCGCGCCACCCCCTCCGGCGTGACATACCGGCGCTGCGGATCCAGGAGACGGGATTCCTCAGTTCGCCGGATCGCCGACGACGCGGTTCCGCCCGGCGTCCTTTGCGGCGTACAGGTTGCGGTCGGCCTGGCCGAGCATCGCGCTCTGCGTGGTCCGTCCTGGATGCTGCGCCGTCACACCGATGCTGACCGTGACCGCGAGCCCGTGCGACACCGCTTCCCAGTCGTGTGTCTCGATGGCCTGACGCAGTTCCTCGATGCGCAGCATCGCGTCGGCGATGGTCGAGCCGGGGAAGACCAGCAGGAACTCGTCACCGCCCAATCTGGCCGCCCACCCTGCCTCGGCGGTGCTCGCGGCGAGGACGGCCGACACCTCACGCAGCACGGTGTCACCGATCGCGTGCGAGTGCCGATCGTTCACCAGCTTGAAGTGGTCGAGATCGACGAGGGCGATGGCGATCGGGAGATCCTCCTCGGCTGCCGCGTTGAGCAGGCGGGGAAGGTCGGTCTCGACGAGCCGGCGGTTGCGCAGGCCCGTGAGCTCGTCCCGTAGCGCGAGCTCACGGAAGCGCTCGCCGTCGCGCCGCGCCTCGGCGGATTCGAACACTGCGTGCAGGGTGCGGGCGCTCGCCTCGCGCTGGGCTGCACGCAGTTCGACGTCGGCCTTGTGAAACTCGATGTGCTGCTCGTACGCCTTCCGGAAGCGGCGCTGCGCCGCGTAGATGCACGCCTGCTCCTCGAGCGCTTCGACACGGATGGCTCCGAACCCTCGCTCATCGCAGAGCTCCAGGCAGCGGGTGACGGTCACCTGGGCGCGCTCGGGGTGACCCTGGAGGCGCTGCGCCTGCGCGGCGGTGTTGAGAGCCTCGGCGAGACCCTCGCTTTCCCGCGACGAGAGGTCGGCGTCGTCGAGGATCGGACGTAACGTCGCCTCCGCCTCGGCATACCGGCCGAGCATGAGCTGGGCATGAGCGATCGTGTCGAGACATGCCGCGTCGAGCGGGACGTTGTGCCGGTACCCGAAGGCCAGCATCCGCCGGGCGATCGCCATCGACTGATGGGCGTCGCCCGCATCGGCCTCGAGCCATGCGAGGTTGTTGAGGATCTTCACTCGCAGCGGGGCATCGTCGAGCCCCTCCGCGAGGTGGAGCGCCGCCCGGTACCGCTCGCGCGCCCCATCGTAGGCGCCGGTTCGTACGAGTGCGACACCAAGCCCGATCAGATGATCTGCTCGCAGCCGCTCGGACATCGAGTCGTCAAGGAGCTCGACCGCCCGCAGCGCGTGTTCCCAGGCACTCGGTACATCACCGATCGCGTCGAAGAACATGGAGAGCAGCCGGTGGCTGCGGGCAAGCACATGTGTGTCGTCATGCTCTCGGGCCCACTCCAGCACCTCGCGAATGAGCTGCCCGCTTGCCGTGTGCTTGCCCTTGCGACCGAGAACGTCCGCCTGGACCAGCTGCGCCCGCTTGATGAGATGGTCGTCGCCGAGCGACTTGGCGCGCCGCTCCGCAGCGACTGCGGGGGCGAACGCCGCATCGGCGTTCGAAAACGGCAGCACTTCGAGCAGATCGAGCTCAGCGGCGAGACGGCCGAGGCGCTTGAGCGCTTCGCCGCTTCGGGCAGTCCTGTCCGCAGTGCTCGAGGCGGCTTGCTGCGCCTGCTCGTTCATAGGTCCGAGCACACGGAGCTTGGGGGCGTCGCTCGAGCGCGCGCCAAAGGATGCCGGCACGGTTCGACGGTACCGCCGGCGGCCGTCGCCCTCCCGTCGGGCTATGGGGCCGTGACCAACCTGTGAATCGTGACCCGATCGGGTATCAGACCCGGGAGCGCGCGCAGCGTCAGATGGCGAGCGTGATCTTGCTGAGGCCGGTGGGGGCGTCAGGGTCGAGGCCTCGAGCGCGGGCGGCGACCAGCGCCACCTGTTGCCCCCGGCCGGCGCCGAACACCGGCTGCAACGCTTCGGGCACGGCGCTGGGGAGGGGCAGGTCGGCGGCCGGGTCCGGACTGACCAGCGTCACGGGCACACCGCGGCGGCGCAGGGTATCGACGAGCGCCGCCACGTCCGCCGCGAGCGGCCCGGGAGCCGAGAACGCGAGCACCGGCACCTCGGCGGTGACCGCGACGATCGGCCCGTGGCGGAGGTCGGCGGCCGACAGCCCCTCGGCGAAGATCATCGACGTCTCACGAATCTTCAGCGCGGTTTCGAGCGCGGCGGAGAGCAGCAGGCCGCGCGCGGTGGTGAGCACGCGGGTCGCCGATGCAAGGCCGGTCCCGACGCGCTGCGCGGGATCCCGGTCGCTGAGCATCGTGTCGAACTGCTCGGGGAGCGACATCAGTTCGTGGTCGCTCCAGGGGACCTCGCCCAGCGCCGAGGCGATGATGGCGAGTGTCACGAGCGTGGCGGTGAAGGTCTTCGTGGCCGGTATCGCTCGTTCCTCGCCGGCGGACAGGTCGACGACGCCATCCGCGACCGCCGCGAGCGGGCTTGCCGGCCCGTTGACGATGGCGATGGCGCGACCCCCGCGAGTTCGCATGGCGTCCAGCGCTTCCACCACGTCCGGGGTCTGACCTGACTGGCTGATGCCGATGCAGAGATAGCCGTGGTTGTCGACCGGTGCCGCGTACAGGGTCTGGATGCTCGGCGCGGCGAGCGCCGCAGGGCGGCGCGCGACCATCTCGAGGAGGTAGCGCCCGTAGCTCGCGGCGTTGTCCGACGAGCCTCGCGCGACCAGCGTGATCCCGCAGAGGTGTTCGGGCAGCACCGTCCGCACCATGGCGCGAATCTCGTCGCGCCGTTCGATGAGCGCAGCAAGGACGCGGGGTTGCTCGGCCATCTCGCGAGCCATGAGCTCGCCGTTCACGACTCGGTCAACCCCTCGCCGTCGCCGAGGCCGGCTCGGGCCTGAAGGATCGCCGCATCGCCGGCGCCCGCCAGCCGCAGTCCGGCGACCGCCGCGCCGACGACCGGCCTGACGTCGCACACCATCACGCGCGCAGACGGCGCGTCGACGTGGATGCTGTCGGAGATCCGCTTGAAGATGATCGACCGGCTGGCGGCGAGGATCGACCCGCCGAGCACGACGTCGACCGGCGTTCCATCGGCGCCGAGCTGGCGGAGTGCCGCCAGTGCGAGCGCGACGACCTCATCGGCTTGCCGATCGAGGATCGCGCGAGCCGCCGCGTCGCCTCGTTCCGCCTCGAGAACGACGAGCGGTGGCAACTCGAGGAGTCGCGATGCGTTCAGGTGGCCCTGGTGGATCGCGATGGTCACCTCGAGCGCGGTCCGGACTCCGAAGTGCGAGGCGACGGCTCCCGCCAGCGTGGTGGCCTGCCCGCGCCCATCCTCCGCGCGCACACCGGCGCCGAGCGCGGCGAGACCGATGTCGGGACCGCCACCCCAGTCACCGCTGATCGCGCCCAGCGCGGGAAACCAGGCTGTCCTGCCGTCGGCCCCGCGGCCGACGCAGTTCACCCCGGCGCCGACCGTGACCGCGACGCCGACACCCGAACCGGTCGCTGCCCAGAGGACGGCGAACACGTCATTGGCCACGTGGTTGCTCGTGGCCCACCCCTGGGCGGTCACCGCGTCCCTGAGGGCGTCCTCTTCGTCCGGGAGGTCGGCGCCGGCCATGAAGAGCGCGGCGACCTGCGCTCGAGCGCCGTCGCGCGCGCCCAGTCCGGCGGCACGCCATGCGCGCGTGACGAGGCCGTCGACCACCTGCATGGATCGTGGCAATCCAAGCTCGTGTGGCGACGATCCGCGCCCGCGAACGAGCGCGAGCACCGCGCCGTCATCCGTCAGGAGGGCAACGTCGGTCTTGGAGTTGCCGCCGTCGACAGCGACGATGAGTCCGCGGTCCTTCATCCGAACGCCGGCAAGAATTCGCGATTCGCGGTGAGCAGGTCGTCGAGCAACTGCTCGGCGGTCCCGGTCTGGCCGATCAACGGATGGGTCAGCAGCGCCCGAAACGCGACCTCGCGGTCGCCGGTCTCAGCAGCCTCGACCGTGAGACGTTCGTATGCGGCGACATGTCCGATCAGCCCGGCCTGATGCGGCGGGAGATCCGGGACAGGGAGTGGCTCCGCGCCCGCGCTGCCGACGAGCGCGGGGACCTCGATGACCGCATCGTCCGGCAGAAACGGCAGCGTGCCTCGGTTGCGCATGTCGACGACGTGCGTCCCTCCGTCATCACCGAACAGCGATATGAGGAGCTGAAGCGCCGCCTCGCTGTAGTAGGCGCCACCACGCTGCAGGAGGAGCTCCGGGAGCTCTCGCAGCTGTGGGTCGCTGTACAAGCCCAGCAGCTGCTGCTCGATCTCGATCACCTCTTCGGCGCGCGTCCGCGATCGCCGGAGCTCGTCGACGACCGCGTCGTGCTCGTAGAAATAGCGCAGGTAGTAGGAGGGAATGGCGCCGAGGTTGTCGATGATCCGGCGGGGGAGTTCGACGTGCTCCGCAATCGCGTCCCCGTGCTCGCGAAGCAGGTCGGGAAGCACGTCGCGGCCGTCGACGTTGACGGAACGGATCCAGGTCAGGTGATTCAGACCTGCATGGCCGAGGCCGACGGAGTCGGGGCCGACCTGCAGCCACTCCGCGAAGAGGCGCTGGAAGCCGATCGCGACGTTGCAGAGACCGAGCGCACGGTGTCCGTGGTCGAGGAGGGCCCGGGTCACGATGCCCACCGGGTTGGTGAAATCGACGATCCATGCGCCGTCGGCCGCATGGTGCCGGACGGTCTCGGCGATGTCGAGGACCACCGGAACCGTCCGCAGCGCCTTGGCGAAGCCGCCGGCTCCGGTCGTCTCCTGACCGACGCAGCCACACGCAAGCGGGATCGTCTCGTCGCGGTAGCGCGCGCTCTGGCCGCCGATGCGGATCTGGATCAGGACCGCGGATGCCCCCTCAACCGCCGCCTCGAGGTTGCCCGAGCAGCTCATCGTTCCCGAGAACCCGCGCGCGCGAGCGATCCGCTCCGCGGCGCCCGCGACCACTTCGAGACGAACGGGGTCGACATCGTGCAGGACGACGTCGGTGATGTCGAGGCGGTCGCGGAGCCGGCCGATGCCCCCGACGAGCTCGGGAGTGTAGGTGCTGCCGGCGCCGACGACGGTGACCTTCACGATGCGATCCCGGATGCAGCAGCGCTCATGGGCTCAGATCGACGCCGGTGTCGATGCATGGTGTGCGGTCGCGCGCAACGCGCGATCCACCCGAGCGTGTCCGGCGGTCCGGCGGGCGGGAGACCCGACGGCGAACAGGGAGTTGTATGCCAGCTCGAGGCCGAGGGCGGTACATCCCGCGATGACGGCGTCGCCTCCGAGGGTCGACGCCGCGAGCCTGGTCGTGAAGGGGGAGATTGCCGCGAGCGCCTCGCTCATCGGGCGGAGGAGGAGGTCGCCGCCGCCCGTGCCGATGCCGCCGCCCAGGACCACGAGCTCCGGGTCGAGGATGGCGGCGATCGCCGCTACGGCATACGCCAGCCGCCTCGCCTCCACCTCGACGACGCGTTGGGCTCGGGGATCGCCGCGCCGAGCGTCACCGAAGACGGCCTCGGCGCGCATCGCCGGCAACCCCTGCTGCTGGGCGAGGTCGGCGATCGCGGCGGAGCTGACCTGCGCCTCATAGGCTCCCGTACCCCACCCCGCCGGATGCGCATCGGTGAGATCAGCATCGAGGTCGAATCTGAGGTATCCGATCTCGCCGGCGAGACCACGGGCGCCGCGGCGCACCGCGCCGTCGACGACGACCCCGATGCCGACGCCGGTGCCGACGGAGAGGAGCACGAAGTCGTCGCACCCCACTGCCGCACCGCGGACGTGCTCGCCGACCGCCGCCATGTTGACGTCGTTCTCGAACCGCACCGGCGCCTCGAGTGCGTCTCGTATCGCGTGAATGACGCTGGGACTCTCCCAGCCGGCCAGCTGCGGCGCGAGGGAGAAGTGCGTCTCCCCCGGTCGCACGACTCCGGGGGTGCCGACGACGATCTGATTCACATCGGCCACCTGAATGCCGGCTGTCGCGGTCAGGCGTGCGGCTTCCTGGCGCAGCCGTGCGATGACCGCCCGGGCCGTGCCGCGTGGGGTTCGCGAGGCGGTCTGACCCACGACGTTTCCTTTGAGATCGCACAACGCCGCTCGCAGCCATTCCCGGCCGATGTCGATGCTCATCACCCATCCGGCGCGGGGGTTGACGTCATACAGCTGCGCGGTCGGCCCCGGCAGTCCGCTGGTGCGTCCGACCCGGATCAGGATTCCCGCCTCAACGAGCTGATTGAGCACGTCCGCCACGGTGGGTTTGGACAGTCCCGTCCGGCGAACGACATCGGGAGCAGCAACGGGACCGCTGCGGTTGACGAGATCGAACGTCGCACGCAGGTTGATGGCTCGCACCAGGCTGGGCTTGGCGGCATCCATCAGTGGCACACGATCAGCGGGTTACGTCTCAAGTTGGTAAATGAACTTCTCTATGGTAGGTGTACTCGGGTCCGGCACGGCGTCGATGGGATCTCCCGAAGGGCATGCGGAGCGGCGGCTGCCAGTCCGCCAGGTACTTGATCTTCCCACCAATGTTAAGGTACCTTCCGTAACGTAGTCAACTCAGATCGGTTTCAGCGCCGGGCGGTCCGCCGCCCTGGAGGGCGCAACGACCCATGACTCAGACGACCTTGGGCACTGGTCCCCGGCACCCGGTGCCATCACGATCCGCGGCGGACGCACCACACTCGAGGAGGCCCTGGCGATGGACACACGGATGACGTCGAAACCCGGCGGTGCGCGCCGAGACGTCGGGTATCTCACGCGCGGCGTCAGGTTCGTCACGCTGGCGATTGCAATCGTGATCGTGGCGGCGTGCGGATCGGCCTCGACCGGCCCGAGCGGATCCGCCGCGCCGGGCAAGATCGGGGGCAAGCTCATCGTCGACAACGAGAGCGGCAGCACGTGGACCTGTCAGTTCAACCCCTTCAACCCCGCGGTCAACATCACATCGATCGGGTTCGTCTACGAGCCCCTCGAGTTCGTGAACATCCTGCAGACCAACACTGACGGCAGCGCCAAGGTGACCCCGTGGCTCGCGACCGATTCGAGTTGGAGCAGCAACTTCGAGACGCTCACCTTCACGATCCGAAGCGGCGTCAAGTGGAGTGACGGCACGCCGTTCACCGCGAACGACGTGGTCTACACCTTCAATGCGATGAAGGCGGATGCCGCCCTCGACCTCAACGCTCTGTGGGCGAGCGACCAGGGACCGCTGACCAATGTCGCACTGCAGGGCACGAACCAGGTGGTCTTCACCTTCAACAGCCCCGCGCAGTCGTACTTCTACTACGTCGCCGACCAGAGTCCGATCATTCCGCAGCACGTCTGGGGCTCGCTCGACCAGACCAAGCTCGACACGCAGGCGGACACCAATCCCGTCGGCACCGGCCCCTACCTGATGTCGAACTGCTCGCAGAACAACATCAAGTACCTGCGCAATCCGAATTACTGGCAGGCGACCCCGGGACACCCGGTTCCGGCCGTCCAGGAAATCGACTATCCCGCCTTCCTCAGCAACACCCCCGCCAACCTCGAGCTCGCACAGGGCCAGGCGCAGTGGGGTGCGCAGTACATCCCCAACATCCAGTCGTACTACATCGCCAAGGACCCGGCGCACCGCCACTACTGGTTCCCCCCGATCCTCAATGTTTCCCTCTTCCCCAACCTGAACAATCCGCTGCTCAGCAACCTCGCGGTTCGACAGGCCATCTCGATGGCGATCAACCGGTCCCAGGTGTCGCAGCGGGGTGAGAGCGGCTACGAGCCGGCGGCGAACCAGACCGGCATCGTGCTGCCGACCTACCAATCCTGGTACCACAAGTCACTCGACACCGTGACCTACAACCCCAGCATGGCCGAGCAGGTCCTGCAGTCAGCGGGGTTCACCAAGAACTCGAGCGGCATCTACCAGAATCCGCAGGGAAAGCCGCTGTCGTTCACAATCAAGACGATCAGCGGTTACACGGACTGGGACGCCTCGCTGCAGGTGATCACTCAGGAGCTCAAGGCGGTGGGCATCGACGTGACCGTCCAGGACGAGGACAGCGACCCGTACACCACCGATACGCAGGGCGGAAACTTCCAGCTCGCCTACGGAGAGATGCCGGTCGCCGGACCTGGCCCGTACTACGAGCTGCGCCAGCTGCTCTTCAGCGGCAACATCGGATCGACGAACTACTCCCGCTACACATCGGCATCGACTGACGCGCTCATCAACCAGTACTCGGGTGCGAGCGTCGCGCAGCAGCAGCAGATCGTCCAGCAGCTCTCGAGCGTCATGGCGACTGACATCCCGGTCATTCCCGTGACCGAGGGCGTCGACTGGTATCAGTACGACACCACCAGCTTCGGAGGGTGGCCGACGAAGTCCGATCCGTACGCGCAGCCGCCCGTCTGGGCGTATCCCGACAACGGCGTGGTCCTGACGCACCTGTATCCGCTCGGCTAGCGTCGGGATGCCGGCGGACTCAGACCAGCAGGCGCGGCGATGAGATACATCACGCGCCGGCTGGGCCTGTTCCTCGTCACGCTCTGGGCGGCGCTCACCGTCAACTTCATCATCCCGAGAGTGATGCCTGGGAATGAGGCGTCCGCGGTGCTCGCCACCTACCGCGGCGTCAACCCCGCAGCGCTGCACGCGCTCGAGATCGAGTTCGGCGTCAACATTCACCAGAACCTCATCGTCACGTACCTGCAGTACATCGCAAATTGCTTCACCGGGCAGTTCGGCATCACGGCACAACGGAATCCGGTGATCACCGAGATCATCAGCAAGGTGCCGTGGACACTCGGCCTGGTGGGGGTGACGACGGTGATCGCGTTCGCCGCCGGGACGCTCGTCGGTGCGGTGAGCGCCTGGAAGCGCGGTGGCCGTCTGGACGGGATCCTGCCGCCGCTCCTCTTCATCGTCGCCTCGTTTCCCGTCTTCTTCGTCGGCCTGCTCCTGATCTTCGGCTTCGCGGTGACGCTCAACTGGTTCCCGCTCGCCTCCAACTACAGCATCGGCGCCACACCGTCGCTGTCGCTGTCATTCATCGGCGATGTGCTCGACCACGCCGTCCTGCCCGGTGCCGCGCTGGTGATCGTGACCGCAGGTCTCTGGATCTACTCGATGCGCAACAACATGATCTCGACCCTTGCCGAGGACTACGTCAAGATGGGGCGCGCCAAGGGGTTGCCCACGTGGCGGATCATGTTCGACTACGCGGCACGGAACGCCATCCTGCCGAACCTGACCGGCTTCGCCATGCAGCTCGGGTATGTGCTCGGCGGGTCGATCCTCATCGAATACACCTTCTCGTACCCGGGCCTGGGATACCTCTTCTACACGAGCACGACCGACCATGATCTGCCGCTGATGCAGGCGCTGTTCCTGTTCTACACATTCGCCGTGCTGATCTGCGTGCTGCTGGCCGACCTCCTCACCGCGGGACTCGATCCCCGCACGCGCGAAGCGTAGGGAACACGCGCATGGCAGTCCCCGCGATCGTCACGGAGCCCGGGCTCGCCGGCGCCGCCGATGCCTCGCGTGGTGCGCAGGCAATGCGGCGATTCACGCAGGCGATCCTGCGCAATCGCAAGGCGACTGCCGGGGTCATCATCCTGCTGATCCTCGCATTCGCGGCCGCGTTTCCCGGGCTGATCGCGCACGACGATCCGCAGGCGGCGATCTACGATCAGAGCATCGGGCCTTCCTGGCAGCATCTGCTCGGTACGACGCAGCTCGGCCAGGACGTGTTCGCGCAGGTTGTCTGGGGAACGCGACTGACGCTGATCGTCACGGTGGTCGTGAGCGCGATCGCCACCCTGATCTCGATGGTCATCGGCGTGACCGCCGCTTATGTGGGCGGGATGACGGATCGGACGCTCTCGCTGATCACCGATGTGTTCCTCATCCTGCCGACGCTGCCGCTCCTGATCGTCCTTGCGTCGTATCTGCCGCCGGGCACGATCACATTGGTCGTCGTGCTGACGTTGACGAGCTGGGCGTTCCAGGCTCGTCAGCTGCGATCCCAGGGCCTTTCGCTGCGAGCGCGCGACTTCCTGGTCGCCGCGCGAGTTCGAGGTGAGCGGACCTCGTACATCATCCTGGTCGAGATGGTGCCCACCATGACGTCATTGCTCGTCGCGTCGTTCCTCGGTCTCGCTGTGTTCGTGGTGGGATTCGCCGCCGGGCTCCAATTCCTGGGGCTGGGGAACAGCACCGAGCTCACCTGGGGCACCATGCTCTATTACGCCGAACAGAGTGGCGCGCTCGAGGCCGGCAACGCGTGGTGGGCGCTCGCCCCCGGCGCAGCGGTGGCACTCATGGGTGCGGGCTTCGCACTCGTCAACTATGCGTTCGACGAGATCAGCAACCCGGCCCTGCGACCCGTCAGGAGGCGTCGTGGCAAAGCCGCTGCTTGAGGTCGACGACGTCACAGTCGATTACGTCACCGACGTCGCGGACATCCGCGCCGTCGACCGCGTCAGCCTGACCCTGCACGCCGGTGAGTTTCTGGGCATCGTCGGCGAGTCCGGCTGCGGCAAGTCGACGCTGCTCTTCGCCATCGCACAGCTGCTGTCACCGCCCGCCGAGATGGTCTCGGGACGCGTTCAATTCGGTGGACAGGACCTCGTGCAGCTGCGTGAGGATGAGCTTCGTCACGTGCGGTGGCGCGACTACTCCGTCGTGATGCAGAGCGCCATGAACGCGCTCAACCCGATGAAGAGCATCGGGGCGCAGTTCAAGGACACGATCAGGGCGCACACGCGGATGGCTCCCGGTGCAATCCGGGCGCGCTCCGCCGAGGTGCTCCACCTGGTCGGCATCGATGCCGTGCACCTCGAGAGCTACCCGCATCAGCTGAGTGGTGGCATGCGGCAGCGCGCGATGATCGCGATGGCGCTGCTGTTCACACCGCAGCTGGTGATCATGGACGAGCCCACCTCAGCCCTCGACGTGGTCGCACAGCGCTCGCTGATGAATCAGATCAAGGGGTTGCAGCGGCAGCTCGGCTTCGCCGTCATTTTCGTCACCCATGACATGTCGGTGGTCGGCCAGTACTCGGATCGGGTGATGGTGATGTACGCCGGGCAGATCGCCGAGATCGGCGCGACTGCCTCGGTGTTCGAGCGACCGCTCCATCCATACACCAAAGGACTGCTCGAGGCCTTTCCCTCGGTACGCGGTCCGCGGCGCGCGCTGACGGGGATCCCCGGGAGCCCACCCGACCTCGCGCGACCGCCGGCAGGGTGCCGGTTCCACCCGCGCTGCCCGGAGGTGAGGCCCGAGTGCAGCACCCTCGAGCCGGCGGTGTCGATGATCGACGGGACCGCCGTTCGATGCGTCCTCTACGCGGACCCTCTCGAGGACGCGGTATGAGCAATGGCTGACCCGTCCGCGACTGCGGGGGCGCTCCTCCGGACAGATGGGCTCACCCGGCACTTCCGTCTCGGTGGGTTCTTCTCGAAGCTGGTCCTCCACGCGGTCGACGACCTCGACATGACGATCGGCGAGCGCGAGATCGTCGCGTTGGTGGGCGAGAGTGGTAGCGGGAAGACGACCGTTGCTCGTTTGCTGGCGAAGGTCTACCGTCCAACCGCAGGCGAGATCCATTTTCGCGATCGCTCGGTGCGCAGCCTGCGCTCCCGGAAGGATGTCCTCTGGTACCGCGGCGAGGTGCCGATGGTCTTCCAGGATCCATACAGCGCGATGAACCCCGTGTACCGCGTGTCGCACGGGGTGCTGCGCAACCTCAAGCTGCACCGGCCCGAGCTGGATCGCGCGCAGCGCCGCCTCGAAGCCGAGCGGGTGTTCGAAACCGTCGGGCTCACGCCGGGGGCCGACATGCTCCGCAAGTTCCCCTACGAGATGAGCGGGGGACAGCGTCAGCGTGTCGGCTTCGCCGCAGCATTGGCGGTGCGCCCCAAGCTGATACTGGCCGACGAGCCCGTGTCCATGCTCGACGTTTCGATACGAGCCGGCATCCTCAACATGATGGCGAAGCTGCGGGATGAGGAGGATGTCTCCATCCTGTACATCACGCACGACATTGCGAGCGCGCGCTACGTCGCGGACCGTCTGATCGTCATGTATGCGGGGCACGCCGTGGAGACGGGACCGACCGAGGTCGTGCTCTCCCGCCCCAAGCACCCGTACACGCAGCTGCTGCTCTCGGCGGTACCGGACCCGACCGAACGGACTCCGACGGTGACCGCCGACAGCGGCGAACCTCCCCGTGTCATCAATCCGACGGAGGGGTGCCGCTTTCGCTGGCGCTGCCCGATCGCCGTCGAGGAATGCGGTCGCGTCACTCCTCGACTCCGGCGCATGGGACCTGCGCACGAGGCCGCGTGCCATCGCGCGATCCCCGATGGCATGCAAGCGGATGCCGAGCTGTCCCCTGCTGCGCAGACGGTTTCCGAAACCGCTCCGTGACCGCAACCGCTCCCGTTGCGCTGATCATCGCGCCACATCTCGACGACGCGGCCCTGTCGGTCAGCAACCGCCTCCGGCGTGGCGGAGTGCTCGTCGCGACCATCTTCGCCGGCGTTCCCCGCGCTGAAGCGCCACTCGGCGCGTGGGATCGACTGACCGGCGCAACGAGCTCGCGCGAACGGCAGCTTGAACGCCTTGCCGAAGACGACGCGGCGATGCAGCGAGCCGGCGCTCGCACGGTTCGCCTCGACGAGCTTGACGAGCAGTACCGCGATGGCCGGGCCGTTGACGTCGCCATGCTTGCCTCGAGACTGGACACACTCATCGATGGGGTGAGTGAGATCTGGCTGCCCGCAGGGATCGGCCACGACGATCACCGTGCGGCGCGCGAGGCGGGTGTCGCCGCAGCACGGCGCGCTGGGCACCGGGATGTGGTGCTCTACGCGGATTTCCCGCACGTGGTGCCGTATGGCTGGCCGGCGTGGGTCACCGGGAACCCCGCTGAGCCGTATCTCAACGTCGATGCGTGGCTCAGCGATGAGATGCGCCGTTGCGGCCTCGAAACGGAGCAACTCTCTCCGGAGGTCGTGCGCCTCGGGGCGGAGGGTGTCGAGTTCAAGCGGGGGCTGATCGACTGCTACCCGTCGCAGCTGCCGGCACTCTGGCTGGATGCCGGCCATCTGGAACGCGACCCGTCGCTGCTCGGATTCGAGGTCCTCTGGCACCTGGATCTGCGCGCTTGAGGCGGGCTCGACGATCCATCTGCCATCGGGTGCGATCGCCACACACACGTGACGCGCAGCCCCAACGGGATCGCCCATGTCGTGAAGGCAGTCGAACACTGATTGGTCCTTTCCGATTCGGTCTAAGCTAGATGCGTGGGAAGCTCAGCCGGGCCTGAGGAGTCGTGATGTTCAACGTCATGTGGGGCAACTTCGCGCTCTTCGGTCTGCTCTTCGGGCTCCTGTGGATCGGGGCGCTCGTCCTCTGGATCGTTGCCATCGTCGAGGTGGCGAAGACGCCCGACTGGCAGTTCCGAGCGGTCGGCAGCGAGAAGGTCGTGTGGCTGATCGTCGTGATCTTTCTCGGGATCATCGGCGCCCTCGTCTGGTGGTTCGCCAAGCGTTCAGAGGTGCTGGCAACCACCGGCAGGATTCCGCCGCCGCCGCCGGGCTGGTATCCCGAGCCCGGGACCGGGTCGGTCCGGTGGTGGGACGGCGTTCGGTGGACGGAGGCCCGTCACTTCCCGCCCCCACCCGCGTAGGTCAGTGCCAGAGGGCGCCGGTCACGGCGCCCGCGACGACCAGCACCGGGGTCATCAGCGGCCAGCGCAGCAGCACCAGCAGTGTCACCACCGCGATGACGACCGGTTCGGCCGACGTGAACGCGTCGCGTCCGAGGACGATCGCGGTGGCGGCGATCAATCCAAGCGCCGCGACATTGACACCGGCGAGCGCGTCGGTGAGCACGAGGTGACGCCGCACCACCTCGAACACCTTGTGGAGGAGCGGGACGAGCGCGACGCCCGGCAGGAAGATCGCGATCGTCGCGAGCACGGCGCCGGCGAGACCGGCGAGCAGGTAGCCGATGAAGGTCGCAGCGGTGAACACCGGTCCGGGCGTCGCCTGAGAGACCGCGATCGCGTCCACCACCTGGCGCTCGGTGAGCCAGTGGAGTGAGAGGACGAACTCGGATCGAAGGAGCACCAATAGCACGTAGCCGCTGCCGAACGCGACGGCACCGAGCTTCAGGAATGTGAGAAAGATCACCGCGAGCGACGGGGTCGCGGCGCCGGCCGCGGTCGCCGTGAGTTGCGCGCCGGTCCAGGGAAGCACGGCGCGAAGGCCACCCCCTCGCCGGAGCAGCCGCACCACCGCGACCACCGCGCCACCTGCCGCGAGCAGCGCGATCGGCTGATTGATGAAGGAGGCGACCGCCGCGACGGCGACGCCGACAGCCAGCACCTCGATCGTGCGCACGCTGCGCCGGGCGAGGTCGAGCACCGCCCACACGACGATGCCGACCACCACCGGGGTCACACCGCCGAGCACCTCCCGCGCCAGGGTGCTCTCGCCGTAACGCTGGTAGACGGCGGCGATCGCGGTCATGAGCACGGCCGCCGGCGCGATGAAGCATGCCGCCGCGGCGGCGAGCCCGCGCCACCCCGCACGCCGGTACCCGAGCAGCACCGCCAGCTCCGTCGATGTCGGGCCCGGGATGAGCTGACAGGCGGCGAAGAGCTCGGAGAACTCCTGCTGGTCCACCCACCGGCGCCGCTCGACCACGCTGCGTCGCATCAGGGCGACGTGCGCGACCGGTCCACCGAACGCGACGCAACCCAGCCCGAGGAACACCTTCACGATCTCGACGACGCCGGTTCGGGTCTCGTCGGGAGGTCGCTTCATCGGGTGGCGACAGTATCCGGGAACAAGTGCGCGCGACTCGCGTAACCCTGGGGCTCCCAGCACGTTTGTACGTGCAGCACCGCCCATCACATCGGAGGTTCGGTCGTGACCCGGGTCATCAAGCTCGCGACAGCCGCCACCGGCGCCGCAGTCATCGCACTGGCAGCCTTCCTCCTTCATCCCCGCTCCGGGGCGCGCCGCCGCGCAGCCGCCCGCCGCGCCACGATGGGCTTTGCGAGCCTCGTCGGATCCGCCGTCGACATCCGCCCGAGGCGGCACCAGGCGACCGGGTGGGACGAGACTCTCGCGGACCGCGTGCGCGCTGCCCTCTCGCTCGGCTTCGGTGACCTCGCGTCGGGGCTGGAGATCCGCGCCAGCAGGGGTGTCGTCACGCTCCGGGGTGAGGTCGACGAGCTCGCGGACATCACTCGGTTCGAGATCGCCGTCCGCCAGGTTGGCGACGTCGTGGACGTGGACAACCTGATCCGCCTTCGGATGACCGGGGCACGCCGGCCGCGCGTCCTCACGGCATAGCCGGAGCAGCGCCCGATCGGCGACACTCCGCGGGTGTCGTTGCCGTTCGATCCACCACTCGAGCCGATGCTGGCGCGCGCCGCGCCGGACATCCCAGCTGAGGGCGAGTGGCGTTACGAGCCGAAGTGGGACGGGTTTCGGGCGATCGTCTTCCGTGACGGCGACAAGGTGCACATCGCCAGCCGCAACGCCCTCGCCCTCGAGCGGTACTTCCCGGAGCTGATCGACCCGCTCAAGGCGGCACTCCCCGAGCGCTGCGTCGTCGACGGCGAGGTCGTGATCGCCACCGACCACGGGCTCGACTTCGACGCCCTGCAGATGCGCATCCATCCCGCGGCATCACGAGTGCGCATGCTCGCCGACCAGACACCCGCGTCAGTCGTGCTCTTCGACCTCCTCGCGCTCGCGGACGACGACATGCGCCAGCGGCCGCTCAAGGAGCGGCGCACGGCGCTGGTTGGTGCAGTGGCGAGCAGCACGTCGGTGGGGGTGACGCCGCAGACCGCCGACCCGGGCGAGGCCACCACCTGGTTCACACGATACGAAGGCGCCGGCCTCGACGGCGTCGTCGCCAAGGACCCGGACGGGCCGTATCGCCCTGGGGAGCGGCGCTGGGTCAAGGTGAAGCACCTGCGCACCGTCGACTGCGTGGTTGGCGGCTATCGGACTGCCACCCGAGGCACGGGCATCGGTTCGCTGCTGCTCGGCCTGTACACCGCGGATGGCGTGCTCCACTACGTCGGGCACACGTCGTCGTTCGACGCCGCCGGGCGGCGCGCCATCTTCGAGCAGCTGCAGCCGCTCGTCGCCGACGAGAGCTTCGGCCAAGGGCGGACGCCGGGAGGACCGAGCAGATGGGCTCGCGCGGCGGAGACCTCCTGGACATCGGTCCGCCCCGAGCTGGTGTGCGAGGTGTCCTTCGATCACCTCCAGAGCGGCCGCTTCCGCCACGCTTCGCGCTTCCTGCGCTGGCGTCCCGACAAGGCACCACGCGACTGCGACTTCGAACAGCTCTCGCCGCCGGAGGCGTTCTCCCTGCAGGACATCCTGCTCAACCCGCGCTCCTGACCAGCCCAGATGCTGCGGTCAGGGGCGTAGAGTGCCGGCGCGGTCATGGCCGGACAGGACTACAGCTCGTACCTCCGTATCGACGAGCTCCTCGACCTCCAGCACCCTCTCACCGAGGGCGCCCACGACGAGATGCTCTTCGTGGTCATCCATCAGGCATACGAGCTGTGGTTCAAGGTCATCCTGCACGAGCTCGACCGTGCGGTCGTCGAGCTGGTGGCGGGACGTCCGCAGCAGGCGATGGCGCCGCTCGAGCGGACTGCTCGTGTCGACGAGCTGCTCATCCTCCAGCTGCGGGTCCTCGAAACCCTCACCCCTGAGGGATTCCTCGAGTTTCGGGATCCATTGAAGCCGGCGTCGGGTCTGCAGTCGGGTCAGTTCCGTGCCATCGAGGTGCTGGGCGGTCTCGAGGGCGCGATGCCGACCGACGCGGTGCGGCTCTCCGAACGCGACGTGCGCGAGCTGGAGCGGCGCGCGAGCATGCCGAATCTGTACGACGCGCTCTGTGCCAGCCTCCGCGCCCACGGGCTCGATGCGCCGGCCGGCAGGGGCGCCGAACTTCGCGAGCGTCGCATCGAATCACTCACCGCGCTGTACCGCGATCACACCTCCCCCGAGCGCGCGATCCTGCATCGCGTGTGCGAGCTGCTCCTCGACCACGACGAGGCGATCTCACGCTGGCGGTTCCACCACACGCAGATGGTCGCGCGCGAGATCGGGATGCGCCCCGGCACGGGCGGCAGCCTCGGCGTCGCCTATCTCGAGACGACGATCCCGCTGCGTTTCTTCCCCGAGCTGTGGGAGGTGCGGAGCCGGCTGTGACCCTCCAGCTTCCTGACATACTCGACCGAAACTCGTGCGCCGCGCTCGATGCCGCCGACCCGCTGGCGGGATTCCGCGACCGGTTTCTCATCGACGATGCGACGGTGTACCTGGACGGCAACTCGATGGGACGGCTGCCCAAAGCCAGCGTCGAGCGGTTGGAGCGCATGGCGGAACACGAGTGGGGACGCATCCTCGTGCGGGCGTGGACGGAGTACGGGTGGATGGAATCGCCGATGCGTGTAGGTGACGGGATCGCCGAGCTCATCGGCGGGGCACCGGGCGAGGTCCTCATCGCCGAGAGCACCTCCGTGAACCTGTTCAAGCTCATCGTTGCCGTGCTCCGGGCGCGTCCCGAGCGTCGTGTGGTGGTCACCGAGCGGAGCAACTTCCCGACGGATCTGTACATCGCGCGGGGCGCCGTCGAGCTGCTCGGTTGCGAGCTGCGCGCGGTCGACCGCGCGGACATCGCGGAGGCACTCGACGGCGACACCGCGTTGCTCACGCTCACGCACGTCGACTTCCGCAACGGCGAGCGGCACGACATGGCGGCGCTCACAGAGGCGGCGCATCGGGCCGGCGCCCTGGCGCTGTGGGATCTGTCGCACTCCGCCGGCGCAGTCGAGATCCGGCTGCAGCGTGATCGGGTCGACCTCGCGGTGGGATGCGGCTACAAGTATCTGAACGGCGGGCCAGGCGCCCCCGCGTTTCTGTACGTGGCCTCGTCGCTGCACGACGAACTTGCCAACCCGATCCAGGGATGGCTCGGGCACGCGACGCCGTTCACGTTCGAGCCCGATTACCGGCGTGCGCAGGGCATCCGCGGCTGGATGAGCGGGTCGCCGTCGGTGCTGGCGATCGGCGCGCTCGAGGTCGGGGTCGGGATCCATCTCGAAGCCGGGGCACGGCGAGTGGCAGACAAGGCCGCGATGCTCACCGACGTCTTCATACGCCTGGCGCGAACGAGGCTGGGGCCGCTGGGTTTCGAGGTGGCCACTCCGGGCGATCCACAACGCCGCGGGGCGCAGGTATCACTCCGTCACGCCGACGGGCTGGCCATCGTGCGCGCGGTCACCGATCGCGGCGTCATCGCGGACTTCCGGCCACCGGACGTGTGCCGCTTCGGGCTCGCTCCGCTGTACACGCGGTACGTCGACCTGTGGGACGCGGTCGAGCGCCTGGCGGCGGTTGTCGAGACCGGCATGCACCGGTTACCGCAGTACCGGGAGGAGGTCGCGATCCCCTGAGGTCAGCCCGGCTGCGGTGCTGCGCCCACGGTCACCGGCTTGACCAAGACGCTGTGCTTCGGCGGAGCGGGTGTGCAAGGGGTTGTGTCGATCCCGCAGCTGTACTGAAGGCTGCCGAACGTGATCATCAGGTCGGTCGCCCCGGCTGCCGAGGCACGAAACGTCCACGTCTGCACACCGGGGATTCCGCACAGGGTGAAGATGTGGCATGGAGGCGTCGGCGCCGAGGCGAGGATCGCCGGGTTTCCTGCGGTCACGGTCTGCCCCGGACCGCTCTGCAAGACGATCTCGACCACCTGACCCACCTGGATCTTGACCGCCTCGGGGCTCCTCGGCTGGATGATGAGAATCGAACCGTCGCGCACCAGGGTGTCGGGTGCGGTGTCGATCGGTGCCTTCGGGGCGGGTGGGTTCGCTCGCGTGGCATACAGCGCCACGGTCGCCACCGCTCCGATCACAACCGGAACGAGCACCACCGCGCCGACGAGCCGCCATCGCCGTGCGCGCGACTGCGCCTGCTCGACGCTCAGCGCCGGGTCGTCGCTTCGCTCTGTGTACGCCATGACGACCACACCGACCAGGCGATGATGAGCACCACCATCCCGACAATGACCCACAACGCGTAGTTGCTGATGGTTTCCGCGACGGACACCGCCGGCTGCCCGATGACCCACCCCGCCCCGACGATGGCCCCGATGTAGGCGAGCGTTCCGACCAGATCCGCGAGGATGAACACGACGAACGGCATCCCGGCTTCTCCCGCGGCCATGTAGAAGAGCGGTGAGGGCGCCGGGAGGAACGGCGCGAGCACGACGGTCCAGACGCCGAAGCGCTTGAAGAATCGCTCCCCTCGCGCGGCGCGACGGCGCCAGCGCGGGTCGCTGGCGCTGAGGTAGTTGATCAATCCGCGCCCGTAGCGCTTGCCGGCCCAGAAGAAGAACGGGTCGGTCATCATCGAGATCGGGATGGGGGCGATCAGCGCCAGGACGAGCGGGGCCTTGCCGACTCGCGCGAACCCACCGGCCGCGACCATCGACGCGATGCTGCCGCGAAGCGCGCTGAGGAGCACCGGGTTCCTCCCGAGCAGCAGCGGTGTCAGCGGCAACCCGGCGTAGTAGTAGATGGAGTTGACGAGGATCGGCCCGACGCAGAGGACGTCCTTGACCCCGATGCGTGGGCGGGGGCGGACCGGCTCAGCCGCGGCGTCGACGATCAGCGTCTCGCTGTCCATCGAGCCATTGTCGCCTCTTCCCGGAAAGGACGACGTCAGGCGACGTCGCTGACCGGCATCTCGAGGGTGACCTCGGTCGGGGCGTTGCGGGCCTGGCCGACGAGGAGCAGCACGACCGCGCCGACGATCAGCGCGGATGCAACGAGCGTCAGCGGGGTGATCGGCTCGCCGAGCACCAGCGCCCCGAGCGCCACCGCGACGACCGGGTTGACGAACGCGTAGGTCGACGTGGCGGTCGGCGAGACGTGGTGCAGCAACCAGATGTACGCGACGTAGCCCACCAGCGCGCCGACGAGCAGGAGATAGACGAAGGCCGCGACGGAAGCGAACGACACCGCGCCGAGGTGCACATGGCCGAGCTCTCCGTCCGCGATGCCTGCGAGGAAGAGCATCACACCGCCGGCGATCATCTCCATCGCCGTTGCAGTGATCGGCTGTGCGGGCGCGGGCGCGTGGCGGGCGTACAGCGAGCCGATCGCCCAGAACACCGGCGCGAGGAACACCACGGCGATCTGCCAGTGTCCGGCGCCACTGCCGCCGGGCCGCACCAGGAGGACGATCCCCGCGAGGCCGAGTGCAATCCCCGCCGCGGCCGTCCAGTTGATCCAGCGGCCCCCGAAGAGCGGCGCAAGCAGCGCCATCCAGAGCGGGACCGTGGCGATGATGAGCGCGACCAGCCCGGTGCCGAGATACTGCTCGCCCCACGAGACGCCGCCGTTGCCGAAGAGCAGCAGGCAGAAGCCGATGATCGCGGCCGAGCGCCAGTGCGCAAACGTCAGCCGTTCTCGCGGCGCGCCAGGGCGACGTGCGATCGCCATGAGGAGCAGTCCCGCCAGGATGAATCGGGCTCCCGCCATGAGCAGGGCCGGAATGGTCTCGATCGCGATGTGGATCGTGAGGTACGTCGACCCCCAGATCAGGTAAACGGCCGCGAACGCCACCACGATCTGCGCGCGGGAGGCCGCGGGACGCGAGGTCAGCGGTGTGGACACAACTGAAGCCATTTGTTATGATACAAAGCTGTGAACGTACCGATACGTTATCACATCACCGGCCGGCGAGCCTCTGAGATCGCAGAGAGCATCGAGCGCGGGATCCGCGAGGGCGATCTCACGGCCGGGACGCGCCTGCCGACGGTCCGATCGCTGGCCTCCCACCGGGGTATCAGCACCGCCACGGTCGCGTCCGCGTACCGCGAGCTCCGCCGCCGGGGGCTCGTCGCCGGCGCAGGACGGCTCGGCACGAGCATCACCCCGAGAGTCCCGCCGGCGCCGCGCGGGAAGCCGATCGTGCCCGCGGGGGTGTCCGACCTTCTCACCGGCAACCCCGACCCGGCGCTGCTGCCTGACCTGCGGCCGGCACTCGCCACGCTCCCGCGCGAGCCCGTGCTCTACGGCTCGGCCGGTTCGGATCCGGAGTTGCTCGCCCTGACCGCCGCGCGCCTGGAGCGCGACGGCGTCCCCAGCGACCACCTCACGGTCGTCGGTGGCGCGCTCGACGGGGTCCAGTTCGCGCTCATGGCACACCTGAGCCCCGGCGATCGGATCGCCGTCGAGGACCCGTGTTACCCCGGGATCATCGACCTCGCGTCGGTGCTCGGGCTCGCCGTGATCCCGATGGCGATCGACGACCGCGGCCCGACGCCAGAGGGCCTCGCCCGCGCGCTGCGCGCGGGGGCCTCCGCGTGCGCGCTGACCCCTCGCGCGCAGAACCCCTATGGCTCGGCGGTCGATGCCGACCGTGCCGCGGAGCTCAAGTCCGTGCTCGCACGGTACCCGGCGGTGCTCGTGATCGAGGACGACCATGCCTTCGACATCACAGAACGGTCGTGCCACACGCTGTGTGAGCCGGACCGCGCTCGATGGGCACACCTTCGCTCCGTGTCGAAGTCGCTGGGGCCGGATCTTCGTCTCGCCGTGCTCGCCGGCGATCCGACCACGGTGGCACGCGTCGAGGGCCGGCGGTTGATCGCCGCAGGGTGGGTGTCCCACCTCCTCCAGCGCATCGTCGTCGCACTGTGGAACGAGCCGGACAGCGCGTCTCGCGCCGAGGCCGTCGCGAGGACGTACACGGTGCGGCGCGAGGCGCTGATCCAGGAGCTCCGGGAGCGCGGCATCGGCTCCCACGGGGGATCCGGGCTCAATGTCTGGATCCCGGTCGCACACGAGGACGCCACCGTCGCGGCGCTGCAGGAGCGCGGGTGGGGCGTGCTGGCGGGGGAGCGGTTCCGCATCGCCAGCTCGCGCGCGATCCGGGTGACGACCTCACGGCTCGAACCCGATGACGCCGCGCGCTTCGCCTCGGATCTCGAGATCGCGCTCGCGCCGGCGCCCTCGCGCCTCAGCTGACCTGCCGGCGATGGACCGTGCCCGGCCGACGCCGTTCCATGAGGATCGGGCGCGAGCGCTGTCGTTCGGGGGTGTCGCGGCGCTCTACGACCGCGCACGTCCGTCCTACCCGGCCGCGCTCGTCGACGACCTCATGGCGTGGAGTCCACGGACCGTCCTCGACGTCGGGTGCGGGACCGGCAAGGCCGCGCGGCTCTTCGCCGAGCGCGGATGCGACGTCCTCGGCGTCGAGCCGGATCCGCAGATGGCGTCGGTGGCTCGCGACCATGGCATCACCGTCGATCGGGGCACCTTCGAGGAGTGGGACGCGCGGGGCAGGCGGTTCGACCTCATCGTCTCGGGGCAGGCGTGGCACTGGGTCGACCCGGACATCGGGGCGGCAAAGGCCGCCGACGTGTTGCGCGGCGGCGGGCACCTTGCCGCCTTCTGGAACGGAGGCAGGCACGATGCCGCGACCACCGCAGCACTCGAAGCCGTCTACAACCGCGTTGCTCCCGCCATCACCGGGACCACGACGTCGCTCCGGCCGGTGACGGTGGATGGCGGCGACCGGTTCGCGGCGTTCCAGCGGAGCGGCAGGTACTCGACGGTCGAGGCGCGGGCCTACCCGTGGGATGCCGTGTACGACCGTGCGGGCTGGCTCGACTACATCGCCACCCACAGCGATCACGTGCGGCTGCCCGATGGGCAGCGCCGCGCGCTCCTCGATGCGGTCGGCGATCTCATCGACGCGCAGGGTGGGACGCTGACGTATCACTTCTCGACTGTGGCGATAGTGGCCACACGAGGCATGTGATGGCCGTACCATCGCTCGCATGGTGACCGCCGTGGCCCGCTTTCGCTCGGTGAACCCCGCAACGGGCGAGGAGATCGAGGCCTTCGACCTCAGCAGCGCCGGCGAGATCGACGCGGCGCTCGCCACCGCCGCGGGCCGGGCGTCGCGGTGGGGACTCACCCCGATCGACACGCGCGCCCAGCTCCTCCGTGACCTCGCCGGAGTCCTCCGTCGCGACGTGGAGGTGCACGCGGCGACGATCACCGCGGAGATGGGCAAGATCCTCAGCGAGGCTCGCGCCGAGGTCGAGAAGTGCGCCTTCACATGCGAGTACTTCGCCGAGCACGCAGCGGAGTTCCTGGCCGACGAGCCGTCGCCGAGCAACTCACCGGCGAGCTTCATCGCATTCCAGCCCCTCGGCACCGTGCTCGCGTGCATGCCCTGGAACTTCCCGTACTGGCAGGTGGTGCGCTGCCTCGCCCCCTCGGTCGCGGCAGGAAACTGCGTCGTCCTCAAGCACGCGAGCAACGTCACGCGGTGCGGTCTGCGGCTTGCCGACGCGTGTCGCGACGCCGGCTTCCCCGACGGCGTGTTCACGATGCTGGTCCTGCCTGCGGCATCCGTTGCGGCGGTCATCGCCGACCCACGCATCAAGGCGGTGAGCATCACCGGGAGCACCGAGGCCGGGCGCAGCGTCGCCAGTGTCGCCGGCGCCAACCTCAAGAAGTGCGTGCTCGAGCTGGGAGGCTCGGACGCCTTCGTGGTGCTCGACGACGCCGACGTCGACGCGGCCGCGGCGATGGCGGCGAAGTCGCGATTCCAGAATGCCGGGCAGAGCTGCATCGCTGCGAAGCGGTTCATCGTCGCGGACGGCGTCGCGGAGGCGTTCGAAGAGGCGTTCACGGCGCAGGCTCGGGCGATCAGCGTCGGTGATCCGACCGACCCCGCCACGAAGATGGGTCCGGTCGCGCGCGACGACGCGCGCACGACGCTGCGCCGTCAGCTCGACGAGAGCGTCGCGGCGGGCGCCGAGATCCTCTGCGGTGGCGGGAGCCCGGATCGTCCCGGGTTCTTCTTCGAGCCAACCGTGATCGGCCGCTGCGACCAGAGCATGATCGCCTTCACCGAGGAGACCTTCGGCCCGCTGGCCCCCATCATGCGCGTGCGCGACGATGACCAGGCGGTGGCGGTGGCGAATGACACCGTCTTCGGTCTCGGCGGCAACGTGTGGAGTGGTGACGCGGAGCGCGGTCTTGCGGTCGCCTCGCGCCTGCGCTCGGGTGGTGTGTTCATCAACGGCATGACCCATTCCGACCCGCGCATACCCTTCGGCGGTGTGGGGGACTCGGGCTACGGACGCGAGCTCCATCGCTACGGCATGCACGAGTTCGTGAACATCAAGACGGTGTGGCGACCGGCGGTTTGAGGCGTCACCAGAGGAGCGCACACGCGTGAGCCATGTGGCAGAGCAGGCGCAATCGCTGAGGCTTCGTCTGCTCTCGAGACGTTGGGACGATCCGCCGCGCACGGCCGCCAGCATCGACGCTGCGGTATCGGAGCTCGCCGCGCTCCGCCGTGTCGCGGTCGATTCCGAGGACATCCAGACGCTGAACGACGTGCTCGCCGACGTCGCCGAGGTGCGACGGCAGCTCGAATCATGATGCCGGGCGAGTGTCCCCTGCTGGAGGTGATGGCGGCCAGGTGGCCGCCGCACCTGAGCACCGGCAGCGGCGGATAGCGCCGGAAGCGTCCGTCGGTTTCCGCGAGCGCGCAGCGCACGAAGGTCGAGCGCGCGCCCGGAACGAGCCGTTGATGGACGCAGGTGGCGCAGAGACCCGCGTCGGGTGGTGGTGTGACGCGCACATGGACATCGTGCGCGCACGCATCGTGTGAGTGCGTACCATGCGCGAGCCATGCCACCCACAACGGTCACCGAACACATCGACAAAGCCGTGCGCAAGATCGACCGCTCGACGGCGATCGATCACTGGGACCGCAACCTCGGTCGTTACGACGCCGAGGAGCTCATGTCCGAGGTACTCGGGCGCAAGCTCACTCCGGCCGTGCTCTCGCGTGCGCTCGGTACGGACGACGGTCGCCGGTACGCGGCGATGGTGGCGCGCCGGGTCAACGGCGAACCGATCCCGCGCATCATGGGGCACTACACGTTCCGCGGGCTCGACCTGCTGGTGCGCGACGGGGTGTTCGTGCCGCGCGCGTCGAGCGAGCTGCTCGCCGTCGAGGCGGTCAAGGCGATGCGCTGGCGGCGCGGCACGCGCGTTGCCGTCGACGTGGCGACCGGCGCAGGGCCCGTCGCGCTCGCTGTGGCGAACGAGGTGCGCAACGCCGAGGTGTGGGGCATCGACATCTCGGAGGAGGCGACCCTGCTCGGGCGCGACAACGCGCGACGGCTCGGTCTCGCCAACATCCACTTCCGCACCGGTGACCTGCTCGCCGCGCTCCCACGACGGCTGCGCGGGCAGATCGATGTCTTCACGATTCACCCACCGTACGTCCTGCACAACGAGCTGAAGACGCTGCCGCGCGAGATCCGCGAGTTCGAGCCGCTGCAGTCGCTCACCGACCACTCGGACGACGGCCTCGGATTGGTGCGCCGGCTCGCCGACGACGCACACGCCTGGCTCAAGCCCGGCGGAGTCCTGCTCGTCGAGATCGGCACCTACCTGTCGAGACGAACCCAGGCGACGCTGCGCGCCGCGCGCCTCGTCGACGTCGGCTGGGTGAAGGACTCCCTCGGCGTCACTCGCGTGGTATCGGGACGGACTCCGTCGCGCTGACCGCGGCGCGGCTCAGTGGTGGAAGCGCGCGCGGAGCGGGTGATCCGCGGCCGGGGCCCCGTGCTTGAGCACGCTCACCTCGCGGCGGAGGTCGTCGACCAGCAGGTCGGCGAGGTCGCGTGAGAACCCGTTGCGCACCACGACACGCAGCACCGACATGTGCTCGAGGTTCGCGCAGAGCGAGTACGCCGGGACCTGCCATCCGCGCTTGCGCAGCGCATCGGAGACGTCGTAGACGCTGTAGCCCGCGTCGGGGTCGACCGTGAACGCGAACACGGGGAGCTCGCTGCCGTCGGTGAGCAACCGGAACGGACCGACCTTCGCGATGCTCGACGACAGATGCATGGCCGTGTCCTGGCACGCCTGCTGGACTCTCCGGTATCCGTCGAACCCGAGCCGGATCAGCTGGTAGTACTGCGCGATCACGTTCGAGCCGGAGCGCGAGAAGTTGAGCGCGAAGGTGGGCATGCTGCCGCCGAGATAGTTCACCTCGAAGATGAGGTCCTTGGGGAGCGCATCCTGGTCGCGCCACACCACCCAGCCGACTCCCGGGTACACGAGCCCGTACTTGTGCCCCGACGTGTTGATCGACGCGACGCGGTCGAGCCGGAAATCCCAGAGCAGGTCGGGTTGGATGAACGGCGCGATGAAACCACCGGACGCCGCGTCGACGTGGAGCGGCACGTCCGGGCCGCCGGTCGCGTGGAGCTGTTCGAGCGCATCGGCGATGGCCTTGACCGGCTCGTAGCTCCCATCCTGTGTCGAGCCGAGCACCGCGACAACGCCGATCGTGTTCTCGTCGCAGAGTGGGACGGCGGTCTCCGCGGTGAGATGGCGGCGCTCGCCCTCCATCGGCACGTACCGCGGCTCGACGTCCCAGTAGCGGCAGAACTTCTCCCAGCAGACCTGGACGTTGATGCCCATCACGAGGTTGGGCCTGTCGACCGGTCGCCCCGCCGCCCGGCGGCGCTCGCGCCAGCGCCATTTCAAGGCGAGCCCCGCGAGCATCGCGGCCTCGCTCGATCCGGTCGTCGAGCACCCGACGCCGGCGTGACGGCCTGGAGCGTGCCACAGCTCCGCGAGCATGTGGACGCAGCGGCGCTCCAACTCCGCGGTCTGGGGGTACTCGTCCTTGTCGATGACGTTCTTGTCCACGGACTCGTCCATCAGCCGCTGCGCCTGCGGCTCCATCCACGTCGTCACGAACGTCGCGAGGTTGAGCCGCGCGTTGCCGTCGAGCATGAGCTCGTCGTGGACGATCTGATACGCGAGGTCGGGAGGCATCTCAGCCGTTGGCAGATGGAGCTTGGGGACGCTTGTCGCACCGCCCGGGCGCGCGTAGAGCGGGTTGATCTGGATGCTCGAGTCGGCGTCGTCCTGCGCACGATGGTGCAGCGCCATTGGTCAGTCCCCCGTCACGTGCTGGATGCGGCGGTCCCCCGGGTCGTCTCCGCGCGCTCGGATGATGACGGACGGCCGGTCAGCTCCGTCGCACCGTCGGGCGCCGGACGCAGGCCCGCGAGCTCGGCCTCGACGCGGTCGGAGCGCTCGATGGCGCGCATCAGCTGATGGCGGAGCGAATCCATCTCCAGCTCCAGCGACACGTTGGCGTCGACGACGCGCAGCAGCTCCTCGCGCAGCATGGCGGCCTGCCTCGCCGGGTCGGGATCGCCGCTGATCGACTCGATGCGCGAGTGCTCGTTGTCGCGCCACCGCGCCGCGAGCAGCGTGGCCGTGCCGTCGGGTGGGTGATACGAGCGCGCACCGGCTTCGACCACGCGCCGGATGATCGCCGGCCCGCTCGCGTTGTTGAGTCGCTGACGCAGGTGCAGCGGATGTCGCGGAGGGGGGTCGGTGAGACGGAAACGAGGCCAGTAGATGCGCACCGCACCGTCGTAGACCGAGAGCATGCGCAGCCGTTTCGTCAGGCGATGCGAGTCTTCGACGCGCGGCATGGTGAAGACATGCGCGAGCCCGCACAGCTCTCGTGCGGTGAGCGCCGGGTCCCCGGCGTCGGTGGGATAGACACCCTCCTCCTCCTTGATGGCGCTGAAGAGCACGACCGGCAGCCGCCGTCCCGGATCGAGGAGGCACGAATGCACGAGCCACTCGATCTCGTCGGATCCGGCGATGGCGCTCCGCGGTCTCCCGAGCTCGCTGCGATCCTGCGGTCGCGCCACGTGTGACGAGATCGTGGAGGAGATCGACCAGCGGCGGTGACAGCGGCGACGGGGGGACCCGGTGGTGACGCATGTCCTGCTCGACGGTGATGCCGATCTCCACGGAGTCACCGGTGCGCACCAGGTCGACGGTGGTGAGCCAGAGTGTCGCCGGGTCCCACGTGTCCGGTCGATGCACCGTGACGTGGCATAACGCTCGACTACCCGCGACACTGCGGAGCGCGCTGATGCGGAGACCGCCTTCCTGGACCTCGCCCTCCAGCAGCGAGGCGGGCGCGGTCTTAAGACCGTCAGTCGCCCAGAGCCATATGCGCTGGGCCGCGGCCTCGAAGAGCGCGGCTCCGGTCACCCCCTTCCAGTCGAGAGTGAGTCTCGCCCCGAGGGCGCGGAACATTGCGGATGATCCTAGTCGTCGTTGAGGGCCTTGCGCAATGCGCTGATCACGCCTCGCGCGTGGCGTTCCTCCTGACGCAGGTTGCCGAAGGCGACGCGGATCGCATATGCATCATGCAGGCGCGTGTGACTCAGGAAGTAACGTCCCGCGCTGTTGATGCGCTCCACGATGCGCTGATTCAGCGTATCCAGCGTCCCCGGATCATCAAGTCCCGGCGGATGCGCGCGAAGGCACACGACGCTCAGCGGAGCCGGCGCGAGCAGCTCGAAGTCGGGCTCGCCGTCCGCCCACCGTGCGACGAGTGACGCATACCGGCAGTGTTCGCGGATGCGCGCCGCAAGTCCGTCGGTGCCGAAATATCGAATGACCATCCAGAGCTTGAGGGCGCGCATGCGCCGGCCCATCGACGTGCCGTAGTCCATCAGGTTCGGCGGGTCATCGCCGGTGCCGTCGCCAGTCGTGAGGTACTCGGGCACGATGGAGAACGCGCTGCGAAAGATCTCCGGGCGCCGGGTCCACAGGACGCTGCAGTCGATCGGCGTGAACAGCCACTTGTGCGGGTTGACCACGATCGAGTGCGCGCGCTCCGCCCCCTCGAGCACCCATCGGAGCTCCGGGGCGAGCGCGGCCGCGCCGCCGTACGCCGCGTCGACGTGGAGCCACAGTTCGTGCTGCTCGCAGACCTCGGCGATCGCGGCGGTGGGGTCGACGCTGGTCGTCGACGTGGTCCCTGCGGTCGCGACGACCGCGAACGGCCGGATCCCGGCGACGAGGTCCTCGTGGATCGCCTGACGCAGCGCGACCGGATCCATGCGGAAGCGGCTGTCGACGGGGATGCGGCGCAGGCCTTCGCGGCCGATGCCCAGGACGATGCCCGCCTTCTCCACGGACGCGTGCGCCTCCGTCGAGGCGTAGTAGCGGAGGGGCGGGAGATCCTGTCGTCCGGCCATGCCGAGCTCGCGGATGCGCAGATCCGTCTGTGCCTCACGGGCGGCGGCCAGGGCGTAGAGCGTGCTCGATGAGGCGGTGTCGTTGATCACGCCGAACAGCGGGTCCGGCAAGCCGACCATCTGGCGCAACCAGTCGAGGGTCACCTCCTCGAGCTCCGTCGCGGCCGGCGCGGTGCGCCAGAGCATCGCGTTGGCGTTGAAGGCGGCGGCGAGGATCTCTCCGAGGATGCCCGGGGCCGAACCGCTCGAGGCGAAATAGGCCATGAAGCCGGGTGACTGCCAGTGGGTGGTCGCCGGCATGAGCAGCCGCTCGACGTCGGCCAGCACCGACTCGATCGGCTCGCCGCCGGCAGGTGGCGCCGGCGGCAGTGCCCGGCGCACCTCCCCGGGCCGCGAGGGACTGAGCACCGGGTACAGCTCCACGTCGCGGAGGTAGTCGGCGGTCCAGTCCACCACCCGGCGGGCGTCGCGCCGGTAGGCCTCCGGATCCATGTCACCGGTCGATCGGCTGTCGGTGGTCGCGTCGTCAGTCATGTGGTCGGCGCATCGTGACGCGCGGGCGGCTCGATGCGCCATCGGCGATCCGGCGAGCGTCCGCCGGGACGCCTGTTGCACCGCGTTAGACTGATCGGCGTGACCGTCTCCCTGACCGTCGCGGACGTGATGCACAAGCCGGCCGTGGTGGTCCCCAACAGCATCACCCTTGCCGAGGCGTCGGTGATCCTGGACGGCGCCAACGTCGGGGCGGCCGCGGTGCTCGACGAGCACGGGAAGCTCGCCGGCATGGTGAGCGAGCGGGACCTGCTCCGTTCGGTGGGACACGGCATCGATCCCGGCACGACCCAGGTGTCGGAGGTGATGACCCGGAACCCCGTGACCCTCGAGGTGACCGACACCGTCGAGCGCGGGCTCGAGGTGTTCCGGGAGCGGCGCTTCCGCCACCTGCCCGTGCTGGACGGAGACCATGTCGCCGGCATCCTCTCCATCCGCCATGTGGTCCGCGTCGCGCATATCGAGGAGGTCCAGCCGGCAGGATCGGCACCACCCGGGCTCGCTCCTCGCGGACTCGAGGGTGTGGCCGTCGCTGAGACCTCGGTCGGCGACGTCCGCGGCGAGGAGGGCTTCTTCCACTATCGCGGCTACAACGCGACCGAGCTGGCCCGGCGCTGCTCGTTCGAGCAGGTCTGGCATCTCCTGGTCGAGGGTGAGCTGCCCGACGAAGCCGAATTGCGCGCGTTCACCCGTCTCACCGTCGAGTCGCGAGCGATCCCCGGCGCGGTCGCGGACCTCCTGCCCAGCATCGCGGCGCTCCCCGGGTACACGCCGCTCATGGCGCTGCGATCGGCTGTGTCCCTGGCGGGCGCGGCGCTCGAAGAGAAACCGACGCTCGACATCCCCGCAGTGGAAGTTCGCAAGGAATGCCTCCGGATGGCGGCGATCGTCCCGGTGATGCTCATGCACCTGCACCGCTGCCACCTCGGGCTCGAGCCGGTCGAACCCGACCCGGATCTCGGCTATGCCGGCGCCTACATCCAGATGCTCACCGGCGAACGCCCCTCCGCACGGGCAACTCGGGCCCTCGAGCAGTACCTCATCCTCACGATGGACCACGGATTCAACTCATCCACCTTCACCTCGAGGGTGATCACATCAACCGGCTCCGACATCGGGTCGGCGCTCACCGGCGCGATCGGCGCTCTCGCCGGACCGCTGCACGGCGGCGCCCCATCGCGTGCGCTGGCCATGCTCGACGCCATCGGCACCCCCGATCGCGCCGAGGAGTACCTGCGCCACGAGATCTCGTCCGGCGAGCGGCTGATGGGCTTCGGTCATCGCGTCTACAAGACCGACGACCCGCGGTCGACGCTCCTGCGTGACGTGGCCGCCGAGCTCGGCGGCGAGCAGGCCGAGTTCGCGCGTCAGGTCGAGCAGACGGCGCTTCGGGTGCTCAACGAGTTGAAGCCGGGCCGCCGCCTGTACACCAACGTCGAGTTCTACGCGGGCGTCGTGATGAACAGTGTCGGCATCCCGCCGGACATGTTCACCCCGACCTTCGCGTCGAGCCGGACGGTGGGATGGACCGCAGCCATCGCCGAGCAGGCGGCCAACAACCGTCTGATCCGCCCCTCCGCCCTCTACGTCGGCCCGCAGGCGCCACGCCAGATCCCGGAGGGGTACGGGGCGGCGCTCCAGAGCGCGCAACTCGCTCGCTGATCATCAGGTGACGCGCTGGTAACGAGCGCCATTTCGTTGCCATGCAACGGAACCACCTCGTCACCCAACCACAACGCGCGGGCCCCGCATGTGACTGATGCTGATGCCATGATCCCGGCATTCATACCCGCGTTGGTGGCTCTGTTGCGGTCGGCTCTCTCCGGCAGCGAGCGGCGCGATGACGAACGTGGTCAGGGGCTCGTCGAGTACGGGCTGATCCTGGTCCTCATCGCCATCGTCGTCATCGTCGTCGTCAGCGCAGTCGGACACCAGGTCAACAACGTCTTCTCGAACGTCAGCAACGGCCTGAGCGCCTAGGGCGATCCGGCGTGCCCGGTGCGGGCACCGCCGGCACGCCCTCGGCACGTCAACGGTCGCGGCTTCCCGTACCGTGACGTATCGTGGACGCGCCGCCGCGTGATGACGCCATGCACGGTCGCGGCGCCGCTGCGCCGCGCGTCTCGCTGGCCGGTGTGGTGCTGTGCGGCGGACGAAGCACGCGCATGGGGATCGACAAGGCGACGATCGATGCAGGGGGCGTGACCCTCCTGGAGCGTGCCGTCGAGCGACTCGGCGAGGTGTGCGATCCGGTGCTCATCGCTCCGGGTGGACTGCCCCTCGCCGTCGAGGGACGCCGGAACGTGGCCGATGCGCTGCCCGGCGCGGGGCCGCTCGCCGGCCTCGTCGCGGCGCTGCGCGAGTCGCCGCACGCGCTGCTCGCGGTGGTTGCCGTCGACCTTCCGTGGCTCGACCCTCACCTGATCCGGCTGCTCGCCGGCCGGATCGGCGACGGTGACGCGGCGCTCTGTGAGACCTCGGACGGCCTCGAGCCGCTCCACGCCGTGTACGCGCGGTCAGCGCTCCCTGCAGCGGAAGCCGCCCTGAGCTCGCCCGATCGGTCGCTGCGGAGCCTCGTCGCTCGGCTTCGGATCGTCCGCGTGACGGAGGCTGCGCGGGAGACCGCAGGGATCACCGAGCGATTCGCCCGCAACGTCAACACCCCGGCCGACCTCGCCGACCTCAGGCGGGAGCTTCACCGATGAGCGCGTGCACGATCGACGCTGCCGCGGCCAGCGCATCGGATTCCGACCTGCCGGCGGTGACGCTCACCTGCACGAAGCGGCCGATCAGATAGGCGGCAAGCGGGGCGTTCTGGCGCTCGGTCGCATGCGCGATGTCACGCGCGATCCGCAACAGCAGAGCGCGGTTGTGGAGGTCGAGCGGATCGAGGTCGCCGCCGGCCGGCTCCGCCTCGTGCAGGGCGGAAGCCAGACGGCGCAGCACGTCGGATGCCTCTGGTGCCGCGTCCATGTTGCTAGAGTGATCTTGGCGCATGGCTGGTGAGACGCGGAACCTCCTGCCGGGCCACCTGGTGGGCTGGAAGCCTTTCGGGCTGGGCGAGCAGCGTCCGAACAACTACCTCGAGATCTGGAAGGCCGCCGTCGAGAATCGCGACAGCGCCGGCCGCGCGATCCGCATCCTCCGCGAGGGCGTGTGCGACGGTTGCGCCCTCGGGACCACCGGCCTCCACGACTGGACCATGCCGGGGATCCATCTCTGCAACATCCGCCTGCGTCTGCTGCGGATGAACACGATGCAGGCCTTCGATCCCGCGGCTGCCCGCGACGTCGCCTCGCTCCGCGCCATGCGAGGCGATCACCTGCGCGAGCTCGGGCGCATCCCGCACCCGATGATCCGCCGGCGAGGCGATGCGGGATTCGAGCCGCTGTCGTGGCCGGATGCCATGGAGATCATGGCGTCACGCGTGAGAGCGTCGGGGCCGGCGCGCTGTGCGTACTTCCTCACGAGCCGCGGCATCCCGAACGAGACCTACTACACGGTGCAGAAGGCGGTCCGTGCGATGGGGTGCAACTCGATCGACAACGCCGCTCGCCTCTGCCACTCGCCCAGCACCGTCGCGCTCAAGCAGACCATCGGCGCCGGCGCGAGCACGTGCTCCTATCGGGACTGGCTCGATGCCGAGCTGATCGTTTTCATCGGCTCCAACGTCGCCAACAATCAGCCGGTCGCCACCAAGTACCTCCACTACGCGAAGAAGCGCGGCACCAGGGTCATCAGCATCAACACGTACCGAGAACCCGGCATGGAGCGGTACTGGGTGCCGTCGGTGCCGTCGAGCGCGGTCTTCGGGACGCGCATCACGGATCGGTTCCACATCGTCAACCCGGGTGGCGACATCGCGTTCCTCAACGGAGCCATGCGGCACACCCTGGAGAACGGGTGGCAGGACCGCGAGTTCGTCGCCGAGCACACGACCGGCTTCGATGAGCTGGACGCGTCGCTCCGCGCCCAGTCGTGGGAGTTGCTCGAGCGTGCTTCAGGCGTCACGCGCGACGAGATGGCTGAGTTCGCTCGCTCGCTGCACGCCTCGCGGCGCACGGTGATCGTCTGGAGCATGGGCGTCACGCAGCACGCCGCAGGCGAGGACACCGTGCGCGCGATCGCCAATGTCGCGCTGCTGCACGGCACGATCGGCCGGATCGGGTGCGGGCTCATGCCGATCCGCGGCCACTCCGGCGTGCAGGGTGGCGCCGAGATGGGCGCGTATTCGACGGTGCTTCCCGGTGGAGTGCCGATCCGCGAGGACACGTGCGCGCAGCTCAGCGCGCAGTGGGGATTCGACGTCCCGGTCACGCGCGGGCTCAGCGCCCCGCAGATGATCGACGCCGCGGAACACGGCGACCTCGACGCGCTCGTGTCGATGGGTGGCAACTTCCTCGAGGTGCTCCCGGATCCTCCGCGCGTGCGAGCGGCGCTCGAGTCCATCCCGCTTCGCGTCCACCATGACATCGTCCTGAGCTCGCAGATGCTCGTCGAGCCTGCCGACACCGTGCTCATCCTTCCCGCGCTGACGAGATACGAGATTCCGGGCGGGGTGACCGAGACGAGCACCGAGCGCCGCGTCATCTTCAGCCCCTATATCGACGGTGGGCCGGTCGAGGATGCGCGCTCCGAGGCGGACGTGGTGCTCGAGCTGGCGCGCCGGGTCCGCCCCGACCTCGCGAGCAGGCTGCGCCCGGAGACCACCGCCGAGGTGCGCGCGGAGATCGCCCGGGTGATCCCGCAGTACGACGGCATCCAGCAGCTGTCCAAGGCCGGCGACCAGTTCCAGTACGGTGGGCGCCTGCTGTGCGTCGGCGGTGTGTTCACGACGCCCGACGGCAAGGGGAAGCTCAGCGCGGTCGAGCCGCACGTGATCGACGTGCCGCCCGGCTCCGTGGTGGTGACCACCCGGCGTGGCAAGCAGTTCAACAGCATGGTCCAGGAGCAGAGGGACGCCATCACCGGTGCACGGCGCGACTCCATCTTCATGAATCGCGCCGATGCTCAGCGCTTCGGCCTCCGTGACGGTGATGCGTGCGTGCTGCGCAGCGAGGCAGGGGAGATGCGCGGCACCGTGATGGTCGCGCGTGTCAAGCCGGGGTCGGTGCAGGTGCACTTTCCCGAGGGGAACGTCCTGATCCCGAACGCGCCACGGCAGCCGGCGTCCGACATCCCCGATTACACGACGATCGCGCGCGTCGAGAAGGCATGACCGCGCGCCACAGGCGCGTGATGCAGGTCGCCGCCGGCCGGGGAACGACCTGGCACACCGACGACGTCAGCGTCGAGGAACCCCTCGAGATCCGAGTCGGTGACGTGTCGCTCTCCGTGACGATGCGGACTCCGGGCGATGACTTCGACCTGGCGGCAGGGTTCCTCATCACCGAGGGCATCGTTCGAAGCGCCGGCGAGATCGAGGCGATGCGGATGTGTCCCGACGCCTCGGCGGAGACCGGCGAGCTGAACGTCGTCGAGGTGAGTCTGTCGAAGAGCGCCGCATCGCGCGCCATCTCGCCCCGGGCGTTCTTCATGACGTCGTCGTGTGGGATCTGCGGCAAGGCGAGCATCGACGCCGTCCGCACCACGTCGCAGTACGACGTGCGGGACGACCCGCTCCGCATGACCACCGACGTGCTCGTCGGTCTGCCGGATCTCCAGCGCGCCGCCCAGCGAGAGTTCTCACGGACGGGCGGTCTTCACGCCGCGGCCCTGTTCGATGCCTCGGGAACGTTGCGCTGCGTGCGCGAGGATGTCGGACGCCACAACGCGTTCGACAAGGTCATCGGCTGGGCCGCGACGCGAGGCCTGCTCCCGCTGCGTTCGCACGTCATCCTCGCGTCCGGCCGGGCGAGCTTCGAGCTCACGCAGAAGACGCTCATGGCGGGAATCCCGATGCTCGCCGCGGTGTCGGCGCCGTCGAGCCTTGCCATCGAGCTCGCGGAGACCTCGGGGATGACGCTGATCGGGTTCCTCCGCGGCGAGCAGATGAACGTCTACGCCGGGTATGAGCGGGTGGTGCGCGCATGAGTCGCATGCCCGATGCACCGCGCCGGCGCATCGCCGAGATCACCGTGAGCGACAGCCGCCGCGGCGTGGACAGCGACGATCGAAGCGGCGATGTCATCGTGGCGAGGTTTGCGCTCCTCCCGGCTGACGTCGTGGCGCGGGAGAGCGTGCCCGATTCCGTCGATGCGATCCGCGCGGCGGTGGGCGAATGTGTCGCCAAGGCCGACATCGTCGTCCTGACCGGCGGCACCGGCCTCGGCCCTCGCGACGTGACGCCGCAGGCGCTCCTGCCGCTGCTCGACTACCAGGTTCCCGGCATGGCCGAGGCGATGCGCCAGCAGGGGCTTGCGTCGACGCCGCACGCGATGCTCTCGCGCCAGGTGGTCGGGGTCATCGGGGCGTGCCTCGTGATGTCCCTGCCGGGCAGTCCGCGCGCGGTCGCCGAATGCCTCGACGCGGTGTGGCCGGCGCTCCCGCATGCACTCGACCTGATCGCCGGCAACACACGTCACCCCGACGGAGCGACCGAACAGGCGGCGAGCGGCTAGCGCCTGGTCAGGAGTGGCCTGCCTCGCGGGCCGCCTGCTCCACGCGGTTCCGGAAGGCGTCCCACTCCGCGCGGTCGAACGGCGGCAGGTTGTCGTTGTCAGGCTTCACCCCGGCCGCTCCATCGATGAGCTCGCGCACGATGTCGGCATGGCCGGCGTGCCGGTGCGTCTCGGCGGTCATGTGCACGAGGATCCGGTGCAGCGTCACCTCGTTCCGGCTCTCCGGCCACCACGGCACGTGGCCGACGGCGTCGATCGGCAGCGCCTCGATCGTGGCGTCGGAATGCGTCCATGACCGGTGGTACAGGCCGACGATCTCGTCCCGCGATTCGCCGGGGGTCGCCCACATGTCGGCGTTCGGCTCGGCGCCTTCCTCGAACCAGGGGAGCGGCACGCCGGCGGGCCGGCCGAACGTGGCCCCGAAATACCCGAGCTCGACGCTCGCGACGTGCTTCACGATGCCGAGCAGGTTGGTCCCCGTCGGCGTCAGCGGGCGCCGGATGTCGTACTCCGACAACCCGTCCATCTTCCAGAGGAGGGCGTCGCGCGCCTCCTGCAGATACTGACGAAGGTCGGCCTTCGGATCCGATGTCATCCTCGGATCGTCGCCGATCGGTCCCGCCTGCCGCTCAGTCGGGACGCTCGAGGGTGCCGCTCTTGCCGCCCTCCTTGCGAAGGAGCGCGACCTCGGTGATCGCGGCCCACCGATCCACAGCCTTGATCATGTCGATGACGGTGAGGCCCGCGACCGCGACGGCCGTGAGCGCCTCCATCTCGACACCGGTTGCACCCTCGACACGCGCAGTCGCCTCGATGACGACGCCGGGGGTGACTGAATCGTCCAGCCGGAGGTCGACATCGACATGACGGAGCGGCAGCGGATGGCAGAGCGGTATCAGGTCCGACGTCCGCTTGGCCGCCATGATCCCCGCGATCCGGGCGGTATCGAGCACGCTGCCCTTCGCGATGCCGCCGCCGGCGATCAATCGCACGGTGTCGATGTCGCAGCTGACACGCCCGCGCGCGGTCGCGCTGCGCCGGGTCACCGCCTTGTCACTGATGTCGACCATGCGCGCGCGTCCGTCATCGCCGATGTGGGTGAGATGGTCGCGACTCACGACGTCACCGCGTGTTCGCCGTGGTGACGCGCGTCGACCCAGTGCGCGCCGTCGGGACGGTGCTCGCGCTTCCACACCGGCACCGTGCGCTTGATCAGCTCGATCGCCTCCTCGCACACGGGGAACGCGGTGTCGCGGTGCGGCGCCGCCACCACCACGGCGACGCTCGCCTCACCGACCTCGAGCGTTCCGACGCGATGCACGATGCTGATCGTGGTGATCCCGCCCCGCTCGAACAGCTCGGTGGCGATGCGGCGCATCTCCGATTCGGCCATCTCCGCGTAGGCCTCGTAGTCCATGCGCTCCACCGAGACACCGTCGCTGTGATCGCGCACCCGGCCGACGAAGGTCGCCACCGCTCCGTCGCGTGATGTGCCGGCGCCGGCGATGAGCGCCGCGACGTCGATGGTCGAGTTGGTGATCGCCACCCGGATCGCCGGCTCGCCGGCGCTGCCACCCGCCACCGGCGGGATGAACGCGATCGTGTCCCCACCGTGCACCGCGGTGGTCCATTCACAGTAGTCGAGGTTGCGCGCGGCGCGGATCGACCCGGCGTCCGCGGCGGCGGCGGGGTGCTGCCGCACGAACGCGTCCCACACCTCCTGCACCGTGCGGCCGGCGACGCGAACCTCGCGGACACCGACGCGCTCGCGCAGCGGACCGAACACGAGCACCGTCACGTCATCCACCGGTCATCCGCCGATGTACGACATCTCGATGCGCTCGCCCTCGACCACGCCGAGCCCGCGCAGCTCCGAGTAGCGATCGTCGCGGCGCTTCCAGCGGTCGGCGATGACATGGCGGAGGGCGTCGTCGTCGGCACCGGAGCGCAGGGGTTCGCGGAGGTCGATACCGGTCGTCGCGAACAGGCAGGTGAAGAGCCGGCCGTCGACCCCGAGCCGGGCCCGCGTGCAGTCGCCACAGAAGGGACGGCTCACCGACGTGATGACGCCGAGGTCGCCGCCGCCGTCTTCGAAGCGGTACCGACGAGCCACCGCGGTCGGGTCATGGTCCTCCTCGATGAGCGGGTACACGCGCGACACGCGCTCGAGGATCTCCTCGCCGCTCACGACATCCGCCGCGCGCCACCCGTTGGTGGTGCCGACGTCCATGTACTCGATGCAGCGCAGGCTCAGCCGCTCGCGCCGCGCGAACTCGACGAGGTCGAGCAGCCCGGCCTCGTTGACACCGCGCTGGACCACGCAGTTCAGCTTGATGGGCGCGAGCCCCGCCTCGCGTGCGGCGGCGATGCCGTCGAGCACCTCACCGACCTCGACGCGCGAGTCGCTCATCGCGGAGAACACGGCCGGATCGAGCGAATCGAGGCTCACCGTCACCCTGTGGAGGCCCGCGTCCCGCAGGCGCACGGCCCACCGGCGGAGCAGGGCACCGTTGGTCGTGAGCGCGATGTCCTCGATACCCGTCGCTGCGATGCCCTCGACGATCTCGGCGAGGTCCGTGCGCACCAGCGGCTCGCCGCCGGTGAGGCGGATCTTCGTGACACCGAGCGAGACGAAGACGCCCGCGAGCCGGACGATCTCCCGCGCGTCGAGCGTTTCGGCGCGGCGCATGAACCGGTGTCCCGGTCCGAAGCTGCTCTTCGGCATGCAGTACGGGCAGCGGAAGTTGCACCGGTCGGTGACCGAGATCCGCACGTCGCGGAGCGAACGGCCGAGCTGATCCGTCCCGATGGTGAGGGCGGGCACCGCGGATACCGCCGTCATCGCAGCGGGATCGCCTCGACGATGGTGCCGGCCGGGATCACCTCGAGCGCCGCGGCGAGGACGAGCAGGCAGTCCGCGCGCGTGAGCGAGTGCAGCATCGACGAGCCCTGATCCCCGGCGCTGAACGCCTCCGGGAGCTCACCTCCGACATCGCGGAGCGTCGCCCGTGCGTATGTCTCCAGGCCGGAGGGCTTGGTCATCTGCTCGCCGAGGCGAACGTGGATCCGGTGGCGGTGCAGCTCGCGCGCGCCCTGCATCCTGCGGATCACGGGCCGTGCGAACAGCTCGAAGGTCACGGAGCTGCTCACCGGGTTGCCGGGAAGACCGACGAAGACGGCGTCGCGCACCCGGCCGGTGAGCACCGGCTTGCCCGGGCGCATCGCGACCCGCCAGGTCGAGATCGTGCCCATCTCGGCAACAACCTCGCGCACCCAGTCGTGATCGCCGACGCTGACGCCGGCGGAGGTCACCACGACGTCGCATGCCGACGCGGCTTCGAGCAGGGCTCGCACCGACTCCTTCGAATCGCGAGCCACGCCGAGGAACGCCGGCTCGCCCCCGGCCTCGCGAACCGCGGCGCTGAGCATGGGAGAGTTCGAGTCGGTGAGCTGCGCGGGTCCGGGACGGGCACCGGCGGTGACCAGTTCGTCCCCCGTCGCGAAGAGCGCGACGCGTGGCCGCCTGCCCACGAGGAGGCGATGGTGCCCCAGCGCCGCCGCAACGCCGATGTCGATGCTCGTCAATTCCCGCCCGGGATGCAGGACCGTGTCGCCCGTCCGGATGTCCGCGCCGCGTGGCCGCAGGCTCGTCCCGCGAGGAGTCGCGACCTCGATCAGGACGTCAGCGCCCTCGCGGGTCGTGTCCTCCTGACGCACCACCGTGTCGGCACCCTCGGGTATCGGGGCGCCGGTCATGATGCGCATCGCTGTCCCCACCGCGAGCGCGCCGGGGACCGATCCCGCGCGCGATTCGCCCACAACCGGGAGGCGCACCGGGACACTCGCGGTTGCGAGCGCGACATCGAGCGCGCGCACCGCATACCCGTCCATGGCCGAGTTGTCGAAACCGGGCAGATCCCAACGTGACGACACCGACTCCGCGAGGATACGGCCGAGCGCCTGGTCGAGCCCGACGGTCTCGGGCGCGAGCACACCGACCGTGTCGAGCAGCCGGGCCTGCGCGCCGGCGACGGACTCGAGGTCGGGGGAAACGGCGTGAGCCAGCGTCATCAACGTCCTCATCCTCTAGCCACGCTGTGGTGCGCGACTACCATCATAGTCGCGGTCAGCGCTGTGGTATTTCCACCCCGACGCCTCGGCGGAAAGGTATTTCGCCACCGCATCCACTGTCGTACCCTTTGCAGTCTCGCATCGATGGACCGATCGAGAGATGTTTGGGCCCCGGCCCGGAGGGTCTTGGATGTTCCCAGCGGCGTTCGACTACATGGCGCCGGCCACGCTCGAGGAAGCGCTCGGCGCGCTGCATCAACATGGGGATGACGCCAAAGTGCTCGCCGGAGGGCAGAGCCTCATCCCATTGCTGAAACTCAGATTTGCGACTCCGGTTGTCCTCGTCGATATCGGACGGATCGGCGGACTCGAGGGAATCAGGCGAGAAAACGGGCATGTGCGGATCGGCGCTCGGACCAGGCATCGCGATGTCGAGAGCGCGGCCGATCTGCGCGGGACGCTCGACGTGCTGCTCGACGCCGCGCCGCTCATCTCGGACCCCCTGATCCGCAACATGGGAACCGTCGGCGGTTCGATCTGCCACGCTGACCCCGCGGGTGACTGGGGGGCGGTGATGCTCGCGGTGGGTGCGGAGTTCGTGGTCCGCTCGTCCTCAGGCGAGCGCGTGCTCCCGGCCGCCGGTTTCTTCGAGGGCCCGTTCACCACGGGGCTCCATGCCGACGAGGTCATGACCGAGATCCGCGTGCCCATCACCCCCGGACGGTCCGGTGGGACATATCTGAAGCTCGAGCGGAAGATCGGGGACTTCGCGAGTGTCGCCACGGCGGTCCACGTGGTGCTGGGTGGCGACGGGCGCGTCGCGGCGGCGGGCATCGGCCTGTGCGCGGTGGGCGCGCAGAGCATCAAGGCCACGGCGGCGGAGGCGGCACTCGTCGGCCAGACGCCGTCCGACGACGTCATCGCCGAGGTCGCCCGGCTCGCGGCCGGCGCGGCAGAACCGAAAGGAGACATCCGGGGGAGTGCGGACTACAAGCGCGACGTCGCACGGGTCTTCGTGCAGCGCGGGCTGCACACCGCCATCAACCGCGCGCAGGGAGCGACGGCATGAAGATCACTCTGGAGATCAACGGGACGGAGAAGAGCGTCGAAGCCGAGCCGCGCACGCTGCTCGTCGACTTCATCCGCACCAAGCTGGGAATGACCGGCACCCACATCGGGTGTGACACGAGCAACTGCGGCGCGTGCACCGTGCTGCTCGACGGCCGGCCCGTCAAATCCTGCACGCTCCTCGCCGCGCAGGCGGAGGGACGCAAGGTCACCACCGTCGAGGGCCTTGCCACCGGTGGCAAGCTCCACGCCATCCAGGAGGGATTCCACGCGGAGCACGGCCTGCAGTGCGGCTTCTGCACCCCGGGCATGATGCTGGTCGGCGCGGCGCTCATCGAGAGCAACCCCCACCCGACCGAGGACGAGATCCGCTGGGCGATCAGCGGCAACATCTGCCGCTGCACCGGCTATATGAACATCGTCAAGGCGATCCACCACGCCGCCGAGGCGACCGCCACCCAGAACACCGCAGGAGTCGCGTGATGGCAGTCGACACGCAGGAAGCCGCACGGCAGGCGATGGGGGGCATCGGCGTCTCGCTCGCGCGCAAAGAGGACGCGAGGTTCATCCACGGTCAGGGCCACTACGTCGACGACGTGGTCCTCCCGGGGATGCTGCACATGGTCGTGGTGCGCAGCCCGCATGCGCATGCACGCATCCGCGGCATCGACACGAGCGCCGCCTCAGCGGTGCCCGGTGTGATCGCGGTGGTGACCGGTGAGTTGCTCGCGCAGCACAAGCTCGCCTGGATGCCGACGCTGTCGGGCGACACGCAGGCCGTGCTCGCCACCGACAAGGTCCGGTTCCAGGGTCAGGAGGTCGCGTGCGTCATCGCGGAGACGAAGTACATCGCCGAGGACGCGGCCGCGCTCGTCAGCGTCGACTACGAGCCGCTGCAGGCGGTGACGACGCCGCAGCAGGCGATCGGGGCGGGGGCGCCGGTGATCCGCGACGACAAGGAGGGGCAGACCGACAACAAGATCTACCACTGGGAGGCGGGTGACAAGGACGCGACCGACGCCGCGTTCGCGCGCGCCGCGAAGGTGGTGTCGCTCTCGACGTACTACCCGCGCTGCCATCCGTCGCCACTCGAGACCTGCGGCTGCGTCGCCGACCTCGACCCGGTGACCGGCAACGCGACCATCTACATGACGAGCCAGGCGCCGCACGCCCATCGCACGCTGTTCGCGATCGTCGCGGGGCTGCCCGAGGAGAAGATCCGCATCATCTCGCCGGATCTCGGCGGCGGCTTCGGCAACAAGGTACCGATCTATCCGGGCTACGTCGTGGCGACCGCCGCGTCGCTGCTCATCGGCCGCCCGGTGAAGTGGGTGGAGGACCGTACTGAGAACCTCATCTCCACCGGCTTCGCGCGTGATTACTACATGGACGGCGAGGTCGCGATCGATGCGGACGGCAAGTTCATCGGGCTGCGAGTCCATCTGCTGAGCGATAACGGCGCGTTCTTCGCGGACGCCCAGCCGAGCAGGTTCAAGGCGGGCCTCTTCCACATCGTCACCGGCTCGTATGACATCCCAGCGGCGCACATCGTCGCCGACGGTGCGTACACGAACAAGGCGCCCGGCGGCGTCGCCTATCGCTGCTCGTTCCGCGTCACCGAGGCGTCGTATTTCATCGAGCGGCTCGTGGAGAACGCGGCGGTCGAGACCGGTGTGGACCCGGTGGCGATCCGCCTCAAGAACTTCATCCAGCCGGAGGACTTCCCGTACAAGTCGGCCTCCGGGTTCGAGTACGACAGCGGTGATTACCCGCGCGCGATGCAGGTCGCGCTCGACAAGCTCGGGTATCAGGAGCTGCGCAAGGAGCAGGCGGAGAAGCGCGCCAAGGGTGAGCTGATGGGCATCGGCGTCGCCAGCTTCACCGAGGTGGTCGGGGCGGGCAAGGGCAAGGAGTACGACATCGCCGGGCTGCGCATGTTCGATTCCGCCGAGCTCCGCATCCATCCGACCGGCAAGGGCATCCTCAAGCTCGGTGTGAAGTCGCAGGGGCAGGGCCACGAGACGACGTTCGCGCAGATCGTCGCCGAGGAGCTCGGCATCCCCGCGTCGGACATCGAGGTTCGCGAGGGCGACACCGACAACACGCCGTACGGTCTCGGCACCTACGCGTCGCGGTCGACACCGGTGGGTGGCGCCGCCACCGCGATGGTGTCGCGCAAGCTGCGTGACAAGGGCAAGACCATCGCCGCGCACCTGTTCGAGGCGGACGTCGCCGACATCGAGTTCGATCACGGCAAGTACTTCGTCAAGGGCTCGCCGGACAACGTCAAGACGATCCAGGACATCGCGTTCGCCGCGTACACGAACCTGCCCGACGGGCTCGAGGCGGGGCTCGAGGGCGTGACGTACTACGACCCGCCGAACATGACCTTCCCGTTCGGGACGTACATGGTCGTCGTCGACATCGACAAGGGCACCGGCCAGGTGAAGGTGCGCCGCATGGTGGCGGTGGACGACTGCGGCGTGCGCATCAACCCGATGATCGTCGAGGGCCAGATCCACGGCGGGCTCACCGAGGGATTCGGCATCGCCTTCATGGAGCTGATCACCTTCGACGACGAGGGCAACTGCATCGGCTCCAACTTCATGGACTACCTGATCCCCACCGCGTGGGAGACGCCGCGCTTCGAGCTGGGCGAGACGGTGACGCCGTCGCCGCACCATCCGATCGGCGCCAAGGGCGTCGGCGAGTCGGCGACGGTCGGATCGCCGGCAGCGTACGTGAACGCGGTCATCGACGCCCTCGCTCATCTCGGGATCACGAACATCGACATGCCGGTCACGTCCGACAAGGTGTGGGCGGCCCTGCGCAGCAAGGGGGTGACCGAATAGACGACGCCCTCCTGACCCTGCTTGCCGAGAACGCCGCCGTCGGGCGCCCATGCGTGCTCGCGACGGTCGTGCGCACGGAGTCGCCGACGTCGGCGCATCCCGGCGACAAGGCGGTGATCACCGCCGACGGCGAGCTGCACGGATGGATCGGTGGCAGCTGCTCGGATGCGCTGGTGCGCCGCGAGGCACTTGTGGCGATGAGCGACGGCATGCCGCGACTTGTGCGCATCCGGCCGGACGTCGAAGCCGTCGAGACGCGCATCGGAGGTGAGCTGACGGTGGCCACGACCTGCCCGAGCGGCGGCACGCTCGACATCTTCATCGACCCGCACCTGCCCAGGCCGCTGCTCGTCGTGATCGGTGGGAGCCCCGCGGCGCGAACGCTCATCGAGCTCGGGCGCGTGATGGGGTTCCGCACCTGCGGCGTGCACCAGGGTGCGACGGCGGCCGACTTCCCCGGCGCCGACCGCGTCTTCGGCACGCTCGACCTCAGCCCGCTGCGTGACGAAGCCGACTGCTGGGTGGTGGTCGCGACGATGGGCCACTACGACGACGACGCTGTGGCGGCAGCCCTGCCACTCGGGTCGGCCGACATCGCGCTGGTCGCCAGCGAGCGGCGGTCGGCGGCGGTGGAGGACTCACTCCGCTCGCGCGGCGTTCCCGAGGAGCAGCTCGCGCGCGTGCGCGCGCCCGCCGGCCGGAGCCGCGCCGGCGCGCAGGAGGAGATTGCGCTGCATGCGCTCGCCGAGGTCGTCGCGTTGCGCCATGAGCGGCTCACGGCGGCCTCGGTCGCCGCACCACCGGCGGTCGCCGGGTTCGCGGTCGACCCCGTGTGCGGCATGACCGTCGACACCTCCGGCGCGACGAACACCGCCGTCCACGACGAGCGCACCCATTACTTCTGCTGCTCGGGCTGCCGGGAGCAGTTCGTCGCCGATCCGGATCGATTCGTGAGCGCCTCCGCCGGCTGAGTGAGCGCATCGGGGTCGGCTGGGGTCATCCTCGCCGCCGGGGCATCGCGACGGATGGGCGAGCCCAAGCAGCTGCTCCCGCTGCATGGCAGGCCCCTCCTCGAGAGGGTGATCGCAGCGGCCTGCAACTCGCGCCTCGACGACATCGTGGTTGTGCTCGGCGCGAACGCTGACGCGATCGCAGCCGGGGTCGTCTTCGACCGCGCGCGGATCGTGGTGAATCCCGACCACGAGCAGGGGATGAGCACGTCGCTCCGGGCCGGGGTCGCGAGCCTCGGTCCCGAGGTCGAGCGCGCGGTCGTCATCCTCGGCGACCAGCCCGACGTCAGCGCATCGCTCATCGATCGGCTGCTCGACGCTCAGCAGTCCGCGGGGTTGCCCGCCGCCGCCCTCAGCTTCGACGGGTTGCTCCAACCGCCGATGGTCCTCGCGCGTTCGCTCTGGGCCGATATCGAGGCGCTGCAAGGAGACGTCGGGCTGCGAGCGCTCGTCCGAGCGCATCCGGAGCTGGTCGTGCCTGTGCGGGACGACCGCCCGGGAGCGCACCCCGTCGACATCGATACGCGTGAGGATTACGAGCGGCTCACGGCGGACCCAGCATGAGGGTGCTCTGCTAGCCTCGACCGGTCCAGCCAGGGAACCGGAGGTACGTGCATTGCCGCCACTCGTCATCGTCGCGGAACGACTCATCGACGGCACCGGTCGGGACCCGGTGGAGCGCGCCGCGATCGTCATCGAGGACGGCCGCATCACCGCTGCCGGTTCGCGTTCGTCGCTGTCGCTGCCTGCCGGCGCCGACGTGCTCGAGGACGACGACCTGACGCTGCTGCCCGGGTTCATGGACATGCACGTCCACCTGGCGGGCAACGGGACGAACCTCGTCAACATCCTGATGACACCACCCTCGCTGTCGCTGCTCAACACGGTGCCCAACAGCGCGAAGACGCTCGCGGCGGGGGTGACCACGGTGCGTGATTGTGGCCACACCCCGGTCGGTGTCCGGATGGCCGCCGAGGCCGGGTACTTCCCCGCGCCACGCATGGAGCTGGCCATCAGCATCCTCACGCAGACCGGGGGGCACGGCGACGACCTCATGCCCTGTGGATCGCGGGTGGGCCTGGTCAGCGCGATCGACCTCCCGCACGGGGTCGTCGACGGCGTCGACGGCATGCGCCACAAGGTGCGGCAGGTGCTGCAGGCGGGCGCCGACTGGATCAAGCTCTGCACGAGCGGCGGTGTCCTGAGCGCGGGCGACCTCCCTGATCATCCGCAGTTCTCGGTCGATGAGATCCGGGTTGCGGTGGAGGAGGCGGCCGCCGTCGGCAAACGCGTTGCCGCGCACGCGATGTCCGCCGCTGGGATCCGCAACGCGCTGGTCGCCGGTGTCACGACCATCGAGCACGGCTGCCTGCTCGACGAGGAGTGCATCGCGCTGATGAAGGAGAAGGGTGCGTACCTGGTGCCGACGCTCGTCGCCCCCAGGGACGTCATCGAGGGCGCGAAGTCCAGCGGCGGGCTCCCTCAGCAGATGCTTGCGAAAGCCGAGCGCGTCAGCGGCCTCCACCGGAAGGCGGTCACCGCCGCCATCGGCGCCGGCGTCAAGGTCGCGATGGGAACCGACGCGGCGGTCGGTCCCCACGGCGGCAACCTCCGCGAGCTCGGCGAGATGGTGCGCTGCGGCATGACGCCGATGCAGGCGATCGAAGCCTCGACGCGCGTTCCCGCCGAGCTGCTCCGTCGCGGCGACACCCTCGGCACGCTCGCGACCGGCAAGATCGCCGACCTGGTCGCGGTGCGCGGGGATCCGCTCGCCGACATCGACAGCCTCGCCGACCCTGCGCACATCCGGCTCGTCGTCAAGGACGGTCGCGTCGCGTACGACTTCCGGTCCGGGCAGGCCGCCGCTCAGGCGTCGTCAGCGTCTGCGTCGAGAGCCGCGTCGTAGGAGGGAATGCGCCAGGCCGCCTCCTTGCCGAGCAGGCCGCCGTGGCCGAGTGACGCGAGGTAGCGTGCGTCGAGCGGCAAACCCGCGTGCAGCCGTGCGAAAAGGAGGTCGAGCGCACTCCGCCGCGAGAACATCCCGCACGATGCGACGCCGATGACCGGCTTTCCCAGCAGGTCGGCGATCCAGTAGCTGCTCCCCGGGTGCATTGGCAGCCCACGCCGCACCTCGGTCGCCCCGGCCGCGAGGACGCTCTGCCAGGTGACGTCGAGCGGATCGACGGAGGCGACGCCCACGGCCAGCACGATGTCGGCGGTCTTCGCGGCCGCGACCAGCGCCCCCTCGACGTCCGCCGGGCTGTCGTCGACATAACGGACGCGCTCAACCGCTCCCCCGAACCAGGCGCTGCGGACGGCGAGCGAGCGCTCGAAGCGCGATCGTGCGTCATCGCCGAGGTGCTGGCGGACGATCGCGGCGACACGCAGCGGGAGAAATGGGCGGACCGCGACGACCGCGACGGTGTCGCCCGCTCCCGCGGCCCGCTCGGCGGCGGCGACCGATGTCTCGGCGATGGCGAGCGGTGTGATCTTCACGCCGGCGAGCGTGCGGCCGGAGTCCACCGGGAGCCCGTCCGGCACCGTGAACACCGTCACCCCATCGACCGAGTTCACCGCCGCGAGCGTCTCCACGTCGATGTTCGCGAGCCCTCGCCATGTCGACACGAGACGGACCTGGGACTCGACCGGCGGGCGTGCCGCCGTCCCCGGTCCGGCGACGGCCGCGGCGATCCGCACCGCGGCGGCATCCTCGCCGACGTCGCCCTCGTCGAGCCAGAGCAGGTGCAGCTCGGGCGGACGCGCGTCGCCGAGCACCCGAGCATCGCCGGGGGCGAGCCGGGCGCCCTTGGTGAGGACCGGACGGCCACCGGCGTCGAGCACGTCGCGGCAGAGGACGGCGCCAGACCAGCGCGCTGCTGATCCGTCGACCGCTGAGCCGGGGAGGACCTCCAGCCTCACCCGACCGGCGCTGCCGGTGCGGCCGACAGTGACCCGGCGCTCTTGCCTCGACGGACCGCGATGATCTCCGCGAGGATGGCCACAGCGATCTCCTCCGGCGTGGACGCGCCGAGGTTGAGGCCGACGGGGCTGTGGATCCTGGCGATGTCGTCGTCGCCGAACCCCGCCTCGTGGAGCCGGGCCACCCGCTTTGCATGTGTGCCGCGGCTGCCGATCGCGCCGATGTACCCGGTCGGGGTGCGGAGCAGCGCGGTGAGCGCCGGGTCCTCGAACTTGGGATCGTGCGCCAGGCAGACCGCGGCGTCGCGGGGACCGAGGTCGAAGCGGGGCAGCGCCTCATCCGGCCATGCTGTTACGAGGCGCTCGGCATCCGGGATGCGCTCGAGGTTGTTGAACGCCGAGCGCGGATCGACCACCGACACCGTGAACCCGGCCGCGCGCGCCATCGTGGTGAGCGGGATCGCGATGTGCACGGCGCCGATCACCACGAGCTGCGGGGCGGGGACGATCGGATCGACGAAGACGCGCATGCCGGCGATCTCCTCCACCCCGGGGAGGCCGGAGGCGAGGCGCGGCGCGGCGGCCGAGAGTGTCTCTGACGCGGTGGCGGGCCCGCCGAGCGAGCCGACGAGGCGTCCGTCGGCGGTGGCGGCCGCCCGGGCGCCGGCCTGCTCACCGTCGAGCACGGTGAGCAGCGCGACCGCTCGCGATGCCTCGATGGCAGCCCGGACGGTCTCGATCACGGGATCGGAGCCGTCGCTCTCCAGGGTCTCGACGAAGATGTCCACCGCCCCGCCGCAGGAGAGGCCGACCGCCCATCCCATCTCGTCGCTGATGCCGTAGTGAAGCAGGCGTGGTTTCGCATCACCGGCGATGGTGGCCTGGGCCTCGAGGACGACGGCGGACTCGAGACAGCCTCCGCTCACCGAGCCGGCCATGCGCCCGTCGCGACTCACGAGCAGGCGCGCACCGGCCGGCCGCGGCGTCGACCCGGAGGTGCCGACCACCGTGGCGACGGCCACCAACGGGTCGGACTCACTCCATTCATGCAGGGTGGGGAGCAGATCTCGCATGTCATGAGTATCCGCCCAATCGACCGGCCGTCACAAGGCGGGCAGGTCCACGGTGGCACAATGCCGGGAATGCAAATCGAGAATTCCTTCGCGGTCAAGGCTTCGCCCGACCGGGTGTACGAGTTCCTCCTCGACGTGAACAATGTCGTCGGCTGCGTGCCCGGAGCGGAGCTGTCGGAGGTGGTGGATCCGGACACCTTCAACGGCAAGGTCCGCATCAAGGTCGGTCCCGTCACCGTCAGCTACAACGGCACCGCGCACATCACATCCCGCGATGCCGCCACGCGCACCGCAACGCTCAAGGCCGAGGGCCGGGAGACCACCGGGTCCGGCTCCGCGCAGGCGACGACGTCGATGGCCGTTGCAGAGGACGGAGACGTCTCGAAGGTCACGCTCACCACCGACTTCACGGTGGTCGGCCGCGTCGCGCAGTTCGGGCGAGGGATCATGGAAGACGTGTCGCGGCACCTGGTGGGACAGGCTGCGGAATGCATCCAGGCGAAGCTCGAGGCTCCGGCACCGAGCGCGGCTGAAGCCACGCCCGAGCCTGCAGCAGCGACCGCCACCGCAGCTCCGTCGCCTGCCGCGGCCTCGCAGCCGGCCGCGCTCGATGCGCTTGCGCTCGGGCGCGCAGTCGCGAAGGAACGGCTCAGCCGCTTCCCGGTGCGTCCCCAGTGGATCCTGGTCGCGCTCCAGGCGCTGATTCTCCTGCTGCTGATTCGCCGCTTCCGGCGGGCCAGGCGGCGCCGCCGTGCGATGAACGGCTGACCCGCCGGGGAAGGTCGGCGAGCAGCCTGCCAAGGGCGTCGAGCGCCTCCACGTTGTGGGCGCTCAGGAAGTCGTCGCAGTGGGGGAGCGCGGCCGCCATCCCACGGGTCTCGGGCTGATACGCGCTGCTCCCCAGCAGCGGATTGAGCCAGATGAGGCGGTGACAGCTGCGGCGCAGCCGGGCCATCTCGCGAGCCAGCTGGTCCGGGTCGCCGCGATCCCATCCGTCGCTGATGATGAGCACGAGCGCGCCGTGACCGAGCACCCGGCGCGCGTGCACGCGCTGAAAGGTGTGCAGGGCGTCCGCGATGCGTGTGCCGCCACCGATGTCGTGCACCTGGCTTGCGACGTGATCGAGTGCCGAGTCCACGTCGCCGTGGCGGAGGAGGTGGGTGATTCTCGTCAGGTGTGTCGAAAACGCGAAGGTCTCGACGTGCTCGCGCCGTCCGACCGCGTGAGCGAAGACGAGCAGGTGGCGCGAGTACCGGTCCATGGAGCCGCTGACGTCGCAGAGGATCACGATCGGCCGGCGTTTCTTCCGCGCGGTGGCGCGTGCCAGGCGGGGGGCGTCGCCTCCCTGACGCGCGGCCGAGCGCATCGTCCGGCGCAGCTCGACGGTGCCACGCCGGTCCGCGCGCAGGCGCCGGGTTCTCCGTTCTGCGACACGCCATGGCGCCTGACGGAGCAGACGCCGCACCGCGGCGAGCTCGTCCCAGCTCATGTCACGGAAGTCGCGCTGCCGGAGCAGTTCCTCGGCGCTGTACCCCGCGGACGACGCGGGCGGCCCCTCGACCTCGCGCGCCACGCCGGGGGCGGCCAGGCCGAGCGCGCTCATCCACGCCTTCGCCTGTTTTGGATCGAGCGCGAGGGGCCGGCTGCGCCCGGGGATCGAGCCGGCCTTGCCCTCGCCGCCCGGATGCGAGAAGAAGATGTCGAACGCGGCGTCGAAGACGGGGCCTTCCTCGCGCCGCGTCACGAAGACCGCGCGAAGCGCAAACCGCACCTCGTCAGGTCGTGACACGTCGACGGCGAGGAGCGCTTCGCAGGCGTCGCGCACGCGCTCGGGACCGGTGGTGAGCCCGGCGTCCCGGAGCAGGCGCGCGAAGAGCGTGACGCTCTCGACCGGGTCCGGCGCGTGCCCGATCACGGGTCAGAGTCCGGCCGGTCCCGCGATCGCCTCAGCGCTGCGCTCGAGATCCTCCTGGTGCTTGATCGCGGCGCCCATGGTCTCGCGCAGGCTGGCGGGCGTCGCCTCGGTGTAGCCGAGGGCGGCGAGCGCGCGTGCCCAATCCACTGTTTCTGCCACTCCTGGCACTTTATAGAGATCGAGCCCGCGCAGCCGCTGGGTCGCCTCGGCGACCTGCCGGCCGAGTCGCTCGGAAACCTCCGGCGCCCGGACCCGGACGATCGCGACCTCACGCTCGAGGTCGGGGTAGTCGATCCAGTGGTACAGGCAGCGCCGCTTGAGCGCGTCGTGGACCTCGCGCGTGCGGTTCCCGGTGAGGATCACGAGCGGTGGGTGCTGCGCACGGATCGTTCCCAGCTCGGGGATGCTGATCGCGAAGTCGGCGAGGATCTCGAGGAGAAACGCCTCGAACTCCTCATCGGAGCGGTCGATCTCGTCGATGAGCAGCACCGGAGGGACCGGATCGTGGTTGTCGATGGCATCGAGCAGCGGGCGCCGGAGCAGGAAGTCGTCACCGAACACGTCCTCCTCCGCGCGCGCCCGATCCGCGCCCTCCCCGAGCAGCCGGATGTGCAGCAGCTGGCGCGCGTAGTTCCACTCATACGCGGCGTGGGCGAGGTCGATCCCCTCGTAGCACTGCAGCCGGATCAACCGCGCACCGAGGCCGGCGGCGAGCGCGCGTGCGGCCTCCGTCTTGCCGACCCCTGCCTCACCTTCGAGGAAGAGCGGCTTGCCGATGCGCATCGAGACGAGGATCGCCGTCGCGAGCCGGCGGTCGCAGAGGTAGTTCTGGGCGCCGAGAAGCTCGACGACGGCGTCGACGGACGCAGGCTGCGCAGCATCAACGGATCGGTCCATGACGCTCAGGGTGACGGCTGGCCCGTGCAGCGGTCAAGCAACCGCCGCCCGGTAGCGCTGGGAGATGGCCGGCCTAGACCTGGTACACCTCGATCTCGGTCGCCTTCACGACGGCGAACACGATGCCGCCCTCAGCGAGCCGCAGCGCAGCAGCAGCTGCCGGGGTGACCTCCGCGACGAGTTGGACGGGGCCGTCGAGGCGGATGCGCCACCGGTCACCCTCGGGATCCACGCCGGCGACCTGGCAGCGCAGGACGTTTCGGGGACTGCCGTCAGGTGCCTGCCGGTACAGCGCGACCGCACGGGGATGGATGGTCGCGAGTGCCGGCCCGGTGACCTCGCTCGCCACGGTGAGCGCGAACCCGTCGTCCATCGTCAGGGCGTCGTTCGACACCGTGCCGCGCAGCAGGTTCAATCCCGCCATGCGCGCGATCCACGGGGAACGAGGGCGTGCGGTGACCTCGGTGAACGGTCCTTCCTGGGTGACGCGGCCGCTCTCCAGGACGACCACCCGATCTGCGAGCGCCGCCGCCTCCAGTGGATCGTGCGTCACGAGCATGCGCACGCCCGAGAACGTGCCGAGGTGCTCGCGCAGGGCGCGCCGCAACTCGATCCGGCCTGATGCATCCACGGCGGCGAGTGGCTCGTCGAGCAGCAGGACGCGTGGCTCGGTGACGAGGACTCGGGCCAGCGCAGCGCGCTGCGTCTGCCCTCCGCTCAGCGCGGATGGACGGCTCGACGCATGGGCGGCGAGCTCGACGCGATCGAGCCACTCGCCTGCCCGCATTCTCGCGGTGCGCCGGTCGACCCCGCGGGCACGCAGGCCGAACGCGACGTTCTCGAGCACGTTCATATGGGGGAAGAGACCGTGATCCTGGAACAGGTATCCGATCCGCCGTTCCTCCGGGGTCATCCATGCGCGGCTCGCCGTGTCCTCGAACACCGCGCCGTCGACCTCGACACGTCCATCGTCCAGGGGAAGGAGCCCGGCGATGATGCGGAGCAGCGTCGTCTTGCCCGCGCCGTTGGGTCCGAGCACCGCAACGGTGACGTCGGGCTGCATCTCCACCTCGCAATCGAGGTCGAGGCTGCCGAGCCGCCTGCGCATCCGCGCGTGCAGGGTCACCGGAGCGCACCCAACCAGCGGTCGCGCAGCGCGACGAGCACGAGCACCGAGATCGCGAGCAGCAGGAGCGACAGCGTGATCGCCTCGCCGACCTGCCCCGACCCCTCGAAGGAGCTGTACGCGGCGATCGGCAGGGTCTCGGTGGTGCCGGGGAAGCTTCCGGCGAACGTGATCGTGGCGCCGAACTCACCGAGCGCTCGGGCCCAGCACAGCGCCGCGCCGGCGGCGATCGACGGGGCGGCGAGTGGCAGGGTCACGCGCCAGAAGCGACGCCACGGGCGTGCGCCAAGCGTGGCCGCGACCTCTTCGTAGTGATCGTCGCGCTGGCGCAGCGCCGCATCCACGGTGATCACCAGGAAGGGGAACCCGACGAACGCCTCAGCGATCGCGGCGCCGGCGGTGCTGAACGGCAGCACGATGCCGAAGTGGTCGAGGACAGTGCCGATCGGGGTCGTCCTTCCGAACGCGGCCTGCAGGGCGATGCCGCCGACCACCGGTGGGAGCACCAGTGGGAGCGTCACCAGGGCCCGGAGGATGCGGCGTCCCGGCATCGATGTCCGCGCCAGCAGGTAGGCGAGGGGCACGCCGATCAGCAGCGCGATCGCCACCGCGATGAGCGAGCACTCGAGCGAGAGGCGGAGTGCGGTGAGCACGTCCGTCGACGAGATGTCGGCGGGGAGGTTGCTCCAGTCGACATGGACGAGCAGCCCGATGAGCGGCAGCGCGATGAAGAGGACCGCGACCGCGGCCAGGATGACGAGACCGAGGAGGGGGCGTCGAGTGACGCCCCGCATCATGACGCCGGTGGCGGGAGGAAGCCTGCCGTCTTCAGCGCCGCCTGCACCGCCCCGGACACCGCAGAGGTGACGAATGCGGCGGCTGCGCCGGCGTTGGTGCTCGACTTGAGCACGGCGATCTCGTAGGTGCCGATCTTGTTCTGCGCATCTGGAATCGGCACGCCGGTGACCTTGCTCCCCGAACCGATCACGTCGGTCACGAACACGAGCGCGGCGTCGGCATTGCCGGACTCCACCTGCTCGACGACCTCCGCGTCATCGAGCTGGAGGGATTTCGGTGTCAGCTTGAGGTTCGCCGCCGTGAGCACGTCGGCCGCGTACTCGCCGACCGGGACGCTCGGGTCGCCGATGACCACGGAAACGCCGGGCTTGACGAGATCGGCAAGGCTCGTGATGTTCTTGGGGTTACCGGGCGCCGTGATGATCTCCAGCTTGTTCTGGCAGAAGGCCTGTGGCGTGTCGACAAGCCCCTTGGCCGTGAGCTGCGCCATGGTGCTCGCGTTGGCGGTGGCGATCACATCGGCCGGAGCGCCGTTGATGATGTTCGTCACGAGTGTCTGCGAGCCGGCGAACGAATACGTCGCCTTGAACCCCGGGTGATCGGTCTCGAGCGCAGCCTCGACGGTGTTGAGTGTCGAGGTCAGCGAGGACGCGGCCAGGACGGTGATCGATCCACTGAAGGGGTCGGGCGTCGCGGAAGGTCCGCCTGCCCCGGGCGTGCTGGACGAGCCGCATGCGGCGAGCGCCAGCGCGACGGTGAACGAGACCAGGATTGGGCGGGGCCCGATCTTCATGCTCTCCTCGGTTGTGGATCCGATGGCGCGGGTGGCAACTCGATGACGACGTTGGTTGCCTTGACTGAAGCGACGGCGAGCATCCCGGGCGCAAGTCCGAGCTCTCGCACGGCTTCGCTGCTGATGAGCGAGCTGATGCGGAAGGGACCGGCCTGCAACTTCACGTGGGCCATGACGCCGTCGGTGACGACGTCGGTCACGAGCCCGACGAAGTGGTTGCGCGCGGATTCGGTGACGGGAAGCGTCGGGTGGTTGCTCGCCAACTCGACGGCGAACTTCGCCAGCGCGACCCCGTCGATCAGGCGGTGGCCACCCTCAGTGCGGACCGTCTCGATGCGGCCGGAATCGGCCCAGCGCCGGACGGTGTCGACGCTGACGCCGAGCAGTTCGGCGGCCTGGCCCATCTTGTACGTGGACATCCGCGGCACGATACCGCATGTGCGGCCTTCTTCTCAACCATACCTCGCTATTGCGGGGTCAGCCGAGGCTCAGGAAACCTACTTGCTGGCTACGGTGGTGACCGCGTGCACCACGTCGCTCACGTAGAGGGGCGCGGGGTACGTGACCCGGAGATAGCCTTGCGGGTCGATCACATCCAGGAAGTTCGACTTGGGCAGGCCCAGTGGCTCCCCCCAGGCGATCCAGGTGAGCTTGAGCGCAGCGTCACTCGGCCCGATCAGCCAGTGCCACCCGGGATCCCACTTGGTCGACAGGTTGGTCTTCACGAAATGCGCCACGTCCGCGGCAGTGCGGTCCGGCATGACACTGACGATCAGGAGCACCGGATCGACGTTCTTGGGCAGCGCCTGCTCCACCGCCACGATGTCCCTGCCGAGAATCGGACAGAGGTTGACGCAGAGCGGATCCATGAACGCGAGAAGGACAACATGGCCTTTCTCGTCGCCGAGCGAGATGGGCGTGCCGTTCTGATCCGTCAGGCCGGTGAGGGGCGGCGTCGTCTGACGAGTGAGAGGTGCGCTGATCACGTTTGCCGATGGCGAGATCACGACCGCCGGTGCCGCGTTCGCCTTCGGGTGCGATGCCAGTGAGACGGCCGCCCCGATACCGATGCCACCCGCGAGCGCGACGATCGCGAGGACCACCTGACCCCGTTTGGATCGGGTCACCGCTCCGACGTTCGCCAATGGGTTCATCGCCAAATCGTGCTCCGGCAAACGGCCGATCAGTCATCCGGTTCGCGTATCGCCAGAATTCGCGCCGCCGGTGACGACTCGGCCCGACCGGCAGACGCCGACATTATGGCGCTGTGGCATGACCAGCGCACGAGGAGCGCGCCCTGCACCGCGACGCACCGTTTCGCACGCGCGTATGCTCCCCGCGTGATCCCGCGCCGCCACTCGCGCATCGCCGCGTCAGGGGGGGTCCTGCTCGCGTTCGTCGGGATGTGGATCGGACACACCCTCGAGTACCTGCGGGTCCTGGGGTCGGCCGGACTGCTCCAATCGCTCTTCAGCCCAGTCCACGCGTACATGCTCCCGGTCGCCGGCGTGCTGGTGGTGCTCAGCGCGCTGTTCGGGTTGCGTCTCTGGCGGGCGTGGCACGCGCTCAACGATCGGCTCGATCGCGCCCTTGTAGGACTCCGAGGGATCTGGCGCGGGCGGACGGAGGTGGTTTCGCGTGCGCCTGCCGCGCGGTCGTCACCGGGCACGCGGCTCATCGCCCTGTGGCTCCCCCTCGCGGCCGCTCAGACCGTGCTCTACCTCATCCAGGAGAACGTGGAGGCGATTGCGCGCGCGCAGCCGGCACCTGGCTGGGGAGCGATGACGGGTGTCCACTGGGCGGCGCCTTTGGTGCACCTGTACGTGGCGCTCCTGCTCGCCTGCGGAGTCCGCATCGGCCAGGTTCTACTCCGGCGCCGCGAGGCGGTGGTGGAGCGAGTCGAGTCGCTCCTCCGCGCTGCCGCCCGCCGGGTGCGCCGACCTGCACCGCACATCGCCGTGCCGCCGCTTCAGGTCCACGGGGCATCCGAGCGCCTCGGCTGGCATCGCTGGCGGAGGCCGCCGCCGCTGCTCCTCGGCTTCTGACCCACCGTCGGTGAGCCCTGGGCTCATCGTCGATCGTCCACAAGCGAGGAGATTGCAAGTGTCCAGAACCCGCCGCCGCGCGTCCGCGATCGTCGCCGGGACGCTGCTCGCCCTTGCGACGTCGTTCGCAGTCGCATCGGCCCATTACGTCTTCACCGCCGGCAAGTACCGGGTCGCCATCGGGTGGCAGTTCGAGCCCTCGTCCGGCAGCGACACCTATATCGGCGCGCAGAACGCCATCCAGGTGTTCGTCGATGTCGCCTCGGCGGACAACCCCAGGGGGACCCCGGTGAGCACACTCAATCAGGACTGCACCCACCCCGATTTCCAGGTGACGGTCACCGTCGGCAGCACGACGAGCAGTCCCTTCTGCCCAGCGCTCGTCTACGACTCCGACACTGGAAACGGCAGGCTCGATGAGTACGACTATCCCGTGATCCCAACCGTGGTCGGCACGTACACCTTCCACATCTTCGGCACCATCAATGGGACTCCGATCGACCAGAAGGTGACATCCGGGCCGACGACGTTCGACTCCATCGCTGATGCGAGCTCCGTCGAATTCCCGGTCGCGGTGCCGGCGGCGGCGGCTGTGGCGACCAAGGTTGACGCGGTCGATCAGCGTGCGGCGACCGCCCTCGCGAGTGCGCAGTCGGCCGCAACCGCCGCGACCAATGCCAGGAACAGCGCGTCGAGCGCGACGTTGCTCGCGATCATCGCCATCATCGTCGCCGTCATGCTCAGCGGGCTCAACGTGGCAATCGGATTGCGCCGCCGGAGCAGGTAGGCGTGCCGGCGGGGCGCATCCTTGCCGTCGCGGCGACGCTTGCTTTGGGGGCAGCCGTGGCGCTGCCCCTCACGGCGGTCGCGCACGCGCTGCCGCAGAGCGCCATCCCGCCCGAGGGCGCCGAGGTCCAGATGGCGCCGAAGGTCGTCGAGATCACGTTCGGCGAGACGCCCGATCCGAAGCTGTCGAGCATCACGGTCGTCAACGGGTCCGGGGGGGACGTCGACGCCGGTCCTACGACAGTCGTGCCCGGCCATCCCCTCGAGCTCGAGGTTCCGCTGAAGGCAATCGGCAGCGGTGTCTACACGGTGACCTGGCGCACCGTGTCGGAAGTCGACGGGCACCTCGCCACCGGTGCCTACGCCTTCGGCGTCGGAGTCTCAGCGTCCAGCGCGAACGCGCACGCGGCGAAGGCGGTCGTGTCGCCGCCGCCGTCGATCCTCGCGGTGGTCGCGCGCTGGCTGTTCTTCATCGGTCTCATGGGAATCGTCGGGATCGCGGCAACGTCTCTTGTTGCGCTGCGGGATGTGCCGCGGTTCGCGGCTCGGTTGCTGGGAGCCGCGTGGCTGGCGGGCGCGCTGGGGGCCGTGGGGATCGTCGAGGCGCAGCGCGAGGCGGCCGGGCTCACCGTTGCGGGGCTCTTGGCGTCGTCGCTCGGCATGACCGCGGTCGAGCGCATGGTGATGGCGGCCGTGACCGGCCTCGTGGTCGTGGCCGCGATCTTGGGATCGGGTGCGCTGCGGCGCGCCGGCGTGGCCGTCGCTGCCGTCGGAGCCGCAGCATCGATGTGGGTCGATGTCGCTGCCAGCCACGCAGGTGCACAGGCGCCGGTGGTGGCGAATCTCCTGGTCCAGTGGGTGCACATCATTGCGAGTGGCGCCTGGATCGGCGGCTTGCTCGTGCTCATCCTCGCTGTGCGCGGTCAGCCATCAGATGTCACGGGGCGCGCGGTGCGACGATTCTCGAGGATGGCGGGGATCGCCATAGTGGCGGTCGCGCTGACCGGGACGTTCCGCGCGGTGATCGAGGTCGGGTCACTCGGTCAGCTCCTCGGAACCGCGTTCGGAGTGCTCGTCCTCGTCAAGGTTGCCCTGTTCGTGATCCTGGCCGGCCTCGGCGCGATCAATCGCTATCGCAACGTGCCGCGCGCCTCACGTGTGCTTCGTGGCCTGCGCCGCGTGGGGTCGACCGAGGTGGTGGTCGGCGCCGCGGTGGTACTCGTCGCCGCGGCGCTCGTCAATGTCGCGCCGCCGGTCGCGTCGGCGGCGACGACGACTCCGGTCAAGGCCACGCAACTGGTGGCGACGGGCAGTGACTTCGCGACCACGGTGAAGGTCCGGCTCACCGTGTCGCCCGGGACGGCCGGCTTCAACAACTTCACCCTGCGGGTCACCGACTACAACAGCGGCGCGATTGTCCACGCGAGCTCGGTGCAGCTCGAGTTCACCCAACCGCTCCGGCCGCAGCTCGGCGAGTCGACCTTGACGCTGAAGCGCCAGGCGGACGGGAGCTTTGCAGCACGGGGGGGCAACCTTGCGATCGCGGGAATCTGGGAGGTTGCGGTGATCATCGAGAACGCGCAGCGATCCACCGAGGTCCACCTGCAGCTCACGACGATCGAACCGGCGCCGTTGGTCACGGCGACGCGCTTCAGCGGACTGCCGACGCTGTACTCAATCCAGCTGCAGAACGGTTGGCTCGCGCAGGTGTATCTCGACCCGGATGCACCGGGTGCCGACGAATTCCATTGCACCTTCTTCACGAACGCGAACGAATCCGGTGAGATACCGATCGCGTCGGTGACGATTGGCATGAGCGCCCCGGGCGCCATACCCACGATCCTCGTGAGCCGGAGGCTCGATCCGACCGGACACTTCGTCGCCGATGCCACCGTGCCGAAGGGGGCGACCCGGTTCGACGTCCTGGCCACCACGAAGTCCGGTCAGGCGATCACGACCTATGTGGTGATCACTCCGGGGTCATCATGAAGCGGTCGGACGGACTGTCCGGCGAGCGACTGCTCAGCCTATCGCCGCGAGGATCAGGTCGGCGACCACGTCCGGGTGCTCGAGATACGGCAGATGCGCCATGCCGGCGAGCACCTTGTGACGGGCGTCGGGGAGCCAATCCGCGAGCTGCTTCGAGCGCTCGATCATGAACGGAAGGTCGAGGTCGCCGCACGCGACCGTGACGGGCTTCTGAATCTCCTCGAGCCGCGACCACGCGACGATGCCGCTCTTGCCCGACTCCTCTGGAATCTCGTTCTTCAGCGCCACCGCGTTCATCGCGAGCGCCAGCTCGCGTGCGGGGCCGGAGACACGGCCCTCCGGCGAGCCCGGCCCGTCGAGCCACAGCCACATCTCGACGCGGTTGATCTCGTCGATATCGCCGGCCGTCATCGCGTCTTCCCACATGTGGACGAGGCGTTCGGTGTCAGCGTCGAAGTCGGTTGGCTCCGGGGCCCCGCTCACGGCCGGCGCAAGCAGCACGAGTCCGGCCACTCGCGTCGGATCGGCGACGGCCGCATCGATGGCGATCTCACCACCCATCGAACTCCCGACGAGCCAGACAGGCCCGGTCGCCACCTGGTCGAGCACCATGCGCAGGTCGTCCAGATGCGAGAAGGCATACGTCAATCCGGACGTCTCGCCGTAGCCGCGCATGTCGTACGCGACGACGCTCGTGCTGGGCTGGAGGCGATCCGCGACGGCATACCAGCCCCGCCGGTCGGTCACGCCGGCGTGGAGCAGCACCACCGGCTGTCCCTGTCCGTCGCCGGACCAGCGCTCGGCGGCAAGGCTGACCGTGCCGCGTTGCACCGTGAATCTCTCGGATGGCACCCGCTCATTCTGACCGGCGTGGATGGCGTAGCGTGGCCGCGCTCGTGCTGACCGTTGGCATCGACGTCGCAAGCCGGGACGACCGGACGGCAATCTGCGCCGTCCGATCGACCGGGGCCGCGGCACTGATCGAGCCACTCGGGTCACGTGGCGCAAATGATCCGCGTCAGTCCTCGGTGAGCTGTGCGACCCGGATGTGATTCCCGAACGGGTCGCGGAGCCCGAAGTCGATGCCGTAGGCCTGCTCGGTGAGCTCCTGCGTGAACTCGACACCCTTGGCACGCAGCTCCTCGTACGTGGCGCGACCATCGATGCACGAGAAGAAGAGATGTCCGCCGGTGCGTCCCTTGGTCAGCAGGTCGCGCACCTGCTCGGTGGTCGCCGGGTCCATCACCGGCGGACCCGGCTTCTCGAGGAGGATCTGATGGTTGCGGTCACCGGGCACATTGACGGTGAGGAACCGCATGAAGCCGAGATCGTTGTCGGTGTGGATCTCGAGGCCGAGCTTGCCGACGTAGAAGTCCAGCGCCTCGTCCTGGTCGAGCACGTAGATCTGCGAAATCCTGAGTTCGTGCAACATGTTGTTGGTTTCTCCCAATGCGTTGACGCGTGAGTGCGACGCTACGCCGGTGCCGGCGGACGTGCTTCTCCGAAACTGCTCGGTCTTCCCCATGCCATCGCGAAGCACGTAGGAGCCGGGGCGACAGGCCCGCGGCGCTGACATTCGGACGGCAACTCGCCAACGATGTCGCGGAAGGTCCGGCTGAACGTGCCGAGGCTCGTGAAGCCCACATCGAAGCACACCGCCGTGACGCTGCTCTGAGGCTGGCGCAGCAGATACATGGCGCGCTCGACGCGCCGTCGCTGCAGATACCGGTGCGGCGTCTCGCCGAAGGCGGCTCGAAAGGCACGGATGAAGTGCGCGTCGGACATGTGCGCGACGGCCGCCAGACGTGGAATGTCGAGGGGTTGCGAGTACCCCGCGTCCATGGCATCGCGGGCTCGCAGGAGCCGCCGGTTGGTCTCTTCGGTTGCGCGGCTCACGCCGTGGTGCTCTTTGGCAGGCGACCCGTCACCACTCCATGCCGAGCGCGGATGCGAGGAATCCCGTGAACGGCGCCGCAGCCTTGCAGGCGGCCACGTATCGATCCATGAAATTGGATGTGCACGCGTCGCCGGTTGGAAACTCCTGGTACCAGACGAAGGTCTTGCGCTTGAGATCCTCGATCAGCGGATCGTCCGCGGCGAATCCACGCGGCGGGTTCTTCAAGACCGGCCCGCGGTCCGCGATCATCGGAGCAAGTCGTGGGTTCCTGGTGATGCGCCGCCATTTCGCCACATTGTCGGCCATCGACTGGCGCACGACGCCGAGCATCGCCGCGTCCGCGCCATAGAGGCCGCCGGCCGCCATCACCCCGTCAGCTCCGAGTTGCAGGAAACATCCCGGTCCGGGCATGTGGCGATCGACGGAGTCGTGGCGGAAGGCCACCTTCACCGCCGTGCTGTATGGCTCGCCGTCGCGCGAGAAGCGGGCGTCGCGGTTGATGCGGAACATCGATCCACCCACCTTGCCGGGGTCGGCGACGATGTGTGGGCTGATCTTCCGAAGCTTCGGCGCGACATCGGTGATGAACGCCAGCACCGGGTCGCGAACATCCTTTTCGTAGCGGGTCCGGTTCGCCTGGAACCACTCGCGGTTGTTGTTGGCGGCGAGCTCTCGCAGGAAGTCGAACAGCGCGGGCGTGAAGGACGTCGGTGGCGTGGTCATGATGCTCGCGCTCGGCGGTTCGTGGGGCTCATCGCCGGGAATATAGCGGCCGCCGGCCGCCCACTCGAGGGACGGTCTCAGAACGGTGAGGACGCCGGGGGGATCGATCGTTCGGAGGTGATGCGCTCGCGACCGGAGCCGATGTGGATCACCGCGAAGCATGCGAACGAGATCAGTGGCACGAGCAGATACCAGCCTGAGAACACGGCGATCACGACGCTGAAGGCGCACGACACGAGCGCGGCGGCGCGACCGGCGCCGTGCAGGATACGAACCGCCGCGGCCGTCGCCGCGACGTACACCGCGATGAAACATGCGGAGGTCGCTCGCACGAGCTCGTCGGCGTTGGCGTATCCGGCCACGAGCGCGCCGAGCAGCACCACGCCGATGACGAACACCACGAGGAGCGGCCGCCTCGGGATGCTGCGGTGTGCCTCCCGGCCGAGCCATGCGGGGAGCGATCCGGATGCCGCGAGGCTGGCGGCGAGCTTGGATGCTCCGCCCATGTAGACGTTCATCGTGCCCATCGTGAGGGCGACGGCGAGCACCGCCGTGGCGTCGCGGCCCCACGTGCCGAATCCGACCGCGATGAGGTCGGCGAGCGGCACCTTTGAGGAGGAGTTGGCATTGACGCCGACCGTCGCGACCGCGAGGCCGATGTAGAGGACGGTGACGGTGCCGAAGGCGATGGCCATCGCACGGGGGAGCTGTGTTGCCGGCTTCTCGAAGTCGCCGGCGAGCTGCGCGACCGCTTCCCAGCCGACGAAGAGCCACACGAGGATGTTGGCGGCGGTTCCGATCGCCAGCAGTCCGTGCGGAGCGAACGGCGTCCAGTTGTGTGTTGCACGCGTCGGCAGCGCTATCGCGAGCGCCACGGCGATCACGAGCGTGAGCACGCTCGCGAGGACGAGCTGCAGCCGTGAGGAAAGGCGCAAACCGAGTGCGTTTGCGCCGAGCACCACCACGAAGATGGCGAGTCCCACAGCGGCTGCGACGGGGGTCCCCGCACCCGTCAGATCCGCGACATAGAACCCGCCGATGAGAGAGACCGCCGGCGCGCCGATGAGCACTGCCGTGAGGAACCATCCGCCGGTCGTCGCGCCTGCGGCGGCCCCGAACCCGCTCTCGACGTAGGCGGCCACGCCGCCGGCAACCGGGAGGCGCACGCCGAGCGCCGCGAAGGTCAGTGCCAGTGGCGCGGAGAGGAGTACCAGCAGCGCCCAACCGATCACCGAGGCCGGACCGGCAGCCTGGACGGCGAGTGCGGGCACGAGCAGAACGCCCGGTCCGATCAGCGAGCCGACGTAGAGCGCCGCGCCGCGCCATACCCCGAGCGTTCCTCGCTGCACGCTCACGACCGCGATGTTAGTGGGGTGGTTCGGTGAGCATCGCGGCCGTCGCGCGCATGCGGCTCACGCGAACGGCTCGCGCACAGCCCCGTCCTGCAGGGGCGGCCTGCTCACCTCAGGCCGCACCGCTGCAGTCGGCGCACTCGGCTCGGCTCGCGGCGCGAACGCGGGCGTCGATGACGCGAGCGGAGCGCCCGAGGACGATCAGGTCTTCAGAGCCCGCCACGCCTGGCTCGGTGGGTTCCGACCGGAGCCTGCGCCGGCGGGCATCGTTGAGGAGGTCACGGTGTCGTTCGCGGCCGAGCTGCAGGAGCACGTTCGGATTCATCATGCCGGTGATGCTATCAAGCAATATGGACGATATCCGTCCTATATAATCCTCGCCGTGGATCTCTCCGTCGGCCGGCTGCTCACGCTGCTCGAGATGCTCCAGGTGTACCGGCAACTGAGCGCCTCGGATATCGCCGAGCGCCTCGAGGTGAGCCCCCGCACCGTTCGGCGGTACATCAGCGGGCTCCAGGACATGGGCATCCCGGTGGAGGCGGAGCGCGGTCCGGCGGGCGGCTACCGGCTCCGCCGCGGGTTCAAGCTGCCGCCGCTGATGCTCAGCAACGACGAGGCGCTGGTGGTCGTGATCGGCCTGCTCGCGGCACAACGTCTCGGGCTCTCGGCCTCAGGCGCGGTGGTCCAGGCGGCGCTGGCGAAGCTCGACCGGCTGCTCCCCGAAGCCCAGCGCGGCCAGGTGCAGGCGATGCAGGATTTCGTGACTCTCGGACTTTCGCCCGTCGCGCGAGATCATGCCAACGCTGACACGATCCTCCGCCTCAGCTCCGCAGCGCGCGATGGCACCCGGGTGAGGTTGCGCTACCGATCAGCCGCAGACGAGGTCACGGAGCGGCTCGTCGATCCGTACGGCGTCGCGTTCCAGAGTGGCCACTGGTACCTGCTGAGCTGGGACCACCTGCGCAGCGCGCTGCGCACATTCCGGCTCGACCGTATGCTCGAAGCCGAGGTCACGACCGAGGCGTTCGAACGCCCGGACGACATCGACGTCATCGGCACCATCGAGCGGACCCTTGCGGAGGTGGGATCCGGTCACCGATGCGAGGTGCTGCTCGACCTCACCATCGAGGAGGCGCGAGGACGCGTCTCAGCGAGCGACGCGACGCTCGAGGCGGTCGATGACGGCACGCTGCTGCGGTTTCGCACCGACGACCTCGACTGGGCGGCGACGTACCTGGCGCGACTGGAGTGCGACCTGGTGGTGCTCCAGCCGGCGGCGCTCCGGCCGGCGCTTCGGCGGCTCGCGGAGCGCCTTCAGTCGGCGTCGCGACGCCCTCCGCACAGCCGGAGAGCCGGCTGATCGTCGCCAGGCCTTCCCCGCCGAGGGTCGCAGCGAGGCCCGGGACTAAGTACTCGGCAAAAACACGCCGTTCGACCCTATCGCGTCTGCGCCAGAGGTTCGATAGTTGCCTCGATGCCGGCAGGAAGGCCAGCCGTCATGTCCGGCGGCTGGCATGCAACATCAACCATGGCATCGCGGGAGTATTTCGATGCGTGTCGAGAGAAGGCGTGACCTCCGGTCGTGTACGTCGAACTGGCGGCAGGAGCCGATCAGCCCGGACGAGAAGTTCGAAGTGCTGCTCAAGCGCCTGATCGTCGCCAATGCGACAGAACGTGCCGCGAGAGTCGAGGCTCCGCATACCACGGCAGTTCTGTCGATGCACCGCGTGACAACCCGGACGCCCGAACCGGTGGCCATCGGGGGTGCGCCGCGGCGCCGGCTTCCGACCTGCTGACGACCGACGGTCGGTTGCCCCGGAGACGCCGCTGACGCGGCGTCAGCCCGGCTCCCTGGGGGTCGCAGCGCGAGCGGTCATTTGAGCTGCTGCAACTGACCGAGGATCAGCCCTCGCACGGCGACCGGTCGGTACATCCCGCATGCGTCGGCGCCGTACGCGTTCACTCCGAATGGAGAGAGGACCATCCACTCCGAATGGTGGGTCCGAAGATACTGACACTGAATCTCCGTGAAGCTGGGGCTCACCTCCGGGAAGAACAGGGAGATGCTCCGCACGTGAGTCACGAGCGACACATAGTTGAAGCTGTCACCGAGATACGTGAGCTCGCCCGGTTTGCCCGAGGTGTACCTCTGCGCAAGTCGAACCGCGGCGACGAGTTGGGGGGTGCCGTAGTCGGGATAGTCGCCCGAGTAGCCGCTCATCGGCGGCGGTTTGACAACGTCGGTGAGGGTGCTGACCGGGTTGGGCGTGAGGATCGTGGAGGCGAAACAGAGGCAGACGAACATGCCAAGAGGAACCATCGCCACCCTGACGGACAACCCGGTCCACAGCGCATGGAGACTTCCTGGCACTGTCAGTGCTCGATATTCATCGGTGTGGATCAGGATTGAGTACATCGTCCCGATGCACACACCGGAGGGCAGCAGCATGGTCTGCAACTGACCGGCTGCGAAGGCCCGATTGACGTAGTAGACCATGCAGACCGCCGACCACGTTCCGACGAAGGTGAGCGTGATGGTGGCCCGGTCGAGCAGTGGGTCTGTGCGGACACCTTCCCGATGGCGGTTGCGCACCAGAGCCCACCCGGCGGCCGCGGAACACACGACGATCGGCATGACGACAAGCACCGGCCCGGGCACCTGGATCGGGACCAGACCGAACCCGGCGGTGAAGATCTTGATGAACGCTGCCACGAAGCCGAGATCCAACGGCGAGCCGATGACGAAGAGAAACAGCGGATATGACGCGACACCGATCACCAATCCGGCACACCAGACTGCGAAAGCACGGCGTCGCACAGCGCGCGTGGCGCACAGGATGATCATCAAGCCGTAGACGCCGGCGGCGGCACCTCCGAAGTCCTGAGAGTTCCAGCCGACGACACCGCACACCACTCCCACCAGCAGCACAAACCTGATCCGCAGGGTTCCGCGGTACAGCAGCACGAGGTCGTTCAATCCGAGCGCTGCGACGACGAAGCCTGAAAGGAGGCGGATGGGCAGCTCCTGGAAGAGACTTGCGATCGAGCTGGTCGCGCCGGCGTGCGTGGTGACGCAGGCGATCGGGACGACGAACGCGGCGGCAAGGATGAATCCGCGGGTCCCCAGAGCGCGCCGTGTCACCCATACGGCAAGCAGCACGCACGCGATGGCGAGAAGGGTGAAGAAGATTGCCACCGCTCCCACCAATGCGTTTGGAGAGAGCACATGCCCGAGCGGGGCGAAGGGCCAGCCATAGAGAGCGGTGTACTGCGGGATGAACGTGGAGTCCGGGATGTTCCCCGCGGCCGGAGCCAGCACGTCGTTGATCTCATTGACGTTGTTGCTGACGATCGGCATGAAGTCGAATGTTCGAATCAGCGATAACAGGTCGCAAACGCAGCAGATCGCGACGATCAAACCGAGGCCGAGGCGGATCCACCGGGAGAGGGTCTGCGGATGAAAGACGATACCGAGCAACAGGAGGACGACGACCGCGAGTGTCACGCGACTGCCGAAGCCTTCCCAGAAGCTCGCGAGCAGCTCGGGCCGCTCATATGACCAGATGCCCCACAGCAGGCCGGCGGACGAGGCCACGGCGAGGGCTGTGTCGAGCCGTGTCGACTGACGGCTGCGCAGGAAGAGGGCCGTGATCGCAAAGCCGAGCGCGAGGATGGCGAGGTACATCGGCTTGTTGAGCGTTCCCGATGCCTCGTTGTTGCCGATGAAGGTACCGGCGAGGAGGACGAGCAGCGTGGCGGTCGCGATGCGAGGGAGGAGCGTGGTGAGGGTGCGGTACTCAGGCACGATCAGCCCGATGCACGTGAGCCACAGGAGTCACAACCGCCTTTCCCAACCATGAACGCCGCGGTCAGACCTTCGTGAACTTCCCGATGGGGGAGGTGATGACGCCGTTCTTGAGGGTGAACTTCATGGTCGATCCTTCCGGATACCTCGGGTCACTCGAGTCCTTGACCTCTGCGGTTGCGACAGCCGTGTTGCCGGTCGTGACGACCTCGGTGATATGCAGCTTGAGCTGTCCCCCGGGGATGGGGGTCTGCACGCTGTCGTCGTCACACGGTGACGGTGCGGGCGTCGCGGAGCTGCAGAGGACGCCGATCGGGTAGCTGGCATTGGCCAACTCGTCGCCGCTGATGTCCAGCGTCGAGCCGTTGCCTGTCCATTCACCGGTGAACGGCCCGGGGTCCGCCCTGTTGACGGTTGACACCGGCGTTGGAGCGGCGGTCTTCCTCGCCGGGGCCGGGGTGGGTGTGGCGTTCGCCGTGGCGGCCGCGGTTGCCGACGGGCTCGACGTCGCGGCGCTGGTGATCGCGGGGCCGGATCCGCTGCCGCCGGAGCTGGAGCAGCCGGCCAGGAAGGCGAGGGCGATCGGTATGGCGAGATATGCCAGCGGACGCGGCGTGGTGAGCACGGGATCCTCCCCTCGGGCTATCGATGAGCGCCGTGTAGTGTGCAGGTCTCACGCCGAGTTGGCACGCTCGGCCTGGCGCGCATACTCCCGGGATGAGCGCATCACCGCCCTCGTCACTGGGTCCGGTGCCGCCTCCGCCTCGCTACCAGGAACCACTTCGATGGTCGGCTCCGGCGGTCCCGGCGCTGACGTACGCCGGATTCTGGATTCGATTCTTCGCCTGGTTCATCGACTCCATCGTGGTCGGCTTCGCGTTCGGTCTTCCGATGTCGATCCTCTTCCCCCAGTACGGCTCCAGCATCTGCCGGGAGTCCGCGTCCACGGGCATGTGCAGCTCCACCGCCCACTACATTCTTGCCGCGACCACACTTCCGGATTTCATCTTCACTGCGGTGTACTTCACGCTCGCCTGGTGGCTGATCGGCGGCACCGCTGGGCCAGCATCTGGTCGGTCTCCGCGTCGTTGACGCCACCACAGGAACGCGCATCTCCCTGCTCCAGAGCATCGGCCGTTTCCTGGGCTACCTGCTCAGCATCTCGTTGGCATGTCTCGGGCTCATCTGGGTCGGTCTCGACACGCACAAGCAGGGCTGGCACGACAAGCTCGCGCACACGTTTGTCCTGCGCCAGCGGCGCTTCTGAGGTCACAACGGTCGAGGTCGCGGTTGTACTCGTCGGCAGTACTCTTGCGAAATGCGACCGCTTCGATACTCCATCAACGTCACATTGGACGGGTGCTGCGATCATCGCGCAATCCCCGCGGCCGAGGACGTGCATCGTCACGCGGTCGAGAACCTCAACAGGGCTGATGCCCTTGTCTTCGGCCGGGTGACGTACGAAATGATGGAATCAGCGTGGCGGCCGGCGGCACCGGCGGGAACGAGACCTGCTTGGATGGAACCGTTCGCTCAAGCGATCAACCCGGCAAAGAAGTACGTCGTGTCGAGCACGCTGGAGCAGGTCGATTGGAACGCGGAACTCGTCCGTGGAGATCTGGACCGGGCGATTCAGCAACTCAAGCGGGAGCCGGGCAAGGGACTGTTCGTGGGAGGTGTGCGGCTTCCACTTGCGTTGACGGAGCTGGGACTGATCGATGAGTACGAGTTCGTGGTGCATCCGAGGCTCGCGGGCCACGGGCCGACGCTCTTCGCGGGGCTATCGAAGCATGTTGACCTGAAGCTCGTGAGCCGGCTCGAGTTCCGCACGGGGGCAGTGGCGATGGGGTACGAGCCGAGACGGTAGCCATCGGGCTTGCGAGTCAGCAGTTCAGTGGCTTTGTCCTCCTCTGTCCAACTGGGTCCGTCCATGACGTAACCGCGGATGACGTGTTCGCGTTGAATGGACGGAGGCAGACATGAAAGTCACAACCATCGTCGGCGCTGCGATCGCCCTCGTTGGCCTCGCAGCCTGTGGCTCGGCAGCCACGCCGACCGTGCGGCCATCGACACCAACGCCAACAGTCGCTCCGACATCAACGCCGTCAACCGCCCTGCCGACCGCAACGCCAGGTGTCACCGTGAGCGTGACGTGCTCGAACGTATTGGATCTTGGGCAGTTCGCGACTACCGGCTATCCACGCGGGAGCATATTGGGCATCGCCACCTGGCACAACCTGACAATTGGCGACTACTTTGGAGTTGGACTCCTGACGCACCTTGTGACGTCTCCCACGATGTCGGTAGGGGTGGTGGGCTTTGGGAATGCGATCAACGCTTTCACGCAAGGGACCTGGGGATGGTCTGAGTTGACCGGCGTTGACCAGACGGTGACAGTCGCGCACGGCACGCTCACCGTCCCGGCCTGCCCAGGCAAGACCATACGGTGACGACTGCGTTCGAGCCGATGGTGGGCCACTACTGATCTGACCAGGACGGTGTCAAGCATCAACCGGAGCCGTGTAAAGCATCAACGGAGCCGTGCAAGCACCGTTGGGACATCTCAGCCGAAGGTGTGCGACACATCAGCCGAACACCTCTTCAGCGACGCGTCACCCGAACTTTCACAAGTCATGGGAGCCGACGGGGAGATTCGAACTCCCGGCCAGCGGTTTACGAAACCGCTGCTCTACCACTGAGCTACGTCGGCAAGGGGGTCAAGCCTACCAAGGGTCCTGACGACCACCGCGTGGGGCGCTCGAGGAACCGCCCGATCGCGGCGACCTCCCGGCCGATCCCGCCCGAAAGCCGGCCCGGTAGTCGCTCGAAGGGGAGCACGGTCACCTCGGCCTGCGCCGGGGAGTGCTCGAGGCGCCACCCGCCCACGATCCAGCCGTCGACACAGACCACCGGGCGGATCCAGCCACCCCCACCGCGATGGATCCAATCCTCCGCCTGCTCGTCGCCGAGATGATGCCGGCGGCGGTAGCCGAGCAGGAAGGTGTCGAAGTGACCCAGCAGCCGGACGACCGGAGGCCGAGGGACGTCAACCGGAGCTGCGGAGCGGAGCGCCCACAGCCCGGGCGCCGGGCCGGGAAACTCCACGATCTCCCGCGCGATGGCGGCCATGCCGGTCCGTGCCCTCGCAACGGGCAGGCCCGACCACGCGGCGAGGTCGCTCTCCGTCGCCGGCCCGTACGCCGCCAGATACCGCCTCGCGAGCTCGGCGAGCGCTGCCTCTCCGCGTGGGCCATCGGTTCGGGGCACCCAGTCGTCGAGCAACACGAAGCTGTCCGCGCGGCCGATCCGCGGCCCGGAGCACGTGATCCCGAGAGTCGCCGCCTGAAAGAGGAGGTAGATCATCGCCTGGCCCACCGGTTCGCGGAAGACGCCGCGGCTCACCAGCTCGTCACGCAACTCACGCCGGCTCACGGGGCCGTTGGCGAGCGTTGTGCGGACCACACGCAACGCACGCTGAAGGGTGGTGTCATCGAGACCCAGCGTCGCCCACTGGCGGGCCCCGAGCCTGTTCACCGCGGGTCCAAAGACATCGAGCATCCAGCGCACGTCGTCTGCCGCGCACATATGCAACGTTCCGCGCATCAACCATGTCTTCACGACCGAGCGCTCGTGGTCGAATGCGTGATCCACGGCACGCGCGGTGAGCCCCACGCTGCGCGCCCGCAGCTGATGTCGCGCGGCATCGAAGTCCTGCGCCTGGATTCCGCACACAGCGCGAGCGATCGCGGCCGGGTCGGGCCCCAGCCGCGCGTCGTCCGTCAGGCGCTGGGAGCGAAGCCGAGCAAGCCGCAGCGGGAGCGTCGTGGCGTCGCGCATCCGGGCGATGGTAGTGCTCGCCGCGGCGGTCGACGCACCGTCATCCGGTAACGTCCAGCTCCGATGTCGACCGCGCTGAACGTCCCGCATGTGGTGGTCATCCTCGGCAGCACCCGCCAGCAGCGCTTCGGCGACAAGGTGGCCGGCTGGTTCATGAGCCGGACCGATGAACGCACCGACATGACGTTCGAGCTCGTCGACCTCCGTGACTGGATGTTCCCGTACTACGACCGACCGCTCCCCGCCTCGGTGGCGGAGTACGACGATGAGGGGCGGCGCTGGGCGGAGGTCATCGGCCCGGCCGACGGCTTCGTGATCATCACGCCCGAGTACAACCACGGCTACCCGGCCGTGTTGAAGAGCGCGCTCGACGCCGTGTACCGCGAATGGAACCGCAAGCCGGTCGCGTTCGTGAGCTACGGCGGCTGGTCAGGTGGCGTCCGCGCGATGCAGCAGCTGCGTCAGGTGGTGATCGAGCTGCAGATGGCGCCGACTCGCGCTTCGGTCGTGCTCCAGTTCGCTCCGCGCCTCTTCGACTCGGAGGGGAATCTCCACCAGCCCGACCTCTTCAACACCGCCGCAACCAATCTGCTCAACGACCTCTCCTGGTGGGCTCACGCGCTGCGCGTCGCGCGGGCCGCGAGCGCCTGACGCGGTCTCAGAAGAAGTCCGGCATCCAGGCGACGCCGCCGGCGATCAGGCCATCCATGACCTTGATCGCGGTCGCATCGCCCTCGAGCATGCCGAGCCGCGCTGCATCCTCTGCGCGGAGCGTGCTCGAGTACCACGACGACAGCACATCGATCCCGCATCGCACCTCGCCAGCGCCACCCGGCGTCACGCGCCCCACGCCACCTTCCACCTCGAGGACGAAGCGCTCCACGCCGGTCACCGGGTCGCTCACCTCGAGCTCGACCCGTCCCGCCGCATGCGCAGGCCACCCCCGTGCGCGCACCGCACCCTCGATGTCGACGATGCGCTGCATCCAGCAGATGTGCGCGCTCACCTCGAGCTCGCGATGCGGTTCCGGCAGCAGGTGCAGGAGCGGTGACACATCGGGGAGCGCCGAATGGAGAAAGATCATCTCGAGGCTCTGCGATTCGTTTGCGCCGAGGAAGCCGAGCAAACCGCGCAGTGCGTCGGGTGTCGTGAAGATCAACTCCTGCACGCGGAGCAGGATCCAGCGGCTCTGTCGCTCGGCCTCGTAGCGAACGAAGCCGGTGAGCACGCCCCGCTCGTACCACCCGTACTCGAAGCGGAGCTCGCCTCCGTCGTCGATGTTCCATTCCACCTGCAGCCACCAGGCCGGGCGGTCGAGCGGTCCGTCCCAACGCGCGAGGTGGGCACTGCGCAATGCCTCGACGGCGGCGGGGTCGGGGTTGCGACGCGGGACACCCTCGCCCGCGAGGCCACGCAACGCGGGCGTGCGCACCGTCTGCCGCAGGGTCTGCGCGCAAACGCCCCATCCCCAACGCCTGTAGAGACGCACGGTCGCCGCATGCAGCGGCGCCAGCATCGATCCCTGCTCACGCACCGTCGTGACGCAGTCGCGCATCAACGCACCCGCGACACCGCGGCGGCGAAACGCCGGGCCCACCACGACGGCCGAGACCGCCTGGGTCGGCACGGACCGGCCGCCGAAGAACTGTCCGCACGGCAACAGGACGTACCCGCCTGCGACCTCGCCATCGATGCGCGCCACGCGCATAGTGATGTGCGGTCCGGCGGCGACGAGCCAGCGCAGCGAATCAGCTGCGCGGACCGCGAACAACTCTCCATCGAGGCGTGCGAAGGCCTCCTTGTCCGCGTCGTCGCGCGGTCCGGAAACCTCGATGCCGCCGCCTGTCTGCACTCGTGTCATCGCGAGCGCCCGAGTGTACTCGCGGGTCCCCTGCCCATAACGACCCCTTCACCCGCCGCATCGGAACGGAGTGCTACCTTCGAGGCACGTGGCCCGCGGGCCTCCAATGGCGAGAACGGAGGACTCTGTGATGGCAGAAACAGCGACTGTTGCGATAGGTCAGCCCGGCTGGGTTGACCTCGGCAGCTCCGACCCGGCAGCGGCGCGAGCGTTCTACGCAGGGGTGTTCGGGTGGAAGGCCGAAGTGTCCGACGACCCGCAAGCCGGCGGATACGGGATGTTCATGCTCGACGGCAAGGAGGTCGCCGGCACGGGGCCGCTCATGAACGAGCAGCAACCCGTCGCGTGGACCGTGTACGTGCTCGTCGACGACGCCGACGCCACTGCGGCCAAGGTCAAGGCGGCGGGCGGCACCGTGTTCGCCGAGCCCTTCGACGTGATGGACGCGGGAAGGATGGCGATCGTCGCCGACCCGTCGGGCGGCGTGCTCGGCATCTGGCAGCCGGGCACCCATCGTGGCTTCGAGGTCAAGGGGACCGGGGGCAGCTACTGCTGGGCGGAGCTCAACTCCAACAACATCGCCAAGGACTCCGCCTTCTACGCGTCGGTATTCGGTTGGGACCCGAAGGCGACGCCGACGCCGGAAATGGAGTACACGCAGTTCGACCACAACGGCGAGGCCATCGCGGGTGGGATGGCGATGCCGGCCGGTATGCCCGCAGGCACGCCGCCGTACTGGCTCGTCTACTTCGCGACCGATGACGTCGATGCGACCGTGGCCAAGCTCACCTCGCTCGGCGGCGGCGTCCACCATCCGCCCGAGGACATCCCCGAGGTCGGCCGGTTCGCGGTCGCCCACGATCCCCAGGGTGGGGTCTTCGGTCTCCTGCAACCGAACCCCCGCGCCGCCGCTTCCTGAGCCTCGGCCCGTTTGGGACGGGCACGGCCGCGGGATACCCTGTACCCATGGACGCCGTGCCCGCCCCAGCCGAGCCCACACGTCTCGACGAGTACGACCACGTCGCCGTCGAGGCACGCTGGCGCCGTGTCTGGGACGAGCGTGGCGACTATCGAACGGCGCTCGACCGCCCGGAGCGGCCCTTCTACAACCTCATGATGTTCCCGTATCCCTCCGCCGAGGGATTGCACGTCGGTCACATCATCCCGTTCGCCGGTGGCGACATCTTTGGACGCTGGCGCCGGCTCATGGGCGACAACGTCTTCGAGCCGATGGGGTTCGACGCGTTCGGCATCCACTCCGAGAACTACGCGATGAAGATCGGCGAGCATCCCGCGATCGTCATGCGCCGCGCGGTCACCAACTTCCGCGAGAACCAGCTCAAGCGGATCGGCTCCATGTTCGACTGGAGCCACCAGGTCAACACCGCCGAACCGGACTATTACCGCTGGACGCAGTGGCTGTTCGTGACGCTCTTCAACGCCGGTCTCATCGAGTGGCGCGAGGGAGCCGTCAACTGGTGCCCGTCGTGCCTCACCGTCCTGGCGGACGAGCAGGTGGAGCAGGGCCGCTGCGAGCGCTGCCACACCGTGGTTCAGACGCGATATCTCCGCCAGTGGTGGCTCAAGATCACGCGCTACGCGCAGGAGTTGCTCGACGCACTCGACACGCTCGACTGGTCGGAGTCGACCAAGACGATGCAGCGCAACTGGATCGGCCGCAGCGAGGGGGCGACGATCCGCTTCGACCTCGAGGGCTGCCGGCGCAAGGACGTCACCGTGTACACGACCCGCCCGGACACGCTCTTCGGCGCGACCTTCCTCGTGATCGGCGCCGACCATCCCGAGCTCGAAGACTTCGTGCCGGCCGACCGCATCGGGCAGGTCAACGCGTGGCGCAACAAGTTCCCGCCGGCGTCCGCGGAGCCCGACTTCTCGATCGGCATGGAGCTCGGTTCGTACGGGATCCATCCGCTCACCGGCGCGCGCGTGCCCGTCTGGGCTGCGCCCTACGTCCTCGGCGGCTACGGCACCGGCGCGATCATGGCCGTGCCCGCGCACGACGGGCGTGACTGGGCGTTCGCCACCGCGCACCACCTCCCGATCGTCGAGGTGATCAGCGGCGGTGACGTCGCCGAGGCGCCCTATTCGGGCGACGGCCTCATGGTCAACAGCGGCGACTTCGACGGACTCACGGCGGACGAGGGCAAGCGCCGCATCGTCGAGCGACTCACCGCGCTGCATCGCGGTGAGACGAGCGTGCAGTTCAAGCTGCGCGACTGGCTGATCTCGCGGCAGCGGTATTGGGGTCCGCCGATCCCGATCATCCACTGCTCGAATGACGGTCCGGTGGCGGTCCCGGTGGAGGATCTCCCGGTCCTGCTGCCGGAGGTCGAGGATTTCCGTCCCCGTGGCACCGGCATGTCGCCGCTCGCGACCGTCGAGGAATGGGTGAACGTCCAGTGCCCGAAATGCGGCGGGCCCGCGCGTCGCGAGACCGACGTCAGCGACACGTTCCTCGATTCATCGTGGTACTTCCTCCGCTATCCGTCGACCGACTTCGACGACGTCGCGTTCGACAAGGAACGCACCGATGCGTGGCTGCCGGTCGACATGTACATCGGCGGCAACGAGCACGCGGTGCGGCATCTGCTGTACTCGCGGTTCATCATGCGCGCCCTGCACGACCTCGGCATGGTGCCCGTGCCCGAGCCGTTCACGCGATTCCGCGCCCACGGCATGATCATCATGGACGGCGCCAAGATGTCGAAGAGTCGCGGCAACGTGCTCAATCCCGATGAGTACATCGACCGCTACGGCGCGGACAGCGTGCGCCTCTTCATGATGTACCTCGGTCCGTACACGATCGGCGGTGACTTCCGCGACAAGGGCATCGCGGGGATGCCCCGGTTCATCAACCGCGTGTGGCGCGCGACGCAGCTCGCCACGGACGTCGACACGCACGACGAGGTCCGCGAGCGGCGCCGCCATCGCCTCATCAAGGTCGTCGGTGAGGACATCGCGGAGCTGCGGTACAACACCGCGATCGCGCAGTTGATGGAGTTCGCCCGCGATATCGATCACGAGGCTGCGTCAGGGACCGCGCGGCGCATCGACGCGGAGACGCTGCTCAAGCTCCTGGCGCCGTTCGCCCCGTTCGTCACCGAGGAGCTGTGGCACCGCATCGGGCGTGACACCTCCGTGCATGAGCCCGGGACGTGGCCCACCTACGACGCCGAGCTGGCCGCTCCTCGGCGAGCGTCGGTCGCGATCACGGTGAACGGCAAGCGTCGCGCCGAGCTCGATGTCGATGCGGGGACATCCGAGCAGGGGTTGAAGGACCTTGCGCTGGCGCATCCGCGGGTCGTCGAGCTGCTCGCGGGGCGCACCCCGCGCGCGGTGATCGCGGTCGTCGACCGCATCGTGAACATCGTCACCGGCTGACCCCCAGCCGCATCGGCGCGTGCTCGATGCCGTCCTCGATCCAGCGTTCGCCGCATTCCTCGAACCCGAAGCCGGAGTACCAGTCGACGAGATACGCCTGGGCGCTCAACACGATCGGCGGGCTGGACAGCTCGAGTGCGCGTCGCATGAGGGCGCTTGCACACCCGCGATCGCGGGATGACGCCGCCGTGGCGACACGTCCGATCCGGTGCGTGCCGTCGCCCTCGTCGAGGACGCGGAGCGTGCTGACGACGGTGCCGTCATCGTCCTCGATCCAGAGATGCAGCGTCGCGGGCTCGCGGTCGCGCGCATCGATGTCCCGGTACGCGCAGTTCTGTTCGACGACGAACACGTCCTGACGCACCGCGAGGATCCCGTGCAGCGTTGTTGCGGACAGCTCGCTGAAGCGAGCGCCGTGAACCTCCGCCGGCTGCGTTTCGCTCAGCTCGCCGCCGGTGTCACCGGCGAGGTGCAGAACGAGCACCGGTGCGCGGCGATCGGGATGACGCTGAGGCACTCCGGGCATGCCCGGGTGGTCGCCTCCACCGGCTTGGCGGTGCGCGCCTGCATGCGGTTGTACGGGACCACGAAGAAGAAGTACACGCCCGCGGCGATGAAGATGAACGCGATCACCGCCGTGATGAACGTGCCGTACTGGATCTGGCTGCCGTTGATGGTGAGGATCAGGTTGTCGAAGTTGGGCTTGCCGAACGGGATCGCGATGATCGGGTCGATCACGTCTTTGACGAGCGCGGTGACCACGGCGCCGAACGCGACGCCGATGACGAACGCGACGGCGAGCTGAACGACGTTGCCCTGGCTGAGGAAGGCACGAAAACCCTTCACGATGCGTCCTCCTGTCCCGTCAATGATTGGAAGTGTCGCCTGATGCGGTGAGCCCCGTTGGGCTGAGCATCGTGACACACACACCGGTCCAGCAGGTGCGGCCGGCGGAGGCGTACGCGCCGGCACCCGGTGGTGACGGGTCGCCGGGTTGCGCGACGTACCAGACCACGTGGCCGGTGGATCCCGACGCCGGCGGCATGGCGGTGAGCGTCGCCTCCTGTGGGTAGACGGCGGTGCCCCAGAACCACGGGATGCTCGACGCGATCGATCGCGTTCGCGCGTCGATCGACGCGTCGCCGTAGTAGAGAACGAGGAGGTACTCGCTCGGATAGGCGGCGATAACGTCGTGGGCCCCGGCCCTGCTCTCGAGCGCAGCCACCGCGGCGGGGGTGTCGGGGTTCGTGATCACGAGCAGCGTGACGATCGACGCGGCGGCGGTCACGGTCACTGCGCCCCACGCGATCCGGCGCACCGGCAGCACCGCCACGCTTGCGCCCAGGAGCGGGTAGAGGACGACCCAGGCGGAGCTCAGGTAGCGCCCGTCTTCCAACGGGTGGACGAGGCTCACGAGGATCATCACCGCGACCCCGACCCCTCCCAGGAGGCCGAGGAACCCCGCCGTTGCAGCTCCATCGGGTGGGAGCCGGCGCCGGTTGAGGATCAGCGCGGCGAACAGCAGCACCCCGGCCAGGTCAGCGGCAAGCTCCAGGGCCCGGACCGCGGGGAACCCCGCGACCCACGTGTTCACCGGTGGACCGGTGAAGAACTGCTCGAGGCCTCCGAGGAGGCTGACCACGCCGAGCTTGGGCACCCAGAAGGCTCCGGCACTGTGGCTGAGCTGAGCCGTCGCGACGGCCACCCACGGCGCGAGGCTGACGACCGTGACGATGCCAAGCGCGCCGACCACGAACACCATGCGGATCCGACCGCGGCGGTACAGCGCGGCCACGGTGAGCACCTGGGCGAGGACGGCGAACAGCGCGAAGTACACGGTGTACACCGCGAGGATCGAGCAGGCGGCGTACAGCGTCCAGCGCAGCGCCGATGGGTGGTCGAGCGCACGGAGCAGACACAACGTTGACGCGAGCACCAGCATCGTCGCGAGCATGTACATCCGCGCGTCGAGCGAGCTGACCACGAGCGCTGGAGCGATCGCGCCGATCACCGCCGCCCAGATGCCGCCGGCGTCGCCGGCGACCCGGCGCCCCAGGGCCGCCACGATCGGGATCGCCGCGGTCCCGGCGAGGACCGGGAGCACGCGCAGCACCGCCGGACTCGTCGACACCACCGCAACGAGCCGTTCCACGAGGTAGAAGAGCGGCGGCGCGCTGTCGTTGCGAACCACGTCGAGCATCGAACCCAGCGGCCGCTGCACCGCGAGCGCGGTGAACGCCTCGTCGCGCCAGAGCGGTTGATACCCGATCAGCGCCAGGCGGAGCGCCAGACCGGCTCCCGTGATCAACCAGATCTTCCCGGCGTATCCGCGCATCATTGGCGCCCACCATAGTGCCCGCCGCCGGCGGACCACCCGTCGAGCGGAGAGCGGCTCACCCGGTGGGAGGTACCCCCGGCTCCGGGACGACCTCGAAGACCACCGGGTTTCCGTACGGGTCGGAGGCGACCACTCGCGCCTGCGCCGCGATGCCGGCGCCGACCGCCTGCGCGATGTCGGCCCTCGACGGAGCCACCACCACCGAATACACCGCCGGGTTGCCGACCGCATGCCCCGGCTCGATGATCGTCGGCAGGCGGCCGGCGTCGAGGAATTGCACGTCCATGGCGTCGTAGTCGTCGATGATCACGAGCGTCGACGGCCCGCCATCGGTGGCGTTGTCGACCGCCGCGTTCGCCAGCGCGACATCGGCAAAGGTGAACGGCCCGTAGCGGTCGTCGAGCGGCCGTGTGAGGTAGGTGACCGTCGACGCGAGGCCGACGCCGGCGATGGCGACCGCGCACGCTGTCCAGGCCAACGGCGCGACCTTCGCGGTGGGCAGACCGAAGACGCTCGGGCCGATTCGGCGTGCCAGCGCCACGAACTCCACGCACCCCAGACCGACGCACACCGCCACGTACGGCTCGAGGCCGAGGGATCGGAGGAAATGCGGTGCCCCGCCCTCGGTGGCGATCAGCGGCGGGAGCAGAAAGACGGGCAGCCCCATGAGCGCAAGTGCATAGCCATGATCGGCGCGCCGCTGCCAGCAGTGCCAGATGCCGAGCAGGAAGGGAACGACAAGGACTGGGCCGAGCAGTGGCAGCGCGTTCACGTCGTGGCGCGCGTTGGGGTCGCCGGTGAAGAGGAACATGCCCAGGGTCCGCAGCACGTGGACCGGGTACGAATCGGCGGTCCCGACCGCGGGGTTGAACAGCGACACCGCGGCCGCGCGACCGAAGTACCCGGACGCGTCGGTGATGGCGGTGTAGATCATCGGTGACACGACGATGAGGAACGCGGCGGCGCCCGCGATCAATGTGGCTCGGAGCCGCTGAAAGCGCTCGTGCTCGTGCGCCCGCATCCACACCATCCACAGGATCGCGAGCAGCGGCAACAGCTTGAGCGGCTGATATGTCCAGAAGCCGAGCGCGATGATGGCCCCGGCGGTGACCGCGCGCGTCCGGGTCGGCCGATCACCCCAGCGCAGCAGGGCGGCCAGCGCAGCCGCGCCGACGAGCACCGTGATGATGTTTCGGAAGCCGTCACGCGAGACCGCGATCATCCACAGCGATCCGGCACTCCATCCCATCGCCGCGAGCGCCGCGCCCCGGCCGAAGCGGCGCGCCGCGATGTACGTCGCGATGACCCCGAGCACGCCCACCGCCGCCGCCGCGCCACGAAGCGTCAGGACCGTTGATCCGAAGAATCGGAACACCCCGGCGACGATGTACGCGTACAGCGCTTCGCGTCCCCCGTCGCTGTTGAAGAAGACGGGGTGGTACCCGGGGATCGTGAGCAGGTTCTGGGCGCTGACGCCCTCGGCCGCCTCGTCCGGGTAGAGCCCGCCGGGCTGGGTGTCGAGAGCCCAGAAGCGGACGGCGATCGCGGCGATGGTGATCAGGACGGCGGCCGCAGCCTCGACTGCGGTCGCCGTCCCGAGGCGTCGTGAGACGCCTGTTATGCGGGTGATCCGGCCCCCGTCAATTCGAGGCTGGATCGGTGCAGGAGCGTCCTGGTCGCCGCGATACGGCAGGCCAGCATCTCCAGAACGTCATCGAGCTGGTCCCGCAGCACGGTTTCCAGCTCGATTGGGTGGTTGTCGATCTCCCGCAGCAGCGCCGACAGCCGTAGCGCCTTCTGATCGATCTTTGCAACGACCTCCTGCGGGGCGGCGGCCGTTGCGGTCGAGTGTGTCGGCTCCATCCAGGTCCTCCTGCGTCGGCGGTGGGGGATGTCTACGAAGAGAGTATGCAGCGCCGACAGGGTTGTCCAGCGACGGCAGGCGACAAAGTTGTGGTGGGGGCGCGCACCGGGAGTCGTGAGCCGTGCATGGCCCATATCGCGGCCCCTGGCGCACCTGACCTGCCAGAGCCGAACGGCACGTTTGGCGGGGACGTTGGACACTGGGCCCCGATTCGCACCCCCTCTACCTCCACCGGCCGCGTCACCGTCACCACGAAGGTGGGGACTGCGACGAGCGCGCTCACCTTCAAAGTCACGTAGCGGTCCGCCCAAGTCTCTAAACTGGCGCTGGCCGGTTCACCGACCGGGCGCGGATGGCGGAATCGGTAGACGCGCGGGACTTAGGATCCCGTGGGGTGACCCGTCCGAGTTCGAGTCTCGGTCCGCGCACGGGCCACCACCAACGAGAGATGAGCACACAGATGACCGACACACCAGGGATGACCGTCACGGTCGAGCGCAAGGCGGCGTCGCAGGTCGCGCTCCAGGTCGAGGCCAGTGCCGGTGAGGTCGACGCGGCCATCGACGCCTCGCTGCGGCGTCTCGCCTCGCGTGTGCGCATCCCGGGATTCCGTCCCGGGAAGGCGCCGTCGGCCATGGTCGAGCGCGCGGTCGGTTGGGAGGCTGTCCGGCACGAGACCGTCGATCACCTGGTCCCTGACCTCTACAGGCGTGCGCTGGACGAGAGCGGCGTCGAGCCGGTCACCGATCCCGAGCTGGACCTCGGCGAGCTCGAGCGCGACAAGCCGCTGAAGTTCACCGCCACGGTGACCGTGAAACCCGAGGTCGACCTGCGCGACTACCAGTCGCTCCGCGTTCCAATGGAGACGACCGAGATCACTGACGAGCGCATCGAGGAAGCCATCCAGGGGGCGAGGCGTCGCCACGGAGAGCTTGCCGACGTCGACCGGGCGGCTCAGGCCGGCGACGTCCTCCGGTGCACGCTCGTCATGCGCCGCGGCGACGAGGTCCTGAGCGGCGGCGATGCGGAGGAGCGTGAACTGGAGCTCGACCGTGAGCAGGTGATCCCGGCGATCGTCGACGGCGTCCTCGGCCTCACCGCCGGGGAGTCGAGGACCTTCGAGACAATCCTGCCCGAGGACTACCGGCAGGAGGAGCTGCGCGGCGCCACGGTGACCATCGACGTCACCGTCCACGCCGTCCGGGAGCGCGCCCTGCCTCCCGAGGACGACAGCCTCGCTGTGCTCGACGGGCACGGCACGACCCTCGATGAGCTGCGCGAGTACTACCGGACGCGGCTGACCGAGGAAGCGGCCGAGCAGGATCGTGAGAGCCACGAGGCCGCGGCGCTCGAGGCGCTCCGCGACCATGTTCGCGTCGACATCCCGGAGGCGATGGTGGAGCGTGAGATCGAGCGCCAGATCACCGACCTCGAGTTCCGGCTCGGTTCGCTGGGACTCCCACTCGACCGTTACCTCGAGATGAGCGGCCAGACGCGCGACGCGCTGCGCGCGGAGCGCCGCGAGTCCGCGACACAGCGGGTCCGGCTCGAGCTGGCCCTCGACGCGCTGGCGAACGCCGAGGGGATCGAGGTCGACGAGACCCAGGTCCAGCGCGAGGCGACCACCGTTGCCGAGGGGCGCCGCGTCGACGCTGCTCAGCGCCGGCGGCTCGAAGACCTCGCCAGGCGCGACCTCCGCCGCCGCGCGGCCGGGCAGCGCCTGCTGGAAATCGTCTCCCCGGGGGAGGCCGCCGGCTTCGTCGCGACATAGGAGTGAGGTCCGGGATGCGTGGGTAAGCTCTCCCGGGTGACTCGGCCGGTGATCAGTGTCCGCAACCTCGTCAAGACCTACGGCAAGGTCGAGGCGGTGCGTGGCATCGATCTCGAGGTCGGCTCCGGCGAGATCTTCGGATTCCTCGGACCCAACGGCGCCGGCAAGTCGACGACGATCAGCATCCTCTGCACGCTGGTCAAGCCGACCTCAGGCGTCGCGGAGGTCGCGGGCATCGACGTCGTCAAGGACCCGAGCGCCGTCCGGTCCCGGATCGGGTTGGTCTTCCAGGACCCCTCGCTCGACGGACAGCTCACCGGCCGCGAGAACCTCGAGTTCCACGGGTACCTCTACGGTCTGCCGGCCGCGACACGCAAGCAGCGCATCGATGACGCCCTGTCGATCGTCGAGCTGACCGACCGGGCGGGGTCGACGGTGCTCACGTACTCGGGAGGGATGCGCCGGCGGTTGGAGATCGCGCGCGGCATCCTCCACTACCCGCAGGTGCTGTTCCTCGACGAGCCGACCCTCGGCCTCGATCCGCAGACGCGCAACAAGATCTGGGACTACCTGCACGCGGTGCGCACGCGAGAGCACATCACGATCTTCATGACGACGCACTACATGGACGAGGCCGAGTTCTGCGACCGCATCGCCATCATCGACCAGGGGCAGATCGTCGCTCTGGGGACGCCCGCCGAGCTCAAGTCGAAGGTCGGAGGGGACGTCGTGACGATCACGACGCCCGATCCCGCAGCGGCCGCGGCGCAGATGCACAGCGTCATGCACCTCGACACGACCCAGGTCGACGGCACGCTGCGCGTCGAGGTCAACGACTCCGCGTCGTTCATGCCGCGACTGTTCTCGGAGTTGACCGTGCCCATCACCGCGGTGAGCGCCCGCCGTCCGAGCCTGGACGACGTGTTCCTCAAGCTCACCGGACGCGCGATTCGCGAGCAGGAGAGCGGACCGCTCGACATGATGAGAACCATGGGACGTGTGTGGGGAGGACGGCGGCGATGAGCGAGCAGGTGCTTTCGACTCCGACGGTTCCGCGCGCGCATTCCGTGAACATCCGCGGGGCCACGCTGCGCGCCATCTACATGATCTGGAAGCGCGACCTCATCCGCTACGTCCGCGATCGCATGCGCCTCGTCGCATCGCTTGCGCAGCCGGTGCTGTTCCTCATCGTGTTCGGCAGCGGACTCAGCTCGGCGCTCAGCGGCGCGGGCGGCGGCTTCGGCGGGCCCGGGTCGACGCTCAAGTACGTGCAGTTCATCTTCCCCGGCATCATCGGCATGTCGGTCCTCTTCACGTCGATCTTCGGCGCGATGTCGATCGTCTGGGATCGCGAGTTCGGATTCCTCAAAGAGGTGCTCGTCGCGCCGATTCACCGGTCCGCGGTTGCGATCGGCAAGACCCTCGGCGGCGCGACCCAGGCGATGATCCAGGGTCTCGTCATCCTCGTGCTCGCGCCGCTCGTCGGCGTGAAGCTCACGGTCGTCGGGGTCATCGAGCTGATCCCGCTTGTTTTCGTCTTCGCGTTCGCGGTGAGCGCGCTCGGCGTCGCGGTCGCCGCTCGGATGCGCACGATGCAGGGCTTCCAGGTGGTGATGAACTTCCTGATGATGCCGATGTTCTTCCTCGCGGGAGCGCTCTTCCCGCTCGGCGGCACCCTGCCTGCGTGGCTGTCGGTGCTCACGCGCCTCGACCCCGCCAGCTATGGGATCGACGCGCTGCGGCGGACGGTGCTCAGCGCTGCCGGGGTGCCGGCTCGCGTCCTCGACACCCTCGGTCTCACGGTGTTCGGGCAGACGCTCTCCCTCTGGACCGAGGAGGCGGTGCTGCTCGCGTTCGGGCTGGCGATGCTGGCGCTTGCCGTCCGCGGATTTCGACAGCGCGACTGAAAGGTGCCTCCTATAATGAAAAACCACATGAATCCGACCAATCTGATCCCGTACGTCATCGAGACCACGAATCGGGGCGAACGCGGGATGGACATCTACTCGCGTCTGCTCAAAGACCGCATCATCTTCATCGGCACGCCCATCGACGATCAGGTCGCCAACGTCGTCATGGCGCAGCTGCTGTTCCTCGCCGGTGAGGATCCCGAGAAGGACATCTGGCTGTACATCAACTCGCCGGGAGGCTCGGTGTATGCGGGCCTCGCGATCTACGACACGATGCAGTACGTGGAGCCGCGTGTCGGCACCATCTGCATGGGCATCGCCGCGTCGATGGCGGCGGTGCTGCTTGCCGGCGGGGCGGCGGGCATGCGTCTCAGCCTCCCGAACACCCGCGTGCTCATCCACCAGCCCTCGGGCGGTTTCAGCGGCCAGGCCACGGACATCCAGATCCACGCGCAGGAGATCCTGCGTGTTCGCCGCCGCCTCGACGAGATCCTCGCCCACCACAGCGGCAAGCCCATCGAGGTCGTCAACCACGACTCGGACCGCGACTTCTTCATGAGCGCCGAGGAGGCCAAGGATTACGGCCTGATCGACGAGATCATCCAGGGTCGGGTCAAGAGCATCGGATCGACATCCGGTGAGAGCAACGGCGGACGGCCGCCCGGCGCGCCCCACGAGGCGGAGACACCCGAGGCGGGCGGCGGGGCGACGGCGCACGCGTGATGTCTCGGCGGCCCGGTGATGGAACGGACAGCGAGGGGAGCATGCGGTGACTGAGCGCGACGATCGCCGGCGGCACACGCGTTGCTCGTTCTGCGGCAAGGGGCAGGAGCAGGTACGCAAGCTCGTCGCGGGCCCCGGTGTCTACATCTGCGATCAGTGCATCGATCTCTGCCAGGAGGTCCTCGAAGAGGACAACCGGTCCACGACGACCAAGCGTGGCAAGCCGGGGACGATTCCCAACCCGCAGGTCATCGCCGCGTCACTCGACCAGTACGTGATCGGGCAGGAGCACGCCAAGAAGGTCCTCTCGGTTGCGGTCTTCAACCACTACAAGCGGATCGCGCACGCGAAGACCACCAGCGACGTCGAGCTGCAGAAGTCGAATGTTCTGCTGGTCGGCCCGACAGGTTGTGGCAAGACGTTCCTCGCCCAGACCCTCGCGCGCATCATCGACGTGCCGTTCAGCATCGCTGACGCGACGAGCCTCACCGAGGCGGGATACGTCGGCGAGGACGTCGAGAACATCCTGCTGCGGCTGATCCAGGCCGCCGATTTCGATATCGCGCGCGCCGAGCGCGGCATCATCTACATCGACGAGATCGACAAGATCGCGCGCAAGAGCGACAACCCGTCGATCACGCGCGACGTGAGCGGTGAGGGAGTCCAGCAGGCGCTGCTCAAGATCCTCGAGGGCACCGTGGCCAACGTTCCGCCGCAGGGTGGACGCAAGCACCCCCACCAGGACTTCATCCAGATCAACACGACCAACATCCTGTTCATCTGCGGTGGGGCGTTCGACGGCCTCGAGAAGATCATCGAGCACCGCCTCGGCAAGCGGACCATCGGCTTCAACAGCAAGCCGCGCGGGGTTCGCACCAAGGAGACCACGAAGATGCTGCGCGAGCTGCAGGCGCAGGATCTGCTGAAGTACGGCCTCATCCCGGAGTTCGTCGGCCGTCTGCCCATCACGGTGGCGCTCGACTACCTCGACGAAGAGGACATCATCCGCATCCTCACCGAGCCGAAGAACGCGTTCGTCAAGCAGTATCAGAAGTTCTTCGCGCTCGACGACGTCGAGCTCGTCTTTCACGAGGGTGCGCTGCGCGCGATCGCCGAGCGCGCGCTCGCCCGCGGCACCGGCGCCCGCGGCTTGAAGTCGATCATCGAGGACGTCCTGCTCAACAGCATGTTCGAGGTGCCGAGCCGCCCTGACATCAAGCGCTGCGTCATCACCGAGCAGGCCATCCTCGAAGGCGTGGAGCCGCTCTTGCTCACCGAGGAGCCCAAGCGTCGCGTCGGCGCCGCTGAGGAGGCCGCCCAGGAGCGCACGGCCTGACCGTGGGCCGTCGTGCCATCGTGCTGGCCGCGGCGGCAGTGGTGGTCTTCTTCGGGGTGACGCTGTTCACGCTCACTCGCATCGTCTCCGGCGGGGCTCCCGGCTGCGCGATCGCCGCCCCGGTGCCCAACCTCCCCGCGGCGCTGCGGTCCCTCGGTGGCTTCGACCAGTCGTTCGACGCGAACTCACCGGACGAGCTGGCCCAGGTCGCGTCGAACGCGGCGGGCGCGGTGAGCCCCAACCTCAACGGGACGACGCCGCTGGCGCCCGTCCGCGAGACCGCCGCCTCCTCGGGTCAGCCGGCCGCCGTCGTGGTTCCGTTGACCGCTCAGCAGATCACCGGCGGGCCGCCACGTGTCGCCGGGCTCGTCTCGTTCTTCGTGGGTTGCGGCGGCCGGGCGTACTTCGGCTCGGTGGACGACATCTCCTCCCTGGGCGCCCAGGCCCCGACCGCGTTTCCCGAGGTCACCGCGGCGAGCGCGGCGGCGAGGCTGGGGACCACGGCCCCCCAGCTCGTCTACACGCAGAGCCCGTTCTCCCCCGAATGGCGTGACACGCAGTCCGGGGCGACCATCCCCGCGGGCGAGTGACGCCCGGTCGGCCCATATACTCAGTCGCCCCATGGAGAAGCATTTCGACTGGTCCACAGTCGAGCCGAAGTGGCGTGAACGCTGGCGTGAGCTCGAGGTCGGTCACGCCGACATCGCGAGCACCAAGCCGGTGTACGTCATCGCGCTGCCCCCGCCGAACATCACCGGCGCGCTGCACATGGGCCATGCATCGACGTTCTCCATCCAGGACACCCTCTGCCGCCAGCGGCGCATGCGCGGGTTCGAGGTGGAGTGGTGCCCGGGCACCGATCACGCCGCGATCGCCACGCAGAACGTCATCGAGCGCCAGCTCGCCGACGAGGGCACGACCAAGGAGGCACTGGGCAGAGCTGCCTTTCAGCAGCGCGTCGACGCCTGGTACGAGGAGTACGGCGGCCTCATCTACGAACAGATGCGACGGATGGGGTACACCTGCGACTGGGAACGATCGCGGTTCACCCTCGACGACTCCTACGTGCGCGCCATCCGCCTGGTGTTCAAGACGCTGTTCGACGAAGGCCTCGTGTACCGCGGGCCGCGCATCGTCAACTGGTGCCCCCGCTGCCGCTCCGCGATCAGCGACGAGGAGATCGACTGGCAGGAGCTCACCGACACGCTCTACTACCTCAGGTACCCGGTCGAGGGCGGGGCGCACATCACGGTCGCGACGGTGCGCCCCGAGACGATGCTCGGGGACACGGGCGTGGCGGTTGCGCCCGGCGACCCTCGGTACGCGGCACTGGTCGGCAAGCACGCGACCCTGCCGCTCACGTGGCGCGTGGTTCCGATCTTCGAGGACGCCGCGGTGCGCCCGGAGTTCGGCACCGGTGCGCTCAAGGTCACCCCGGGGCACGACCCGACCGACTACGAGATCGGCGTGCGCCATTCGCTTCCCATCATCAACGTGATCGCGCTCGACGGCACGATGGACGTCCCGACGCTGCCGCAGTTCCACGGCATGCCGGCCGAGCAGGCGAGGACCGCCGTGGTGGCGGCGCTGCGCGCGATCGGCGTGGTCGAGAAGGAGGAGCCGTACACCCACGAGGTGGGTCACTGCGACCGCTGCGGCACCGTGCTCGAGCCGCTGGTCAGCGAGCAGTGGTGGGTGCGCATGGCGTCGCTCGCGGCGCCGGGCATCGGCGCCGTCGAGAGCGGGGAGATCGCATTCCACCCGGCGCGCTACACCGACGTCTATCTCCACTGGATGCGCAACATCCGCGACTGGTGCATCAGCAGACAGATATGGCTCGGCCACGCGATCCCGGTGTCGACATGCGCCAACGGTCATCGCTTCGCGTGGATCGAACCACCGACGCGCTGCGTCGAATGCGGCGACACGTCGCTGACGAACGATCCCGACGTCCTCGACACATGGTTCAGCAGCGGGCTGTGGCCGTTCGCCATCTTCGGATGGCCCGACCAGACCGCCGACCTCGAGAAGTTCTACCCGACGGACGCGTTGATCACCGGGCGCGACATCATCTTTCTCTGGGTGGCCCGGATGATCATGACGGGCATCCGCTTCACGGGCCGGAATCCGTTCCACGACGTGCTGATCACGAGCACCATCCAGGCGACGGACGGCAGCCGGATGAGCAAGTCGAAGGGCAACACCGTCGACCCGCTCGATCTTCTCGACAAGTACGGGGCCGACGCGGTGCGCGCGTGGGCGGCGGTGGTGTCGACCAGCGGTCAGGACATGCGCTTCGACGAGGACCGCATCGCCGCCTACCAGCGCTTTGCCAACAAGCTCTGGCAGGTCACCAACGGGTTCGTGCTCACGCGGGTGGGGAAGGGCTCGGTGGCGGAGCTGGACGTGCATCCGCCGCTGCCGGAGACGCTGCGGCCCGAGGATCGATGGATGCTCGCCGAGCTTGCCGCGGTGGTCCGAGCGTGCAACTCCGGGTTTGCCACGTATCGCTTTCACGAGTCGGTGGACGGTCTGTACCACACCGCCTGGAACTCGTTCTGTGACTGGTACGTCGAGATGGTGAAGCTGCGCATCGTCGACACCGCGGACCCGGTGTCGCGCCGCGCCGCGGTCTGGACCGCGGTGACGACGCTCGACGTGCTGCTCCGCCTGCTGCATCCGTTCATGCCCTTCATCACCGAGGAGTGCGCGCAGCAGCTCCCCAACGCCGCGCCGACCCTGCAGCAGCGCGAATGGCCCGTGGAGGATCCCCTCTGGAGCGATCCGGTCACCGTTGCCGCGCACCAGGAGATCGACGAGACGATCGACCTGGTCCAGCGCATCCGTGCGATTGCCCACGACCAGGGCGTGCCCCGTGGCGCGAAGGACCGGATCCGCGTCGTCGTGCGCACGGTCGACGGCACGTCGCCGACGAAGCACATCACGCGGCTGATCGGCGGCATGGTTCCCGCCAACGTGCTCGATACGCACGAGCGCGGCCTCGAGCCGGTCGTCGTGGTTTCGGGTAGGCTCCATGCCGAGGTGGTGATTGCCGACGCCGCCCTTGACGGCACTGCGATCAGGAGTCAGATCGGCACCCTCGAGGCAACCGTGACACGGCTGGAGTCACAGCTCGGGAATCCCGCGTTTGTCGAGCGCGCTCCCGTTCCTGTCGTCGACGAGGCACGGCGCAGGCTCAGCGAGGCGACCACGCAGCTCGAGCTGCTCCGCCGCCGCCCGACTGGAGGCTCGAATGGCGGCTGACCTGGGGACTCTGCTGGTCGCGGGGATCGTGATCATCGTCATCTACCTCGCGGTGCTCTGGCTCGCGCTCGCGTTCTACGTCGTCCGTGACGCGCGCCGGAGGACGACGTCGCCCGGATTCACCCTCTTCGCGATGCTCGTGGGGTTCGTGCCGCCGTTCCTCGGTGCGCTGATCTACTTCATGGTCAGGCCGCCGCTCACGATGGAGCAGGTGCGCTCGCTCGCGATCGAGGAGCAGGTCCTGCTCGAGCCTCCGGTCGAAGGCGTGCCGACGCGCCCGTGCCCAACCTGCGGGCGTGAGATCGAGCAGGAGTTCATCCTCTGCCCGTACTGCAGGACCCAGTTCGCGCGCCGCTGCACGGGGTGCGATCGCAGCCTCCGCCTGGGCTGGGGGGTGTGCCCGTACTGCGCCACCGAGGTCGGAGCGCCCGCGCTGACCCGCGCCGGCAGGTAGCGTCACCATGCTGGGCGGTGGGCTCCAGCTGGCGCTGATCCCCGCGCCGCTGATCGTGGCGGCGATCATCGTCTTCGGACTCGGCCACCGGCACGCTCGCGGCGCGCGGGTCGTCGCCGCCATCGGCTTGCTCGGGAGCATCGCGCTGCTCGCCGTCGAGGCGCGATTCCTCGGGGGTGGCGGTCCCATCCAGGCGTCGCTCGGCGCCCCGGTCGCCGGGATCGACTACCTCCTCCGGCTCGACCTGCCCGGCACGGTCATCGGGCTCAGCGCCGCGGTCGCCGCGGTGCTCCTGCTCCTCGACCCGCGCCGCGAGACCGGCCAGGTCAGCGCGCTGCTGGTATGCGTCACCGGCAGCCTGATCGCCGCGCTCGCCGGCAACATGGTGATGCTGATCGGCGGCGTCGAGATCGCCGGGGTGGGCACCCTGCTGATGACCGGCGCCGCGCGCGGGCGCATCGGGCGAGGAGGCATGGTGTCGGTCGGGCTCGAGCACCTGGCGTCACTCGGCCTGGTCGTTGCGGCCGTCCAGCTGCTCACGTCGACGGGAACCACGGACTTTTCGGTCATCCCCGCCGGCGCGATCGGCGCCAGCGTCGCGGGCCCCTGGGCCGCGGCAGCCGTCACGCGCCTGCTGTCACCGGCGTACGTCCCGGTGCGGGGCATCCGGACGCCAACCGCCGCATGGGCCACCACCGGCGCCATCCCGTGCGGTGCCATCGTCGTCCTCCGGTTGCGTGAGGTTGTCGGCGGCCCGCTCCCCGAGGGCATCGCGATCGCCCTCGCCGCGGTCGGCGGTGCCGCCGCGATCTGGGCAGGCGTGGTCGCGCTGCGCTGGTCCGGCGTCCCGGCGGTCGCCGGAAGAGCGCTCTGCGTCCTCGCCGCCGCCCCGATCGTGGCCCTGAGCGGCATCGCGAGCCCCGGCACAAGGGCGGTCGTTGCCGGTATCTGCGCGCTCGTGCTCGTCACCGCCCTGACGCCGGCCTGGGAGCAGATCGGTCGCGAACGAGGCGGCCGGGCCCTCGCAGCGCTGGCCCTGCTCGCCGCCGGCGCCCTCCCGGTCGGATTCGGGGTGACCGCCGTCATCCTCGAGCTCGCCGCGACCGTATCGATCGGACGCGCGGGTGCCGCACTCGTCGCGGCGCTCGGTCTCGCCGCGCTCCTCGGGGCGGCCGCAGCCGCCCGCGCGGCGGCCGGCGTGCTGGCGGCGCCATCGGATGCGCGGAGCACCGGCGCACCGATCTCCGTGCTTGCAGTGGTCGCCGCCGGCGCCGCGGTGGTCGCGGCGGTCGTGCCGGGTGCGACGGCCACGACGGTGCTTGCCGCGCTCAACACCCAGGGCGTGATCGAGCCGATCGGCGCGGCAGGGATCCGGAGCGCCGCCGGGGACTGGGCAGGCGGGTACCTCCTTGTGGCATTCCTGGTGATCGCCGCCGGCGTCTGGGCGTTCAGCACGCTGACGGAGCGCCCGCTGGTGACCGCGATTGCACCGGAACGATCGCCGCAGCCCGCGGTGACCGAGCTCGCTCTCGGCCTCGGCCCCGCGCGGATGATCCGGCCGCTGCTCGTGCGCGGGGCCACGACCCTCGCCAAGCTCGACGAGTGGCTCGTGGTGCAGCCGCAGCTCGCGCTGGTCCTCGGCGGCGCGGTCCTGGCGCTCGTGCTCATCCACTGATGGGCGTTTCCGCTCCGCTGCTGTCCGCCGCGGGTGTGATCGGCGCGGTCGTGGCGATGATGGTCGACGGGCGGCGCGCCGTGGCGATCGCCGTGGTGTGTCTCGCGGCAGGGATGACGCCGACCGCCGCAACGTTCGGCGGAGGGCCCGGCGTCGCCGTGCTCGGCGCTTCGGCGATCGTCGCGATCCTCTTCGCATGGGCGGGTTGGCTCGGTGGGCGGCGCCTCCCGTGGGTGGCGGGGCTGGACCCGACCGTGCCGGCCACCGCGCCGGGCGACCGTCTCTTCGGCCCGCGGAGCGTCCGCGCGTTCGGCGCCGCCGTCGCGATCCTGATCGCATCGTGGGTGAGCTTCAACGTGCCGGTGGGGGAGGTCGCGGTCGTCCAGGGATTGCTCTTCCCGACCGCGTACGCGTGGAGTTGCGGCGTGATCCGCCTGATCGTCGCGAAGACGGTCGAGGATCTTGCGGTCGGTGTCGCGATGGTCTCGATGTCGACAGGAACCGCATGGCTGCTGCGCGGCGGCACGGACTCGCTTCCCGGCGCCGTGATCGCGTGCATCGCCGCGCCTGTCGCGGCGCTCGTCGCGGGCTGGCTCGCAGGTCGCAGCTCGCGCCGCGACCTGCCGCGTGTCGAAGTGGAAGCATGAATCCACTCGTGATCGCGGCGGTCTGGCTGGGCCTCGGCCTGGTCGCCGCAACGGTCCTTCGCCGCCGGTCTGCGAGGCTGGTCGCCGTCGTCCCGCTCACCGGCGCGGTGGTCACGCTGTTCGCCGCACGGTCATCGGCGCCGGCGGTGCCTCTCGGCGGCCTCGCTGCGATCACCGGGCTCGATCGCGCCGGTCAGGGCGCGCTGGTGGCCGCCGGCATCTCGCTGGCACTGCTCATCGCTCTCCACCCGTCCATCGACGTGTCCATGGCGCGGGCCGTCGGGGTGGTCGGTGCGGCGGCCACCGTGGCGATGTCCAGCACCGATTCGCTGGTGACGGCGCTGGCGCTCACGGCGGCCGTTGCCACGCTCGTCCTCCGCTGGATCGCGCTGGCGCCGGGCCGGGCCACGCTGGCCGCCGGGCGCATCGCTGGAAGCGGGACCGCGGCGCTGGTCGCGGCGTCACCGTTCCTTCCGCTTTCGGGGTTCACCACCGGCGCGCGCCCGGTGGTCGTGGGGGCGCTGTTCGCGCTCGGCTTTGCGTCGCTGCTCGCCGTGTATCCGTTCGGTGGATGGGCCGCCGGGATCCTCGGGTCGTTGCGGCCGCTCGACGTCGCGCCCTGGCTCGTGGTGCTCGCGCCGGTCGTCCTGATCATCGCGGAGCGGGTTCCGAACGGGGTCCTCGGGGATGGGATTCCGGTCTTCGAGCACGTGCTGCTCGTGATCGGTCTCGGCAGCGCGGTGTGGGGCGGCGTATGGGCTGTCCGAGGGCCCGCGGGCATGCGCTACGGCCGCATCTTCATGGCCGACGTCGCGCTGTGCATCGCCGCGGTGGGCGGGACACGATCGTCGCCCGCGGTGACGGGCGCGCTCATCATCGTGCTGACGCACCTGACGGTTGCGCCGATCCTCCTCCGTCCGCTCGACGCCGGGTTGGTGTGGCCGCGACGCGTTGCCACGGCCCTCCTCAGCGGCGTGCCACCGTCGCCCACGTTCTGGGGCCGCTTCCTGCTCCTCGAGGCGCTCGCCGCCGGCAACGTCGGGTCGACCATCGCCGCGGTGATCGCGATGACCGCGATCTTCGTCGCGACCGTGATGGCGTGTTCGATGAAGGGCACCCTCACCGCTGCACCGTCGTGGCCGGCCCGGGTTCCCGAGGCGGTCGCCTGGGCGCTGGTCGCCGCGGGGATCGCCATCGGGATTGCCCCGCAGGCCCTTTCCGTCTTCGTGTTCGGGAACTGAGCGTGGATCCACTCGGGTTGCTGCTCGCGATCGTCGCCGTCGCCGTCTATCCCGGCGGCCTGTTCCTCGCCTGCCTCGCATGGCTGACATGGCGGCTGTCCGGCATGCCGCGCGCCACGGGCCTCGACCGGCGCGGACTGGTGGCCGTGTGCGTGGCGGTGGTGGCGGCGTCGATGGCGATGCTGCCTGGCTCGCCCGCTGCGGCGCTGCCACCCCCCGGCGGCGCCACGCCCAACCTGGTGGCGGCGGTGCTGCTGCTCTTCGTCGCGGGCGCCTTGACCGCCCCGGACCCCTGGTCGTCGCGCCGCACCGTCGTCGTCGCTCTTGGTGGGGTGTCACTGCTGCTGCTGGGGGTCGTTGCGGCGTCGTTCTCGATCGACACCCTGTCGGGAGCCTCCGGCAGTACGGCCGCCGCCGCCCGCATCGTGGTCGCGATCGGGATCCTCGCCGGCCTGCCGGTGATCGTGCAGCCGCACCGCGCGGGTGGATCGTCAACCGCCCGGGCGACGGTGGTCGCCGCCGCCGTCGAGGTCGTCCTCAGCACCCTCATCCCGGCGGGGCTGCACGCGCCGGCGACGGTGCTCTGGGTCGTCGGTCTCATCGCGGCAGCCGCGGTCTACGCGCTGGTTCTGCGGCTCATGAGCGCCGTCGCGCAGCGGGAGCACCTCGTGCTGGTGGTGCTCGCGGCGGTGTGCGCAAGTGCCGGGTCGCTGGCAGCGATCCTCGCGGGTCGTGCGACGTGAAGCTTCCCGCGAAGGCGCCTCGATGACCTGCCCGTCAGGTCGCGGTGCTAGCATGAACCTCGAGTTGGCGCGAAATTCAAATGCGGCTGCCGCGCGCGTGATCGCCACGTGATTGGAATCGTGCTCGCCTCTCGGTCGCCTCGGCGGCGCGAGCTGCTGACTCGAGCAGGCATTCGCTTCCGGGTCATCGAGCCCCCGGACGATGTCGCCCTGCCCGCCGGGTTCAGCGCGGAGCTGGCAGTCCAGCTCGTCGCGCGCCAGAAGGCCGTCGCCGTCGCCGAGCTCGTGCCCTCGGGGACCTACGTCCTCGGTGCCGACACCGTCGTGGTCGGCCCCCGCGGACCGCTCGGGAAGCCGCGGACGCCGGAGCTGGCGCGCGAGATGCTCACCGATCTGCGCGGCAAGCGCCACACGGTGCTCACCGGCGTCTGCGCGATGTGCACCGGCGGCGATCGCGAGGCGCTCGGAGTGAGCCGTTCCGCGGTCAAGTTCTGCGAGTTCAGCGACGACGCGCTCGACATGTACGTCGCCTCGGGCGAGCCGCTCGACCGTGCCGGCGCATACGCGATTCAGGGGGGTGGGTCGGATTTCGTCGAGGCGGTGGCGGGCCGGATCGACACGGTGATCGGGCTCGACGTCGGTCTTGCCCTCCGATTGCTCGGTGAGGTCGGGTATCCGGACCCGCTCCCGCGCACCACCGACATCAACCTCACCGCCACCCGGCAGCGGCGACCGCTCGCGCCACTGCGGACCGCCAGCAGGGTCTGACCGTTTCGCGGAGCAGGCGGGTGCGGTCACTGGTGTCGCGGCTGACGGCAGTCGTCGCGTTCTCGGTGCTGGCCCCGATCGCGATGGTGGTGCTCTCCTCGTGCAGCACCGATGCGGCGCAGCTGTCGGTCACCATCACGCCGGACTTCTCAGGCGCCTTCACGCCGGGCACCACTGACGGCGATTTCGCGGTGACGGTGCAGAACCTCGGACCCGGCAACGCCTCCGGAGTCGTGATCCACGCGAACATGCCGCAGTCGTTCCAGTTCGCGGCGACCAACTCGATCGAGTCCAACGGTGCGGCGCGGACGTCGCCGGTCGACGCCAGCGTGGGTGGTTCCAATCCGGAATGGGGGGTATGGAGCCTCTCAGCGCCGACGTCCCCCAACGGCACCACCGACTACGCGTCGGTCACGATCGACTTCGGGGTCAACATCACCGCGAACCCCAACACCTCATACGCGGTGCAGGCGCAGGTGGTCGACGACAGCCTCACCAATGCGGTGGTCAGTCACCCGATCCAGGTCGAGGTGAACGAGGCGCCGCGCCTCGGCGTCACGGCCTCGGTCGGTCCGACCTCCGTGCATCCCGGAGGTCAGGTGACGTATCGCGTCACCGTGACCAACACGGGAAGCGGTATTGCACCCGACGTCGACGTGCTGGTGACCCTGCCGCCGGCACTGACGTTCCAGTCGACCATCATGCCCTTCATCGGGAATGCGTCCATGGAGCAACCGATCTTCCCGGTCGAGGGCGCGGTGCTCGTGTTCTATGGGGGCTTCGAGCTGCCGTCGCAGACCTCGCTTGGTCCGGGGAAGGTGACCATCGAATTCATCGCCCAGTGCATTCCGAATCCGGGCAAGGGCGTCTACACGGCGCAGGTGCAGGTGACCGACCGCCGCGGCGACCAGGTGCGCGCCGTCAACGTGGCCGGCGTCAACGTGTTCCCGTCCTGATACACGTCCCGGCGAAGGCCGCGACCGTGTGTCAGTTTCAATCCAGCGCTCGCCACGGACCTCCTCGCAAGAGGCAGACTGAACCTGTTTCAGCCGGCCGCACCATTGCGGCCACGTCCCGCCCCGCCGCCCACGTGGTAACCTCGGCAATTGCGCCCGGTGTATGCCGGCGTTCCTCAGCGGAGTGAACCCGCTCCCGGCGAGAGAGGCAGATGTACGCAATCCTTCAACACGGCGGTCACCAGTACCGTGTCGCCTCGGGCGACCGGATCCTCGTCGACCGCATCCCGGTCGAGGTCGGTTCGACGGTGACCCTCGAGTCCGTCCTGCTCATCGGTGACGGCGCGGAGACCGACGTCGCCAAGGGCTCCCCGGTCGAGGCGTCCGTCACGGCCACGGTGGTCGCGCATCGCCGCGGTCGCAAGATCCGCGTCTTCACGTACAAGCCGAAGAAGCGCCGCCGCCGCACCCTCGGATACCGCAGCCAGCTCACCGAGCTGCGCATCGACGAGGTCGCGCGGGGGAAGGCGGAGGCGAAACCGAAGCCGGCGACCAAGCCTCGGCGAGCTACTGCACCTCACGCCGAGGACGCCGCCGCCGCGTCCGTGAGCGCCGAGACCGCTGCCGTCGCTGCCCCCGCGGTCAGCGAACGGGCTGCCGAGGAGGCCACAACCGAGGCCGCGACACAGCCGGCTCCTGAAGCATCCGCGCCAGACGCTCCGGCAACGGAGAGCGCAGCCGCCGACGAACCGGCGGCGGAGAAGCCGGCTCCCAAGCGCAGGGCGCCGCGACCCAAGAAGGAGCCCGGCGATGGCGCATAAGAAAGGCGGCGGGAGCTCCCGCAACGGACGCGACAGCAAGGCGAAGCGCCTCGGCGTCAAGCGGCATAGCGGCGAGATCGTGCTCGCGGGGACGATCCTGGTCCGGCAGCGCGGCACCAAGATCCTCGCGGGCGAGCATGTCGGTGTCGGCCGCGACCACACGCTGTTCGCCCTGCGCACCGGGACCGTCGCCTACGATCAGACCGGCCACGACCGCACGCGCGCCAACGTGCGTGCGATGGCGATCTTCTCGGTTGGAGAGATGATCGAGGAACCGATCGCCGAGGAGCCGGTCGCAGCGACCGGCTGATCCGACGGCAACGCGCGGATCCCCCTTTCTCGACGAGGTCGACATCGAGGTCGCATCGGGATCAGGCGGGCGCGGCGCCGTCAGCTTCCGCCGGGAGAAGTACGTACCCGACGGTGGGCCTGACGGAGGCGACGGCGGCCGAGGCGGCGATGTGCTGGTGGTCGCCGATTCGACCGACACGACGCTCTCCGGGTTTCGCGAGCGGCGTCGATTCGCAGCGGAGCACGGCCGTCCCGGCGGGGGAGGCAAGCGATCAGGGCACGACGGCGCGGACCTGACGCTGCACGTTCCCGTGGGCACCGTGGTCCGTGAAGCGGATCAGGTGCTCGCCGACCTCGACCAGCCCGGCGCCGTGGCGATCGCGGCGCGCGGCGGACGTGGCGGTCGCGGCAATGCACGGTTCGCCACGGCGACCCGCCAGGCGCCGCGCGCCGGTGAGCTCGGCGACCCGGGAGAGCAGCGCCGCCTCCACCTCGAGCTTCGCATCATCGCCGACATCGGCATCGTGGGCCTCCCCAACAGCGGCAAGTCCACACTCCTGGCGGCGCTGACCGGGGCGCACCCCAAGATCGCCGCGTACCCGTTCACCACCCTGCATCCCAACCTCGGCGTCGCCGAGCTGGAGGGCGGGCATACGCTCGTGCTCGCCGACGTGCCCGGGCTCATCGAGGGCGCGAGCCGTGGTGCCGGTCTCGGTCTCGAGTTCCTGCGCCATCTCGAGCGGACGCGAGCGCTGATCCACGTCGTCGATGCCTCGGCCGGGGCGGAGAGTGCGCGCCTCGCGCTCGCGACCGTCCGCGCGGAGCTCGTGGCCTACAGCGCAGAGCTGGCTGCGCGCCCCTCGGTGTACGCGTTCAACAAGATCGACCTTGCCGAAGCCGCGGCTGCCGCCGCCCTCCTGGTCCGTGACCTTCCCGGCTCGTTCCGCATCTCCGCGCAGACCGGTGTGGGTTGCCGCGAGCTCCTTGCCGCGGCCGCCGAGCTCGCCACGCGGGCCCGGCCGGAGACGCCGCCGCAGGTGACGCCTGGATCGCATCGGGTGTACCGGCCCCGGCCGCGACGCGTCGGGAGCAACGACGTGATCCGCGAGCCGGACGGGTTTCGCGTTGCCGGTGACCTCGTCGAGCGCATGGTCGCGCGCATCGACCTCGACAACGACGAGGCCGTGGCAAGGCTGCAGCGCAAGCTCGCGGCCGCCGGGGTCGACGCGGCGCTTGCCGCAGCAGGCTGCCGCGAGGGCGACACCGTGCGAATCGGGGAGGCGGAGTTCGTCTACAGCGAGGACGGGCTCTCGGCGTGAGGTCGGTGCTCGTCTTCGGCGGAACGTTCGACCCGGTGCACGACGGGCATCTCGCGATCGCGACGCAGGCGTGCGCGGCCGCGGGCGCCGACGCGGTGTGGTTCGTCCCCGCTGCACTCGCACCGCTCCGAGACCCCCCGGTCGCGACACCCGAGCAGCGCTTCGAGTTGCTGCACGCCGCGACGGACGGCGAGGCGGGGATCGAGGTGCTCGACATCGCGATCCGGCGTGGCGGGGTCTCGTACACCATGGAGACCATGGAGGCGCTGCACGGCGAACACCCCGACGTCGAGATGGCGGTCCTGATCGGAGCCGACGTCGCACGGACCATCGGATCGTGGCACCGGGCGGGCGATCTCCTGGCGCACGAGCGATTCGTCGTGGTCAACCGAACCGGCCCGCCGCCGCTCGAGCCGGCCGAGCTCGAGGCCCTCGGCTACGCCATGTCGCGAACCGTGCTGCTGTCGGTTGTCTCTCCTGACATCAGCGCGTCCGAGGTCCGGAGACGCTGCGCGAGGGGTGAGCCGCTCGACGGCCTGGTGTCCCCGGCGGTGGCCGCCATGATCGCGGCGAAGGGTTTGTACCGTTCCGGTGAGGACGATGCATAATGCCAACCGGATGACCTCCACGGAGCTGGCCGCGATCATCGCGGCCGCAGCAGCCGACAAGAAGGCGCGCGACGTGGTCACCCTCGACATCCGCGACAAGACGACGATCGCCGATTACTTCGTGGTCTGCGAGGGGGACACCGACCGTCAGGTTCGTGCCATCACTGACAATATCACTGAGGTGTGCAAGGAGCACGGCGTGCGGCCGCTCGCCGTCGTCGGCATGAAGGACGCGTCATGGACGTGCGCCGACTTCGACTCCGTGATCGCTCACGTCTTCCTGCCGGGCGAGCGCACGTTCTACGACCTCGAAGGCCTCTGGGGCGCGCCCGCGGACGAGCGCGCGGTCTGACCCACCGGCCCTACGGCGCGCCGTGCGCGAAGGCCGCGGCGAGGTTCACGACAGCGAAGACCATCGCGACCGCGCTGACCGCGATCGACAGCCAGAGCACGCCTCGCTCGACGATGCGGAGATCGCGTCCTCCGATTGACTGCAGCGGTGGCAGGATTGCGCCGACGATGCCACCGGCGATCAGACCGCCGATGTGCGCGTAGTTGTTGATGCCGATGTTCGCGCCGAAGAGAAAGGTCAGCGCCACGTTGAGCACGATGACGGTGGTCGCGTAGTTGCGTACCGTGTGCGTGATGCCCACCGGGACGCTCTTGCCCTGGATCCTGCCGAGCATGAGCAGGAGACCGACGAGCCCGGAGATGCCTCCGGACGCCCCGTATGAGATTGCGAGGCCCGTCCCGGGCGCGTGGATCGGCAGAGCGCTCGCGCCGATCCAGAGCAAGCTTCCCGCGGCGGCGGTGATGAGGAAGGCGCCGAGCAGGACAAGGCGTCCGTAGAGCTGCTCGACGAGCCTCCCGATGAAGAGCATCGCGATGCTGTTGAAGAGGACATGGGTCACGTCGACGTTGTCGTGCACGAACGCGCTCGACACGAATCGCCACCACTGGACGGTGCACCCGGGGCTGAGTCCGAACGGCAAGTAGATGTCGTAGTTGGGAAGGGCGCCGAAGGAGCAGATGTCGGGGCCCGTCGACGTCAGGCTGCGCGAGATGGTCGTCGTCTCGAAGAGCCAGATCACGACGAAGCTGGCGATGAGCGCGTAGGTGAGGTACGGCTGCGTGACCATCGCCCGGCGCACCGGCGCGACGTAGCCGCCGGCAACCGTCTGGCGTTCCGCGAGGTCGACGGCGGCGAGCGTCGGGGTGGGTGCGCCGTCGTGCACCGCCCGCGTCCGGGCCCGGAGCTCGCCCACCGTCGGCAGGTTCGGCGGTGGCGGCAGCACCGCGCCCGCGTCGCCGGTCGGGACGTCCACCCACGCAACGCCGAGGCGGACGGGGTCGCCGGGCGTCGTCGTCACCGACAGCGTGCCCGCGAGCGGGCCGAGTGCCACCAGGAGGATGTCGCACACCTCGGCGCCCTGCTGGCGGATCCGATCGAGCCCCCACCGGCGGGCGGCTTCGCAGCGTGCCGCAAGATCGCCGCCCGCCGTCGCGGGATCGGCGGGCGGCTCATAGAAGGCGACCAGCGCCGCGCGCGGGCCGTTCCACATCGCCGCCGCGAGGACGTAGTTTCCGAGCAGGTCGCCGAGGCGTCCGTCGCGCTGATCCGCCAGCCTGAGCCGGTACCGCGTCACCAGGTCGAGACCGATGAGGAGCGCGACCGGGCTCGGCCCCGGCGGAGCGGCGTGGTCGGGTGTCGCCGCATCCGTCACCCGGTTCAGTCTACCGATCGCGCCGAGCCGCACCCTGGGCGCCCCGGGCTCATGGGCTATGGTCACCTCGTGCGACCGTCAGGAGTGCCGCGCCGATGCCCTCGAAGCTGACCCTCGGGGCGCTGCACCGCTGCCTGCTCGGGCGGGTCGACGCCTCGCACGGACTGCGGGTGGGTATCCACTTCGAGGAGCGGATGTCCGGCGTTCGCGCCTCGAAGGAGGCCGGCCGGCGCACCGTCGACGCCGACCTGGCGCTGCGGGAAGGGGTGATGACCGCAGCCAGGCTCTCGGCCGGCGCCACCGGGACAGCGCCTGTCGCGATCACGCTCGACGACGAGGACGGTGCCGTGCGATACACGATCGGCGGCGACGCGTTCGGGCTACTCCGGACACCTCCGGCGTTGTTCGAGCTCCAGGACTTCCAGGCGCGTCTCGATGCGATCCCGGTCGAGGACGCCGTCATCGACGTCGAGAGCTCCGGATGGCGCCGGCCGCCTTGTCCTCGATGCCGAGGTGACGAGCGAGGCATTCACCCCCCTCCTGCGACTGTTTGAAGCAAGCCCGCCTGAGCATCCGGAGCTACCGCTCCTCTCGCACGCGGTCGCGCTCTCCGCGGCGGATTCCGTCGCACTCGACTACTGGTGGTCCCTGCTCGGGGTCGACGAGGTCGACGGGCGTCCTGGGGCCGAAGGGTCGATCGTCTGCCATACGCAGGTGTCGCTCGCGGCGCTCACCGAGTCACTCGGAGTCGCTGCGATGGGCCACGATCCGGTGCTCCCACCGCTCGACGATCTCGACGCGGTGTGGGAGCTCGCTCGCCGGAGCCGCTCTGGCTGACCCTCAGTGCGGTGGGAGGGTCGGGCCGGGGGTCGGTGACGGTCCAGGCGTCGGCGACGGTCCGGGGGATGGGCTCGGCGTCGGCGGCGGGGCTGCCGTCGGGCCCATGTAGGTGCAGGTCTGGGTCGGGAGCGGGACGGGACCGTAGTACGTGCAGTTGGTGCTCGCGCCGGGCTGCGTCCCGGGGATGAAGTAGTCGGCATCGATGCCCGAGCCCACCTTGACGATGTCAGGCGGCTGAGCGTACCAGGTGTCGGGAACGCCCTTGAGTGCAGCGAGCATGTAGTCGTGCCAGATCGGCGCTGCGCCGCTGTATCCGGAGACGACACCGTCGAGGTGGCCGCAATTGCCGTTCACCGGCTTGAGGCCGTAGTGCTTGAGGTCACTGGGGCTGAACGGGTCCGTGTAGTTGTTCTCACCGTCGACGATGTTTCCCCTGGCGATCTGCTTTCTCATGAAGGCCTGGTCGCTCGGCTTGAGGCAACTCTGGGTCGGGTTCCCCACCATCACCGCGGTCACGAGCGTCGGCGTCCATCCCACGGCGAGGTTGTCGATGAAGAAGGGCGCCGTCCCGGTCTTGGCGCTGACCTGACGCGGGTTGAGGGTGAGGAAGCCGCCGCGCCCGAACTCGAGGATGCGGTTGTTGTCGTTGCTCGTGATCTCGCTCATGATGTACGCGACGTTGGCGGGGATCACCTGACGTCCGGCCGCAGCAGCGTTGTACGTCCAGACCGTTTGACCGGTCGCCTGCTCGACGATGCTGGTCACCGGCATCGGATTGTGCTGCACCCCGAGGTCCGCGAGCGTGGCTGCGCCGTCCGCGAGGTCGATCAGCTTGATGCCGCAGGTCAGCGATCCCAGCGTGGCCGCCCACTGATCGGGTGACGGCCAGTTGTCGTACGTGTGGCCGCCGATCGTGCACGGCTGGTCGATCGACTGGGCGCCCATCGCGAGCTCGACGTTTGAGATGTAGTTGATCCCCGTGGCGTACTCGGTCTTCACCGCCGGAATGTTGTAGGACTCTCCGAGGCACACCTTCAGCTCGCACGTCCCGTGGAGCCTGCGGTCGTCGTCAAACGGCTTGTACGGCGCACTGCCGACGATTGGAAAGTCGAAGTAGCTGTCCGCGATCGGCGTCGTCATCGTGAACTTGGTCGACGCGATGGCGGCGGTGTAGGTGAACAGCTTGGTCGTCGACCCCAGCTGGATCGGAAGGTCCGCCATGTTCACCTGGCCGATGTTCGGATCGCTGTAGTTCCATGTTCCGACCATCGCGAGGATCTCGCCGGTCCTCGGGTCGAGGCTCACCAGGGCACCGTCGCGCATGTTCTCGTTGTTGAACTCTCTCTTCACCTGCGTATGCACGGTGTTGTACGCGTCGTTTTGATCCTTGGGGTTGAGCGACGTGTGGATGATGTAGCCACCCGGGTTCGCATAGCCGGGGAAGTTGGCGGCGAGGTACCCCTGCAGGTAGGAGACGAAGTCGGGATCCAGGCTCGGATCGGACTCCGTCCACACGTGGAACGTGAGCTTCTCGTTGTACGCGGCGAGCGCCTCAGCCTGGGTGATGTCGCCGTTGGACTCCATCGCCTGCAGCACCTGCTTCTGGCGGCTCTTGGCGGCGGGGTTCACCGCCTCCTTGGAGGAGTGGTTGAGCGGGTTGTCCGCCGACGGTGACTGCGGCAGCCCCGCGAGCATCGCCGCCTGGGCGAGGTCGAGCTGGCTCGCGGGCTTGAGGAAGTAGAGCTCGGCCGCCGACCCGACGCCGACCGCGAAGTTCCCGTAGAAGATCCTGTTGACGTACATCTCGAGGACCTGGGCCTTGGTGAAGTTCAGCGCGATCTCGTTGCCGAGGACGATCTCCTTGATCTTGTAGTCGATGCTCTGAGGCGGGTCGGCGCCTCCGTAGAGGCTGATCTTGGCGAGCTGCTCGGTGATCGTCGAGCCGCCCTGGACCGTGCTGCTGTGGTGGGTGACGTCGGCGATGCCCGACTCCACGAGGCGGGCCAGGTCCCACGATCCCTCGCTGTAGTAGTGGCGATCCTCGACATCGACGATCGCCTTGAGGAACAGCGGCGAGATGTTGGCGAGCGATACATGGATGTGGCGGTAGCCGGAGTTGTGAAAGACGTCGATCAAGTTGTTGCCGCCGTCGTACACGTCGGTGTCGATCTGCGGCTCCATGTTCGAGATCGTGCTGGCGTCCGGCAGCTGGCTCTTGTAGGCGTTGTAGCCGGCGAAGACCGCGCCAACGGTGCCAGCCCCTATCGCCGCGAACACCGTGAGCACGATGAGGAACACACGGAGCACCCGCCCGCCCCGGCGCGGGTTGCGAAGATGCCGGTAGGCGCTCGCCCGCCGGCGCCGCAGCTCGGCGCGAGCGGCGGCCTGCGCGGCGCCGATCCCGGGGTTTGTCGAGCCGGCCGGTCGAGCCGCGTTGATCCCGGGGGTCGCGGACCCCGGGGTGCGAGCGGCCATTCTGGAGCCGTTGGGCAGGCCTGCCCGACGTCGACGAGCCTCCGCGCCCTGGTCGAGGCTCACGCCGGAACCGTCAAAAACATGATCGAGATCGTCTCCTGACTGCCCCGCGCCGTGGCACGGGGGCAGTACGACCGACTTCCTGGATGAAACGCCAGGACCCGGTCCGGGTTACGCCGGCCGCATCGCGACGGCGAGGATGAACAGCACAGCGAACAGCGCGACGATGAGCGCCCCGGCGAGGAGCGCTCCTGTGCCCTCCTCGATCCAGAAGGGACCCACCCGTCGCCGATCCGGGGAACCCTCGTCCAGCGGCACCGCCATGGCTCCACCGTAGCAGGCGGATCGCTGGAACGGTCGTATGACAATCCGCCACGCTCGGCGGGTGCCGCGATCGGCCCGTGACACAATCGATCGCCGATGGCAGTGACCGCGCCTGTAGCCACGCCCGCATCCAGTCCGATCGCGCTTCCACCCGCGCCGAGGACCGCCGAGGAGACCGGGCTGCCCTTCAGCTTTGTCTGCGACCTGGTCCTCAAAGTCCTGTATTTCAACGGCAGCATGCTGGGGCGGGACATCGCCAACCATCTCTGCCTGCCCTTCTCGTTCATCGACACCACGTCGCGTTTTCTCGCCGATGAGGGGTACTGCTCCTCGACCGGCGTCCACACCGCGACCCTCGAACCCGGTGAGCCGATCAACGCCGGGATGCAGCACATGATCTCGACGACGGGTCGCCAGCGTGCCCGTGAGCTGCTCGAGATCAACCAGTACGCCGGCCCGGCCCCGGTGCCGATCGCCGACTACACCGCGATGGCAGAGCGCCAGTCCCACGTCGACGGCCAGGTCAACCGGGCCCGGCTGCACGACGCGTTCAGCCATCTCGTGCTCTCGGAGGAGGTCCTCGACCACCTCGGTCCCGCGCTCAGCGCCCGCCAGGCGGTGTTCCTCTACGGGCCGCCCGGAAACGGCAAGACGACGATCGCCGAAGCCGCCGCCTCGCTGCTCGGCGCCCCGATGTTCATCCCTCGCGCCCTGTACGTCCACGGCGAGGTGATCCGCTTCTACGACCCGATCCATCACGAGCCCATCGACCGCGAGCTGCCACCCCACGACCGCCGCTGGCAGCTCGCCAAGCGACCCGCGGTCAAGGTGGGCGGCGAGCTCACCCCACGCATGCTCGAGCTCGGCTTCGACAACACGCTCGGCTTCTATGAGGCCTCGATGCAGCTCAAGGCCAACGGCGGTCTCTTCCTCATCGACGACTTCGGCCGCCAGCAGAACATGTCGCCCCGCGACCTGCTCAACCGGCTGATCGTGCCGCTGGAGAAGAAGGTCGACTACCTCAACATCCCGCGCGCCGGGTCGAGCATCCCGGTGCCGTTCACCTGCCTGGTGATGCTGTCGACGAACCTGCGACCGCAGAACCTCATGGACGAGGCGTTCCTGCGACGGGTGCGCTTCAAGGTCCATGTGCCCGATCCGACCGTCGAGGAGTACAAGGAGATCTGGCGGCGCAACTGCGTCGACAACAGCCTGCGCATGGATGAGGCGCTCGTCGATCAGCTGCTCGAGCGCCACTACTTCGCGAAGGGCCGGTCCTTGCACGGCACGCACCCGCGCGACCTGCTCAACCACGTGATCCACGCGGCCCTGTACCTGGGCAAGACCGTCGAGCTCAACAGCGAGCTGCTCGAGCTCGCGTGCGAGACCTACTTCGTCGATTCGGACGAGTAACTTCCGGCGCGGCTCAGGCAGGCCGCGTCGCCCGCGTGATCCGGCGGTAGAGTGCGCCGATGCTCCGAGGAGGTCACCGGCGGAGGCCTCGGCCGTCGACGATCGACGACAGGGTGGCGCGGGCGATCCCGTCACCAGGACGCATCATTCTTGTCTTCACTGCGTCCTCGCGGGCATCGGGATCGATGCCTCCAGCTCAGTCGCCGCGGGTTCCTCTTCGGTGGCAACGTCGGATATCAGCGTCTACGTGCGTCGGGCGCCATGCGGCTGATCCACGGCGCGATCCCCGTACGCGGGATTTCGTGTTCGTTCAGCCACCGGCAATCGTTGTGCTCCTCGACCGTTCGGTCTGCTGTCCAAGTTCGTCGGCTTCCCGCGGCGCCCTTGCCGCGGTGCGGATCTCGTCGCCACTCAGCGCAGGAACGAACTTCTTCTCGTCGGCGGCTGCGTCCGACCACCGTGGCCGCCTGGCGGCGCTGGTCGCGTGTGGGCTACATGGCTCTGTATCCCGCGGAGCGGTACGCCCAGGTGAACGCGGGCCTCCGGAGCCGTTCGCCGATCTGTTCTGCCTGCCGGCGCTCGCTGCTCTTCGATCGTGACAACTTCGCCGGCCGGCGAAGCGTCCTGCCCGGTCGTGCAGGGGGTCCTCTTCGGCGTCGCGGGGGCTGTGAAGGCGCCGGTGGTCGTCGCGGTGCTATGTCGCTCGGCGTGAAATGCGTGTCGAGCCGGACATGGTCGGTGCTGCCATTCCTTGGGGGCGACGTCGCCGGCTTCGGCGGCGCTTGCATACGCTCGCATTGTTCGTCATGGACACCGGCGGGACCTTACTGCCACGACGTGGTGGTGAGCCGGCTCTGCGTGTGCCGGGTTCGGGACAGCATGCCAGTCGTACTCGTTCTGGGGACATGAGCCGTAGACGGAGTCTGGACGGCGAGGCGCCGTATACCGCGCTGGACCGTGTATGCGGTCAGCATGCTCGACGGCGTTGCGCTGGACCGCGCCGTCGAGAACGGCTGACCAGCGCTTGAGACCTGCGGTTCGACGACGCGCGGCGTCGTACGTGTCAGTATGCGTGACCAGCAGTACTACCGCTGCAGGTGACCGGTTGCTCGTCTGGCATCACACTGCGTATCTGTGAGGGCTGGCGGTGGCAGCACTGCCGTCGCTGCGCGGCCCGTCGTTTACGCGCGCGGAGAGGTCGCCCCGCCGGCCTCGCGTGCTCGCTGGTAGCCACGATCGACGGCCGTCGGTACGGCACCTTGACTACGAGCGTGACGGCAGCCCTGCATCCGCGGCAGCGCCATGTACACGCTGAGTGACGGGAACCTCGTCGCTCTCGTCACCAGCCGAGCGCTCCGGCATCGCTGGACATGCAGCAACGAAGATGGTCGATAGCCCCGGTCGTCGCCGGTGGTGTGGTCTACGTCGGGAGCCGCGACGGGGACGTGTATTCCGTTCCGCTGAGCACGTGGAAGCGAGTGTGGTCGGCGGCGCGTGGCACGATCATCCTCGGACCGGATGAGCAGAACGAGGATGTGCTCATCGGGATGGCGATCGGCGGCGGCAACTGCTCGTCCCCGCGGGCGGCGAGTTGACTGCTTTCGGTGGTACCCCGCGGTCCGATACCCACGGAGCGAGTGAAGGCTCGTCGGTTCCCGCGATCGACAACGACGCGGTCACTCGGGACTCGCCGTCACTGCTCCCGACGTTGGGCTCGATGGTCGTCGCTCGATGATCTGGTCGATCATCCCGTAGGCCAGCGCCTGCTCCGACGTCATGTGGTAGTCGCGCTCGATGTCCTTGCCGATCTGCTCCGCGTCCCGCCCGGTGTGCTTGTGGTACAGGTCGATCAGGAGGGCGCGCTGGCGGAGGATCTCGCGGGCGTGAACGTCGAGATCGGTGGCCTGCCCCTGCATACCCTGGGCCCACGGCTGATGGATGACGATCAGCGAGTTGGGAAGCGCCAGGCGCCGTCCGGGGGCGCCCGCCGACAGCAGCAGGGAGGCGCCGCTCGCGGCCATGCCGAGACACGTTGTCTCCACCTGCGGGCGGACGTACTGCATCGCGTCGTACATCGCGAGCGCGGCGGTCATCGAGCCCCCGGGGCTGTTGATGTAGAGATGCACGTCACGCTCGGCGTCCTCACCCTCGAGGAACAGGAGCTGTGCCGTCACGAGATTGGCGAGGTCGTCGTCGATGACGCCGCCGACGAAGATGATCCGGTCGCGCAGCAGCCGCGAGTAGATGTCGTAGGAGCGCTCACCTCTCGTGGTGCTCTCGACGACGGTGGGGACGAGGGTCATCTCCGGTCCTCCGCGGTGGGTGGAACGAATCCGATGCGGCGCCGGGTGGGCTCCGCCTGGCGCATAGCGAGAAAGGCACCGAACTGAGCGACGGTGCGAAGCGAGTCGGCGTCGAGCCCCGATGTCGCCACACGAAGCTGGCGGCGCGGATCGGCCGGCCACGCCGGCTCCGCCTGCGGCCACGCACCGAGGCGGCTCCCGAGATCCGAGTAGACAGAGGCGATCGGCACGGCGAGGGCGTAGGTGATCGCGACCAGCAGCTCGGTGGAGACGTCCTTCCGGCCGCGCTCGACCTCGGACAGGTACGCGGGAGAGCATCCGGCCTCACCGGCGATCTCGCCGAGGCTCCGTCCCTGGCCCTCGCGATGATGGCGGAGGACGGCGCCCAGCTCGAGCCGGATCTCGTCGGCGTTTACGCTCAGAGCAGAAGTCACAACGCTCAGAGCATATCATCGCGGGCCTGGCGCGGTGGCGGCGCCGTCGCCGGAGCCGGCGCGGCTCGTATCGTTCGCTCGCAATCGACGTTGTCAGTGACGAACCCCGGGTCGACCGGCCGCCGCGAAAGCGCACAGGAGATACCGACGAAGATGCTGCACGAGGAGTTGGGATGACCGCGGTGCTGCTCTCCGTGAACGTCGGCATCGCGAAGGCGAGCAGACACACCGACACCGGGATCACCGGGATCGACAAGCGGCCATCGGCCGAGCCTGTCGAAATCCGCGATCCCGGCCAGGGGTCCGGGCTGAGCGGCGTCGCCGGCGACACGATCGGCGACCCGCGTTCGCACGGCGGCACCGATCAGGCGGTGTATGCGTACGCGCGTGAGGATCTCGACCTCTGGGAGCTCGAGCTCGGCCGCCCGCTGCCTGGCGGCGTCTTTGGTGAGAACCTCACCACGCGCGGACTTGACGTCAACGGCGCGCTCGTCGGTGAGCGCTGGCAGATCGGGGACGAGTGCGTCCTCGAGGTCACCTCACCGCGCATCCCATGCCGGACGTTTGCCGGGTGGCTCGAGGACCAGCGCTGGGTGCGCCGCTTCACGGAGCGCGGTGCGCCGGGCGCCTACCTGCGTGTGATCGTTCCCGGCCGGGTCCAGGGTGGCGACCCGATCACCGTGATCCATCGCCCATTGCACGAGGTCACCATCGCGATGATGTTCCGCGCGCTCACGACCGAGAAGGTGGAGGAGCATCGGTTGGTGGCGGCGGGGGAGGCGCTCCCCGAGCGGCTTCGCCGCCGCCTGCTGCCCGAGCCCTGACCGACCCGCACGCTCCAATCCGCCCCGCAGATGAACGGCTATCCTCCGCCGATGCGCGTGGTGGTCCTCGGTGCGGGGTTCGGGGGTCTCGAGCTGACTGCGAGATTGTCCGACGCGTTCGGTGACGGCATCGACGTCGTCCTGATCGATCAGAGCGACCACTTCGTCTTCGGTTTCGCAAAGCTCGACGTCATGTTCGGGCGCGCCGAAGAGTCGTCGGTCCGGCACCGGTACCGCGACATCGTCAAGCCGGGAGTGCGCTTCGTGCAGTCGACGGTGCGCTCGATCGATCCCGCGGACAAACGCGTCGAGACCGACGCCGGCTCCTTCGATGCGGACATTCTCGTCGTCGCCCTCGGAGCGGATCTCGACCCCGCGAGTACGCCCGGACTGGTCGAGGGCGGTCACGAGTTCTACACGGTGGCGGGAGCATGCGCGCTTCGCGACGTGCTCGCGAAGTTCGAGGGCGGGCGTGTCATCGTCGGCGTGACGTCGACACCGTTCAAGTGCCCGCCCGCCCCGAGCGAGACCGTCCTGCTGATGCACGACTTCCTCGTGGAGCGAGGACTTCGCGAGCGGTCGAGCATCTCGCTGGTGATGCCGATGAACGTGCCGATCCCACCGTCACCAGCCGCGTCGACCATCCTGCTCGAGGCGTTCGCACAGCGCGGCATCGACTGGTACGCGGAGCGGTCGGTGCGTGAGCTCGACCCGGCTCGCAAGGTGGCGGAGCTCAGCGACGGGACGGAGCTGCCGTACGACCTGTTCCTCGGTGTGCCGGTCCACCGAGCGCCATCGGTCGTCGTCGATTCCGGGATGACGGTCGACGGGTGGATCCCGGTCGACTCGCTCTCCCTCGAGACCACCTACCCGGATGTCTATGCGGTCGGCGACGTCACGAGCGTTGGGACTCCGAAGGCCGGCGTGTTCTCCGAGGGGCAGGCGGCCGTGGTCGCCGATCGCATCATCGCCCGCCTTCGCGGCAGCGAGCCGGCATCGCAGTACGGGGGTCGCGGCACGTGCTACCTCCAGTTCGGGAAGGACCAGGTGGCGCTCGTCGAGGTCACCTTCGTCCAGGGGCAGCGGCCCACCGGCGGTCTCGAGGGCCCGTCAGCGGCACTTGCCGCCAGCAAGGTCGAATTCGGCGCCGGCCGGGCGCGGCGCTGGTTCAACGGGACGTAGCCGCCGGCTATCGGGGCTCGGCGCGGTCGACGTTCCAGTGGCGTGAGACCGAGACGAGCCAGCCGCCGTCGTCCCGAGGCGTGAGACCGAAGCGGCTGATGCTCCGCTGCCCGCCCTCGTGATCGCCGTAGAGCAACTCGATCGAGACGCGATGCCGTGCCTGGATGGCATCACGCGCTGCCACGAACTCAGGGCTCGCAGGATCGCGAAACGCCCCCTGCCAGAAGCCGAGCTCGCCTGCCGCGATGTAGATGTCGCGGGTGAGCCGCCGGAAGGCAGCCACCTCGGTGTGCTTCGGGACGCCCATCTGGGGGTCGGGCGTAAAGGACCACCCGTGGAGCACGGCGATACCGTTGCCGCTGTTACGGAGGGACATCACGAGGTAGACGGCGTCGTCCGTGACCTCCGCCGTCGCGCCGCTCCCGGGCACGTGCACCCAGTGGGAGTCCGCGAAGCCCACCTTCTGGGCGGGATCCTGCAGCCGCGAGGGCGTCAGCAGCGGCCGGAGGCTGATCTGCAGCGAGCGCTCCGCCGCCCGCGCGGTGCGATTGCCCGAGCGAACCGACGCAAACGTGGCGAATGCGAGCACGAGCGTCGTGCCCGCAGTCGCAAGCGAGGCGATGGTGGCCCAGTCAACCATGAGCACCGGCATTGTGGCGTGCAGCCGGCGATGCCATCCGATTGGCAACGGCGTCGACCGATCCGTCACCATCCTGACCGCATGACCACACCTCCGAACTGCGTCTGGCGAACCAGCTTCGGGACGCACGCCGGCGCTGGAGCGGCCGATGGCTGAGCAGCCGAACGCGGCGCAACGCTTTCGGGACGCGGTCGATCATCGCGATGTTGCCGCGATGATCGAGACGATGGCCGAGGATGTCGAGCTGCACAGTCCCACGATGCTGCCGCCGGTCAGGGGCCGGGACCGAGTGCATCGGGTCTTCCTCATCCTCGCCGAGCTCTTCGAGGACTTCGAGTACGTGCGCACGTTCGATGGCGGGCTCGTCAGCCCGGAGCCGGGAATCGTGTCGAGCCACGCGCTCATGTTCCGCAGCCACATCGGCGACGAAATGCTTGAAGGCGTCGACGTGCTCGACATCGACAGCTCGGATCGCATCGCGCGATTCACGGTGCTCATCCGGCCCATGTCCGGGTTGCAGACCCTCGCAGAGTCGATCCGGCAGCGGATGACCCAGCGGAGCTCCACGAGCGGCTGAACCGCCTCAGCAGGCGAGTCGCCCCTTCATCTGGACACCTCGAACGCCGCGGCCATGGTGCCGTGCCACGGCGCTGAAGCGATCATGCGGAGGCCGGGGAGCTTCGCGATGCAGTCGACGTTCCACGGATACATGACGTTGGGGATTCGCTGAGCACCCACGAAGATGACCTGGAGCTGTGCGAGGGCGGCCTCGGCGTCAGCGGGATCGAAGCAAGCATCGGCGAGCCTGAGGTCCAGACCGATGCTCAGCGACCCGAACTCGAAGCTGTTCGGCACCACGGGTGTGAGATCGGTGAGCCCGGCCATCCACATGCCGGCGTCGTCACTGGCGTCGGTCATCACGAGCGTCCCGGGTGGGAGCGTGGCGTTCATGGCCTTCAGCACGGTCAGATCGGCCGGCGTGACCAGCGATCGCGTGGCGACCTCGTACTTGTACACACGCAGCTCGGAGGATGCTCCGACGACGAGGCAGAGCACCGCGAGGATTCCCAACACGGCGCCGGCGCCGTCGAGGCGCGCAACCGCGGGCCCGAGGCGTTCACGGACGAACCCGGGCACTGGGGTTGGACGCGACATCGCAAGCCACGAGATGACGAGCACGGCCGCCGTGACTGCGACGGCGATGAGCCATGGGCGCAGCTCGGACAGCGGGTCGAAGACGCCGAGCGGATAGAGGTAGACCTTGAACCTTCCGATCACCGCCGTCCACAGCTGGCCGAGCGGATGGCGCGCCAGGAGCGCTGCGGCGACAGCCACGACGACCGCGATCGAGACACCCACCTGGAGCCTGCGTGTGCGAGAGAGCGAGCGCATCAGGTCGGCGAGCGCGAACAATCCGGCGCCCAGCACCAGTGGTATCAGCCAGTACTGGACGCCAAGGACCCGGTCGGTATCGCCCCACGGGTAGATCGCGCGCCAGAGACCGCTGAACATGTGGAGGTAGAAGTCATCCACCATGAGAAGCACGAGGACGATCTGTCCGGCCAGCACCCACAGCATTCGCCGGCGGATGAGCAGCGCGATGACGCCGATGCCGTAGAGCGCGAGAGCCACCGGACTGATGAGATCGCTCTGAGCGATCATGACCAGCAGTTGCTGCAGCATCACGGGTGTGCCGGCCAGCGCGACCACCACCGACGACGGCTGCGTGGCGATGGGCGCCGGCACATGCGGCTGTCGAGTGAGCACCGTCACGAGCGCGGCGCCGAGGATCGTCGCGCCGAGAGCGATACCGATGCGAACGAGCGTGGCGCGAGGTGTGGCGCGCAGCGCCGTCACCGCGACGAATAGCAGCAGACCGCATCCCACGACGAGCGCCGTGAAGTACTCGAGGCCATGGATGACCCAGATGGACGCGATGATCGCGAACAGCAGGAGCGCGTTGTCGCGGGTGCTCATCCCGCGTATCACCCGCATGGTGGCCACGATGACGGGCACGATGAGCGTCGAGTTCGACCATCTCTGGAAAGCGTCCGACGATCGCCTGATCCGAGGGAAACGCGAGGCCGGCCGCGAAGAGCGGGACGACCGCGGCGAGCGCGATCGAGCCGGTCGCTTCCAGCGTGAGGAGCGTCAGTGACAACGGGATGAGGACGATCGTGGCCGTGATCACCGGCGCCATCGCCGATGCGGGCGACGGCGCCCCGAGCCACGAAACAACGGCCGCCATCGCCTCGAATCCGGGGCGCAGACGGATGAACTCGGTCGCTTCCAGTGGAATCGGGACCAGCGGCAGCACATCGTGTGTCCGCGCGATGGTGTTGGCGAGGCCCCCGTGCGTCGCGGAGTCCCAGTCCGGCGGCAGCACCTGCCCATGGAGTGCCCAGACGAACACCGCAGCCGAGACGAGACCGACGATCAACGCCGGAATGGGCATCCACCACGGCACGGCACCGCCGTCTCCACGATCCGCACGCCGCCGGCGGACCGCTGCAGCGCCGACGAGCAGCACGAGGAGGGGGAACACAGTGAGTGGCTCGAACGGGATGTTCAGGTCGTGCATCGCCAGCCCGAAGACGCCGATGAACCCGGCGGACAGTCCCGGGGCCATCGCGAGCCGTGCCCACCAGTGCCATCGCGGGCTGAGCAGGGTCGCCACCGCGAAGCCCGGCAGCAGGGCGGCGAGCACCACTCCCGGGACGGATTGCGCGAGGTCTTGCAGTGGCACTCCGGGGACGGAGCTTAGTCCGCAGAGCCCCTCTGGGAGCCTCCAGAAGTTAGGCTAGAGACACGGCGATCGAAGCGATTCCTTTCGCGTTCGAAAGAGATCGGCTCATTCCGGAGGGCACCATGGCAAGCTGGCGATCGAGTGCCGCCGGCCGGCGGGACCGCGCAGCCGCTCAGCTTGACGGCGCGCCCGAGAGCCAGATCGAGGGAAAGCGTCACAGCGCGGGAGCTGGAATACACGGCGAGGCGCACGCCGCGTTCTGGCCGACCAGCGTCTACCCCCGCGTCGCGTCGCAGTCCCAGCGCGTCTCGACCCGGCGGTGGGTTGCGTTCCTCGTCGTCATCGATGCGGTGGTCGCGACGCTCGCGGTGGCGGTGGCGACGCTCGCACGCCTGGGTGCCACGTCGGAAGAGTTGAGCAACCGCCTCCCGTATGTGGCGCTGGCGGCCACGTTCCCCGTGCTCTGGATCGGGGCGATGGTGCTGAGCGGTTCGTATGACCGGCGCTATCTCGCCGCGGGCCCGGAGCAATACCGGCGCGTCGGCAACGCGGCCATATGGATCCTTGCGCTGATCGCCTTCGTGTCGTACGTGCTGCGCGCCGACTTCTCGCGTGGCCTGGTCCTGTTCACAGTGCCGACGGCCGCCGTGCTGACACTGGTCGGCCGTTGGGGTGCACGAAAGGCACTCCGGGCACGATTCGGCGATGGGGTGTCGATCCACCGGCTCGTGGAGGTCGGACCACGCAAGGGCGCCGAACAGTTGCGGGACTACATCACCCGCAGTGCCCACTCGGGATTCTCGGTGGTCGGCATCGTCGCGACCGACGACATTCCCCCTGACGCGGCCATCGACGTCGATGAGATCGTCGACGAGGTGAGGCGCGTCGACGCTGACACGATCGCGTTCGTCGGGGCCGCGCATTCCAATGGCGGCGAGCTGCGGAGGATGTCGTGGGCGCTGCAGGGTTCCGGCATCCGGCTGCTCGTGATCCCCGATCTCGCCGACATCGCCGGGCCGCGCATCGTCATGCACCCCGTCGCCGGATTGCCGCTCCTGGAGATCTGCGAGCCGGAGCTCAGCGGACCCGCCCGAGTCGTGAAGGCGGTGTTCGATCGCGGCGCGTCGCTGTTCCTCATCGTCGTCCTGAGCCCGGTGCTTGCGGCGATCGCGATCGCCATCAAGGTCAATGACGGCGGTCCGGTGTTCTTCCGTCAGCGCCGAATCGGCAAGGAGGGGCGGGCATTTCGAATGTGGAAGTTCCGCAGCATGCGCGTTGGCGCGAGCCCGGTGCTGCACCACGTCGAAACCCCCGTGGGAGCGCGGAAGGTCCTTGCGAAAGGTCCCGTCGACGATCGGATCACGTCGGTCGGCAGGTTCATCCGCAAGTACTCGCTGGACGAACTCCCACAGCTGTTCAACGTGCTGGTGGGCACGATGTCGCTGGTCGGGCCGCGTCCGCTCGTCCCCGACGAGGTGGAGAGCTTCGGTCACGGCGCGCATGCCCGGCTGCTCGTGACGCCAGGCATGACCGGGCTCTGGCAGGTGAGCGGACGCTCCGAGCTCCCGTGGGAGCAGCGCATCCATCTCGACCTGTACTACGTCGAGAACTGGTCCCTGTGGCTGGATCTCTCGCTGCTGTGGAGCACGCTCCGCGCTCTGGCGCACACGGACGGAGCGTATTGACGGGGGGTGCGTCCCCGGCCGACGGTGGCGATCCCGGAGCCCTGCCGTTCGTCAGCGTGGTCGTCCCCGTCTTCAACGAGGAACGCTATATCGAGGCGTGCCTCGCGTCGGTGCTCGACCAGGACTATCCCGCCGACCGGTATGAGGTGATCGTCGCCGACGGCGGGTCGAACGATCGAACCCGGGCCGTCGTCGAATCGGTGGCTCGACGGCACCCCAACGTCCGTCTGATCGACAACCCGGGACGCACCCAGGCGCACGGGCTCAACCTCGCGATTCTCGCAAGCCGTGGCGAGTTCATCGCGCGTCAGGACGGGCACGCGGAGTGGTCACCGCATCATCTCCGAAGGTCCGTGGAGTTGCTCGTCGAGACCGGTGCGGACAATGTCGGCGGTCGCGCGGACGGCGAGGGTGCGAGCGTCACCGGACGGGCGATCGCCGCCGCGATGCGGTCGCCCTTCGGCGTCGGCGGGGCTCGCTACCGGTATTCGACGCGGACGGAGGATCTCCCGACCGTCTTCCCCGGCACGTTTCGCCGGAGTGCGTTCCTGCGCGTCGGTCTGTACGACGAGGCGTACCCGCCGCACGAGGACTACGAGCTGAATCACCGGATCCGCGAGACGGGCGGGCGGGTGCTGTTCAGCCCTGACATCCCGACGCGATACTTCGTCCGCGAATCGATCGGCGCGCTTGCGCGCCAGTACTTCCGGTATGGGCGGGCGAAGGTCCGGGTCGCGCGCGCAAGCCCGGGCGTGATCCGCCCGTACCACCTGGTCGCCCCTGCATTGGTGGCCGCTCTTCCGGTCGCGGCGGCGATGATGTGGACCAGACGAGGACGGCGCGTGGTCGTCGCCGGGGGAACCGCCTACGCCGCCGCGTGCCTGGCTGCCGGCATTCGGGCAGGGAGTGGCGAGACTGGCGGAGTGCGGCTGCGCATCCCGGGCGTCTTCCCGGTGCTCCACGTCGCCTGGGGGTCGGGATTCTGGGTCGGCGTCGCCGAGGCGGTGCTTCAGGTCGACACCGGCGGAGGATCTCCACCGGTCCTTCCGCGCTAGCCCACCGCGACGATCGTCGCCGCCGGGTTGGCGAAGACGACCGTCCCCAGGTTGTCGACGTTCTCGCCGGATGTGTCCACATCGACGTGGTCGACGAAGAGGTATCGAACTGAGTATCGCTGGGTCATGACGTTGAGCGCGTCGGCATCGTCATCGTCGAACACCTCGTCGTTGAGAGTCTTTCGGGCCGCAAAGTCCGCCCCGTCGGGCGTGGCCGGCGAGGTGTTGATCTCGTAGCGCACCGGGTCGTAGCCCTCGATGAAGACGCGGCGCTCCGATACGGCTGAGTAGTAGTAGTAGCGCCCGTCACGGTCGCCGGGGTCGATCCAGTGGTTGTTGACAGCGATCACCGCATCGACAGGGGAGTGCTGTTGCAGCCAGTCCAACGCTTCGAGGAGACCGGGGGTGAGACCCCGGACTGCCGCAGGATCGGCGAGCGTCGGCGTGATCGGGTCGCGGATGAGCACCCGGCCGATCGTCGGAGCGAGCTGGATCGGCGACGTCAGCGCCGCCGCCGCCACGAGTGGTAGCAGTCCCAGGGTCAGCAGACCCGCACGGGGATGGCCGCGACGCCGAGCCAGGAGCCGAGCGAACACCACGGTGGCGACGCATCCGGCGCCCAGCAGGCTGTACATCGTGACCTCGGATGGGATGAGACGGAGCGTGATCGCCGTCAGCGTCGCGGCAGCGATCAACAACACGCCCCAGCCGGCGAGCGCGAGGGTCGCCGTACGTCTCGATATCGATATGGCGCCTCCCGCATCGAGCCACGCGGCACGCAGCCCGGCCGCGGCGACGATGCAGCCGGCCACATAGCCCGTGTCCTGAAAGTAGATCTCGCTGTACCCGACCTGGTGAAACACGTTGGTGGTCACGATCCCGGCCGCGAGCATGCAAAGGCACAAGGAGTAGCGCTGCAGCTCACCTCGGTGGCGGCGCCGGAGCAGGTAGAGGATGCCGGCCAGGGGCAGGAGCATCCCCGCGAGCGCGGCGACGTATGCCAGCGGCAGCAGGACGGCTCGGATGGCGAGCGGGATCGCTGTGCTGCCGGCGTCGATAACCGGCAGCGTCCGCCCGAGCGCTGCGAGCGGCGAGATGCCCGTCGATGGGGCACCCCCTCGATAGAGGACGAGGAACGTGAGCACGAAGACCACGGCATCCAGACCGACGAGCACCAGCGCGGCGGGCGGGATCGCGCGATGGGTGAGACGGCTGACCACGATGAACAGGGCGGTGCCGGTGAGGAGCACCGGGAGCAGCGTCGCCTTGGCTCCCGCGGCGCCGACGAGCAGCAGGATGATCAGGACCCAGGAGCCGAGGTCGGCCCGGCTGCGCCACGACTTCGACGCCAGTCGCTCGACTGTGAGATACAGCAGCGCGAGGAAGAACATCACCCCGAAGGCGAACGTCCAGCTTGACCAGAGCTGGTCGCTGAAGATCACGAAGAAGGCCGGCGCCCCGCGCTGGTCCGTCGTCAGATCGAGCGGCCCGAGCAGCAGCAGCACGGCGATTGCCAGCACGCCGGTCCACGCCGCCCCCGCGATCGCCCGACCGACGAAGAGCATCTGGCATCCGATGACGAGGACGGTCGGCGCGAAGTCGAGCCGGAGCGCGACGATCGGGATGGAGAGGTGCGTCACCTGGGTCACCGCGGCCATGTGGAAGAACACGAACCACTCGTAGGGGAGGGGCACACCGGACAACCCCGGGTTCGTGGCCGGCCAGTGATTCAGCACCTCGGCGATCTTGCTCATCTGGTAGACGAAATCCGGGCTGTACGAAACCGGCGTCTGCGCCGACGGCAGCGGCACGTGGGGAAGGAACATGAGGGCCAGGTAGACGAGGCCCAGCGAGATCGTCCCGGCCGCGGCCCAGGCGAGGCGTGCTGAGGCCGGCTGTGGGCGGTCTCGGGCGTCCGCGGCCGGACCCCTCCGCCTCCAGATCACCGGCGCGCTGAGCGCGATCACCACAACCGGGTACAGGGCGTACAGACCCCTCAGCCCCGCTGCGGCCGTGGCGCTGAAGGCGAGGATCTCGAGGGCCTGTCCGACGGGCCACCCGAGCGCCACCGCCGCCAGCACGCCGGGTCTGCGGCCCCGGAGCGCCCACACCGCCGCCGCCCCGGGAAGCGCGACGAAGCCCAGCTCGTACCCGATGAACTGTGCGATCTGGACGGCGGAGACGCCGGAGACGAGCCAGATCGTGACCAGCACCGCGATGACGAGCACTGCGGGTGCTATCCGGCGGCGCAGCACTCGAGGAGTATGTCTCGATCGGCGCGGGCTCGGGGGCCGGGCCGGCGATCGGACGTGGGCCACGAGAGGATCCGCGGTTCGCTGCCCTTCGGGAGGGCCGCCCGCAGCCTGCCCGTATGATTGCGCCCGTTGTGGCTCTGATCGGTGACGCCCGGCGACTGGTCGACCGGATTCAGGACCGGACCGCTCGAATCGGGATCGTCGGTCTTGGATATGTCGGGCTTCCGACGGCCGTCGCCTATGCCGACGCCGGGTTCACCGTCGTCGGGATCGACACGAACGCCGACCGGTGCAGCGCCGTGATGGCGGGCGAGAGCTACATCGAGGACGTGCCCGCGAGCGACGTCCAGCGGGCGCGCCGGGACGACCGGCTGACGGTGGCGACGTCGCTGGCGGCCGCGGGTGACCTCGACGTGGTCGACATCTGCGTCCACACCCCGCTCGGTGACACCCGGGAACCGGACACGTCAGCCATCGAGGCCGTCGGCGAGGCGCTCGTCTCGACCCAGCATCCCGGCCAGCTCGTGGTGCTGACGAGCACGAGCTACCCCGGTACGACGGAGGAGGTCCTGCGGCCGATTCTCGAACGTTCGGGTCTCGTGATGGGCGAGAGCATCTTCCTCGCCTTCGCACCCGAGCGGATCGACCCGGCGAACCGGAAGTTCACGCTTCGCAACACCCCGAAGATCGTCGGTGGTGTCGACGAGGCATCGACGGAGGTTGCCCGTCAGGCGCTGTCGACGATCGTCGACGTCGTGATCCCCGTGCGCGACGCGAGCACCGCGGAGATGGTCAAGGTGCTCGAGAACACCTTCCGGATGGTGAACATCGGCTTCGCCAACGAGGTCGCGCAGATCTGCCGCCGTCTCGGCGTCGACGTCTGGGAGGTCATCGAAAGCGCGGCGACCAAACCGTACGGGTTCATGCCGTTCTACCCGGGTCCCGGTGTGGGTGGGCACTGCATCCCGGTGGATCCCTCGTACCTCGAATGGAAGATGCGCAACCTCGAGTTCCGCACCCGGTTCATCGACCTGGGCAACGACGTCAACCGGGGCATGCCGGACTACGTCGTGCAGCGCGCCAACGACGTTCTCAACGACATCGGGCGCAGCGTGCGGGGCTCGCGCATCCTCTTGATCGGCGTCGCGTACAAGCCCAACATCGGCGATGTTCGCGAATCCCCGGCGGTGGAGGTCGCCGAACGGCTCACGTCTCGAGGCGCGGTCGTCGACTACGTGGATCCCCACGTGCCCTCGCTGCCGGTCCACGGCGGCGCGCATCTCCATGCGGTGGCGCTGACCCCGGCACAACTCCAGGGAAGCGACCTCGTGATCATCACCACTGCGCACGACGCGATCGACTGGCCCATGGTTCGCGACCACGCCGCCCTCGTGCTCGACACGCGCGGCGTTCGCGGTCAGGGCAGGGCGGGGTGGCACACCCTCTAACCTGCCGCAGGCGCCTCCGGTGTACCGCGTTCCCAGGATGTGAGGGTTCGCCGCAAGCCTTCGTCGAGACCGACCGTCGCGGTCCACCCCAATCGCTCTGTTGCGCGGGCGGCCGAGGGCACGCGGCGCCGCGCGTCCTCGAATGACGGGCCGAAGCGCGACTCGTAGCTCTGGAACACGATCGGCGAGCCGCTGCCACTCGCATCGACGATCCTTCGAGCCAGATCGGCGATCGTCGTCTCGGCCGTCTCGTTGCCGATGTTGAAGACCTGACCTTCCGCTGACTCGGTCGTCATGGCCAGGACGGTGCCGTCGATGCAGTCGCCGACGTATGTGAAGCAGCGTTGCTGCAGTCCATCGCCGTACACCGTGAGCGGCCTGCCGTCGATGGCCTGCTGGATGAAGTTCGCCACCACGCTCCCGTATCCGAGTGGATCCATGCGCGGCCCGTAAATGTTGAAGTAGCGCACGATCACGGTGCGCAGACCCTGCGCCGCGTAGGCGAGCGCGAAATGCTCGTCGAGCGCCTTCGCCGTTGCGTACGACCACCGTTGGACGACGGTCGACCCGAGCACGCGATCATCGTCCTCACGCATCGGGACGTGAGCCGTCCGGCCGTAGACCTCGCTGGAGCTTGCGAGCAACACCTTCCGGTCGTGACGCGCGCACGCGCTCAGCACGTTCTCGGTGCCGCGGCTGTTGACCAGCAGCGATCTGAGCGGATCAGCCACGATGTGGGGCACGCCGACAGCGGCGGCCAGGTGGACGACGCGGTCGCACTCACGCACGAGGTCCTCGACGACCGGCTCGTCGAGGATGGAGCCCTCAACCATGCGGAGGTCGCCGCTGCCGGCGTGGTGCGCGACGTTGGCGCGCCTGCCGGTCGACAGGTCATCAAGGATGGTGATCGCATCGCCGCCGGCCACGAGCCGGTCGACCAGGTGGCTTCCGATGAACCCGGCGCCACCCGTCACCAACGTCCTCACGGGCGGGGACGATAACAGCCGGGATCACGCCGCCACCGCGGCCCGTTCGCCGCTCCTGGGTCGCGTCAGGCCCGGCATCCGGCCCCACCGGCCACGCGAGGCCCAAATCGGCCCTGGCGCGGGTCCCTAGGCTACACTCGGGTCGCGTGGGCGCGGACCAGAGAGACGGCTACTCAAGGAAGACGCTGTGACGACGATCAGCGACGCCGCTCGCTCGCTCAACTCGGTCCTGGTTCGCCGTTCGATCATCGAGCAGTCCAGGCGGGCGCATGTGGGCCACATCGGTTCCGCACTCTCCATCGCGGATATCCTCGTAGCGCTGTTCTCGCGAGTTCTCGATTCGAGTGACGACAGGTTCATCCTGTCAAAGGGGCACGCCGCGCTTGCCCAGTACTGCGTTCTCGAGCAGCTCGGCGTCATCAGCCGCGAGGCGCTCGACACCTACTGCGGCGACGACACGCACCTCGGTGTCCATCCCGAACACGCACTTCCCGGCGTGCTGTTCTCGACAGGCTCTCTCGGTCACGGCGCATCCCTCGGTGCGGGCGTCGCGCTCGCGAAGCGTGTGGCCTCGAAACCCGGCAGGGTGTTCGTCCTCATCAGTGATGCGGAGCTCAACGAGGGTTCCGTCTGGGAGGCGCTCATGTTCGCCGGGCATCACAAGCTGGACAACCTGTGCCTGGTGCTCGACAACAACGGTCAGCAGGCGCTTGCGCCGACTGCTGACGTCATCGACCTCGGTGACCTCTCCAAAGCCGTCGAGAGCCTCGGCTGGGAATGCGAACGGGTCAACGGCCACGACGTCGACGCACTCGCGGGTGTGCTGAGCAAGCCGGGCGCCGGTGCACCGCGGTTCGTGATCGCCGACACCGTCGCGGGGAAGGGAGTGAGCTTCATGGAGCGGCAGGTGAAGTGGCATTACCTTCCTGTGAATGACGAACAGTACGCGCAGGCCTTGCGAGAGATCGGATGAGGAAGCAGTTCGTCTCGACGCTCGTCGAGATCGCCGGCGCTGATGAGCGAGTAGTGCTGCTGACCGCCGACCTTGGGTTCATGGTGCTCGAACCCTTCGCGGAACGCCATCCGGATCGCTTCTTCAATGTCGGCGTCGCCGAGGCCAACATGATCTCCCTCGCTGCCGGAATGGCGAGCGAGGGATTCATCCCGTTCTGCTATTCCATCGCCACCTTCGCATCGATGCGCGGATACGAGCAGTTCAGGAATGGCGCCGTGCTGCATCAGCTGCCCGTGCGCATCGTCGGGATCGGCGGCGGATTCGCGTATGGATCGGCGGGATCGACGCACCACGCGCTGGAGGACATCGCGTTGATGCGCGTGCAGCCCGGGGTCGGGATCGTCGCCCCGGCAGACGACGCGCAGGTGGACCGAGCGCTGCGGGACCACTACGCGCGGCCCGAGCCGATGTACCTGCGTCTGGCCAAGGAAACGCAGAGCCACCCGGAGTTGAACGGTCGTTTTCGCTGGGGGCGTCTCGAGGTCGTCGGTGAAGGTGACATCGCCATCGTCGCCGTCGGCTCGATGGCCGGTGTCGCGCTGGAGGCGCGGCGGCGGCTGCTGGCCGAGGGCATCCCGACGGCCGTCGCCGTGGTCGCTTCGATCGCTCCCGCACCAACCGACGACCTCGTTGCGCTGCTGACGCCCAAGAGCGCATGCGTCACCATCGAGGACCACCGGGTCATCGGCGGCGTCGGGTCGATGGTGGCAGAGACCATCGCAGACCACGCGTTGAATGTGCGCTTGCTCCGTCGTGGTGTGACCGACCCGCCCGGAGCAACGACCGGATCCGAGGACTTCCTGCGTCACCGAAACGGTCTCGACGTCGAAGGTCTCATGTCCGCGGTTCGACGGACAGGCTTGATCCCTGCCTAGACCGCTGCGGAGCGTGAGGATCACGCGCTGACGATGCCTGAATCCCGCGCGGTGACCGCGCTCGTTCCGCGCGTCGCGGCCGGCACGCTGCTCGTCCTCGTGGTGGGGACATTTGCGAGCAACAACAACCTGACGGGCAGTGGCAACAAGCTCATCTATGCGTGCGTGCTCGTGCTCGCCGTCGTCATCACCGCCCTGTCGGTGCGCAGCGACCGGCTGAGCCGGTTCGACGTCCCAGTCGCCGTGGTGGTGGCGGGTGGTCTGATCTGGGGGATATGGACGATCGAGCGGCCCGGACTCTTGGCGAGCGGTTACTGGGAGGGCTTCGGTTCCCACGTCGCCATCGCGGCGTGCGTGCTCATCGCGGTGAGCGCCGTGCTGCTCCGGCCGCAACACTTCTCGAGACCGGTGCGGATCGTCCTCGCGGTGGCCCTCGCCGTGCTCTGCGCATGCGACGTCCTCGGCGCGATTCGAACGATCGACTACATGCCGTACGTGAACAACAACATCAACGAGATCAACGACATGCTCGGCCCGGCGGCAGGAAAGGTTCCGGAGTTGACGTACATCCCGCAGTACACGGCGCTGTACGGGTGGCTCTTCCTTCCGTTCAAGTCGCTGCTCTCGCCGCTGGCGATGGTGGGTGCGATCTCCATCTTCCTCACGGCGCTCGGGTTCGCGACAGTCGGAATCGCCGTGTGGATCGTCAAGCGCGTGCTCGCGATCAAAGGCTACCTGCTCGCCGTCGCCATCGTGGTGCCGATCACCTACGTGACGTCGCATCAGATCGGCGATTTCAGCTCGATCGCGAGTTTGTTTCAGGAGCTGCCGATACGCCTGCTCTCCGGTTTTGTCATCCTCGCGATCGGGCTCACCGATCTCGTCCTCCTGTATCGCGGCACGCTGCGGAGCGGTCGTGTGGCGCTCATCGGCTTCGGCTGCGGATTGATCGCCTGGAATTCGCAGGATTTCGGGGTCGCCGCGACCGGTGTGTACGGCCTGATGATCGTGCTGGGCGCAACGCACTCCGTCCGGTGGCGTGCGGGCGGAGTGTGGGTCGCCGGGTTGCTGGCCGGCGTCGCGTCGTACCCGCTCTTTCTGCTCGCCATCGGCTCACCGGTGAACCTGAGTTTCGTCGCCGCATACATCAAGCTGTTCGGATCCGGGGTGGGTTCCGCGCCGATGCAGGTGCCCGGTCCTGTCCTTGTCGTGATGCCGATCATCGTCTGCGGCGCCGCGGCCGGCTGGGGTCTGATGAGAAGCAGGCGCCGAGAGGGCATCCCCGGAGATCGCGTGCTCGATCAGGCGGCGATCGCGCTCACCTTCGTGGGCACGTGGTCGCTGCTGGGTCTCGTGTACTACGTCAACCGAGCCTACGCGGCCGGTCAATTGCAGACGATGCTCCTGCCATGCGCGGTCTGCGTCGGCGCGCTGCTGGCGGTCGCCATCCACTCGGACGAGGTCCGCGCCAACTGGCTTTCGACGCTTGAGCTCACGAGGGGACGACTATCAGCGAAGGCGAAGCTGATCCCGCTGGGCGCGTTGGTGTGCCTCTGTTTCTCCTCGGTGCTGCTGACCCCCGACCCAGTGCTGGCAATGAAGACACTGGTCGATCCGCCTCCGATGAGCGGCTTCACCACGTACGACGTCCCGGTGATCATCGCAGCGGTCCATACGGCGCAGCGATACACGGAGGGGAAGCCCGGAGCGCTGACCTATCTCGGCGAGAGCTTCAACTACGTCACGCTCGACACACACGTGGCAAGCAACGCTGCGCTGTTCCCGTTCCCGCTCTCCGCGATCGGCGCGGTGACCCAGATCGAGTGTCGCTATCTCGAGGCACACCATTCACGCTGGATGGTGCTGTCGCTCGACGGACTGAAGGCATTCGGAAGTGGCGCTTGCGGCATCTACCAGCCGGTGCGTGTGCCGGGCCTCACCTATGGTCAGCTTCAGGAATTTCGGTGATCGAGCATCCCCGGATAGTGGGATGACCGCAGGCTATAATCCGCCGGTGCCAGCCAGTGAGGAAGAGAAAGCAGCGGCGGGCCTCACATTCGAGGGAACGAACTGCGCGATCTGCGGGCCCGGCGCTCCGTCGCGCGAGCTGTACCCCGCCAACTTCGGGCTCGACGACATCACACCCGCACGTTTCTCCGCCCGCCGTCTCCCGGACCGCATCCACTATCGCATGGTCCGCTGCGCCCGATGTGGACTGGTGAGGTCTGACCCGGTGCTGGACGAGGCGACGCTCGGTCATCTGTACGCGGAGAGCACGTTCGACTACGAGGCCGAGACCGCGAACCTCAAGGCGACGTACGGCCGATATCTCGCCAAGCTTCAGCGGATCGGTGGCCGCCAGGAGTCACTGCTCGAGATCGGATGCGGTGATGGCTTCTTCCTCGAGCAGGCGCTGCAGCAAGGCTACACGCGCGTGCGTGGAGTGGAGCCGAGCTCGGCTGCGATCGCCGGTGCGGCAGCGAGCGTCCGTGATCGGATCGTCTGCGACATCATGCGGCCCGGTCTCTTCGCCGACGGAGAATTCGACGCGATCTGCCTGTTCCAGGTCTTCGACCACGTGAGCCATCCCGACGCCGTCCTGGATGCTTGCCGCGCGGCCCTCCGGCCTGGCGGAATGATCCTCTGCCTCAACCACAATGTCGAATCGGTGTCGGCGCACCTGCTCCGCGAGCGCAGTCCGATCATCGACATCGAGCACACGTACCTCTACAGCCCCGCGACGATGCGTCGCATCTTCGAAGCCGGCGGGTTCAAGGTCCGCGAGCAAGGCCGCGTCAACAACACATACAGCGTCAGCTACGTCGTTCATCTGACGCCGATTCCCGCTCGCGCCAAGCAGATGGCCTTGGGGACGCTGGGGAGGAGCCGTGTGGGCCGCGTGTCGTTGCCGGTCCCGCTCGGGAATCTCTACCTCATCGCGTCGAGGCGTCCGGGCTGACTTCAGCGGTCGGTGCCCTCACCGATTCGGAGACCCCGCCTCCGGTGGGTGCGCGGCCAGCCATGCCGCCATGCGAGCCATGCCGTCGCTGAGTTGGGTGGTGGCCTGCCAGCCCAGCTCTGACCGGATGAGCGCAGGATCCCCCACCCAGACGGTCGTGTCCCACGCCCGCTTCGGGTATCCGCCCCAGACGGGCTCGTCCGAGATCGAGAAGACCGCGGCGGCAGTCTCGACGATCTGTGCCAGGGACGTCTGGATGCCCGTCGCCACGTTGTAGATCGGACTGCGATTGGGCGCCGATGCGGTCGCGATGTACGCATCGACGACGTCCTCGACGTACACGTAATCGCGCACCACAGTCGCATCCGCGAGCGGCGGAAACCTCCCGGTCAGAGCGGCGCGGATCAGGGTGGGCATCAGCCGGCGCTCTTCCTCAAAAGGTCCGTACGCGGAGTACAGCCGAAGCGTGGTGACCGGCACACCGCGATCCCGGGCCCGCTGGCAGAGCCAGGTTGCCGCGGCTTTCGTCACCGCATAGTCACTGTTGGGTCGTGGCGGCTCGTCCTCTCGTGGAGCGTGATCGCGATCGCCATACTCGGAGGATGTTCCCGTGTTGATCAGTACGGTGCAGCCGTGCCGTTCTGCCGCCGCGAGGATCGTGGCCATACCGAGGACGTTGCTGCGCGCCATACCGACAAGGTTGGTCTGGAACGAATATGCACCGTGCGCGGCAAGGTGGAAGATCCACTCCGGCCTGGCGGACGCGAACGCGCGCTCGATGTCGTCGCCGTTCGCAATGTCGCCGTCGATGCGCCGCATGTCCGACAGACCGTCAAGCCGCCACGTGTCGGTGGTCGGCTGGAGGATCGCCGTCACGTCGTGTCCGTCGTCGATGAGGCGGCGGGCAAGGTTCGCTCCGACGAATCCCGCCGCGCCGGTTACGAGACAGCGGATGACCCACCCTCCGCCGGCTCGCTCTCCTCGGCGCGACCTCCTTCTCGGTCTCCCGCGGGACGGTTGCGGACATTGGCAACGATGAACGGTGGTCGCCGCTTGACCTCCTCGTAGATGTGCGCGAGGTACGAACCGATCACGCTGAGACAGAGGAGTTGGATCCCCCCGATGAAGAGAATGAGCACGATGAGCGATGTGAAGCCCGTGGGCGCGGCCGACGGCTTCACGAGGCGCACGATGATCTCGACGAGGATTGCGATGAACGCGGCAACCGTTGTCAGGACGCCGACGACCGTGATCAGCTCGAGCGGGATGTACGAGAACGAGAAGATCGCCTTGCGCGCCCATCCGATGTTGCGCAGGAGGGAGTTGGTGGTCTTGCCGAACATGCGCTCCGGTCGGTGATACGGAACCCCGGTCTGTCGAAAGCCGACCCACGCACGAAGTCCCCGGAGGAAGCGATTGGTTTCCGGTAGCAGGTTCAGCGCGTCGACCACACGGCGATCCATGAGCGAGAAGTCCCCGGCGTCGAGCGGCACCGGAACGTAGGAGGCCGCGCGAAACAGGCGGTAGAAGACTCGATACGAGACGCGCAGGAATCGATTCGCATCGCGCGCGACACGCGCGCCGTAGACGACGTCGTATCCCTCGAGCCACTTCGCATAGAACGCCTCGATCAGCTCGGGCGGATCCTGCAGATCACCGTCGAGCAGGACCACCGCATCGCCGGTGGCGATGCGCATCCCACTGGTGAAGGCGCTTTGTGATCCGAAGTTGCGGCTGTGCGTCACGACGACGACGTGCGCATCACGATCGGCAAGCTCGGCAAGCACTTCTTCCGCGTCATCCGGGCTGGCATCGTTGACGAAGATGATCTCGTAGTCGACGTCAAGCTTCGTGAAGACGGCGACGAGACGCTCGTGCATGATCGGTATCGCCGGAGCGTCTCGATAGCAGGCGATGATCGCGCTGATCTTCCGCCGACGTCCGAGGGGCGAATCGGGCATTCCGCACATGATATCCCGTGGTTTGGGCACTCGCGCCCGGGCTTCGGGGCCTGTGAGAGATTGCTACCCTAGTGAGCGATGCCATCGATTTCGGCGGCGACAGACGGGTGAATCGACGCAATCTCGCGCTTCGTCAGACTGAGAGTTGGCGGCCGCCGGCGCTGCGCGATCCCGGCCTGCTCCGGCGGATGAGCGACCTGCAGCTCGCCTCGATCTGGAACGACCTCCGACCCCTGCTGGCCAACGAGACCGGTGTCGTTCTCGACGTGGGATGCGGGGAGCAGCCGTATCGGTCGCTGCTGAAGCGGGCCGCCAGCTATCAGGGATTGGACATCGCCGAAGCCGATGAGAAGTTCGGATACGCCCGGCCCGATACGCTCTACGTGAACGGGTATCCCTGGCCGGTGACCGGTGCGTCGGTGGACCTGGCGCTCTGCACGGAGGTGCTCGAGCACGTTCTCGAGCCAGGCGATCTGCTGAACGAAGTCCTTCGCTGCCTGCGTCCCGGCGGACGCCTGCTCATGACGGTCCCCTTTGCGGCACGCTGGCATTTCGTCCCATACGACTACTGGCGCTTCACGCCTTCTGCGATCACGTATCTGCTGCGTGAAGCCGGCTTTGTGAACGTGAGGATCTACAGCCGTGGCAACCCGGTGACCGTGACGGCCCAGAAGATCCTCGCCCTCATCGCTCCGCTGGGCGCCATGCGGGTCCCGCTCGCGCCGGTCGCCGCGGCAGCGGCGGTTGTCGGACACTGGAGCCTCAAGCGTGATTGGGGGGAGGACTGCCTCGGCTACACGGTCGTGGCGTCACGGCCGGCGAACGTCGCAGACCCGACCTGAGCTGCTCTCGTCGCGCGCGGTGCGACGGGCCGGTCTCGTGTCAGCCGACCGCGACGATCGCCGCGTCCTGATTGCTGAAGACGACCCGCCCGAGTTGCAGCACCTCGGGATTGTCAGGCCCAAGGAGCCGGTCGATGAGGAGAAATCGGACCGCGTAATCCTGCGTCATGACGCGAAGCGCAGCGGGGTTCGCCTCGTTGAACACGGAATCGTTGATGCGCTGGCGGTAGACGAAATTCGCGCCGGCAGGCGTGCCGGAGCCGGGCGGGATGGGGTAGGGGTTGTAGGGCTCGATGAAGGCACGACGTTGCGAGAAGGCCGTGTAGTAGTAGTAATTCGCGCTACCTCTCGAAGCGCTCGTCCAGTGATTGTTGACGGCGAACACTGTGTCGACCGTCGAGTGGTCGCGCAACCAGTTCAGGGCGCTGACGAGCCCGGGGACGAGCACCGTCTGCGTCGATGTGATCGGTTCGGCCTTGACGATCTTCCGTACGTTGGGATACACGGCGAGCGGTGTTGTGAGTATCGAGGCCGCAAGCACGGGAATCAAGCCCAGCGCGATCGCTTCCGAAGGCTGGCGGTTGCGCGCCTGCAGCACCATCGCCCATGCAACGACGAAGACTACGGCAGCTGCGCCGACCCCGAAGTAGCGGAGCATGACGCGTTCAGGAGTGTCCACCCAATGCGCTGTGAGCTTGACGATCACGAGGAGGACGACGACCCAACTCGCGAATCCTGCAATGACCGCGTTTCGAGAGAACGGCAGCGAATGCCCGATATCGAGCCATGCCAGGCGAAGCCCTTGAGCGCCGGCGATGCAGGCGACGACGTACCCGGTGTCCTGGAAGTACACCTCGCTGAAGGAGCTGTGATGCACTGTTGCGGCAATCAGGACGCCCGCGCCGTAGATGCAGAGGGGGAAGGCGATCGCGGCGATCTCGGCCCGGTGACGGCGTCGCAGCAGGTAGAGCATTCCGGCCAGCGGCGCCATGACCAGCGCGAATCCCATGGCATACGCAAACGGAAGCACGACCGCGCGGATCTCGGTGTGATGGATGAGATTCGCGAATACGACGGGCGCGCTCCCGTCCAGCCACGTGAGGAGCTGGAGCTTGGTCCCCGGTGTCTGCCCGCCGTAGATGAGTAGGTACGTGGGGACGAATACGACCACGCCCAGCGCGAAAGTTATGACGACCGGCATCTGGACCCTGCGTCGGACCACGTAACGGAGCACCGTGTAGATCGCCGCTCCGACGATGATGTCAGGGAGGATGGTCGCCTTCGCGCCCGACGCTCCGATCATGAGGATGGCGATGAGCACCCATGACCTGAGGCCGTCGCGCAGCCGCGGGGAGGTTGCGCGGAGTCGTTCCGTGATGAGGTATACGAGCGCGAGCATGAACGTCAAGCCATACGGCATCGTCCAGCTGTCCCAGAGGTGGACGAACACGCTGTCGGGGCTGGCGGAGTAGCTCGAGGACAGGTCGGGTGGACCCATGACGAACAACAGCAGCATTGCGACGACACCGGTCCACCACGACCGGCCGATGTAGCGCCCCACGACGAGCAGCTGGCATCCGACGACGACGATCGTGGGGATGTAGTCGAGTCGCAGTCCGATGATGGGAACCGGCAGATGCGTGACCTGGCTTGCCGCGGCGATATGGAAAAGGACGAACCATTCGTATGCCAGTGGGACACCCGACAAGCCCGGCGTGCTCGGCGGCCAGTGATACATCACCTGCGTGATGAGCCCGATGAAGTAGGGGTAATCGGGGTATTCCTGCAGGACGCTCGACCCCGGCAGCGGTGCGAGCGGAAGGAATTCGAGAGTGAGGTAGATGAGACCCAACGACAGCGCCCCGGCGGCGGTCCACATGACTGCCGGCGAGAGGCCCTGCGAATCCAAGCGCGTGTTCGGGTCAGTGGCCTGCTGCAGATGTAGCCGTCGTCGCCAGATCACGACGGCGCTCGGCACCACCACGACAAGCGGATAGAGCGCGAAGAGGCCGCGAGCTCCGATCCACGCGGTGCCGGTGAAAGCGAGGATCTCGAGCGCCTCACCGAGCGGCCAGCCGAGGGCGATGGTGGCGAGCAACCCTGAGCGGTGACCGCGAATCGCCCAGAGCAGCGCCATTCCGGGAAGGGCCACAAAGCCGATGTCATAGGCGAGGAATCGGATGATGTCGATCGCCGCCACTCCGGTCACAAGCCAGCCGGCCAAGACCACCGCAACGACGAGCGCTGCTGGTGCGATCCCTCTTCGCATCATCGGGGGAGTATCGCCGATTGCTAGCTCGAGATCACCACTGAAGGCTGCACGACGCCCGCAGGCGCGATCGGCGGAGTCCCCTCGAGAATGCCGGTCACGACGCGATCCATCGCCGGATCCCATCCGGGATCCAGGTCCGCCGCGCGGACCGCATTGATCCGCGGCCTGCTCCGGCCCTCCTCCGAGACCGCGTTCAGGACGTTGTGAAACCTCAAGAAGAAGAGCACCGCGTAGCGTCTCGCGAGCTCGCGAGCCCGATCGCGCTCCGCGTCATTCGGCGGAGCGGCGAGCACGCGATCAGCCTCGCTCCAATATGCATCCGCGGACGCTGGATCGACGGTGAATCCGCGGCCGCGATAGTGGGTATCGGCAGCCACGACCACGGGAACGCCACGTGCGGCGAGCTCGAGGCCGACGGTGGACGTGTACACCAGACCGAGCGTGGCGACGTCCATGAGCACGTATGAGCTGGTTGGGTCGTTTGCCTGGATCACCCGTACGTTTGCCGGCAGCGAGGGGAAGCGAGCGTCGATGTGGTCTGCCATCCGCTCGAGCGTGGGGTGGTTGCGCAGCTTGATCTCCGCGGGGTGGATGCGGACCACGAGATCGATCTCCGGATGCGATTCGGCCCAGCGGATCCCCTGCGTGACCCATTCGCCCATCGAGGGAAACGCGAGGTCTCTTCCCATCACCGCGCTGTCCCACAGGATGTTGCAGAACATGACGACAAGAGGGCGTGCGGCCTCCAGGCGGAGCTCGCGCCGGATCCGGTCGAGATCATCGACGCGCACGCGCCAGAAGTTGTCGAGCGCGCCGCCGCCGACCCGGCGGTGGCCGAGGTACGCATCGATGGCCTCCGATTCGCCGTCGGTGAGTGGTGTGTCGCGGGCAGCGATCCACGCAGCTTCCGGGACCTGGAGGCGCGATGCGGCCGCGCCGGGCGTCATCACCACCGAGTCGTGGATGAAGCCCTTCTCGTACGTTCCGAAGGGAAGCCCCCGCTCAGCGCACAGCGCGATCATGATGCTCTCTGCGAAGAACGTCCCGTTCAGCATGAAGACGCGTTGCGCGGCGGTTCGATCAAGGATGCTGCGCAGTCCGCGGGCGACGACGATGCCGCTGACCAGAAAGGAACGGTAGGCGTCCACCGTCTGCGGCGCGTCGACCAACGTTCCTCGCGACAGGAACCACGCGACCGAGATGCGCACCAACTTCCCCAGTGGAATGCCCTGGTCCACGTACGCCTCGCATTCGCGAACAGTGTTCAGTGCAGCGACCTTCCGCCGAGCGATCCTGACGGTGCTGGCCACGTCGAGCACATCGTGCAACGCGACGCTGTCGAACCCGGCGGCCTCGATCGCACCGGCCGCGTATTCGCGGCACGAGTGACACGGCATCGGCGGTGAGACGTTCACCGGCATGACGTCGCAGACGGGGAGCCGTCCGCCGCAGTACGCGAAGACGGGTGCACCCCCGCGACGGAGCACCGCATGAGCCAGCACCGTCTCGATCGCGAGGTGGGCCGACCACCCCCGCCAGCTCATGAACAGCACGCGCTCGGCGTCGGCCGCCGCTGGCGTGCCGGTGCGGGCGATGCTGCGGAGCGCCTGCCACTCGGGCGGATCGAACGGACGCGGGAGACCGGCGCGGCCGGTGACCTCCCGCCCGATTCCCCAGGCCTCGCGCATGCGCCGCTTCCAGCGAGGGTGGTTCCACGCCCAATCGAGCACGCGCCCGCGTATGCCGGGGCTCTGCGGCCTCTCGTCGATCACGCGCCGTCGTCCACGTCTCGGAACCTATCATCTGGCGCATGTCGGATCCTCGCCTCGATCTCGGGGACGACCACGACGTGCGGGGCGGTGCCGCCTCATGAGCGCCCGGGTCTACGGCAATCCGGAGTTCCATATCGGGACTCGCCCGGTCGGCCCCGGACATCCGTGCTACGTCATCGCAGAGGCCGGCTCGAACCACAATCGGGATCTTCCGACCGCGTTGCGACTGATCGAGGTGGCCGCGGAGGCAGGCGCCGACGCAGTCAAGTTCCAGACGTACACGGCCGAGGGGCTCTACTCGCGGCGCACGCCGGACATCAAGTACCTCAAGGAGCAGGGGCTGCTCGAGGAGCGTGAGTTGGTCTGGGAGCTCATCAAGCGCGTCGAGATCCCATGGGCGTGGCACGCGGATCTCGCCCGCCACGCCGCGGAGAACGGCATCACGTTCTTCTCGACCCCCTTCGAGGAGGCGGCCGTGGATGTGCTCGAGGGAGTCGGCGTTCCCGCGTACAAGATCGCCTCCTACGAGGTCACCCACCTGCCCCTGATCGAACGGGTCGCACGGACCGGGAAGCCGATGCTGATCTCCACCGGCATGGCCTCACTCGGAGACATCGAGCGTGCCCTGGACACGGCGGCCGCCGCGGGAGCGCGCGACCTCATGGTCATGCACTGCGCGGTGAACTACCCGCCTCGGTTCGCCGATCTCAACCTCCGAGCGATCACGACGATGCGCGACGCCTTCCAGGTCCCGATCGGCTGGTCGGATCACACCCTCGGGCACACGGCCGACGTCGTGGCGGTCACGCTCGGTGCATGTGCGGTGGAGAAGCATTTCACGCTCAGCCGCGATCAGACCGGCCCGGACCATCCGTTTGCGCTTGAGCCGGCGGAGCTCGGGGCCATGGTCACGGCGATTCGCGAGGCGGAGGATGCGCTCGGTTCGAGCGTCAAGCGCGTCACGGACGCTGAGGCGGACCTGTTCCGGCTCGGCCGTCGCAGCATCGTCGCCGCTCGCGACCTCGCTGCCGGATCCGAGATCACCCGCGACGCCCTGGCAGTGAAGCGGCCCGGATTCGGGATCCCGGTCGAAGAGCTCGACCGCGTGGTGGGCAGGCACGTTGCCCGTGACGTCGCCGATGACCAGGTGCTCCAGTGGGACGACCTCGTCCGCTGACGGCCGGCCGGCATCGCGAGCTGCGGGTCGCGCTTCGCCGTGCGACTGGGCGCGACGCAGACCTGCTGTTCGAGTGGCGCAACGACCCGGACGCGGTGCGTTTCAGCGTTACAGGCCAGACGGTCAGCCCGTCAGACCACGCGGCATGGATCTCGCGCCGGATCGGCGATCCGGGCACACGCTTGTGGATCGCCGAGGAGGAGGGAGAGGCCGTCGGCCAGGTTCGCGTCGATATAGAGGGAGCTGAGGGGACGGTGTCGATCGGGGTGGCGGCGGGACGCCGGGGCCGCGGGCTCGGGACGGCCATTCTCGAGGCGATGGTCGTCGAGCTCGAGCACGATGGGTCGGTCCGCAGGCTTCGCGCCCTCGTGCACGCAGAGAATCGCGCCTCGCTGCGCTCCTTCGAGCGAGCCGGCTTCGTTCCGCATGGAATCGGTGACCACGGATTCGCGGTGATGGAGCGCTCGATAGGACGGCCCCCCGACCCGGGGGCATAATCACCCAGGGCATGCCCGATCGCCAGCTCATCCTGAGGCGCTCACCATGAAGACCAAACCACCGTCCGCTCGCCCGATGCGGAGCGAGGTCGCGCGCGCCGTCGCCACGCTTCGCAGCGACCCCGGTCTGATCGGCATGAAGCTGCGGCAGCGCTGGCAGCAGCGCAAGCAGCAGGCCGCCCCGGCGCCCGGTGCTCCCCCGCGCCCCAAGGTCGCGTCGATCGATCAGAGCCTGGCCCAGGTGGTCCAAGAGCTTCGGGCTCGCAAGGTGCGCACGGGCGTCGCCTACGCAGACGCGGAGTTCCGCGACGAGCTCGCCGCCGCGGCGCCGGACGTCACGTGGACATGGGTGTCACACCGGGACAGCGATGTGCTCGCCGGCGCCGCGCTACCAGGCACCACCACCGGCACGCCGGATGCCGTGGTCGTCGGCGGGGCGGATGTGAAGACGGCGTACCTCAACGCGCTTCGCTGGATGGAGCGCAGCGGCGAGGTGCTTCCGGTGTTCTGGGTCGGGCAGAACTTCGAGTACTGCGGTTCGACATTGCCCATTCCCGCGGAGGTGGAGGCGGGTGACATCTACCTGTTCCACCACTTCTCCGACTACTTCCCGGTCAAGGATCCGCTCCTCGTGCGCGTGACCGCCAGCGACGCGCGCAGCCATCACGAGCGGTACCTGATGATGCGACCCCAGGAGACGGTCCGCTTCACGCTCGACGAGCTGTTGCCCGGGCGCGAGGGGACCGCGGTCGTCGAGGTGCGCACGACCCACCCGGCGCTCACGGGAAACCGTCATCCGCGCTGGCGCGTGTGGGCGGACCTGTTCTGGAAGGGATCGTTCACCAGCCTCCACGGCGCGCACGACTACGGCCCCGACCACGTCTGTGAATCAAGGATCCCGCTCAGCGAGTATCAGACGGGCAGCCTGGCGCTCACCCTCCCGAACTACGACCACAAGCTGAGCGATGCAGACAGTGCGCTCCGCTGGTCGAATGCCGGCGACAAAGGCACCTTCACGCGCGACGGAGCGAGGACCATCGAGCAGATCACCTTGTCGGGGAAGGCGGCGGCCAGTGAGATCGGGTTCTGGGGCTACCGGTACCAGGGACATGGCACGTCGTACTGGTTCGCATTCGACGAGGGTCGCGACGGCACGAGCGCGTCGCTGCGCGGCAACCATGAGGTGACCGTCGCCCTGGCCGAGTACCGGCCGCCGCTCGCCGCAGAGCGCCGCGATCTTCTCGGAGGGCTCGAACAACAGGGATTCCTCTTCTGGCCTCACGCGTTGCCGCTGCTCGACGAGACATCGAACGTCGAGTTCGGGTTCTCCTTCGAGGCGGCGAACCCGCAGATCTCGGACTTCGTGACCGTCCTGTTCGACGGCGATGGCAGGCAGCTGGCACGGAGGGAGATCTCCCTTCCGATCCGCGGGTACCACTATCGCGAGGAGGTGCTCGCGGGCTACGACGCGGCGAGCGATCGACGTCCCGCGCTCGCGCTGATCAGCCCCGACTGGAAGAAGATGAAGGTCGATCCCCAGCAGATGAAGGCCGTCGGCAACCTGGTCATCCGCGACCGCCGCACCGGAGACCGCGACGTCACGGAGTTCCAGAGCTGCTGGCGCAACCTCAACGCGACCGTGGACGGATTCCCGCACTGGCTCCATCCGTCGAAGGGAGTCATCGGCCGCACCAACGTGCTCGGGCACGTGCGAAGCGGCGGAGGGCTCCGCACCGGGATCCTCGCCGCAAACGGGGCCGGGAACCTCCGTCACGCGACGACGGCCACCGTCAGAGTTCGCCTGCATGCCCCGTCGGGGGCCTCACGGAGCAGCGAGGTGGAGCTCCCAGCCTTCACCAGCAAGGTCCTCTGGGTCGACGAACTCTTTCCCGACATGGCGGGATTTCTCGGCACCGAAGGCTACGGTGCCGCGCTCGTGACGTCCGCCGACGCGGACGTGAACTGTCAGATTCTCACGTGCTCGGCGACCGGCAGTGTGTCGCTGCAGCATCTGTGGGGCTACTGACACAGGGGCGACCGCAACTCGGTGAGGAGCGTGGCGACCCGTGACTTCGCGCGCGCCGTCGCGCGGAACCGTCACCAAGCACGCCGCCGCGCGTCACCGCTCGATCCGCATGGCCCGATCGCGACGACGCTCGCGGTGTCGCCGCTGCACGCGATGGACGTCGGCGCCGCGGGCGGGGTCTCGCCGCACTGGCGTGACTACCTGCCGGTGCTCGACGTCGACTGCTTCGAGCCGGACGCGGACGAGTGCGCCGCCCGTCAGCGCGAAGCCCCGCCGAACGTCCACTGGTTCCCGGTGGCGCTTGCGGGCACGACCGGGCGGCGCCCGTTCTACGTGCTCAACCGCAGCACGGGGTCGTCGCTGTATCCGCCGAACGATCCCGTGATCCTGGAGTACAGCGGACATGCCTATGCGGGGATCCGCCGTGTCGTGGACATCGACTGCACGTCGCTTGCCGACTTCCTCGCCGAGCATGCACGCCCCGTGCCCGCGCTGATGAAGCTCGACACCCAGGGATCAGAGTTGGAGATCCTGTCGTCGCTCACGCGCGCACAGCTCGAGGACGTGCTCGCTGTCGAGATGGAGGTCGAGTTTCTCGAGCTGTACAAGGGGCAGCCGACCTTCGGCGAGGTCCATGCCTTCATGCGGAGCAAGGGATTTCGCCTGCTGGATCTGCGCACGCATCGCTCCTACCGCAACGCCGGTGGCGAACCGCTGCACTTCCTGCGTCGATATCTGCGCACCGCTGCCGGTAGTGCGGCGCTGAGCGCGGAGCTCGTTGCAGGTGACGCCCTGTACATCCGCGAGTCGATCCTCGACGGGGGCGACGGCATCGGAGGATCATCTGATTGCGCGGGTGTGCCTGCTGCGGATGTACGGCTTCTACGATCTCGCCTTCTGGCTCGTGGAGTACGCCGCGCGCGAACAGGCGGTCAGCCCGAGCGAGGCGCGAGCGTTGATCCGTGACGTGGCACACGGCGCACCGCCACCGACTCTCTCGCAGCGAACCGGCATTGCCGGACGCGCTGCACGACGCGTGTCGTGGGCACTCGGTCGCGACGACCACCAGGTCTTCTGGACGCGCCGGAGATGGCCGGACCAATAGGCAGCAGCGAGGCTACTCGGGCCGGTCCTCGATCCTCCGCGGCTGATCGGCGCAGCGACGCCGTGGCAAGGCGACCGACCCTCGCTCGCCCGCTGCCGGCGGATCGCGACCCGGCGCTGCTCGCCGGTGACACGTGCAGCGGGGATCGCGACGGTCCAGAACGCCTCGCGCGGCAACCGAGCGAGCGAGCAGACCGACCGCGAACTGACGCCTGCGCCGGTCGAGTGCGCGCCGTTCGTCGGTGGCGCTCCACGCTTCCGCGACGGTGTTGAGGCGAGCCGCGACACGCTTCGGTCGCGTTGCCGTCGACCGGGCCGAGCGCCTCCTCGTACCAGGGTGCGCACCCGGTCGCCGGCGCGAGCTCGTCGGTGAGCATTGCGGCAAGCACCTCGGGAGCGTCCGCGTGCCTGACGCAGGCCCGGGGCGCCTCGTCAAATGGAATCAGCCCGTCTCGGTATCGCTCGTATTCGTCTCCCCAGGCCGCGTACACGACACTGCGCCTCGCCGCCACCGCCTCGTACAGGGCGGTTGTCTGAAAACCGACCACGACATCGGCCGCGATGATCAACGCGCGTGTGTCGGCATCCTGATCGGCGATGGTCAGGCCCCGCCCCATGGTCGTGCCGGCTGCCCGTGCCAGGCGCTCGATCTCGGCGCGACGATCCTGCTGCGGGTGGCATTTGACAACGACCTCGCACGTACCCGTGCGCACGAGGTCGATGAGCGTCCGCTCGGTGGCGTCGCGGAGTGGCTCCCAGGTGCGCAATCCCCTTCCGCGTCCAGCACCGGGAACGTAGGCGTCCAGTGCGTACGTGAGGAACAGCACGCGGCGGCGCGGCGATGGGAGCGAGACCCTGCGCGCCGCGTAGATGTCGAAGCGGGGCTGGCCGGTGATCTCGATCCGCTCGGCCGGCGCCCCGGCACGGACCCAGAACGCCTTCTGACGTTCGCTGCAGACCGTCATGAAGTCGGAGAGGAAGGGTGCCTCTGCTTTCACCTCCAGGCTGAACACGTCCATGGTCGCCTGCGAGATGGTCGTCTCCTTCTGCACGACGACCACCGGAAGCCCAAGTCTGTGCGCGGCTGCAGGGAGCGTGCGAACGTAGAAGAACGTGTCTGACGGAAGGACGATGACATCGAAGGCACGCTCGAGGTACAGGTGGCGCAGTTCTCGAGCGAGCCATGCCGCGTAACGGCCGCGAGCGGCGCCGAGCGCCGGGTCGTTGTAGGGGTGGAGGCCGCGGGCAACCTCGCGCCCGATGAGACGCAGCGCACGGTTACGCAGACGTTGATAGGGGAAACGGCGCACATCGAGGCTGGGGTTCGCCTCCAGGGCGCGCAGATCCTGGTCGAAGAAGTGGTCCATCGCAAGGACGCGGAGCCGTCGCATCAGCGCACCCGCCGGGTCGGCAGCGCGAAGCCGATGAGTGCCGTTCGCTCCTCTCCTGTCATCGCGAAGCGTGCGACGCCCGCCACATAGATGACGGTCGCTGGGATGCAGACCAGCGCCACGGTGATGAGGCTGCTCGGTGGAAAAACGTGTGAGGTGACGGCGACGACGATCGCGAAGACCGCCGCCCAGGGGAGGACGGGAACGATCGCCTGGCGCAAGAACTCGCTGAAGGTCAGTGACAGCTCGCGAAGGACGAGACGTACGTAGAGCGGAGCGGTGATTCCGTATCCCACGAGTGTCCCGATGATGACTCCCGACACCTGCAGACGCTGAGCCAGCGCGATGGAGATCGCGAGGTTGACCACCATCGCGGTCGTGACGTACGCGGTGACCGCTCGCACGCGGCCCATTCCGACGAGCATCGTATTCGCGATCGTGGCGGTGCACGTCACCAGCTGGTACGTGAGAAAGAGCTGCGCCGGTCCGGTGAACGTCGCGTATTTGGCCCCCACCCAGTGGATGAGCAAGGGACGCGCGAGGATCATCGCGGCGATGGTGACCGGGAGCGACAGTGCCAGCGTGTATCGCGTGCCGCGGATGAGCAACGCGCGGAGCCGGACCCTCGATTCCAGCGCAAGGAGGTTTGCCGCCGCAGGGACGACCGCTGCCGCGGTCAGCGACAGTGGGTACGACGCGGCGGATTGCAGCCGTGCGGCGAAGTCATATCCGGCGAGGAGCGAGGTGCCGACCACCGCCGCGAGGATCACCTTGTCCATCTGGGCCCAGATCACGCCGTTGATGCGCGAGATGAACACCCACGCGCTGAACCCGGCGAGGGGCTGCAGCGCCGAGCGCGTGATGAGCCGCGGCGACACGCGCATCTCCGGGCACAGCCGGCGCGCGGCAACCGCGTAGCCAATCGCGGCGAACGCGGTCGCGACCACCATCGTCGCACCGAAGGCCACGACCCCGTGGCCGGTGAGCAGCACCGTGACGGCGAGCACGGTGTACAGGATCTGGCGTGAGAGGTCGACGACCTTGATCCATCCGTAGCGCTGCAGGCCCTGCAGCACACCGACGAACGCGAGCCCGGGCAGCCCGAACAGCGCTTCGCCGGCAAGCAGGATGAACAGCAGCCGCAGCGCGTTCTGGAGGTCGGCGGGCACGACGAAGAGATGCACCGCGCCGAAGGAGAGGCCGATCAGGATCGCGATTGCGATGACCGCCGTCGCGCTCAGCACGGCGAGCGCCGAGCTCACGACCGCCCCGATCCGCTCGCGCTGCCCGCGCCCGTCGGCGTCCGCGATGAACCGGGTCACCCCTGCCTGCAGGCCGAGGTCGGAGATGCTCAGATACCCGGCCGACACCGAGAAGGAGAGCGCGAGGACCCAGATCCCGTACGGGCCGCTCCCGAGGTGGCGCGCAGCCTGGGCGACGACGAAGAAGTTGGCGAGCAGGGAGAAGACGCCGACCGCGCCGGTGATGAGCGTGTTGCGGAAGACGCGGCGCCCGTGCGCGACCTCGGGCGCGTGGACGGTCATGCGGGGTGGGCTGCCTCGCGCTGCGCCAGGTATCGCTCGTTCCGGAGCGGCAGGCCGGTCTGATCGTGCAGCGTGCGGATCGCGCTCGAACGCAGCGACCACGGCGGCGAGGTCCGGCGGGGGCGACGCCGGCAGCACCGACAGGAGCCTCGAAACCCGCTCGAGATCTGCCGGGACGTCGACCGTCAGACGCATCCACGACAGGTCGGGCTCGTGCGCGACATGCGCGATCTGGTAGTCATCGAGGTGCTCGCGAATCCGCACCGTCACGTGCTCGCGTTCATACACGAGGGTCGCCTCGCCGTCGATGCGGAACAGGCATGCTGCGGTGAACGCCTCGACGTCGTATCCCTCGGGGAAGGTCGGCGGCTCCACGTTGCTCGCGTAGTCGGCATTGCGCTCGGCGCGCGCGGCGACGACCCGGTCGATCACGTTCGGGTCGGCGAGGGGGCAGTCCGCGGTGATGCGAACCACGACGTCGGCACCGTGCTCCCGGGCGGCCATCACGTACCGCGTCAGGACGTCGTCCTCGGGACCGCGGGTCACCCCCGCGCCGTGGGCTGCGGCAAGCGCAGCCACCTCGTCATCGCGCGCCAGATCCGTCGTCGCGACCACCACCTGGTCGACCAGCGAGGCGCGCGCGACCCGCGCGATGATGTGCGCGAGCATCGGACGGCCCTGCAGCGGGGCGAGCACCTTTCGCGGAAACCGCGTCGACCCGCATCGAGCCTGGATGACGGCGACAGTCGTCATCAGGCGGCTCGTGCAGCGATGAGGTCGCGAACCGCTTCCGCGACGCGATTCGCCCCGTGCCCGTCGACCAGTGCGCGGCCGCGCGCACTCATCTCCGCGCATCGAGCGTGGTCGTCGAGAAGCGCCAGGCATGTGGCGGCCACGTCTGTCGCGTCAACGACGAGCGCGCACCCGGCCGCCGCCAGCGCGTCCGCCTGTGCCACCTGGTTCGGCACCGCCGCGGTGATGACGGCGGGGATCCCGACGCACGCGGCCTGGACAGCGGTGGTCCCCGCCGCGCCGGCGTAGATGGTCGCCTCCGGCATCACCTCGGCGAGGCTCGGCGGCGCGATGAGCAGGCGTTCGCGAGCGAGGTCGCCGTCGCGGGCACGGTGCGCGTCAGGTCCGACGACCCTGATCACCTCCACCGTCTCATCGCCGTCGAGCAGATCCATCGTCACCCGGGCGCCGATACCGTCGAGGTCAGTGGCGCCGGTGGAGACGAGCACGGTGCGGCGAGCGAGACCGCGCCGGCTCACGAGGTCGCGCGCCTCGACGAACGACGAACGGAGCAGCGCGAAACGCGCGCCGCCGAGGAATGCAGTCGCCCCGGCCGGGCGCATGCGCTCACCCGCGGGCGACGGATTGACCGCGAGGTCGCAGTCCGCGGGGAGGCACAGATCGTCCACGACCGTCAACGGTGCGCGTTCGCGCAGCCGATGCTGCAGCGCGACCTCGAAGACGTAGCCGTCGAGCACAACGACATCGAACCCGTTGGAGTCATCGACTGCGACGCCGACACGCTCGACGCTGTCACCGATCGCATCCAGCGGCGTGTGACCACGGTCGACCACGCGCGGCGCGAAGTGCCGCGTCCCCTCGTGGGAGGACGACGTCGACGTCGATATCGGTGCCCAGCGCATCGGCGAGGGCGAGCATCCGCTCGAGATGTCCGAGTCCGACGCCACGGCCGCAGTCTGCGGCCAGCAGCGCGCGAGGTCTCACCGCGGGACCGCGCGCGCCGCCGCCCACGCGTGGATCCGGCGCAGCGCGATGACCACGTCGTCCTGGTCGGAGGAGGTCATCGCCGGATAGAGCGGGATGGTCACGAGCCGTTCGCACAGCCGCTCCGCGCGCGGCGCGATGCCGGGCCTGCCACCGCGCTCGCTGGTACAGCGTCAGCAGGTGCACCGCGGGGTAGTGGAGTGTCGCTTCGATCCCCTCGGCACGCAATGCGTCGATGACCTGGTCGCGGTCGCAACCGAACACGTCCGGATCGATCTCGACAGCGTAGAGATGCCACGCGCTCCGGCGTCCCCGAGGGCGGGGTGGCAGACCGACTCCGGGGATGGAGGCAAGGGCGGCGTCATACCGGTCCGCGATCTCGCTCCGCTCGGCGACCACGTCGTCGAGGCGGCGCAGCTGGGAGGCGCCGAGCGCCGCCTGGAAGGTCGTGATCCGGTGGTTGTCACCAAGCACCGTCACGTCGTATCTCCACAGAGTCCCGGTGCGCTCGTCGGCGGTGCTGGTCATGCCGTGGTTGCGAAGCGTGCGGATCTTCGCGGCCACGTCCTGGTCCGCGGTGAGGCATGCGCCACCTTCACCGGTGGTCATCTGCTTCACCGGATGAAAGCTCAGCGTCGTGATGTCGGCGAGCGATCCGACCGGCCGCCCATCGAGCGATGCGCCGAGCGAGTGAGCGGCGTCGGCGATCACCGGCAGCGGGCGGGGGAGGGCATCGCGCAGCGCCGGGATGTCCGATGGGAGCCCGGAATAGTCGACGGTGATCACGGCCTTCGTCCGTGGCGTGACGGCGCGTGCGACCGATGCCGGGTCGAGGCACCGGTCGTCCCCGACATCGGCGAACACCGGTGTGGCACCGATGCGCAGCACGGCGTTCGCCGTTGCGACAAACGTCAGCGGCGTCGTGATCACCTCGTCGCCCGGCCCGATGCCGAGCGCGGCGACCGCGAGGTCGAGGGCGACGCTGCCGTTGGCCACCGCGACCGCGTGGTCAACCTTGCAGCGCGCAGCGAGCGCATGCTCGAAGTCCGCGATGGCGGAGCCGCCCGTGAGCGTGCCCGACCGCAGCGCGGTCACCACTGCCGCGACGTCGGCGTCCTCGAGCTGGTGCCGCCCGTACGGCAGCGAACGCGAGCGAATCGGCGTCCCGCCGGCGATCGCCGGCGGACTGTCGATGCTCATCCGGCGGTCGGGATCGCGGCGGTGGCCGGCGCCGGCAGCGCCTTCAGCAGCTGGCGCAGCTCGGCGATGTCGAGCCACTGCGTGTTGTGATCGCTGCTGTACACGAAGTCCGGCGCCACCGGGCTGCCGTCGGTAGCCCCGCGCGTGGCCCAGAAGGCGTGCTCCGGCTCGACGACGTAACACCACCCACGGTCGAAGGTGTGCCGTGCCTCTTCGGAGGTGATCAGCGATTCGTGCAGCTTCTCGCCGGGGCGGATGCCTGTGTAGCGGATCGGCATCCCGGGAGCGATCGCCTCAGCGAGATCGAGCACGCGGGTGCTGGGAATCTTGGGGACGAACACCTCGCCACCGGACATCGCGACGTAGCAATCCGCGACGAACTGGACCGCCTGGTCGAGGGTGATCCAGAAGCGGGTCATCCGCTCGTCGGTGACCGTCAGCTCGCCGGACGCGGCCTGGGTCCGGAAGAGCGGGATGACGCTGCCGCGCGACCCGACGACGTTGCCGTAGCGCACGCAGGCGAGCCGGGTGTCGTGCTTGCCGGCGTACACGTTCGACTGGACGAACAGCTTCTCGGCGCAGAGCTTCGTGGCGCCGTACAGGTTCACCGGGCTCACCGCCTTGTCGGTGCTGAGGGCCAGCGCCTGCGGGATGCCGGCGTCCAGGCACACCTCGGCGACGTTCTGCGTGCCGAGGATGTTGGTCTTGATCGCCTCGAACGGGTTGTACTCACAGACGGGCACGTGCTTCAGGGCGGCCGCATGGATGACCACGTCGACGCCCTCGACGGCGCGGCGAAGACGGTCGCGGTCGCGGACGTCACCGACGAAGAACCGCAGCCGGGGGTCGCCGAACCGCCGCTCCATCTCCGTCTGCTTGAGCTCGTCGCGGCTGAAGATGCGGATGGCCCTCGGGTTCCATTTCGAGAGCGCGGTATGGGTGAAGTGCTGGCCGAAGGACCCCGTCCCCCCGGTCACAAGGATGGTCCGCCCGTCGAAATAGCTCACAGTCGATCCTCTTGAGACGCCCGCATGGCTCGCCCGTAGCCTACGGGACGGCTGCCAGCCACGGCCGATTGTTCTGGTATCAGAGTGGTATCATACTGCCGTGGCACTGACGGTTCGCACTGACGACGAGATGGAGCGTGCGCTCACGGCGCTCGCTGAGGAGGAGGGAACGTCCCGCCAGGAGGTCATCCGCCGGGCGGTGCTCGAACGCTATGAGCGCGCCGGGCACGTGGCTCGAGTGCATGAGAGCGCGACGCGGATGGCGGCCCGGTGGAGTGATGTCCTGAGCCGTCTCGGCGACGCGTGACCGGTGTCGAGTATCTCGACATCGAAGACATCCTTCGCTTGGTGCGCCGGCTCGGTGTCGGGCCGGTCCGGGATCTCGGGCTGCTCAACTCGGCTTTGGCGCGCCCGAGGTCATCGGCGTTCGGTGAGGATGCGTATCCGTCGCTGCCCTTGAAGGCTGCCGCGCTCCTCCACTCGGTGGTGGGCAATCACGCTCTCATCGACGGCAACAAGCGGCTGGGGTGGTTGGCGACCACGGTCTTTCTCGATGTGAATGGATTCGCATCCGCCCTCGTTGACAATGCCGCGTTCGACCTGGTGATCGATGTTGCGAGCGGGAAGACCGACGTCGACGAGATCGCCAGGCGATCGCTCATCGTCCCCGTCACCGGCATGGGTCCTCGGCCCGCGTGACGGATGTCACCGTTCCGGCGGACAGTCAGATGGAGGGCTGCCGGCCCTCGAGGATCGCGCTCATCCAATCCGCGCGGATGTTCCCGCCCGAGACGACGCACGCCACGGGTCCTCGCTCGGCGCCGCGCAGGGCGGCTGCGACCGCGAGCGCGCCGGCTCCCTCGGCGATGACGTGGGCCCGTTCCGCGAGCAGCCGGAGTGCCGCCGCGACGTCGTCGAGCGGCACCGCGACAGCCCCGGCGATCACGTCGCGAGCAAGAGCGAACATCTCCGGATAGAGCCGCGGACCACCCGCGCCATCGACGAAGCTTGGGGTGAAACCGGTGTGCAGCATGACGCCGCCCGGCAGCGATGCGGCAAGCGGCGCCGCCGTCTCCGGCTCGCACGCGATGACGCGCACATGTGGGGCAACCTCACGGACGACTCCCGCAATCCCGCACGAGAGGCCCCCACCACCGTATGGGACATAGATGGCGCGAACCTCGGGGAGGTCCTCGAGGATCTCGAGCGCGATCGTGCCGTTGCCCGCCATCACCTCGGCGTCGCTGAACGCGTGGATGAACTGCCCGTCGAGACCCGGCCGCTCACGCGTGGCGAAGGTCTCGAAGAACTCCTCGTGGGTCACCGTCTCGATGCGCGCGCCGAGGCGGCGGATGGCGGCGAGCTTCGCCTCGGACGCGTGCTCGGGAACCACCACGGTGCAGTCGATCCCGGCCCGGCGCGCGCACCAGGCGACGCCCTGCGCCATGTTCCCCGCGCTCGCGGTCCACACACCGCGTCGCAGGACGTCAGGCGCCAGCTGCAGCATCTTGTTTGCGGCGCCGCGGATCTTGAACGACCCGATGGGCTGGAGGTTCTCGAGCTTGATGCGGACGTCGACGTCGCCGTCATGCTGGAGGCGGAGCAGCGGGGTGCGGAGCGCGATCCCGTGGAGCCGCTCGCGCGCGGCTTCGGCATCGGCGCGCGTCACCGGGCGGTAGGGGGCGGTGTCACCGCTCTCCGTCACAGCCGGACAGCCCTGGCGCCCGTCACGAGGCGCTCCCGGTCGAACAATCCTGAGGTGAGGCGCAGCGCGAGCAGGTCGACCGCGAGCAGGAGCGCGGCCAGCGCGATCGCTGCCGTGACGGTGGGCTGGATCACACCGAGCCCCAGCAGCAGGACGAACCCGAGCGGCGGAAAGCTCGCGATCATTCCCAACTGCTGGGCGACGCGGATCTCGCCCGCCCTGACCGAGACGGCCATGCCGACCACGATCGCCCATCCCGCCAGGAGCGGAGTGAAGAGGAACAGGGCGAGGAGGAGCGGCCCCTCGTAGAAGATCCCTGACGCGATCACAGGGTTGGCGAACAGCCGCACGATGGCGAGAAACACCGCGAACACCAGGTAGGACAGCCCAAGCGTCGGGAGCATCACCGCGGCCGCCTTCCCCAGGATGAACTCCTCCTTGCGAATGGGAGTGGTGAGCATCGGCTCGAGCGTGCCCTGCTCGCGCTCGCCCGCAACCGAGTAGGCGGCGAGCGTGGACGGCGTGATGACCGGGATCAGGATGAGGAGCAGGAGCGGACCTCGATAGCTCGGGTCGCCGAGGGGGTCCGGCGCGCCGAGCAGCACCGTGAGGATGGGCTCGATGAGGAAGATCGCCGGCAGGACGAGCATCGCCACCACGATCGAGCGCTTGCGCCGGAACTCCGTCAGCTCCTTGCGGACGACGGCGCCGACCCGCCCGGCATCGAGGCGCATCACTGCCGGCGCGCCTCGACGTCCTCGTCGATGAGCTCGAGGTACACGTCTTCGAGCGAGTGCCGCGCCTCGCCGATCGACAGCACGTCTGCACCGGCGCCCACGAGTGCACGCGTCACATCCGGCGCGGCGCGCTCCGGATCGGTCACCGAGAGCACATAGGAGCCGCCCTCCTCACGCCGCCAGCTCTCGACGGACGGGATACCGCCGAAGACATCGTCCGGGATCGGCCACGGGGCACGAGTGTCCTCACGACCAGCGCGCTCTGGAACAGCTCCGCTCGAAGCTCCGACGGCCGGCCGACGGTCCGCAGGGTCGTGTTGAGGATGGCAACGCGATCGCACAGCTTCTCGGCTTCCTCGAGCCGGTGGGTGGTGAGAAAGATCGTGACTCCCCGCTGGCGCAGCCCGTTGATCAGGCCGTGGACCTCGAGCGCGGCGACCGGGTCGAGCCCTGCCGTCGGCTCGTCGAGGAAGAGGATCCTGGGGTCGCTCAGCAGCGTTCTAGCGAGACCCACCCGCTGGCGGAGCCCCTTCGAGAGGCTCGCGCAGAGATCCCCCGCACGGTCGGTGAGGTTCACAGCGGCGAGCGCCTCCTCGATGCGATCGCCCGCAGGATGCAGACCGTAGAGGCCGGCGAAGAACTCCAGGTTCTCGGTCACCGTGAGCCGGAGGTACAGGCCCGGTGCCTCCGGCATGATGGCGGTGCTCCTTCGGATCTCCACGCCGTTCTCGAGGGTGAGCGGGATCCCCGCCACGACGGCCGACCCCGACGTCGGCTCGATCACCGTGCCGAGCGTACGCACCGCCGTCGTCTTGCCTGCGCCGTTCGGGCCGAGGAAGCCGAAGACCTCCCCGTACGCCACCTGGAACGAGACCTCCGAGAACGCAGTCCGCGCGCCGAAGCGCTTGGTCAGACGGTCGACCACGATGGCGGGCCCGGGTTTCGTCCCGTCGAGTCCCGGCGCCTCCTGCGTTGTCAGCGCCGTTCCGCCGCGAGCTGTTCGCCCAGGCGAACAGGTGAGTGAATGATGTCGTCAGTCGCATCGCCGCTGGGCGCGCGGGGGTTGTTGCAGACGGCGTGCTCCTTGGCCGCCCCGGTGGCGAGGTCGTCGGGCGGCTACCGGTGATTGTCCATGACGCCGAGATCGTCGCGGGTAACCTGATCTCATGTGGCCAAGCTGACCACCTCGTCGAAGTGGCACCCCGCTCGATGCTCGGGGGAGGGGTCGGTGGCGAGCATGCTGCTGCCAAATCCGCAGCGGTGCTGCCATAATGCTGCGATGGGCACGGCAATCACCGTTCGCGACGTCCCCGACGACACAAGGGACGAGCTGGCTGCCCGGGCAGCGCGCTCCGGTCGCTCGCTTCAGGAGTATTTGCGAATCCGCCTGATTCAGCTCGCGACCTCCCCCGACCCCGGTGAGCTGGTCTCCCGAATTCGCGATCGCAAGGCGACGACCCGAAGTCAGCTCACTGTGGACAGGATTCTGGAATACCGCGACCGCGATCGCCGATGACAGTCGTCGTCGACGCCTCCGTGGTGGCGGCTGCGCTCGTCGATGGCGGGCCGGCCGGAACATGGGCGGAGGACCTCCTGCGATCTGAGCCACTCGCCGCGCCGCATCTGATGCCGGTCGAGGTGGCCAACATCCTGCGGCGAGCGGCGCTCGCAGGCGATCTGTCGGCGGATGTGGCAGCGTTGGCGCACGCGGACCTCACCGAGCTGTCCGTCGGTCTCTTCCCGTATGAACCATGCGCTCCGCGTGTATGGGAGCTGCGCCGGAATCTCACCGCATATGACGCCTGGTACGTCGCGCTTGCCGAGGCCCTGGAGGCCGGTCTGGCCACCCTGGATGGCAGGCTGCGACGTGCGTCAGGTCCGCGCTGCGCGTTTCTCTCGCCGGGCTCCGGCAGCGCCTCCTGAGCGACGCCGCCGCACCGAGCGGCACATCCTTGTTTGACCTCATGACGTGGAGCGGAGGGGATTCGAACCCCTGACCTCTGCCGTGCGAGGGTGCGGGTAGGAATTCGAATACGCGGCGGCTGGCGCGGGCCTCTTGACTGGTTCCCTCGCCACAGTAGACACGACGAGAGACCCGCGGAAAACGCGTGACTCGCCTCTGATCGAACGCCCAACTCCACGGGAACGATGGTTGATCCGCGACTGGCAGTCAGAGCGGCAAGTGGTGCAGGAACCAGACGAGCGCGGCGAAGATGAAGCCCAGCTTCAGCAAGAGCCCAGCGGCGCCCGCACCGAGCACGAGCCATCCTCGCCAGCTCCGCGGGCGTCGCCGCCACCTGCGCGCTCGTGACTCAATCAACCGCGTCGGCGGGGGCCGCAACGGCCGTCATATCGACGAGTTCGACGATGATGCCGTTGGGATCTGTGACCTGGAAGGCGCGCTCACCCCACTTCTCCACGCGCAACGGCATGGTGATAGCAACCCCTTCGGTGGTGAGACGAGAAAGCTCGCCGTCGAGGTCGTCGACCACAAAGGCGAGGATCAACCCCGTAGCGTGGTTGTCGCGTTGATCATCGGGGAGTATCTCCAGTCCCAGTCGGAGGAAGACCACAGTCATGCCGGCGTCTTCGCGTCTGAGGGATACGAAGCCATCGGCAGCCATCTCCTCTCGGAAGCCGAAGTGCTCGATGAGGAACGCGCTTGACGCGCCGACGTCTTCGACATTTAGCGAGACGGCGGAAGCAGTGATCTGCATGGGTCTCCTCCGATTGACGGCCTCGCCCGGAAAGTCGAAGCCGGTTTGCAGTGTACTCCGTACATCGTACAATGTACAGCGTACAATGTACAGCGTCCAGTGTGAGAAGCTATACCGATGTCCTCCCCTCGGAGTGGTGCCGGCGACCCCGCGCGCACTTTGGAGCTCCTTTGGCGAGATTCCGCTGCCACCTCGCGACGGGGGCCAGCCCAGGGCCTCAGCGTTGACGCGGTCGTCGTCGCCGCAATCGCACTTGGCTGACGAGGAGGGCTTGGAAGCGTTGACCATACGGCGGGTCGCCGCACGGACTCGACGTGGCACCGATGACCCTCTACACGTACATGCCCGGAAAGGCCGAGCTCCTCGACCTGATGCTCGACACGGCATACGGCTGGATGTCCCTCACGGACACCACCGGACGGCCTTGGCGGGAGCGGCTTGTCGCCGTTGCTGAGGAAAACCGCGCGCTGTACGAGGCGCATCCGTGGGTGGCCAGCGTCTCCACAGTCCGTCCACCGCTCGGCCCGGGCCTGATGGCCAAGTACGAACACGAGTTGCGTGCGTTGGAGGGCATGGGGCTCAGCGACGTGCAGATGGACGCGTCACTGACCTTTCTCCTGAGTTTCGTTCAGACGTGCGCACTCGGCTCCTCAAACACGCGAGCTGCCGGGCAGGGGAGCGCGATGGACGATGTGCAGTGGTGGGCAGCCAACGCTCCTTTGCTTTCTCGCATTTTCGACGCGGAGCAGATATCCGACGGCTTCGCGCGTCGGGGCCGCAGCCGGCGCTGCATACGGCAGCGCGTACAGCCCACGACACGCCTACGCGTTCGGTCTGGAGCGTGTGCTCGACGGCCTCGCCGCGCTCGCTGACGGCAGCGGATAAGCCAATTCGACTTCGAGCCCGGCAATCGGCGCCCGCTCGTGGGAGCTGCGACGCGAGGCCGGTGGTGGAGCGGAGGGGATTCGAACCCCTGACCTCTGCCGTGCGAGGGCAGCGCTCTCCCAGCTGAGCTACCGCCCCGAGAGCAGCGTCACACCGAGGCGTTCTGCAGTATAGGCCGGGCGCTGCGGGCGCCTAGGAGGGCGTGGTGCGCTTGGCGAAGAACGTCTTCACCGCCTCGGCCAGCGCCGGCAGGTTGAAGGGCTTCGGGAGCATCCCGTCGGCCCCGGCGAGCCGGGCGGCCTCGGCCTCCTCGGAGAGGGCGCTGAACATGAGCACGGGTGTCTGCGCCGTCGCCTCGTTCGCACGGATCCGGCGGCAGGCCTCAATACCGTCGATGCCCGGCATCATGATGTCGAGAATGATCAGATCGGGGCGATCCGCCGTCGCTGTGGCCACTGCGGCCTCGCCGTCGGAGACGGTCGACATCTCGTAGCCCTCCAGGTCGAGGTAGCGAGACACGACCGAGAGCACCCGTGGGTCGTCGTCGGCGAGCAGGACGCGCGGCCGGGACATTGCCCCCATGGTACGGAGGCGGCCATGAAACGGGGAGCCCCGCGTTCATTCCTTTACAGGTGTTCGCATCGCCGTCGTCAGCGCGGGTCGCCCGGCGCGGCTGGCTATACTCGCCCGCAGGCATGTCGAGCACCCCGGCGTCCCTGGTCCTCTTCGGGATCGCTGTCGGCGCGTACACCCTCGCGGTGGTGGCGTTCGTGCTCCATCTCGCGTTCCGAAAGCGGTTCCTCGGCGACCTCGGCATGGCGCTGGTGCTCATCGGCTGGCCGATCCATTTCGCCTCGATCTTCACGCGCGCGCTCGAGGCCGGCCACTGGCCGCTCGGCAACATGTACGAGTATTCGACGGGGATCGCGTTCGTTCTTGTCACCGTCTGCGTCGTGCTGATGGTGCGCAGCAGGATGCGCCTCATCGGCCTCCCGGCGATGATCGCCACCGTGGCCCTGATGGGCGTGGCCTACATGCTGTACGTGCCGCCAGGGCAGCTGGTGCCGGCGCTGCACAGCTACTGGCTCACCATCCACGTCACCGCGATGGCGACGTCGTCGGCAGTGTTGAGCTTCTCGTTCTTCTTCGGTATGGCGTATCTCGCCAAGCGCTGGTCGGAGCACCGCGTGCTCGCGATGGCGCCCGCCGCATCGCCGTCCACCGTGATCAGCGGAGGGGTCGCGACGATGACCATGGGCGGCGGGGGTGGCTCAGGCGGTGGATTCTCATCCGGCGGCATCCGAGGACCTCTCGCGTCCTGGCTCCAGCGAGCGCTGCCGAAGTCGAGCGCGCTCGACGGCTGGAGCTATCGCTTCGTGATGATCGGCTTCCCGATATGGACCTTCGGTGTCATCTGCGGGGCCATCTGGGGCGAGCACGCGTGGGGCCGCTACTGGGGATGGGACCCCAAGGAGACGTTCGCGTTCATCACGTGGGTCATCTTCGCCATCTACCTGCACGCCCGCGTCACGTATGGCTGGAAGGAGAAGCGAGCGGCGATCATCACCGCGTTCGGATTCGCCGCGATCCTGTTCACGCTGTACGCCGTCAATCTCTGGATCGCAGGGCTGCATTCGTACGCCCGCGCCTGACAGGTCGCGGTCGCGCCGACGTCAATCAACGATTGGCTTTTGCGCGCCCCGCAGCGGGCCGGTCATGAAGCGCCGGCGCCGGTGAGGGCGCGTGCGCACCATCGCTGTCCACCGATACCGATTGCACGTCGAAGCGGACGGGACAGGGGCCGCGGCTAACCGCGACGCTGCCACCTCGTCTTCTTCAGCATCTTCTTATGCTTGTGCTTGCGCATCTTCTTGCGCCGCTTCTTGATGACGGAACCCATCTCGGATGGACTATACCGGTCCGAGCCGGCTGAAGGCCTCGCGCAGATTCGCAGCGGTCGTCTCGAGCAGCTCGGGGAGCACCTTGACGTCACCGAGCACGGGCATGAAGTTGGTGTCGCCACCCCACCGCGGCACCACGTGGAGATGCACGTGCTCCGTGCTCGCTCCCGCGGCGCTGCCCTGGTTGATCCCGATGTTGAATCCGCCCGGGTGCATCGCCTCGGTCAGCCCGCGGACGGCCCGCTGCGTGGCGGCGAAGAGCGCCGAACCCTCCGCCGGCGTCATCGAGAGCAGATCAGGCGAGTGCCGGTATGGCACCACCATGAGATGGCCGCTGCTGTATGGGTAGCGATTCATGAGGGTGAAGCACAGGTCGCCCCGATCGACCACCAGTGACGCCTCCTGAGGGCTCTCGGCCGCGGCGGCACAGAGGAAGCAACCGTGATCGCTCGCGCCCGGTCCGCTCGAGACGTACGCCATCCGCCAGGGTGCCCAGAGCCTCCTCACGGAGGAGACGTTAGCCGACGGCTGCTGCCGGCGGCCGCGTTGGCACCTGATACCCCGGGTCCGGGCGGCTGACCCCCGGTCGCCAGGCTTGAAGGCAGGCCAGGATCGCCGCGGCGAGCAGCGCCCACGGCGCGAGCTGCCCGGGCGGGAAGGTTCCCCCGTCGACGAAATCGAGGAAGGCGGCAGCAGTGATGAGCGCCCACATGCCGAGGACCGCGAGCCCGCGGTCGCCGGCGAGGGCGACGGCCCAGACGAGCGCCGGCGCGAGCATGACGAGATCCTGCGCGTACGCGTGCGGCGCGCCGAGCAGGGAGAGCACCGCCGCGGCGACGAGCGCCGCGGCCAGGCGGTCCGGGCGCCGTCGCGCGAGGGCGCCGAGGCGCCAGGCGACCACGCACGCGGCGGCGGTGCCGGCGAGGCCGATCACCTCGCTGGTGGTGCCGTTGCCGGCGATGGACCCGGGGATGGCGATGAACGAGAGCATCCGCCGGAGGTCCCAGGCGCCACCCTGGGCGGTGGCGAGGCCCGCGAAGGCGATCACACCCGCGGTGCCGACCGCCGCGAGGCTGGCGATGGCAAGGCCGGCGACGCCCACGACGGCGCCGAGCAGGACCCTGCGGCTGCCCCAGCCGAGCAGGAAGGCCCCGAGGCCGAGCGCCAGGTGCGGCTTCGCGATCCCGGCGGCGACCACCAGGATGAGGGCGCCGCGCACCTGATTGCCGCGGCACCAGTCTCGATACGCCAGCGCGAGGCCCAGAGCGGTGAGTGAGCCCCACTGGCCCTGGAGCAGGAGGGTCCACGTCCCCATCGACGCGAGGGCAGCCGCGCCGGCGGCGATCCGCCGGCTGCGGCCGGCCCCGGGCGGCCACGGGGCGCTGCGCACCGCGACGACGACGGCCACGACGAGGAGGAGCAGCGAGAGCAGCGTCCACACGCGGTACGCCGGCGCCAGGCTCAGCAACGTGACGGGGGCCACCAGCAGGGCCGCCGGGGGCGCGTCCACGAAGGGGACGGCGCCGTTGTGCACCGGCGCGATCAGCCGGTCTCGCAGTGCCGTCTGGGTCGCGGCGTCGTACACGGCGGACCCGCCAGGATGGCGCAGCAGGAGGCCCGCGGCATACGAGGACGTGAAATCGGAGCGATCGATGCCGGTTGACGGCAGCTGCGCCCAGATGAGGACGTAAGCGAGGAGGAGGGCAGCCGCGATCGCGATGACGACGCGAGCCTGCCGGGCTTGCGCACTCACGCCACGACGCTACCAGCGGGCCGCGCGCCCCGACGCTCGTGCGACCGGAGCGTGACCCGTCTGTGGGCCCTCGAAGGTCAGCGCAGGGTGAGGGTCACTTCGACATTGCCGCGCACCGCGTTGGAATACGGACAGCGCTGCTCCGTTTCGGCGACGAGCGTCTCCGCCGCCTCGCGGTCGGTGAGCGAGGGCAGCGTGATGATGAGCTCCACGGCAAGGCCGAGGCGGCCGTTGCCGATCGGCCCGATGCCGACCCGGGCGGTGACGACGGAGTCCGTGACGTCGAGACCCTTGCGCCGGGCGATCCCGATCATCGCGTTCTGCCAGCAGGCGCCGTACCCGAGCGCGAAGAGCTGCTCCGGGTTGGTGCCCGGCGCACCGTCTCCGCCGAGCTCCGCGGGCGAGGTGAACGTCACCTCGAGGCTCCCGTTCGACGTCGATCCATGTCCGCGCCGGCCCCCGGTGACGGTGGCCTCGGCGGTGTAGAGAACCCGCGGTCGCTGCTCGTTGTCGCTCATGACTCCTCCGATGGCTGCGCGGCCATCTTATGGGCGACGAACTGCTAGGCGGTCACCTGGATCTTGGTGCGCACCTGCTCGGAGAAGTGGCAGGCGGCGAGGTGGCCGTCGGCCTTGAGCTCGAGCTGGGGCTCCACGTCGGCGCAGATCCCGGGCACCTGCGCGATCGGGCAGCGGGTGTGGAAGCGGCATCCCGACGGGGGGTGCAGCGGCGAGGGGATCTCCCCGGACAGCTCCACCAAACGCCGCTTCGATTCGATGCGCGGGTCCGGCACCGGGATCGAGGAGAGCAGCGCTCGCGTGTAGGGGTGCTCCTGGGAGTGGTAGAGGTCCTCGGCCGGGGCCACCTCGCAGATCCGCCCCAGGTACATCACCATCACCCGGTTGCTGATGTGGCGCACCACCGAGAGGTCGTGGGCGATGAACAGGTAGGTGAGGTGGAACTCGCGCTGCAGGTCCTCGAGCAGGTTGATGATCTGCGCCTGGATGGAGACGTCGAGCGCCGAGACCGGCTCGTCGCAGATGATCACCTTGGGGTTGAGCGCCAGGGCGCGGGCGATGCCGATGCGCTGGCGCTGCCCGCCGCTGAACTCGTGGGGATAGCGGTTGTTGAAGTAGGGGTTGAGGCCGACGGTGCGGAGCAGCTCCTGGACCCGGGCGTCCTTGGCCTTGCCGCTCATCACCTTGAAGTTGACCAGTGGCTCGGCGATGATGTCGCCCACGGTCATGCGCGGATCCAGGGACGCGTAGGGATCCTGGAAGATCATCTGCAGCTGCTTGCGCTGCTGGCGCAGCTTCTCGCCGCGCAGCTTGGTGATGTCGACGCCGTCGAGGATGACCTCGCCGGCGGTCACCGGGATGAGCTGGGTGATCAGCCGGCCGAGGGTCGACTTGCCGCACCCGGACTCGCCGACCAGGCCGACGGTCTCGCCGGGAAGGATGTCGAAGCTGACGCCGTCGACAGCCTTCACCGACGCCCCCACACCGGCGCTGAAGTACTTGACGACGTTGACGACGCGCAGCAGCGGCTCCACCGCCGGCGCGACGGTCGGTCGCGGCGCGACGGCTGCGTCAGTCACCGACCGACTCGGCAGGCACGGGTTCGGCTTCCGCAACGGATGCGGTGGCGAGGGGCCGCCGTCCCGCGGGATGGACACCACTCGCCGCACCGGGGCTGGTGTCGATGATGCCCGCGGCGCCCATCTCCGCATACGCACGCTCCATCTTCACCCAGCATGCGGCGCGCTGCGACATCGCGACGTCCTCGATCGGGGGCGACTCGGTGAAGCAGCGCTCGATGCGGAACGGGCAGCGCGGGTTGAACTTGCAGCCGGCGGGAAGATCGATGAGGTCCGGCGGCAATCCCTCGATGGAGAGGAGGCGGTCGCGTTTGCGCGAGTCGATGCGCGGCACCGAGCGCAGCAGCGACCACGTGTACGGATGTTGCGGCGCCTCGAAGATCTGCTCGACGGTCCCCTCCTCGACGATCTCGCCCGCATACATGACGATCACGCGCTTGCACAACCCCGCCACGACACCGAGGTTGTGCGTGATGAGGATGATCGCCGTGCTGGTCTGCTCGTTGAGGTCGCGCAGCAGCTCGAGGATCTGCGCCTGCACGGTGACGTCGAGTGCCGTCGTGGGCTCGTCCGCGATGAGCAGGTCGGGTCGGTTGGAAACGCCCATCGCGATCATGGCGCGCTGGCGCATGCCACCACTGAACTGATGCGGATAGTCCTTGATGCGACGAGCGGCGTCGGACACGCGCACCTGCTTGAGGAGGTCGATGGCACGCTGCTCGACCTTGTCGCGCTCGATCTTGTCGTGCGCGTACATCGCCTCGTCGATCTGATACCCCACACGCAGCACCGGGTTCAGCGAGCTGAGCGGGTCCTGGAAGATCATCGCGATGTCGCGGCCGCGGATGTTGCGCAGCTCCTCCCTGCTCACCTTGAGCAGGTCCTTGCCCTTGAAGAGGATCTCCCCGTTGACCACCCTGCCCGGGCGCTGCACCAGGCCGAGCACGGACATCGCCGTGACGCTCTTACCGCATCCGGATTCGCCGACGATGCCGAGCGTCTCCCCCGGCGCGACCGTGAAGTTGACGTGGCGGACCGCCTTGACCTCGCCGTCGTCGGTGAAGAAGTGCGTGCTGAGGTCGCGCACCTCGAGGATGGGAGACGTCACCGCCGTTGGCGCGGATCGAGGGCGTCGCGCAGACCGTCGCCCAGGAAGTTGAACGCGAGCAGCGTGACCGAGAGCGCGACCGCCGGCCACAGCATCATGTACGGCTCGAGTGGCAGCGCCTGGTATCCCTCGGATGCGATCGATCCCCAGGACGCGAGCGGCTCGGGAACGCCGAGTCCGAGGTAGCTGAGGAAGGCCTCGGTGAGGATCGCGATCGGGATGACGAACGTCGCCTGCACGATGATCGGGCCGAGGGCGTTGGGGAGTATGTGCCCGAAGAGGATCTTGCCGGACTTGGCGCCGCTGGCACGGGCTGCCTCGATGAACTCCCGCTCACGAATGCTGAAGGCCTGGCCCCGCACCAGACGGGCCATGTCCATCCAGACGGTCGCGGAGATCGCGACCATGATGTTCCCGAGCCCGCGTCCCAACACCAGGTAGAGGACGATGGCGACGAGGATGGCCGGAATGCCGTAGAAGATGTTGATGAACAGGCTGATCACGTTGTCGACCCAGCCCCGGAAGTAGCCGGCGATCAGACCGACGACGACACCGACGGTGAGCACGATGAGCGACGTCCCGACGCCGACGATCAGCGAGATCTGCGCACCCTGCATCATCCTGCTCAGCAGGTCACGGCCGAGGTCGTCGGTGCCGAGCAGGTGCCCCGCGGACGGCGGCAGGTAGGTGAGCGTGTCGGGGAGGATCGTCGCGGGGTTGTACGGCGTCCAGAAGATGGCGACAAGGGCGACGAGCACGAGGAGGCTGAGATACACGAGCGCCACCAGCGCCAGACGGTTGCGGCGCAGGCGGCGGAACCCGTCGCGCCACAGGCCGACCTGCGCCCGGGCGATGGTCCCGCCCGCGTACTCCTCCATGACGGGAGCGACGACGGCGGCCATCAGTACCGGATCCTCGGGTCGACGACCGTGTACAGCAGGTCGACGAGGAGGTTGGCGATGCCGATCAGCAGCGCGTACACGGTGAACACCGCCACCGTGATGTTGTAGTCGGCCCCTGTGATGCTCTCCACGAACTCCTTGCCCAGACCAGGAATACCGAAGATCGTCTCGATGATGACACTCCCGGTGATGATGCTGATGACCAGCGGACCGAGGATGCTGATCACCGGGATGAGTGCATTGCGCAGCGCATGGCGGATCGTCACCACCCTGCTCTTGAGACCCTTCGCCCGCGCCGTGCGGATGTAGTCCTGCTGCAGCACTTCGAGCATCGCGGCGCGCGTGATCCTCGTCACCTGCCCTGACGTGTAGAAGCCGAGGATGACCGCCGGCAGCGACAGCTCGACGAGCGTCCCGTACGTGCCCGTCCAGATGGCGGGATACGAGATGACGCCGTTGGTGACGGTGGGGAGGAAGTAGCTGAAGATGAGCACGCCGAGCCCGGCGAGCACGAAGCTCGGCACGCTGTATCCGATGACCGCGATCGATGTGAGCGTGTAATCGACCCAGGTGTTCTGGCGCATCGCCGCGATGACACCGAAGGTGGTGCCGAGTCCGATCGTGATGAGCAGCGCCGTGCCGCCGAGCTCGGAGCTGACGCTCAGCTCTCGCATCACGAGCGGTGTGATCGGCAACCCACGAATCTGGAAGGACACGCCGAAGTTGCCCTGGATCGCGTTGATGAGGAAGCTCCAGTACTGCACCAGGATCGGCCGGTCGAGGCCGTATTCATGGAGGAGGAGCTGCAGCGCCTTGCCGTGCACGCGCTGGCTCTCGAACGCGCTCCCCGGCAGGCTGTGCACCGTGATGAAGACGAAGAACGACACCGCGACCAGCGTGAAGGCGATCAGCACCACCCGCTGGGCGATGTAGATGAGCGTTCCCCGGGTCAGCATCTACCTTGCTCCTCGCTTGGAACGGGAAAGGCGAAAGGCGCCCGGCTCGGTGCCGGGCGCCTCTTCGTTCAGTGCTTGTCGGAGTCTACCTAGTGGGAGAGGATCTTGATCTCGTCCCAGTAGTGGTCGAAGGCGGTGTTCGAACCGGCTCCGCTCACGTACGGCTGGATGAGGAAGTTGCCCACCGTGTAGTAGAGCGGGATGTAGACGACGTCGTTCTGGAGGATCTGACCAAGCTGGTTGTAGAGCGGCAGCGCCTGGCTGAGGGGCTCCTGGTCCGCCTGGGTCAGCGTGCTGTCGTAGGTCGGGTCGTCGAACCCGCTGGTGTTGGCGCCCTCGGAGGTCGCGATCGCGCCCCAGAGGTTGTCGTACCAGTCCTGCGGGTGGTTGTAGTCGAACTGCCAGCCGTCGCGGGACATCTCGTACTTCCCGGAGAGCCGGTTGCTGATGAAGATCGACGCATCCGAGACCGAGTTGAGGTTGACGTGCACCCCAAGGTTGGTCTGCCACTCGTTCTGCAGGTAGTCCGCCGACGCTCTCGTTGAGGCTGCCCGCGTTGTACGAGTACGTGAGGTTCTTGGTCAGCGTGCCCGAGGGGTCGTACTGCTGGAGCAGCTGCTTTGCCTGCGCCGGGTCGTACTTGGCGAGCGGGTCGCTGCCGGCACCGCCGTTGCCGATCAGGCCGGTCGTGATGAGCCCGCCGGTCGCCGCGGAGCAGATGAGGTTGTGGCACACCGTTGTCGCCAGCCCCTTCTTGTCCACAGCGAGGTCGAATGCCATGCGCAGCCCCTTCGCTGCGGCGGATTCACCGATGAACGGTCCGCCGGTGGACGGGTAGCCGATGTTGAAGCTGAGCCACGTGGTGCGGCCCTTGGGCTGCGTCGAGCAGGTCCGGCTTCTCCCTCGAGTTGGCCTGGACGGCGAGGATGTTGGCGAGCGGGATGCAGAGCGCTGTCGCCGCCGTAGCCGACGATGTCGTAGCCCTTCTGGAAGAACGCATCGACCGTGGTCGGCGCGGTCGAGGGGTCCTTGATGTCGATGTTGATCGTGTCCAGGGTCGGCTTCGGGGTGCCCCACCAGTTCGGCACCTTGGTGAAGGTGATCGACTGCTTGGGGACGTACGCGGTGAGCTTGTACGCGCCGGTGCCGACGAGGTCGGCGGGGGTCTGCCACCAGTTCACGGGGTCGACGCCGGGGGCGTTGATGACCTTCTCATCGACGATCCCGCCGACGGTTCCCTCGAGGGTCCATGCGCGTGAGGCACCAGCCGCAGGCGTTGGTGAGCTGGACCTGCACCGTCTCGCCGTTGGGGCCGTCGGGTGCGGTGAGCCCGCTCATCTCGAACGCGGAGTTGTTGGCCGCGAGCTGCTTCTCGATGTTGGCCTGGAAGCTCGTCGGCGTCCCCGATGACGGGGGCGCGCCGGCGGCGGTCTGGACCGCGGAGAAGCCCTGGATCGCGCTGAGGATCGATGCATAGCCGCCGTGCAGCTCCGCGCCGCGGTTCCACGAGTACAGCACGTCCTTGGCGGTGACCGGGTCGCCGTTGGAGAACTTGGCGGCCGGGTTCAGGTGGATCGTGTAGGTCTTGCCGTCAGCGGAGATGCCGCCGTTGGCGACCGTCGGCACGACGCTCGCGACGTCCGGAACGATGTTGAGCTTGTCGTCGAACCGCCAGAGGTTGTCGAACACGTTCTGCATGAGCTCGGTGTCGACCTCGGCGTCCATCTCGCCGGGATCCCACGTCCCCGGATCCTGAAAGACGGGGAAATGCAAGCACCTGGGAGCTCGCCAGGCTGTTCGAATTGTTGCTGCTGCTCGAGCTCGAGCTTCCGCATGCGGCGACGGTCAGGAGGCCGAGCACTGCCATCCCGATGCCACCGATGGTGAATTTGTTAGGTCGCAACTCGTGAACCTCCCGTGATAGCTGAACGCCGCCCAGATTCAGGTGTGCGGTGGTCCCGTACCGAGCCGGACGTCGGGCGAGACGTGCGGGATCATATCGACTTGGTGGAGGCCCTGAGGGGCACTGGTCGGGAATTCACCCTGTTGGGGGACACCCCTCCCGGAATTCGTTCTGATCAGGGATGCGCCCACAACAGATGGGGCGGCACCGGCGCACGCGAGCGAATGCGCTCATGGTGGAGCCAGGGAGGATCGAACTCCCGACCTCTTGCATGCCATGCAAGCGCTCTCCCAGCTGAGCTATGGCCCCTGGGCTCCGGTTCATGGTACCGGGGTGGCGGGCCTCCCGGGGTGCCGGGGCCAGTTATCGGGACTGCAATTCGTCGATGCGCTGATTGCACCGCCGCCGCTGCTTGTCGGACAATGCCTGGGGCAGCACCGCGGCGGCGATTGGGTTCGCTGCGACTGCACCAGCACCCCGCGCTTCAGGAGACCTCATGCCCAACGCCGGCACCGATCGGGACGCAGCAGGCGCCGCCTCGCCGATCGTCCAGGCCGCCGAGCGGCTGGTATCGCGCATCGAAAGCCTGGTCAACCAGGTGACCGAGTTGAAGGCTGAGAACGCCGCGCTGCGGCGCGAGGTCCGCGCTGCTGTCGCACTCATCGAACAGGCCGGCGATGCCGCGGCGCCGGCCCGAGCGGCTCAGCGGGCCACACCGGCGGCCGCGCGGCGGCCGAAGACCCGCAGGCGGGGCAAGGGACCGAAGGGCCGAGCGACCCCTGCGTCGGTGACCCCCGACATCGTGCTCGCGACGATCGGCAAGCTCGGATCGGCGACTGCGTCGGAGATCGCCAAGGAGCTGAGCGTGCTCGGAGACCAGGTGTCGGGGCGCGCGGTGCGCTGGCTTGCCGAGCGCGCCGGGGCGGCGACGGTCGTCGGCGAGGACGGCCAGCTCCGGTACCGGCTGCCGGCTTCGCCCTCCGCGACCCTACTGATCGGCCGCTGACCTCGGGCTCCGTGCCCTGAGATCCGAGGGCTGCTCACCCCGGCCTTGCGTTTCCGGTGCCCGCTGCCTACACTCTCATGCATGTTGGTACATGCAAATAAACCGCCAAGGCTGAGCCCCCGCCGGATAGCGATTGCCGCCGCCGGGGCGCTGACCCTGGCTGGGGTCGGGGGCTGGTACGTCCTCAACCAGCCGGCGACGGCCGCCCCGGTTCCGGTCGGCGAGACGGTCGATCCGCCGGCACCGCCCACCGTGCTGGTGTTCGTCAGCGGGGCGGTCGATCATCCGGGTCTGTACGAGCTCAGCCCGGACGCACGGGTCGCGGATGCGATCGCCGCTGCCGGAGGTATCACCAACCTCGCGGATCCGGGTCACATGCCCAACATGGCCGAGCGCGTGCACGACGGCCGTCAGGTCAACGTCCCGTTTCTGAAGAGCGGGACGACGGCGGCGAAGCTCGACATCAACAGCGCGGCTGAAGACGAGCTCGATGCTGTTCCGGGCATGCCGCCGGGGCTCGGAGGCGAGATCGTCGCGTACCGGGATGAATGGGGGCCGTTCACGTCCATGAGCCAGCTCCACGCGGACCTGGGCGTCGACTCCGCCACCGTCTCAGGCCTCGAGCACTACCTGCGCGTCGTCCTTCCGGCGCAGTGAACCGGCTCGCCGGCTCGCGCGCCGGCCGTTGGGCCGGCGTGACCTGGGGCGGGTTCGCGATCGGTTGTGGCAGCGCCTTCGCAGCATCGTGCTCGCCGGCCGTCGTGGTCTCGTGGGCGATCGTTGCTGCGGGCGTTGCGCTCGTCGCAGCCGCGCTGTCCCCCAGGTGGGTCGCGGCGGTGCTGATCGTCGGCGCCGCGGCCGGGCTCGGCATGCTGCGTGGTGCCACCGCGGTCGCCACCCCGGGACCGGGTTCCATCGACGGGAACTTCGGTGCGCGCCCTCTCGTGGTGCTCGGCACGGTGCGGAGCGCGGACCCCGGCGGCGGCTCCTCTGCCATCGTCGATGCGACCCGCCTGTCCGACGCGGACATCGAGCGAGCCGTCACCGGTGGCGTCCTGGTCAGCGGCCCGTTGATTCCGGCGCTGTCGCCGGGTGACGCTGTGGAGATCGATGCAACAGGGCTCCGGCCACTCGATCGCCGGCCCGGCCCCGACTCGGAAGCGACCCTCGAGCGTGACGGCGTGGAGGGGATCGCATCGTCACCGCAGGTCTTCGTGCTGACGTCGGGAGGACTGTCGCTGCCCCGGAGCGTCGCGTGGGTGCAGGCGCGTCTGATCGCCGCGGTCGACCGAGCGCTCCCCGAGCCCGCCGCGGCCCTGGTCATCGGCGTTGCGTTCGGCATCCACCAACCGCTGACGAGCGACGTGCGCACGCCGCTGCAGGACGCCGGCCTCATCCACATCGTTGTCGTCAGTGGACTCAAGGTCGTGCTCGTCCTCGGCCTTGTGCGCGCTCTGGGCCGAGTGTTCGAGTGGTCCCGCCGCCGGACCGTGCTGACCGCGGTGCCGTTGGTGGCCGTTTACGTCCTGGTCAGCGGGGCGGGGCCCGCCGCGATCAGAAGCGCGCTGATGGCCGGTGCGGCGCTCCTGGCGGACACAGGCGCGCGCCGCACCGATCCCCTGCCGATGCTGGCGCTGTCGGCCGCCCTGATGCTCGGCCTCGCACCGAGTCTCGTGGAGGACCCGGGATTCCAGCTCTCCTTTCTCGGCACGGCCGGGATCCTGCTGCTCGCATCGCCGATCGCCACACGGATCCCGGGCCCGCGGCTGCTGGTGGAGCCGTTCGCGGTGACTGTGGCTGCGCAGCTTGCGACGCTGCCCGTGATGGCAGGCACGTTCGGTGTCGTCGCTTTGGCGGGACCGATCGCCAACGCCATCGTGCTGCCGCTGCTGCCCGTGATGATCGTCGCGGGCGGATCCGGCGCGATCCTGGGGGCGGTCCACCCGGCGATCGGCTGGCTTCCCTTGCAGCTGGCAGGCCTGGGGACGTCGGTGATCATGGCGGTCGCCCGCCTCGTCACCGCACTGCCGGGCGCGGCGATCCAGGTCGGCAGCTGGCCCGCATCGTGGTCGATCGCCGAGGCCGCAGGGCTGCTGACCGCGACCGCCGTGATGGCGCTTGCCGCGCGCGGGCCGCGCTCGCTGCCGCGATGAGGCTGCGGACGGTCGCCGCCGCCGTGCTTGCAGGCGTCGTCGCCGCCGCGGCCGCGTGGTTCGTCTCGACGCGTCCTGACGGGCGGCTGCACGTCACCGTGCTCAACACCGGGTCTGCCCCCGCGGTGCTGATACGGACGGGCGACGGCACCGCCGTGCTCGTCGACGGTGGAGCGTCGCCGACGCTGCTGCTTGGAGCCCTGGGTCGCGTGCTGCCACCGGTGACGAGCCACCTCGACATGGTCGTCCTCACCGGCGGCGAGGAGGCTGCCGTCGATGGCCTCAACGCGCTCCCGGGCCACTACACGGTTGGAACGGTCGTCACGCCGGGCGGCCTCAATCCCGGTGGCAACGACGTGGTGATGGGGCTGGAGAACGCCGGGGCGAACGTGCTTGACGCCGCAGGAGGGGGGTGGTCGTTCGGCGGCGCCACCTGGCGATGCCTCGGGTTCATCGCATTGGCGAACGCACGGACGATGTGCGCGCTGATCGTCGACGATCCCACCGGCCGGGTGCTCGTGCTCGGCGACGCTGGGACCGCGGATCAGGAGGACCTGTGCGCGGTCTATGGGAGTGCGCTCGACGCCGACCTCATCGTGACGCCGCCGGGCGGCGCGGTATCGCCGGTGCTCCTGGCGACCGCCCGTCCTGACGAGCTCGCGGTGCCGATCGCACAGGGTTCCCCGGCCGCTCCGACGCCGCAGGGCTATCACTCTGACCGGACCGGAACAGACGGGGACCTGAGCTACAACGGTGGCCCGGAGGGTCTCCAGGAGACCTCATGAGCTGACTGCGATACTGAGCCGGTGGCGGCGATTCCAGCGTTGAGCCCGCTGACCCTGATCCACGGCGACGAGCGCTTCCTGGTGGATCGCTCCGTCCGGGAATGGCGGGAGCGGGCGCGCCCGGCGCAGCTCGGCGTCGAGGTGTTCGACTTGCCCGGGCGCCTCGACGAGCTACGGCTCGCGGTCGCCGAGATTCCGTTGTTCGATCCCGAGCGAGCCCTCCTGGTCCGCGATCCCCCACAGCTCACGGGGTCGAGCAAGCGTGGAGGCGCGGACCCGCCCGAGCGCCTCGCGTCGATCCTCGCTGAGCGCGCTCCGACCACCGTGCTCTGCCTCGTGGCACACGCGAAGGTTCCGGATCGCAACGAGGTCCTCGTCGCCGTGAAGCAGCTTGGCGGTTCAGTGATCTTCCACCCGGCGATCAAAGGTCGCGAGCTGCGCGCCTGGGTCGAGCGTGAGGTCGCATCCCGGAAGCTCCGCCTCGGTCCGGGGTCCGTGGATCACGTGATCCGCGTGGCCGGTCCTGATCTCGGCAGCATCGCGTCGGAGCTCGACAAGCTCGTCGCGTTTGCGGACGGGCGGGCGCTCTCCATCACCGACCTTCGCGCCGCGGTTGCGGGCGACGAGTCCGCAGGCCTGTACGAGACGCTCAACGATCTGGTCGGAACAACCCCCGCGAAGGGGGCGGAGTTGATCGATCGCCTGCTGTCCGAAGGACGCGCGGGTCAGTACCTGCTCGCCATCCTCGCGGGGCAGATCCGCGATCTCGTGCTTGCCCAGGCACACCTCCGGACCCATGGCTCGACGTCCGGGCTTGCAGCGGCGCTCGGGGTGCCGGAATGGCGCGCCGATCGGTTGAGCCGCCAAGCGCGCGCGGTCCCCGCGGCGCTGCCGGCGGGCTGGCTCGACGCGCTCCACGACGTGGACCGGAAGGTCAAGACGGGCGAGATCGGGGAATCCGACGGGCTCCGGCTCGTGGTCCTTCGTGCCGCCGCCGAGCTCACCTCGGCACGAGACCGCCGGCGCGGATAGGCGGCGCCGCTAGGACTTGGCTTTCGGCGCCCGGGCGGGCGACTTCGCGGGTGTCGCGGCAGCGGCCTTGGAAGCCGCGGCCTTCACCGTCGTCGCCTTCGCAGCCGGGGCTTTGCCCGCCGGCTTCGCTGCGGTCTTCGTGGCGGCTGCCCGGGAGGGTTGCTTGGCGCTCCGGCCCTTCGCGCCGCCGGCCGCCGCGGAGCGCGCCGCGGCGCCCGCGGCGCCCTCGGCGACGCCGGCGAGGCGGGCCGCCATGCTCGCGAGCCGGGACTTGCGGCGGCGCGCGTTGTTGCGGTGGAGCACGCCCTTCTCGGCGGCCCGGTCGAGGGCGCGGATCGCGGCCTGCAACTCGACCTCGCCGGACGTTCCTTCGCCGTCGAGCAGCGCGTGGCGCGCCTTGATGACCTTGGTGCGCACCGCGGACTTCACCGCGCGGTTGCGCACGTGCTTCCGCTCGCTGGACCTGATGCGCTTGCGCGCCGATCGGCTGTTGGCCATGTCTTACTCTTCTACGTCACTCGATGTCTGGGCGCGCCGCCCGGGCACACAGACCAGCCAGGGACGCACGAAGTGCGCAGTATATCAGCGTCCGTGTCCCGCTCCTCCACGCGCATCGTCCCCGCATACGCAAAGCTCAACCTCTCGCTGTCCGTCGTTGCACGCCGAGGTGACGGCTGGCATGACATCGACAGCGTGCTCGTTCCGGTCGACTGGCATGACCTGGTGGGGCTCACGATGTCGCCCGCGGACCTCGACAGCATCACGTTGACGGTCAGCGGGCCGGCCGCCGAGGGCGTTCCGGACGGCGATGCGAACCTCACCGTCCGCGCCGCCCGAGCACTGCAATCACTCGCCGGACGTCCCCTCGCAATACGCATCTGGCTGTGCAAAGCCGTGCCGCACGGCGCGGGCTTGGGAGGTGGCTCGGCCGACGCCGCCGCGGTGCTGCGCACGGGCGTGGAGATGCTGCGGCCGCTGGGCGTCGACGTCGACCCCGTGCGAGCCGCCGCGGTGGCGCTGGAGGTCGGCAGCGACGTTCCGGCGCTCCTGGTGGTGCGGGCGCAGCGCGTCCAGGGGCGGGGAGACCGGCTCCAGCCACTCGCCACGCCGTCGCTGCACGTCGCGATCGCCTCGACGGTCCCGAGCGCGACCGCAGACACCTACGCCGCCCTGCTCCCCGAGGAGCTCGATGACGACGGCCGATCAGCGCGGCTGGCGAGCCTTCTCGAACTCGGGGTGCGTCCGGACACTCATTTGATGGGAAGCGCGCTCGAGGCGGCCGCGTGCCGTGCCAACCCGGCCCTTGCGACGGCCCTGCGCCGCGCCCGGGAGGTGCTCCCCGCGCATGACTGGCACCTCACGGGAAGTGGCGGGGCCGTCTTCGCCGTCGCCGCGGACCGTCACGAGGCGGAACTGCTCGCCTCCGAGATGCGCAGGGCCGGGTTCCGGGCCCGGGCCTGCCGGACCATCGGCTGAGGTCACCCGCACTACAATCCGATCCTCAGTGGCCGTTGCAGACGCGATCTCCCTCCCGCCGTCACCAGAGGTCTGCGACCACCCCGCTCCAGTCACGGGCGTCATGGCGCACGAGTTCGGTCACTACGAGGGCGCGATCGGACCCGAGGGTCTGCGCCGGACGGTGACCTTCTACGGCCCCATCGTCGGGGGACTGCCGATTCGGGCGTGGCATTGCGAGGTGTGCGGACTGCTCCGCCTCGATTACCCGGACGGCCGGAAGGAGGAGCGGCGTCTCTTCCCGGGGCCGCAGCCAGGGCTGCTCGCGGCCGCGAGCCCGGTCGCCACCGAGCGCGTGCACTACGGGATGCAGGCGCGCGTCTCGGGATTGAGCGGCCAGCCGGCCTTCATGGAGCAGATCGGTGGCGGTGCCTCTGTGGCCCAGCCCTTCCAGCTGCCGACGATCAACCTGCCCGCATGGGATGCGATCACCTGGCTCACCGTCCTCGGGATGGTCTCGGTGCTCGTCGGCCTGCTGCTCGCCGGACTGTTCGCGACGCTGTCGTACAGCACCCCGAGCGTCGAGCTGCCATTGGTGCTGGTCATCGTGTTCCTGTTCGTCGGCACCATGGGGCTCCGACTGGGCGTCGCCGCCATCCGCCACTTCGCACCGGCGGAGCGGCTCAGCCCGAGCGTCGCGGAGACGATGGGAGGCAAACCGGACCTTGACGGGACGACGAAGACGGTGGTGTTCCTCCTCGTCCTCTGTGTGATGGGGCTCTTCACGAGCGCCGTGCTGGCGACCTACACCTACTCGACGCCGGGCGCGGAAGGGCCCGTGGTGCTGTTCAGCTTTGCGTGCGCGATCGTCGCCGCGCTCATCAAGCTCATCGACGTCACCGCGCGTCACTTCGGCGGCAAGTAAACAGGCCGCAGCCTGGCGCTCATGCCGCTCCACGCGCCGCCCGAGCAGGACATCGTCATTGTCGGCGCGACCGGTGACCTCGCCCAGCGAAAGCTGATCCCGGCGCTGTACAACCTCCACCTCCAGAAGCTCCTTCCGGACAGCGGGGACATCATCGGCGCGGCGCCGTTCGACTGGGATGACGAGCGTTTCCGCGATCTGGCGCGGTCGGCGGTCAAGGAGTATTCGCGAACCCCGTTGCAGCAGCGTGCGTTCGCGACCTTCTCGCGGCGTCTGCGCTTCGTCCCGCTGCCAAGCGACGGCAACCTTGCTGCACTGCGTGCGGCGACGCACTGCGCACAGCGGATCGCCTATCTCGCAGTTCCGCCGTCCGCGTTCACCTCGCTCATCGACGGCATCAAGACCGCGGGGCTCGCCGACGGCACGTCGATCATCATCGAGAAGCCCTTCGGCCACGACCTGGAATCCGCGGCGGCGCTCAACCGCGCCCTCCACGACGTCGTGCCGGAGCAGCGCATCTTCCGCATCGACCACTACCTCGGGAAGGAGACGGTGCAGAACCTCCTCGTCTTTCGGTTCGGCAACTCGTTGTTCGAACGGATCTGGAGCCGTGATGCGATCTCACGCGTCGAGATCACGGTCGCCGAGTCGCTCGGCGTCGAGCAGCGGGGAAAGCTCTACGAGGAGATCGGCGCGATTCGCGACATCGTCCAGAACCACATGTTCCAGGTGCTCGCACTGGTCGCCATGGAACCGCCGCTGTCGTTCGATGCGGAGGCGATCCGCAACGAGAAGGTCAAGGTCCTGCAGTCCGTGCGCCCGATCCACCCGCGCGACGTCGTGCGCGGGCAGTACACCGCGGGCACGGTGGACGGCGAGAAGGTTGCGGCGTATCGCGAGGAGCCGGGTGTGTCCGGCACCTCGACGACCGAGACGTTCGCGGCGCTCCGGTTCCACCTCGAGTCGTGGCGCTGGTCCGGTGTTCCATTCCTGCTACGCACCGGCAAGCGGCTCCCGACGCGCGACACTCGTGTCGTCATCACGTTTCACGACGTCCCGCTCCGTCTGTTCAAGACCGCCGGGGTCAGCACGCTGCACCGGAACCGGCTCGTCGTTCGCATTCAACCCGACGAGGGCATCGCCCTCTCGTTCGTCGCCAAGCAACCGGGTCCGGAGGTGACCGCCCGCGCCGTCGACATGAACTTCAGCTACGGAGACTCCTTCAAGACCTCGCCGCCCGAGGCGTACGAGCGGTTGCTCCACGATGCGCTCGAGGGTGACCACACGCTGTTCATCCGCGAGGACGAGGTCGAACATGGGTGGGCGGCCGTCGAGCCGGTGATCGATGCGCCACCGCCGATCACCTTCTACCCTGCCGGCACATGGGGTCCGAGCGATGCTGCGCGGATCGCCAGTCCCAGCGGGTGGGACGACTCGGTCGCCGCCGTATGACCGCAGCACTCATCGGCGTCGACCTCGGTGGCACGAGCATCCGCGCGGCGGTGGCGACCGGCGACGTGACCCACGGCGACCCCGTGCTGCGTGACACGCCGTCGAAGGACGGGCCCGGCGCCGTGCTCGACGCTGTCGCCGAGTGCGCCCGCCAGGCCGCCGGCGGCGGCGGGATCAGCGGCCTTGCCATCGGGATCCCCGGTCCCGTCGACCCGCGCGCCGGCATCGTCCACGACACCCCCAACATGGTCGGCTGGAAGGAGGTTCCGGCCGCGGCGATGCTGTCGGATCGGGTCGGCTGTCCGGTCGTCATCTGCCACGACGCCGCGGCGGCGGGCTACGCGGAGCTCATGGCAGGCGCCGGCAGGGGTGCGCGCCATCTGCTCTTCATCACGGTGAGCACCGGGATCGGCGGAGCGCTGTTCATCGACGGCGACCTGTACAACGGCACAACCGGCTCTGCCGGCGAGGTCGGCCACACCCCCATCAGCGACGATGGACCCCGGTGCGGCCAGGGGCATCCCGGCTGTCTCGAAGGGACCGCGTCCGGCACGGCGCTCGCGGCGCGGGCCCGGGCGGAACTGGCTGCCGGCGTCGCGTCAACGCTCCGGAATGTCGACCCCGCTTCGCTCGACGCGCGGGCGATCGCCGCCGCCGCGAACGCCGGCGACGCGCTGTCGCTCCGGCTGTTCAACGACGCGGGTCACGCACTGGGCCGCGCGATCGGCGGCTTCATCAACGTGCTCGCCCCGGATGTCATCGTGATCGGCGGCGGGCTGATCCACGCGGGCGACCTGCTGCTCGGTCCCGCACGCAACGCGGCGACACAGATCGCGTTCGAGATTCCCGCAAGCCGCTGCAAGATCGTCACCGCGGCGCTCGGGACGGACGCAGGGCTCATCGGGGCCGTCGCGTGGGCGGTGCGGAGCTTCCGCGGCCGGCCCGTCGAGGTGCTCTGACCGGTCATAGTCGGTGCCGACACGGAGGAATGGCATGGCCGACGCGACATCGATGAAGGATGCGATCCGCTGGATGTGGTCACTCGGGGACTACGGGGCCCTGGCCGAGCACCTCGAACCGCACGCCGTCGAGATCGCCCACCGGTGCGGGATCCACCACGGATCCCACGTGCTCGATGTTGCTGCCGGTAATGGCAATTTCGCGATCGCGGCAGCCCGCCTCGGAGCGACGGTCGTCGCCACCGACCTCACGCCGTCCATGGTGGAGCTGGGCAGGGCACGGACGAGGGATCTCGGCCTGCACATCGAGTGGCTCGAAGCCGATGCCGAGGACTTGCCCTTCCCCGCGTCTCACTTCGACGTCGTCGCGTCGGTGTTCGGCGCCATGTTCGCAACCCGGCCCGAGCAGGTCGCGGCGGAGCTCTTCCGGGTAACCAAGGTCGGCGGCATGGTCGGGATGGCGAACTACGGTCAGAAGGGCTTCCTGCCTCGCTTCACCGCATTGCTCGCCGCGTACGGACCGGCGGCGCCTCCCGGCACGCCCTCGGCGTTCGAGTGGGGTGACCGTGACGAGGTGCACCGCCGCTTCGCGGGACGCACGTCGGCGATCGAGGTCTATCCGCAGACCCTCAGCTTCCATTTCGACTCGCTCGAGGCCGGATGGCAGTTCTGGAAGGACACGAACCCGCCGCTCATCGCGCTGCTGACGATGCTCACGCCCGAGCGGAGCGCCGAGCTCACCGAGGAGGCGAAGCGAATGTTCGCGGAGCTGAACCGGTCAGGCAGTGGCCTCACGCTCGAGTCCGACTATCTCCAGGTGCTCGCCCGCAAGGCCTGAGCCTGACCGGTCGCGCGCCGCGATGATCGCGTACTCGAAGGCGTCCGCGAGGGCGCTCCACGAGGCCTCGATGATGTTGGTGCTGGACCCGACGGTGCTCCACCGCCGGTGATGGTCGCCGCTCTCGACGAGCACGCGGACCCCCGCGGCGGTGCCGTCGCGTCCGTCGAGGACGCGCACCTTGTAATCGAACAGCTGGGTCGTGCCGATCTCCGGATGGCTCGGTGTCAACGCCTTTCGCAGCGCGGCATCGAGCGCGTTCACCGGTCCGTTGCCCTCGGCCGCGGTGTGCACCACCGTGTCGCCGACCTGCACCTTGATCGTCGCCTCGCACACCAGCGAGCGCCCCTCACGCTGCTCGACGAGCGTGATGTAGTCGATGAGGGTGAAGGGAGCGGGGTTGCCCCGTGCCCGGTGCACGAGCAGCTCGAATGAAGCCTCGGCGCCCTCGAACGAGTGGCCGCGGTGTTCAAGCTGCTTGACCTGCTCGGCGACACGCCGTGCCAGCGCATGGTCGTCGCTCAGGTCGACCCCGAATGCGGCGGCCTTCTCCAGCACCGTGCGACGTCCCGACTGCTCGCTCACCACCGAGCGCCGGCTGTTGCCGACGAGCGTCGGATCGATGTGCTGGTAGGTGTACGCGGCCTTGCTCATCGCATCGATGTGCTGACCACCCTTGTGGGTGAACGCGGCCTGACCGATGTACGGCGCCGACAGCGGCGGCGATACGTTCGCGATCTCCGCGACATCGCGTGCCACGAGGGTCAGGCGGCGAAGTTGCTCGTCGTCGACGACCTGCAGTCCCATCTTGAGCTGCAGGGTCGGGATGAGCGTGCACAGGTTGGCGTTCCCCGTGCGCTCCCCGTAGCCGTTGATGCACCCCTGGACCTGCACGGCGCCGGCGCGGACCGCGGCCAGGGTGTTGGCGACCGCGCAGCCCGAATCATCGTGGCAGTGAATGCCGGCCACCGCGCCGAATTGGCCGGTGACGTCGCGGACGACCGTCTCGATGCGATCGGGCAGCGTGCCGCCGTTGGTGTCGCAGAGGGTCGCCCGTTCGGCGCCGGCCTCGATCGCCGCGGCGATGCAGCGGATCGCGTAATCGGGGTCGCTGACGTGTCCATCGAAGAAGTGCTCCGCGTCGAACACGACCCGCCGTCCCTCGTCGACAAGCCAGCGCACCGACTCCGCGATCATCGCGAGGTTCTCCTCGCGCGTCGTCCGCAGCACGTCGGCAACGTGCCGGTCCCACGTCTTGCCCACGAGCGTGACGATCGGCGCCATCGAGTTGAGCAGCGTGCGCAGCTGCAGGTCGTCCTGCGGCCGCGTGCCCGGGCGTCGCGTCGCGCCGAACGCGGCCAGCGTCGCGTTGCGCAGGCGATGCGTCCGCATCGCGGCGAAGAACTCGGTGTCGGTCGGGTTTGCGCCGGGCCACCCGCCCTCGATGACGGAGACGCCCAGCGTGTCGAGATGCTCGGCGATGCGCAGCTTGTCGGACACCGAGAAGCTGATGCCGACTCCCTGCGCGCCGTCGCGCAACGTCGTGTCGTAGATCTCGAGTGTCACGACGCGGAGCCCAGCGGCAGGCCGACCTTGCGCACGGCCTCGCGCGTGACCGCCTCCGTAATCGCCGCGGTGCCCGCGGTGCCACCGAGGTCGGCGGGGAGCACGTCCTCGGCGATGCAGACGTCGACAGCGCCCTCGATGGCTGCCGCGAGATCGTTGCGATGCAGCGAGTGACGAAGGAGCATTGCCGTCGAGAGGATGGCGCCGTAGGGATCGGCGATCCCGCGGCCGGCGAGCGGTGGAGCGCTGCCGTGGATCGGCTCGTACAGGCCCAGGTCCGTGGCGCCGAGGCTCGCCGACGGGAGCAGACCGAGCGATCCGGCGAGCACCGCCGCCTCGTCGCTGAGGATATCGCCCATCAGGTTCTCGGTGACCACCACGTCGACCGTCGCCGGCTCGCGGATGAGCCGCATCGCAAACGAGTTGACGAGCTCGTGCGTGAGCGTGACGCCCGGATACTCCGCGGCAAGACCGCTCACGACATCACGCCAGAGCTGGCTCGTCATCAGAACGTTGGCCTTGTCGACCGACACGAGCGCGCCGCGGCGCGAGGCGGCGAGCCTGAACGCGACCCGTGCGACGCGCTCGATCTCGGCCGTGCTGTACACGATGCTGTCGAGCGCCGTGGCACCGGCGCCGGTGCCGGAACGCCCGCGTGGCCGGCCGAAGTACGCACCGCCGGTGAGCTCCCGGACGATCATGAGGTCCGTGCCTCGCGTGACCTCGGGGCGGAGTGAGGTGCGATCGACGAGGTGGGGATGGACCCGCACCGGGCGAAGGTTCGCGAAAACACCCATTCCCTGGCGCAGGCCGAGCAGGCCCGCCTCGCAGCGCTGCTCGCCGCGAAGGTGGTCCCAGGCCGGCCCGCCGACCGCGCCGAGCAGCACCGCATCGGCGCTGCGGCATGCCTCCAGCGTCTCGGCGGGAAGCGGGGTGCCCAAGGTATCGATGGCCCTGCCACCGATCGGTCGCTCGTCGAGGTCGAGGTCGAGCCCCGCGGCGGCGCAGACCGCCTCGAGCACGCGAAGCGCGGCGGTCACCACCTCCGGTCCGATCCCGTCGCCGGGCAGGACGACGACACGCGCCATCAGGCGGGCTCCGCCGTCCTGGTCAGATCCGGCATCCACGCGGGGCGGCGCTCCTCGAACGCGGTGATCTCGGATTCGTGTTCGAGGGTGAGCCCGATGTCGTCGAGCCCTTCGAGCAGGCGGCGGCGCTCGAACGAGTCGATGCTGAACGGGAATCTGAGGTCGCCGCAGGTCACCGTCTGCGCCTCGAGATCGACGGTCACGGGAATCCCGGGCTGTTCGGCGGCAAGGTCGAGCAGCGCGCGGACCTCGTGCTCCGGCAGGGTGACGGGCAGCAGCCCGCTGCCGAGCGCGTTGGTCCGGAAGATGTCAGCGAACAACTCCGAGATGACGGCGCGGATGCCGTGATCGGCCAGCGCCCACACCGCATGCTCGCGCGATGAGCCACAGCCGAAGTTGCGCCCGGCGACCAGCACGGTGCCGTCCGCGTAGGCGGGCTGGTTGAAGACGAAATCCGGGTTGGTCCTCCCCGTCGCGTCGTTGCGCCAGTCGTTGAACAGGAACTCGCCGTAGCCGGTTCGCTCGATGCGCTTCAGGAACTGCTTGGGGATGATCTGATCGGTGTCGACGTCGGCGCGGTCGAGTGGGATGAGGACGCCCTCCTCGCGGCGGAACGGCCTCATGGGCGCGCCCCTGCCGGCACCGCCATCCGGCGCACGTCGACGAACCTGCCCTCGATGGCGGCCGCAGCAGCCATCACCGGTGAGACGAGGTGGGTCCGTCCGCCGCGCCCCTGGCGCCCCTCGAAGTTGCGGTTGCTCGTGCTCGCGCAGCGCTCGCCGGGTTGGAGGATGTCGGGGTTCATCCCGAGGCACATCGAGCACCCCGGGTTGCGCCATTCGGCGCCTGACCTCGTGAAGATCGCGTCGAGCCCTTCGCGCTCGGCGGCAGCCTTCACCTGCGCCGATCCCGGCACCACGAGCACGCGAAGACCGCTGCGCACGCGCCGGCCGTCGAGCACCGCGGCGGCGGCGCGCAGGTCCTCGATGCGGCTGTTCGTGCACGAACCGATGAAGACGGTGTCGAGCGCGATGTCCTCGATGCGCGTGCCGGGTTCCAGGCCCATGTACGCGAGCGCTCGCACCGCCGATTCGCGCTCGGCGGCATCGCCGAACGAGTTTGGATCGGGGACACGCCCCGTGACGGGGACGGACTGCGCCGGCGTCGTGCCCCAGGTGACCGTCGGCTCGAGGTCCGCGGCGTCGACGGTGACCACCCGGTCGTACGCTGCGCCCTCATCGCTGCGCAGGTCGTGCCACGCGGCAACCGCCTCGTCCCATGCGTCGCCGGTGGGCGCGTACGGCCGGCCGTGGATGTACGCGATGGTGGTGTCGTCGGGAGCGATCATCCCCGCGCGACCGCCACCCTCGATGGTGAGGTTGCAGAGCGTCATGCGCTGCTCCATCGAGAATTCGCGCACGAGCGACCCCGTGTATTCGACGACGTGACCCGCGGCGCCCGCCGTGCCGATGACGTTGAGGACGCCGAGCGCCGCGTCCTTGGCCGTGACGCCCAGCGGGAGCTCCCCGTCGATGCGCACCTCCATCGAGAGCGGTCGTGTCTGGCGCAGGCACTGCGTCGCCAGCACGTGCTCCACCTCGGAGGTGCCGATTCCGAGCGCGAATGCGCCGAAGGCCCCGTGGGTGGCCGTGTGCGAGTCCCCGCAGACGATGATGCTGCCGGGCACGGTGAGGCCGAGCTCCGGGCCGATCACGTGCACGATGCCCTGGTAGCGATGTCCGGCGCCGAAGCAGGCGATGCCGCTGTCGTCGCAGTTGCGGCGCAGCGCCTCCATCTGGGTCCTGCTCATGTCGTCGGCACCCGACACCCCATCGCCGGTGGTCGGGACGTTGTGGTCCATCGTGGCAACAACCTGCCCCGGCCTGCGCACGTGCCGGCCCTCGAGGCGCAATCCCTCGAACGCCTGCGGCGAGGTGACCTCGTGGACGAGGTGGAGATCGACGTACAGCAGCGCCGGCCCGCCCGGCTCCTGCATGACGACGTGCGCGTCCCAGATCTTGTCGAAGAGGGTGCGCGGCGTCATTCGCCCCCCGGCGCGACCGCCGCTGCCATCCGTTCCGGGGTCACCCGAGGTCCCGCGGCGACCCGCGCGGTGAGGCGGTTGAGGGCGTGCACGTACGCTTTCGCCGCGGCGACGAGGATGTCCGTGTCGGCACCGTGGCCCGCACAGAGCGCACCGTCCTGGCGCAGCCTGACGCTCACCTCGCCGACCGCGTCCATCCCTTCGGTGATCGCCTGGATGGCGAACTCCTCGAGCTCGGCCTTCACCTGCACCAGCGAGTTCGATCGCGCGGTACGTCGCGTCGACGGGACCGTCTCCGGTCGAGACCGCCTCACGGCTCACACCGTCGCTGAGCAGCATGCGCACGGTCGCGGTGGGGCGCAGGTTGGTGCCGCAGCTCACCTGCAGATGCTCGAGGCGGAAGGTCTCCTCACCGCCCTGCCGCTCGTCCGCGACGATCGCCTCGAGGTCGCGATCGGTCACGTCGCGCTTGCGATCCGCGAGTGCCTTGAACCGGACGAACGCCCGCTGCAGCTCCTCCCCGTCGAGACGGTAGCCGAGCTGCTCGAGCCGATCGTGGAGGGCGTGGCGTCCGCTGAGCTTCCCGAGCACGAGGCTCGATCCCGCGCCGACCTGTCCGGGCTCCATGATCTCGAAGGTCCGGCGGTCCTTGAGCATCCCGTCCTGATGGATACCGGAGTGGTGCGCGAACGCGTTGGCGCCAACCACCGACTTGTTGGGCTGCACCAGCATGCCGGTGAGCTGGGACACGAGCCGCGACGTGCGATACAGCTGGGAGTGGTCGAGTTGCGTGGCGACGCCGTACACCTCGGGGTGCAGGGCCGTGGCCATCGCCACCTCCTCGAGCGCGGCATTGCCGGCCCGCTCGCCAATGCCGTTGACACAGGTCTCGATCTGGCGCGCTCCACCGAGCACGCTGACCAGCGAGTTGGCGGTCGCGAGGCCGAGGTCGTTGTGGCAGTGGACCGAGAGCACGACGTCGTGAAGCGCCGGCACCTGCTCGTACATCCACGCGATGAGGCCGCGCCACTCGTCGGGCGTCGCGTATCCGACGGTATCCGGGAGGTTGATGGTGGTCGCGCCCGCCTCGATGCAGCTGTTGACCACCTCGGCGAGGTATTCGCGCTCGGTGCGGCTCGCGTCCATCGGCGAGAACTCGACGTCCTCGCGGAATGACTTCGCGAGCTTGGTCATGGCCACCGCGCGGTCGTGCACCTCGCGCTGCGTCATCCGCAGCTGCCCCTCGCGGTGTATCCGCGAGGTGCCGATGAACACGTGGATGCGCGCGCGCTGCGCCGGCTCGAGCGCGGCCGCGCATGCGCGGACGTCATCCTCGAAGCAACGGGAGAGCCCCGCGATGACCGATCCCTCCACCTGCTCCGCGATCGCCTTGACGGCGGCGAAATCGCCGGGGGAGCTGTGCGGGAATCCCGCCTCGATGACGTCGACCTTGAGGCGCGCGAGCTGATGGGCGATCTGCAGCTTGTCCTCGGCGTTGAGAGCGACACCCGGTGACTGCTCGCCGTCGCGGAGCGTGGTGTCGAGGATGATCAGTTGCTCGCTCATACCCTCGCCTCCTCGCGGGCGTCGTCGCGCAGCACCGCGTCCATGCCGGGAGCGGTCTTCGAGCCGAGCCAGCCCATCTTCGAGCGAAGCTCCGCGCCGACCCGCTCGATCGGGAGGTGCATCTCCTCGTCGCGGTATTCGACGAAGTTGGGACGCCCTGCCTCGTTCTCCTCGATCCAGCGACGGGCGAAGCTGCCGTCCTGGATATCGCTCAGCAGCTTGCGCATCGTCTCGCGGGTTCGCTGGTCGACCACCTTCGGTCCGCTGACGTAGTCGCCGTATTCGGCGGTGTCACTGACCGAGTAGCGCATCCATGAGAGGCCGCCCTGGTACATGAGATCGACGATCAGCTTGAGCTCGTGCATCACCTCGAAGTACGCGAGCTCGGGCTGGTACCCCGCCTCGGTGAGCGTGTCGAATCCCGCCTTGACGAGCGAGGTGATACCGCCGCAGAGCACTGCCTGCTCGCCGAAGAGATCGGTCTCCGTCTCCTCCGCGAACGTCGTCTCCAGCACGCCCGCGCGGGTGCCGCCGATCCCGCGTGCATACGCGAGGGTGCGTGCCCGCGCGTGACCGGTCGCATCCTGGTGCACGGCGAACAGGCAGGGCACGCCCTGACCTGCGGCAAACGTGCTGCGCACGAGGTGCCCCGGCCCTTTCGGCGCGACCATGCTCACATCCACTCCGGCAGGTGGGTCGATGAGCTCGTAGCGGATGTTGAACCCGTGGGCGAACATCAGCATCTTGCCGGGGGTGAGGTTCGGAGCGATTGCGGAGTCGTAGAGCGCGCGCTGGCCGGTATCGGGCGTGAGCACCATGATCACGTCCGCCTCGGCGCACGCAGCCTCGGGTGTGAGGACGCGCAGCCCTTCGTCCTCGGCGGCGGCGCGGCTGCCACTGGTTTCGGGAAGTCCGACACGCACGTCGTGGCCGGAGTCGCGCAGGTTCAGCGCGTGCGCGTGTCCCTGCGATCCGTAGCCGAGCACTGCGATGCGCTGCCCGGCGAGAGCCTCCGGATCGGCGTCGGCGTCGTAGTACATGCGAGCGGTCATGAACGGTCGCCTCCTCTGCGGTTCATCACACGGTGCCGGTGGTGTCACCCGCGGCGTCGGTCGCGCGCGCGGCTTCGGATTCCTGCTCGCCGTCCATGGCGAAGTCGATGAGACGGATGCGGGCCTGATCACCACGGACCAGCGCGACGACGCCGCTGCGCGCGAGCTCCTTGATGCCATACGGGCGCATCAGCTCGATGAAGTTGTCGATCTTCTCGGGGCTCCCGGTGACCTCGACGATCACGGAGCTGGCGGCAACGTCGACGACGCGCCCGCGGAAGATGTCGACCAGGTTCAGCAGCTCGGTCCGCTCGCCTGGGGGGGCGTGCATCCTGATCAGGACCAGCTCGTGTGCCACGTTGCGCAACCCGGTGATGTCGTCGATCGTGATGACGTCGATGAGCTTGGCAAGCTGCTTGGTCGCCTGCTCGGCCTGCTGGCGCCCGACGTGCACGGTGATCGTCATGCGCGACACGGTGTCGTCGTCGGTGGGGCCGACCGACAGCGAGTCGATGTTGAACCCGCGCCGCCGGATCATCGACGCGACCCGCTGGAGCACACCCGGCTTGTTGTCGACCAGGACTGAGAGCAGGCGGCTCTGGCTCATCAGCCGGCCTCGACGAAGTCGAGCATGCCCATGCCGAGCGGGACGATGGGGTAGACGTTGGCGTCGGGGTCGATGTCGAAGTTGATCAGCACCGGGCCCTTGTGGGCCAGCGCCTCGTCGAGCAGGCGCCCGACGTCCTCGCGGCGGTTGGTCGACATCGCCTTCATCCCGAAGGCCTCACCGAGCTTGACGAAGTCCGGCGTGTACGTGAGATCCACCGCGGAGCGCACGCCGCCGTAGAAGTCATCCTGGAATTGCCTGACCATGCCGAGCGAGGAGTTGTTGAGGATGACGACGTTGACGTCGATGTTGTTCTCGACCATCGTCGCCATCTCCTGCATGTTCATGACGAAGCCGCCTTCGCCGGTGACGCAGAACACGGTCTTGTGCGGGTTGGCGAGCTTCACGCCCATCGATGCGGGGAACGCATAGCCCATCGTCCCGGTCCCGCCGGAGTTGAGGAACAGGCCCGGCTTGCGATAGTTGAACCAGAGCGCGGCCCAGATCTGGTTCTGGCCGACGTCGGCGAGCACGATCGCCTCGTCCTCGCAGCGGGCGTACATCTCCTCGAGCACCTCCTGCGGCTGCAGCAACCCCGTGGTGTTCGTGTAGTGCACCGGGTGCTCTTCCTTCCACTGGTCGATCTGGGTGAGCCAGCGGTGCTCACGCTTCGGCTCGACGAGGAGGTTGAGCTCGCGCAGCGCCACCTTGGCATCGGCGACCACGCTGACATGGGGCACGACGTTCTTCCCGATCTCGGCGGGGTCGATGTCGATGTGCACGAGGTGCTCGACGCGTGGTGCGAATGAATCGAGCCGGGTGGTGACCCGGTCGTCGCAGCGCATCCCGATCATGATCAGGACGTCGGCGTCGCACACCGCCTTGTTTGTGTAGCCCGCGCCCATGAATCCGACCATCTGCAGGGCCATGGGGTCGGTCACCGGGAATGCTCCCGTGCCGAGCAGCGTCCACCCCACAGGGATGTGGGCACGGTGCGCCAGCTCGAGCAGCTCCTGCTCGGCGCCGGCGATGAGGACACCGCGTCCCGCGAGGATCACCGGCCGCTCGGCGCCCTCGATGAGATGGGCGATCCGCCGGAGCTTCGCCGGGTCGGGCTGCGGCGGTGCGGGGTACGAACGCCGCCGGACGGGCGCCTCTGGATAGTTGAACGCGGTGACCGCCGCCTGGAGATCCTTGGGGAAGTCGATGAGGACCGGGCCGGGCCGCCCGGTGCGGGCGACGTGGAACGCCTCCTTGATCGTGGGGGCGATGTCCTCGGCGCGGGTGATGAGGTACGAGTGCTTGACGACCGACATCGTCGATCCGATGACGTCGGACTCCTGAAAGCTGTCGGTTCCGATCGCGGAGGTCGGCACCTGGCCGGTGATGGCGACCACCGGGACCGAGTCCCCGTAGGCGGTGGCGAGCCCCGTGACGAGGTTGAGCGCCCCGGGACCGCTCGTGGCGAAGACGACGCCCACGGAGCCGCGCTTGCTGCGGGCGTAGCCGTCGGCGGCATGTGCGCCGCCCTGCTCGTGGCGAACGAGGACGTGATTGAGCTGGGGATACTCCGGCAGGTACCGGTACAGCCAGAGGTTGGCGCCTCCCGGGTACCCGAAGATGGTGTCGACACCCTCGCGGATGAGCGACTCGAGCGCGACCTGCGCGCCGGTCAGCATGCGAGCGGGCTCGACCGAGCGGCCTGGCTCGACGGGAGCGGCCGGGGCCGCGTCCGAGCGTTGATCCGTCCGGGTGCCGATCACTGGTAGTAGCGGCGGAGCGAGCGTCGCACGAAGTCGTCGCTCTCCTCGTGACGTTGGGTCGTTCCCGGGGCGAAGCGCTCGGCGCGCACGGGATCGAGGCGCTCCGCCGCTGCGCTGTCGTCCTGGGTGCGGGCGTCCCAGTGGGTCGGAGTTCCCATTCCCTCGTACGGGGTGGGTGCCTGTCCGGAGCCGCTCATGGCTGTTCCTCCAGTCGCGTTGTGCCGGGTACAAAAAAAGGCCCCCTCTGGGAGGGGGCCTTTTGCTTCGTTCCGGCTTGGTTCTGTGTGCCTACCTGCGCACCCGCCCGGGCTGAAGCTTCATGGCCCCGCTCCTAATCAGGAGCAGGCCGACCAGCAGGACCAGGACGGTGCCGTACGACATCTCGGCGCGAAGGATACGGCCTGGTCGATCGTCCAGTCAACACACAGGGCTGTGACAGGGTTGCCATCCGCGGATCGCGACGCGAGCTTCTCAATCGTTCACGCCGGGCTTGATCCCGGGTGCGGGGAGACTTCCGCCCCTCCGGGGCGGGGGCCGTATGCTTCCGCGGATGCCCGAATCCAGTTCGACGCGACGAAGCGGGGTGATGCTCCACGGACCCGACCGGGCGCCGGCCCGGGCGATGCTCCGAGCGATCGGTTTCAGCCGTGAGGACCTCGAGCGGCCGATCATCGGGGTCGGGCACTCGTGGATCGAGACCATGCCCTGCAACTGGAATCACCGGGAGCTGGCGGAACGCGTGAAGGCCGGCGTCCGGGCGGCGGGGGGGACCCCGATGGAGTTCAACACCATCGCGGTGAGCGATGGCGTGACCATGGGCACCCAGGGGATGAAGGCGTCACTGGTCTCCCGTGAGGTGATCGCCAACTCCATCGAGCTGGTCACCCGAGGTCACAGCTTCGACGGGCTCGTTCTCATCGTCGGGTGCGACAAGACGATCCCGGCCGCCGCCATGGCGCTGGCCCGCATGGACATCCCCGGCGTGGTGCTCTACGGAGGCACCATCCAACCCGGGCGATGGCGCGATCGCGATCTCACAGTCCAGGACGTGTTCGAGGCGGTGGGGGCGTACAACGCCGGCCGCATCGATGCCGCGGAGCTGCGCGCCGTCGAAGAGCACGCGTGCCCCGGCGCGGGTGCGTGCGGTGGTCAGTACACGGCCAACACGATGAGCACCGCGCTCGAGTTCCTCGGGCTGTCGCCTCCGGGCGCCAACGCCATCCCGGCCACCCACCCGGACAAACCCGCGGCCGCCGAGCAGGCGGGTCGCCTCGCCGTCGGTCTTGTCGAGCAGGGCGTCAGCGCTCGCGCCATCGTGACCCGGAGCGCGGTCGAGAACGCGGTTGCGTCCTTCTCAGCGACGGGTGGGTCCACCAACGCGGTGCTCCACCTGCTCGCCATCGCGGCCGAGGCCGGCGTGGCGCTGGACATCGACGAGATGGACGCGATCTGCGCTCGGACCCCGATCCTCGCGGACCTGCGGCCGGCAGGGCGCTTCGTCGCGACCGACCTCTTCGCGGCCGGCGGGCTCGGCGTCCTGATGCGGCGCATGCTCGAGCTCGGGCTCCTTCACGGGGACGCCCGGACCGTGGACGGCAGAACGCTCGCCGAGGTCGCCGCGGCCTCGGTGGAGACGCCCGGCCAGGAGGTGATCCGGCCCTCCGGGGATCCGCTCCGTGCCCACGGCGGCATCGCCGTGCTGCGAGGCAACCTCGCACCCGAGGGGTGCGTCGTGAAGCTGGCCGGCAACGACCGGCCTTCGCATCGCGGCCCCGCGCGGGTGTTCGACTCCGAGGAGGCGGCGTTCGCCGCTGTTCGGGACGGCGCGATCCATGCGGGCGACGTCGTGGTGATCCGGTACGAGGGTCCGGTGGGCGGGCCCGGCATGCGCGAGATGCTCGGCGTCACGGGCGCCATCGTCGGCGCGGGGCTCAGCGACTCGGTGGCGTTGATCACCGACGGCCGCTTCTCCGGCGCCACGCACGGGTTCATGGTCGCCCACATGGCCCCGGAGGCCGCGCTCAAGGGCCCGCTCGCGGCCGTGCGAGACGGTGACGTCGTCAGCATCGATGTCGAGGCGAGGCGGATCGACGTCGAGCTGGATGACGCCGGGATCGCTGCGCGGCTCGCCGCGTGGGAGGCGCCGATCCCGCGCTACGCGACGGGCGTCTTCGCCAAGTACGCGGCGACGGTCTCGTCGGCGAGCCGCGGCGCCGTCACGGTGCGCTGAGCCCGACCTTTCCGACGGCGCCCGTCAGCCCGTGACAGCCGACGCACGCGATGCAGTCGGTGCAGTCCGAGCAGGCGACACAGGCGATGCAGCCCTTGCATCGGAGGCAGGCGATCGTCAGGGCACAGCGGCGGATCGCGGCGCTGCACACCGTTGCGATGCTCCCCACGACGCCGGCGCTCGCAAACGTCAACGCGCTGCCGGCTACCGCAGCGCTCATCGAGGTTGCCGCACTCCCCGCGACGGCGGTCGATCCGAACGTCAGCGCTGACCCTGCGACGGCTGCGGAGTAGGCGGTCGCCGCCGATCCCGCAACGGCGGTCGAGCGAGTCGTCGCGACGCTGCCCGCCACGGCGGAGCTCTCGACCGTCAGCGCGCTCCCCGCGACCGCGACGCTACTCAGTGTCGCAACGGACGGCCCGTGCTGGTCGTCAGCTTCGGGATCAGCCGGAAAATCACGCTGCACCGCCACCACCCGCCGGATCGTGGCGGTGAGGACGATCCCCAGCACGGCGGCGACCGCGACACGTTGCGTTCTGCCGGCGAGCATGCACGAAGTCTACGGTCGATGCGACGGCGCCCGTTCGGTAAGACTTACGGTCGCGATGACCACCGACCCGACGCCGCTCAGCGAGGCTCCGCCCGGACGGGCACCCGCGGTCCGGACGCGAGGCCGCCTCCCGGTGCTCGTCGTCGAGGACTGGCTGCTCGCGGGTTGGGTTGCGATCGCGTCGCCCGCGTTGTTCCGGATCCAGGGTGGCGCAGGCCCGTTCGACTCCGGCGCGCCGCTCGTGGGGACGCTGCGGCTCGCCGCGGTCCTCGGTGCGCTCATCTGCCTCGCGGCGCGCCGCCCGAACACGGAGCCCGGCCAGGACGGCGCGTCGATCCTGCAGCGCGGCGCTGCGGGTCCGCTCTGCGGCGGCCTGCTGCTCGTCGGCATCAGCGGGTTCATCGCCGTCGACGCACCGTCGGGGCTCGCGCTGACACTGGTCCTCGCCGCGCTCGTCGCCATGGTCGTGGTGCACGTCGCCGCTCCGCCGCTTGGCGTGGTGGTGAGGCGCGTGCTCGTCACCCCGTTCGTGATGGTCGCGGGCGGCCTGTTCTGGAGCCTGATCGCCGCGGTCAGCGGCGAGCCGGGAGGGTCGACCGCGGCGGCGGTGGTGGCGAATCCACAGGCTGCACTCGCCGCCGTCGCATTTCTGCTCGCGTTCTCCGCCGTGTACTACGCGATGCTCGTCTACGCGCCGCGACAGGTCGCGGAGCGCGATGGCGGCGTGGTGACCTGGCTGGTCCGCTATGCGCTGTTCGTCGCCGGAGTCGTTGCGGGCCTCGCCTGGCCCCGGCTCTTCGGCGCCTAAGGACGCGGCGAGCTCGAGCCCTCGCCGGTCACCACCGCCACCGGGTCTGCTCCGACTCCGGCCTCGACGGGAATCGGACCCCCGGTGTCAGTCTCCAGCTCGACCCCAATCGGCTCGTGGGCGGCGGGGACGCCACGCGCATGCGTGCGCAGTGGAACCTCACGCAGGAGCAGGGTGATCAGGAATGCGATCACGAGGATGGGGACTGCCGCGAGGAAGACGACGTGGAGCGATTCCGAGACGGAGTTGACGAGCCCGGCGTGGATCGCCGGTGGCAGGTGCGCGAGCGATGCAGGGTTGCCCTCGAGCGACGACGGGTTGATGCCACTGTGCAACGCGCTCGCCGGGAGGTTCTTCCTGAGGTTCGACGCGAGCTGGTTGCTGAAGATGGCGCCGAAGATGGCCACGCCGAAGGACGCCCCCATCGAGCGCAGGAAGGTCGCCGAGCTCGTCCCGACGCCGAGGTCACGCTGCTCGACCGCGTTCTGTATCGCGATCACCAGCACCTGCATCACGCAGCCGAGGCCCAGGCCGAGCACCACCATGTACATCGACAGGGCGAAACGTGATGTCTGCGGATCCAGGGTGGACAGCAGGAAGACACCGATCGCGGCGAGCGCCGTGCCGACGACCGGGAAGATCTTGTACCGGCCGAAACGGCTGATGAGCTGACCGCTCGTGATCGACGCGACGAGCAGCCCCGCCATGAGCGGCAGGATGTTGAGGCCCGAGTTGGTCGCGCTCGCGCCGTCCACGAGTTGGAGGAAGACCGGAAGGAAGGTGATGGCGCCGAACATCGCGAACCCGATCACGAAACCGATCCCGCTCGCGACGTTGAAGACCTGGAGGCGGAAGAGCCGGAACGGGAGGATCGGCTCGGAGGCGCGCCGCTCGACGACGATGAAGCAGGCGAGCAGCGCCACACCCCCCACTCCCAGCCCGATGATGGGCAGCGACGCCCAGGCGTACTCGGTGCCGCCCCACGTCGTCAGCAGGATGAGCGCCGACGCACCGCCGGCGAGGAAGAACGCCCCGAGCCAGTCGATGTTGTGCGAGATGCGCCCGGTGTGCGTCTTGAGGACGGTCGCCGTCACGAAGAGGGCGATCGCGGCGATGGGGACGTTGATGTAGAAGATCCAGCGCCACGACACGTCGTCGGTGAGGAATCCGCCGATGAGCGGGCCGGCAACGCTGGCGAGCGCGAACACGCCGCCCATCCAGCCCTGGTAGCGACCCCGCTCGCGAGGTGGAACGACGTCGCCGATGATCGCCTGCGCGCCGACCATCAACCCACCGGCGCCGATGCCCTGGATCGCCCGGAAGCCGATGAGCTCGAGCATGTTCTGGGAGAGGCCGGCAAGCATCGAGCCGGCGATGAAGATGACGATCGCCAGCTGGAACAGGGACTTGCGCCCGTAGAGGTCACCGAGCTTCCCGTACAGCGGCGTCGAGACCGTGGAGGCGAGCAGGTACGACGTCACCACCCATGAGAGCTGGTTGAGGCCGCCGAGGTCGCCAACGATCGTGGGCAGCGAGGTGGCGACGATCGTCTGGTCGAGCGCCGCGAGCAGCATGCCGAGCATGAGGGCGCCGAGCACCGCGAGGATCTGTCGATGGGTCATCCGGTCGCCCTCCGTAGGTCCTGCTCGGCTCCGTCGCTTGCGCTTGCCGCGATGCGCTCGGTGAGCTCCACATACATCGTCAACTCGTCGTCGCTCAACGCTTCGAACACCACCTCCGACGCGTGCCGCATCCCCGTCTTGAAACGCGTCGCCAGCTCGCGTGCCCGTTCGGTCGGGACCACGTGCTGGACCCTGCGGTCGTGCTCGTCACGCACGCGGACCACGAGCTCCCGCTGCTCGAGGCGGTCGACGAGCTGGGTCGCGCCGCTGAGGCCGATGCCCTGGGCGGTGGCGACGTCGCGCATCGTCATCCCGTCTCCGAGCAGCAGGCGGCGCACGACTTCCATCTGGTGGATCGTGATACCCCGAACCTCCTCCAGCTCACACCAGAGGCTCGGCGAGACGACGTCGAGCAGGCGGCGCCGCAGCTCGGACTGAGCGGCCTCGAGCCGTTCGAGAAGCATCGCGCGCTGCTGCATGGGAACAGATAGTACAGCACGTGAAGTATTTGACCGAACGTTGTGACGTCAGCCGTGGCGGGCTGCGCGCAGGATCGAGTCACGGTCGGCGGCGTCGAGGTACTTCACGGCCTCGCGCAGGGTCACGCCCGAGGCTCGGTTCGCGCGCGGCAGGAGCCAGCGCACCACCTCGTCGGGCCGCCGCTTGCCGGTCTCGCGGAGCACCCAGCCGATGGCCTTGCGGATGAAGAACTCCTTCTCATCGAGCATCGCGTCCGCGTAGCGGCCGAACCGCTCGAAGCCGGCGCCCTGCTTGAGCGGCGCCATCATCGCGAGCAGCGCGGAGCGCCGGATCCAGAAGTTGGGATCGGTCGACCAGCGATCGAGACGCACCACGGCCTCAGGGTGCAGGACGACGAGCGACCCGGCGAGATCGCCGGCCAGGGAGTCGACGTACGCCCACGTCAGCGATCCGCGAATCATCGAACTCGATGAGGGCGAGATCGCGCTCCCCGAGCAGCCGCCGGTGCTGCTCGAGCAGCATGATCGCCGCCATCCGGCATTCGTGGATCGGCCGGTTCCAGAGTTCCGTGACCAGGGCGGTCAGCTCGGCGTGACCGATGTCGCGGTGGTCGGAGGCGAAGTCCTTGACGATGCGGCGGAGCGCCGGCATGCCGGCTCCGAGGTGGTCGAGGTCGCTCTTGAGGTACGCCTTCTCGCCGGCGGCGCGCTCCGGGGTGCCGTTGTCGCGCGCCGCACGCTCGATCAGGTCCGCGGCGGCGCCTGCGTCGATCATCCGGTCACGATGAGTTGTCGTCGACATCGGGGCGCTGTGCGACCACCTGCAGGAGACTAGCGCGTCCGGGCGCGCCGCCCGCTGCTCGATCGGTTATAAGGTCTGACCGTTCCGTGATTCAACATCCGTCCGCGAGCTTCGCGTTTACCGCGCGATGCCGGATCGTCAACCGTCCTGGCATGCTCGGGCAGCTCACGTCGGCGATCGGGAGCGTGGGTGGCGACATCCGCGCCCTCGACATCGTGCGCGTCGATCGACAGGGCATCGTGCGCGACATCACCGTGCTGGCGGGCGACACTGCGCACGCGGATGCCCTGATCCGGCGGATGAGCGAGGTGCCCGGCGTCGAGGTGCTGGAGTACTCGGACCGCACCTTTCTGGCGCACGTCGGCGGCAAGATCGAGGTCACGCCGCGGCAGCCGATCCGGACTCGCGACGACCTGTCGATGGTGTACACGCCCGGCGTTGCGCGGATCTCGCTCGCGATCGCTGAGGACCCGCGACGAGTGCGCAATCTCACCATCAAACGCAATGCGGTCGCGATCGTCACCGACGGGAGCGCGGTCCTCGGCCTCGGCAACATCGGGCCGGAGGCGGCGATCCCGGTCATGGAGGGCAAGGCGATGCTCTTCAAGGAGTTCGGCGCCGTCGATGCGTTCCCGCTCTGTCTCGCCACGCAGGATGTCGACGAGATCGTCGCGACCATCGTCAACATCGCTCCCATCTTCGGCGGCATCAACCTCGAGGACATCGCCGCACCACGCTGCTTCGAGATCGAACGGCGTGTCTCGGCGAGCGTCGACATCCCGGTCTTCCACGACGACCAGCACGGGACCGCGATCGTCGTGACCGCCGCGCTCATCAACGCCCTCAAGGTTGTCGGCAAGCGTCTCGCGGATGTGCGCGTCGTCTGCCTCGGTGTCGGCGCCGCCGGCACCGCGGTCTCGAAGCTGCTCATCGCCGCGGGAGCGGCCGACGTCATCGGCGTCGATCGCGGGGGGATCCTCGACCCGGCGATGCCCCAACTGAGCGCTGCGCAACGCGAGTTCGCCGCGGCGACCAACCGGCAGGGGGTGCGCGGCGGCCTCGAAGACGCGCTGCGCGGGGCCGACGTGTTCATCGGCACGAGCGCGGGCGGCGTGCTGGGTGCGGAGCTCGTGCGGCTCATGGCCGCTCAACCGATCGTCTTCGCGCTCGCGAATCCGGAGCCCGAGGTGCAGCCCGAAGCGATCGAGGATATCGCGGCGGTGATCGCGACCGGCCGGAGCGATTACCCCAACCAGATCAACAATGTGCTTTGTTTCCCCGGCTTCTTCCGAGGCCTGCTGGACAGCGGTGCCGCGCAGATCACCGACGCGATGCAGCTCGCCGCGGCCAACGCGATCGCGAGCGTCGTCGGTGACGATCTCCAGGCGGAGTACATCATTCCGTCGGTCTTCAACCGCGATGTCGCGCCGGCGGTTGCTGCGGCGGTGATCGCCGAGGCGCGGGCGAGCGGCGTGGCGCGCGATTTCACCGACCTCATCGATCCACTCCACGTCGCGAGACCGGGTGCCAGCCGACCGTGACGGTGACGGCGCGGCAGCCGCCGGCGCTCAGGGAGTCGGGACGGTGACGTCGCCCTGCTGCTGGAGCAGCTGATCCCACGTGTCGAACGACATGCAGAACCGGCCTTCGACGCCGTAGCTCTTTCCCCAGCTGTTCCAGAACCAGACGAGCTTGTTCTCCGCGTCGATCTGGTCGGCGACCACCTCGTGGCCACCGCGGATCGTCGCGCCCTGCGCGATCGCGACGAGCCCGGTCGGGGCTGGTGAATCAAAGCTCGTGAACCAGCTGATGCCGGTGATCACCGGCCGGAGCACCAGCGCCCCCAGGGCATGTTCGATGCCGAAGGCGTGCTTGTACGCCGATATCCATGCCAACTGCTTCGCCGCCTTGCACACCTCGAGGCCGCTGCCACCCGGGTCGTTCGGTGGATACGGCTGTCCCTCGAGCCGGGTTTCGAGCTCGTACAGCGTGATCGCGTCGTGCTCGTTGCGATGCACGCCGCCCTTGAAGTCCGGGGCGGAGTTCAGTGCACCGCAGAGCGCGTTCGCGGTGCAGGATCCGATCTCCCCCTGGTTGAGGGGCAGCCCCACCGCCTTGTGCGTGACGCTCTTGATCGCCGGCGCTGCGTCCGCCGGGTAGTCCCGTGAGCGCGGGTCGTGCACGATGTGCCGGCCGAGCCGCCTGCCCGATACGACCTGCTCGGGGATTGTCGATCGAACCACATCGCCGTTCACGTCACAGCTCCTCCTTGACGACGGATTCCGGTGCGGGCGAACGCGGTGCGCATGTCCGGGGGCCAATCTTCCGGCCGCCTCCGGCGGCTGTCAATTCGTATCGCACGGTTTGTCACCGGAGCGCATGGCGGATCATCTGGGCGGCCGGATGCGGAGATCCCCGCCGGTGGTGCAAGACTTGCCGGCATGGACGTGGAACACCAGATCGCGCGGGTCCGCAGCGACGGCGAGGCGCTGGCGCTCGCGGCTGAGGCGGGATCCCTCGACGCGAGGGTGCCCGGTTGTCCTGAGTGGGACGTCGAGCAGCTCGTGCGCCACATCGGGGACGTGCACCGCTGGGCGGGCATGATCGTTCGCGATCGCGTCCCGACCCGGCTGCAGCGCGACTTCGAGGGTCCGGCAGGGCGCGACGAGCTCATCGCCTGGTATCGCGAGGGCTGCGCAGCGTTGATCGACGCACTCGAGAACACCTCAACGGGTGACGACTTCTGGTTCTGGGGTCCGGCGCCGAATGCCCTCGGGTTCTGGGCACGGCGCCAGGCGAACGAGACCGCTGTGCATCGCTGTGATGCCGAGGCGGCACGCGGGGCGATCGGCCCGCTCACCACCGTCGATGCAGTCGATGCGATCGACGAGTGGTTCGGCCTTGCCCCGCGCCGAACGAGCGCGCCGGAAGGCGACGGCCGGATTCTCCGGCTCGCTGCCACTGACGCCGACGTCTCCTGGAGCCTGATCGTCGGCGAGCGTCTCGAGCTCACCAGTGACCGGGGAAGGGGCCACTGCGAGCTTCGAGGAGGCGCCTCCGATCTCTACCTGTGGACGATGAACCGGCGCGGCACCGACGGAATCGCGGTGACAGGCGACGCCGATCTGCTCAAGGTTTGGGCCGACAACGTGCGATTCTGAAGGTGCCCGCGCACAGGCTGAGGTGCTCTGGTGCTCAGGGAGTGTCGGCGACAGGTAACTCGTAGAGGCTGAAGCGCGTGCCGTCGATCGTCGTCTCGCCCCGCTCGAGGAAGCCGCACTCCTCGTAGTAGCGGCGAATGCCGGGGTTGTCGGCGAGGCAGTCGAGCCGCAGATAGGGCCGTCCTCGACGCCGCGCTTCACCCACCATCCATTCGACGGCTCGCCGGCCGATGTCCGCGCCGTGACGGCGCACACCGAATCGATGAAGGTAGAGAGCGTCGTCCGCGGCGCCAGGCCAGAACCGTGTGTCGATGGTGGGGAGGGCGAACGTCGCTGCTGGTTCATCCTCGATCCAGACGATGAAGAGGCTGTTGCTCTCGATGTCGTGGCGAAGACGCGCGATGCCCTCCCCGTCGGGCTCGACGAACCACCCCGGCGGCCAGGACGCGCGCCCCTGTGATTTCGCCCACGTAGCCGCCGCGTCGAGTATCGCCGCCGAGACGTGGACCTCACCGGCCGTCGCCGGTCGGATCACGGGGTCCGGAGGCCCCTCGGGGGTGGCCGGCGTGGCGCTGTGGCTGTGCGGTGTCACCACCGGGAGCGTATCCCGTGCGGCGCGCGACCCGGCCCCGGCCCGTCTATCCGGTCTGAGCCTTCTGCTCGGCCACCGCCTGGATCTCCTCGAGGCCGTAAAGGAAGTGCGCCCTCCGGACCTCGTCGAGCGCGGCCTCGTTCACATCGATTCGGGTGCCGGGCGCCGGAGCGGTGCCACTGGCGTCGGCAGCACGCGCCACGAGTTGCGCATCAACCTCATGGTTCCCGCCGCCGGCCGGGATGTACCCGAGGTCGCCTTCATCCGCGGCCTGGACCATCCATCGTGACACCGCCGCGCCGATCGGGGCGAGCACCTCCTGCTCGAGCCACTGCATGTCGGCGGCGGTCGGCGTGGCGAGCTCGCGATTCCAGGGTGGGGGCACCACGTTGACGTCGTGCCCGTTGACTTTGATGTGGATCGCGGTGGGCCGGTTCTCGTCGGCGGAGACCGACACTCGCATGGACACATTGGTGGGGGACAGCGTCTTCCACTGCTTCTCCCACACCCTGCTTCGCGAGTGCGGGTTGTAGCGCCGCCGCACCGGTTCTGCGACCAGCATCTCGCCGTTGAGCGCGCAGAACACATTGAGGATCGCGATGATCTCGTCGGCGGCCGCGGACGAGATCCACTGGATGATCGGCACCGTCCGGCTGTCGATGTCCGGATGCGAAGCCGACCCGAACTCCCACTCGATGCCCTGCATGGCGTGGGCGTGCAGCGCGCAGTAGATGCGCCCCTTGACGACGTTGCGGTCGGCGGGACACCACGCGGTCTTGCAGCGGCGTCCACGGCGGTCCACGTAGCAGCAGGGCATCCCGGCGAGCGATGAGCAGCGCAACGCCGAGCACGGCTGATTGCCGAGGACTGCTTCCGGCGCAGCGCGTTCGGCGACACGCGCAGCGGAGTCGGCCCCGCCGTCGGACGGGTGCCTGTGCATCGCGCCTGAGCGCCAGATGCTCATGTTCTTACCCACGTGGTCCCGCCCCGCTCTGCAACGCATACATGCTAGGCGCCACCGGAGTTGGGTTGTGACAAGCTCGTAACGAGCGCTATCCTCGATTGGATGTCGATGCCACCGACCCCGCGCGCGCTCGAGATTCGAGCGGCGACCGAAGGCGACGTCGATGCGGTCCTGCAGCTCTGGGAACGCTCCGGGACGCACCGCACCGTCACGGACGACATGGCGGGTGTGACGATGCTGCTGCGCGACGCCCCCGGATCACTGCTGCTCGCAACCAACTCCGGAACCGTGGTCGGCACCGTGATCGCCGGGTGGAATGGCTGGCGCGGCGGTATCTACCGCATAGCGGTTGCGCCCACCCACCGGCGCCTCGGCGTTGGACGTGCGCTGCTCAGCGCGGCGACGCAGCGCCTCGAGGTGATGGGCGCGCGGCGTATCGACGCGTTCGTGGTCAGGGACGACGACCTCGCGCGCGCCTTCTGGGAATCGCTCGCCCCGGAGTGGATGCAGGACCCGATGGAGAAGCTTCGGTACATCCGCATCGGCTGAGCACGGGCCTGCGCGACTCAGGATTCGGAGGAGGGACGCGTGGGGTCGTTCGCACGGCTCGTCCGGCGTTTCTCGGTCAGTGTGCGAAGTCGGCTCAGCTCAGCCGACGGCTCACGATGCGGTGGGCGGTCCGGAGGCTGCAGCCGGGCGGGCAGGTTGCTGCGCGGTCCCGCCCACAGCGCCGGCGGAGCGTTGACGGCATCGGCGAGCCGGTAGGCGAGGGACTCGTAGTTCACACGCCAGCCTCGAAAGTGAACCCATGCCTGCTCGGGCTCGCGCTCCATGGGCCAGTTCACACGCGCGAGGTGATCGATCGCATCCTGGAAGTTGCTCTCGGTGAGCTGGATCGGGTCCTCGGGTTTGGGGTCGCTGTCGTAGGGGATTCCGATCACCTTCGCGAGCTCGCGCAGGCACACGTATCCCATGCGCAGGAATGACCGAGCCTCGGATGGCGCGGTCAGCGGCTGGGTCGCCAGCTGGAGCGAGGCCGCATCGAGCACGGACAGGAGCCCGAGGACCCACGAGCGATACGGGTTGGGCGACCGGAACCACAGCATCACCGGGTACGACGTGTGCGTCTCCGCAACGTCTGCCGCCCACTCCTCCCAGCGCTGGTACAGGGCGCCCAAGTTATGGACATTATCGACTAATTCATGCCGGGCAAGCAGCTCCGGTCCCCACGCCGGTGACCCCGCGCGGCTGTCCAGCATGGTCACGAGCACCTCGCGCCGGTTGAACGCCCCGTAGAGGACGGGCAGGTAGGCGATCTGCAGCGCGACGATCGTCAACCCGGCAGCAGAGGCACAGAACACAAGGAACCGTGGGCCGGCACCCGGTTGCGACGCGAATCCGAGCGTGAAGATCGACGAGCCGCTCACGGTGAGAGCGTGCACGAAGCCGCCCGCGGACATGAACGGCCAGAGCATCAACGCGAACCCGACGAGCAGCGCCGCCAACCACGTCGCGAGGACGACGATGAGGAACAGCGGCGCCTGCATCGCCAGGAAGCGATCCCGTGCCTCGTACGTCTCGAACCGGTGCGATACGCGTGAGAAGACCTGGATCATCGCTCGGCCGACGAGGAGTTGCATCCTCGATGAACCAAGTCGCGGCAGCACCAGCGCGGTCACGACGCTGAGCAGCGTGGACAGGACGATGACCAGCCCGAGCGCCGCGCCGACCCATTCCACGGCCGTCATGCGGGGCATCATGGCTGAACGCCGGCGTCTGACGCGGCCGAGCCCTGTCGCATCATTCGACGGCGGCAGGACCACCTGCCCAGGAACGATCAGTCGACGTTGGGAGGCACCCATGGATCGAGCTGCGCTGCTGGACCGCTACCGCGAAGGACCCGACCGGCTCGAAGCCGCAGCCGGAGGCCTCTCGGAAGCCGAGCTCGACTTCACACCCGCGGACGGTGGCTGGTCGCCACGCGAGGTGGTCCACCACACGGCCGACAGCGAGATGACCTCCGCGATCCGCCTGCGCAAGCTCCTCGCCGAGGAGCACGCGCGCATCGAGGGCTACGACGAGATGGAGTTCGCCCGCAAGCTCCATTACCGCGACCGACCGATCGCCCCGTCACTGCGCGCAGTCCGCGCCGCCCGAGAAACCTCAGCCGCCATCCTCGACCAACTCAGTGAGGACGAGTGGAACCGCACCGGCACGCACACGGAAAGCGGGCCGTACTCAGTCGACACCTGGTTGGAGATCTACGCCGCGCACTGCCACGACCACGCCGACCAGATCGACAGGGCAGCGAGGAGTCGAGGCACAGCGGTCGCCGATAAGACCACGAGCCACCCTCCCGCGTCTGGGATCAGTGACGTCCGCCGGGGTGAACGAGCTCTCAGCCGAGAAGATCGCCGACGGCCGCGATACCGTCGCTGATGGCGCGCTCGCTGAGGTCGCCGAACCCGAGGATGAGCTGAGCCGGCGTGGTCGCCCCTGAGGACCGAAACGGGCTCATCCCGTAGAGCCCAACGGCGCGAGCTAGCGCCTCGGCGATGACCAAGTGCTCGTCAGCAGCTTCGGGGAGATGTGCCACCGCGTGAAACCCGGCGGCAAGCCCGGTCAAGGTCGACCTGTGGGGCGTGGCTCCCCAGCGCAGTCACAAGTGCCTCGCGCCGCCGCGAGTATATGAGCCGCATGCGGCGCAGATGCCGGTCGTAGCGACCGGACTCGATAAGATTCGCCAGCGCGAGCTGCTCGAGACCTGGGCTGCCACGGTCCGTGCGCCGTTTCTCCAACGTGACGCTGTCGATCAGAGCGGGCGGGCAGACCATCCAGCCGAGACGGAGCGAGGGCGCCAGGGACTTGCTCACCGTGCCGATCGAGATGACGCGATCGGCTGCCAGCCCCTGAAGGCACCCAACCGGTTCGCGGTCGTACCGGAACTCCGCGTCGTAATCGTCCTCGATGATCGTCGCGTCGCGTCTCACGGCCCACGCGACCAACTCGAGACGCCGTTCGGGAGCCAGCACCACACCGGACGGCCACTGATGAGCGGGAGTGACGACGACCGCCCGAGCGCCGGTTGCATCGAGTCGCGCCACGTCGATGCCGAGATCATCGACCGGCACCGGGACAGCTTCGAGCCCGGTGAACGCGGCGGCTGCCGCAGTGGTGGTTCGTTGCCCCGGGTCCTCGAACGCGACAGGCGCGGCGCCGCCGCGTCTCGCCAGTGCTCGGAGCGAGAGGACCAGGCCTTGCGCATACCCGGTGCAGATCACGAGGCATTCGGGATCGGCGTCGGCCGCACGGACCCGGCGAACATATGCGGCGATGATCTCCCTGAGCTCGGGGCTTCCGCGTGGATCGCCGTAGTCGAACGCGGTCTTCGGTGCCGCGATTGCACGCCTCACGCAGGGCCCAAAGCCAGTCGGCGCGCGGAAAGCTCGCGAGGTCGGGGACGCCGTGCCGGAAGTCGACGGTCATGCGTCGCGGCACTGCATGGTGGGACGGGCTGCGCCGGCGAAGGCACTGAACCCGCGGCGACGCGTGTCGCCGAGCCGAGGCGGGTGATGAGGTAGCCCTCCGCCTGCAGTTGCGCGTAGCAGTCCTGAACGAGCCCCCTCGAGAGGCCGAGCGCCCGAGCGAGCTCTCGCGACGATGGAAGCCGCTCACCGAGGCTGAGCCGGCCGGACCTGACTGCGTCACGGAGCTGATTCTCGAGTTGCGGATCGAAGCGGCTGCGAGGCCTCGCGGTCGAGAACGAGGAGCAGCTCTGGGCTCAAACCGGACCACTCGATCCGCATCGAATTGGAGCTTAACGGTAGCCCGGCACATCCGTACCGTTTCGCGACATGACAACAGCCACAGCGACCCCCGTCGTCCCCCGGGTCCGGGTCAACGCCGGCACCAGTGCTGCGCCGGCCGTTTCGCCGGTTAGCACTCAGATTCCGGAGCGGATCAGCGCAGTCCGTCCCGCGTCCCAGGCTTCTCAGCAGAGCGCTGCTCCTACGGTTCATCTCGATCGTCGGCATCGTCGATCAGCTTCTACCTGCTGCTCTCGGTTGTCCCGCTGGCTGCAGCCTCGACGGGGTCGGGCGCTGTGGCGGGATGGGCGACCAGCGCCCTGATGCTGACGCAGCGTCGCGGGTGAGCTCACCACCCCATGGGTCGCCGCGACGATTTGGATATCGCACGCGTCCTCGCGACAGGCCTGTTGCTCCTCGGGGCGCCTGCTTTCGGACTGATGGTGTCGGCGGGCCCTGCGCTGATCGTGGCGGTGTGCCTGGTACGAGGACTCGGCTTCGGTATCACGGTCGTAGCCGGTGGCGCGTTGACCGCATCGCTCATACCGCCCGAACGGCGCGGTGAGGGGCTCGCGCTCACCGGGGTTGTGGCGGGTGTGCCTGCAATGGTGGCACTGCCGCTTGGCGTGGTGCTTGCCGGCACCATCGGGTACGCGCCTGTCTTCGCTATCGGCGGGGCGGCCGCTGTCGCTCGCTGTGGCAGCCGATCCCCGGGCTGCCGCGCACCGCAACGACGAGGAAGCGCGCCGCGGGGTGGCGAGCGGGGCTCCGAACCGGCGCGCTTGATTCGCCCGGCGCTCATCTTCATGACGACGGCGATGGCGGCCGGGACGGTCGTGACGTTCCTCCCGCTCGCGGTCCCGAGAGCGTCGCGGAATCTCATCGCCCTCGTCCTGCTGGTGCAGCCCGGTGCGTCGACGCTCGCTCGAGTAGGCGCCGGTCGGTACGGAGACCGGCATGGCGCTGCGGGTCTCGTCCTCACCGGCGTGCTGGCCACGGCGATGGGCGTCTTGACCATGGCGTTGACGGCGAGCCCCGGGGCGCTGGTCGTGGGAAGCGCACTCTTCGGCGTTCGGATTCGGAATCACGCAGAACGCGACGCTGACGCTCATGTACAGCCGTGTCGATCCGTCGGGGTTCTCGACCGTCAGCGCGCTGTGGAACTTCGCCTACGACGCGGGAATGGGGATCGGTGCTGCCGGTTTCGGCGTCGTCGCGGCGCTGAGCGGCTTCTCGATCGCCTTCGCGATGACCGCGTCGATCATCCTCGCCGCGGGAGCGTTCGCCTGGCGGGCGGCACGAACGGAGACGGTCATGACGTAGCTCCGCGCGCTCGCCTCCACCCTTCGATCAACGCATCAACCAACATGAGGAATCAGGCAATGAGAAAGCTCTTCGTCTACATGACCATGTCGCTCGACGGCTTCGTCGCGGGTCCGAACAACGAACTTGACTGGATGCTGCCGGTGACCGATCCGGAGTTGAGCGCCGACATCATGGATCTGTTCCGCACCGTCGACGCGGGGATCATCGGGTATCCGACCTACACCGGGATGGTGCACTACTGCCGCGCAGCAGAGGAGTCGAGGCACAGCGACTAACCCGGAGCCACCGACCTCGGGGAGGGAGGGGACGTATATTCGCGGCGAGTTCCCGCAGCGGAGGAATCGAGCGCAAGAATGGCCGAAGGCCGCAGCGCTCGATTCCGCAGCGGAGGGCTGTCTGAGCAAGCGGATATATGTCCCCTCCCTCCCGCGTCAGCGGGAGGATCTGAGGATTAGGCGTGTGGTGACGCGGCGCCTCCCGCTCACGCGATACTTCGGCGGTTCGCGGTGCACGGAGGGATCCAGGTGGCAAACGGCAGTGGGACGAAGGCGGACCCGTGGCAGCTGACAACTCCGAGCGGGTCGTCCACGTATGAGATGTTCCGGGACGAGACGCTCGACCCGCCGGCGATCGTCTGCACTGTGGGGACCACGCAGCTGCGCTACGACCTGCGAAGCATCGAGGACCTCCATCAGATGCTCAAAGAGCGCGGTGACTGGGTGCCGCTCGGCAGCGCGGATGAGCAGAAGCCGGCAGCCGAGGGAACGGTCGAGGCGTGGGCGCGTTCTTCCGAGAACCCGCTCGGCGGTTGGTACGGTCTCAAGAAGGGGCTGCGGGGCAGGTTCGGGATGTACATGCCGCCCCTCATGGAGGCACTTGGGCTCGCAGAGGTCGAGCACAATCCGCGCAACAACCGGATGCGCGCGATCTAGCAGTCAGTGCGGCGGCGTACCGCCCTGCATGCCTCAGCCGATCGTGGTGATGTACGAGCCCACGAGCGTCGCCTTCTGCTGATCCACGCCGCCTGATCGCCGGTCGGCGTGACCGTCCTGGAAGTGCGCGAAGGCAGCTGTCGACGATATGGGGTTCACCTCGTCGTCACCATGGTCGTGGAATGAGACGTGCACGAACGAGCCGTCCTCGAGGCGGAGCACGATGTAGCTGACGTTGTCGGGCTTGTTCGCGGCCAGCTCCGCGAAGACGCCTTCGACTCGTCGCTGATTCTCGTCCGCGTCCTCGGCGGAGTTCGTCGCGTAGCGTGTGACCAACCGCTTCTGCATCGCTGAGCTCCCTGTGCGCGGGCCTCGGTCGAGGTACCCCTGACTAGACTACAGACATGCCGCGCAGCTGAGCTTCGCCTGACGCGGCGACCTGGACGCGTCGATCCGGGTGCTTCGCGACGCGGCTTCGACGCGCGGCCGTCGTTCGCGCCCTTCGATGGCACCGCGGGGCTGAGTGACCTTCGGCTCTGGTGGCTGATGCCGCTGTCGATCAACGCTGATCTCAACAGCAGTACGTTCCACGTGCTTCGCCTGGAGGTGAGCATGTCCCGCGTTTCGTATCGCCAAGCACTGCTTGGTTTCAACCTGTTCCTCGGTATCACCGCCGTCGCCGGCGGCCTCGCGTTGCTCCTGGGTTGGATGACCCTCCCGTTGAGCTCGCTCGCGGGAAGTCCGTTCCCTGATTACACGATTCCCGCGTGGCTGCTGGTGGTCGGTGTCGGCGGGACCGCGCTCGCAGCGGCTGGGTTGCTGGCGGTGCGTGTCGAGCGCGGCATCGTGGCATCGCTCGTCTCCGGGTCCGCGATCATCACCTACGAGATCGTCGAATGGAACGTGTTCGGATTCTCCGTCCTGCTTGCCGTCTACATCGGCATCGGCGCCGCCATCCTTGCGCTGGGCGCCTTCACCGAGTTCGAGGAGCGCGCGACGCATCCACCGCATTTCGGGCTTCCCTCGCACGCATCGCGCTGACACCCTGCCCTAGCATCGGGGCGTGATCGGCCCGGTCGAGCGCCTGACGCTGGACGATCTGCCGGGTTGCCTGGCGCTCGCGCAGGATCGCGACTGGCAGGCCGAGGAGCACAAGTGGCGCCTGCTGTTCGAGGTGGGGAGCGTTCTCGGTGTGCGCGATGACTCCGGCGAAGTCATCGGCACCACTGTGCTCACCCGCTATGGCACCGAGCTTGCGGCCGTCAGCATGGTGCTCGTCGCCGCGCGGCACGGCAGGAGAGGGCTCGGTCGACGGCTGATGACGCACGCGCTCTCCGAAGCGGGTGATGCGATCGTCTTCCTGAACGCCACGGAGCACGGCCGGCCGCTCTATGAAAAGGTGGGATTCGTCCCGGTGGGCATCACCCACACCTTCCGAGGCGATTTCGTCCCGGTCCCGGATGAGATGGGGTCGCGAGCCGCGAGGCCTGCCGATCTTCCGGGGATCGCGGCGCTTGACGCGGCGGTGATGGGTGCCGACCGGCGACGGCTCATCGAGTGCCTGCCGGATTTCACCGAGCAGTTGAGGGTGATCGAGCGGGACGACGTCATCACCGGGTACGCGGGTGCGTGGCGCAACGTCGCCAACGCGGTCATCGGGCCGGTCATCGCAGCGAGCGTCGATGACGCTGTGACGCTCATCGCCGACACCGCAGGGACGGTGGCCGGCCCTGTGCGTTTAGATCTCGATGAGTCGCAGCCGGCGTTGCGCGCCTGGGCGATATCACGCGGGTTGGTGCTTCGCTATTCGGAGCCGCTCATGGTGCGGAACGGGCCCCGGCTCCCCGGGGATCGCAGCCGCTGGTTCGCTCCGCTGACGCAGTCGCTCGGCTGACGCCCGCCGACCGCTCGATCGAGAAGAGCACACCTGCAACCACCGCTCATCGCTCGTTCCATGTCGAGACCGCGGTGACGAGCCCGCTCACCAGCCGTTCGTAGCTGCGATCGACGTCGACGGGCAGCCCGAAGCCACCGGCTGCCTCGAGACTGACGAACCCATGCAGGGTGGACCGCAGTGCCCTGATGGCGTCGATGGCGTCGTCGCCTGCGAGGTTGAAACCGGCGAGCACGTCGGCGACGACCTGCACCACGGCGCTGCTCGCGACCTCGTCGTCGGCATCGCCTGCACGCGGCGCCCGTTGCGCCGCGGCGTAGCGGCCGGGGTGCTCGTGCGCCCACGCCCGGTACGCCTTCGCGATCGCCTCGATGGCATCACCCCGCGACCGCCCGACGGCGGCTCGTCCAAGGACGGTCGCCAGCTCGATCTTTGCCCTGATCGAGATGCGGCGCTGCAACTCGTCCATGCCCTCGATGTGCTTGTAGAGGGAGGGCTGTCTGACGCCGACCTGATCGGCGAGTGCGGCCAGCGTCAGGCGATGCAGGCCGACGCTGTCGGCGATCTGCTCCGCCTCGGCCACCAGACGATCCTGCGTCAGCCCGGCTCTAGGCACGCCCGTGCACCTTTGCAAGGAAGGCGAGGATCGCTTCCGTTGTCATCGCGGGCTGCTGTGACTGCGGGTAATGGCCGGCTTCCGGGACCATGACCACATCGGCGTGCAGCGTCTGCGCGATCCAGGCCGCCTCAGCCTGCGGGTCCGGAAAGTCGGGATCCTTGTCGCCCATGACCACCAGCACCGCTGCACTGATGTCGCCGAGCTTCGCCTCGGCGGGGGCATGGCTGGTGTGGGTGGTCCGCGAGAACGCCGCCGCGTGTCCGGGCCGGCGCAGGCTCCTGACGACCTCTTTGCGGTAGCTGTCGAAATCCGCGGGGCGCTCCCCGGCGTAGAGCTTGGGCAGGTACATGTTCCAGACGGTCGCGACCCAGGGCCGCGCCATCGCCGCGCGCATCAGGATTCGCTGTGCGGCGCTGACGTGGGGGTTGCGGACGAACGGGCCGACCAGCACGAGGCCGGCGACCAGCTCCGGGTGTTCCGCGGCGACGATCGCAGCAGCGCCGGCGCCCATCGAGTTGCCGACGAGGACGGCGGGCCCCCCGACCTCGGTGATGAGCGCGGCGATGTCGCCCGCCGTCTCGACGTCACCGTAGGAGGCGAACGTCGTGTCGCTGTCGCCGTGGCCGCGCAGGTCGGTGGTGGCGACGCGGTTGCCTGCCTCTCGAAGCGCCGGAGCGAGGAAGCGGAAGGTGGCGCGGAGGTCGCCCATCCCCGGAATCAGCACGACCAGGGGTCCGCTGCCGTCGATGTCGTACGCGATGCGCCCACCGGGGCGGGTGAGGAGGGCGGTGTCCGGGATGCGGTCGGTGGCCGGGGTGGTGTTCATGTGCAGCTATGCTACTTAGCTAAATGGCTAATGTCAAGAGCTTAGCCTCGGGTTGGAGGTCATTCTCGACGGCCTCGAGCGTCTCCGAAGCGGCGCATGATGCGCTCGTGAGAGCAGCCGTCCATGACCGGTACGGGCCGGCAGCCGTCCTGCACGTGGAGGACGTCGCGCAACCCGTTCCAAAGGACGATGAGATCCGCATCCGGGTCCGTGCGGCCACGGTGAGCCGTACCGACACCGCGCTTCGTGCCGGTGAGCCGTTCTTCTCACGCTTCATCACCGGCGTTCGCAAGCCGAAGCGCAGGATTCTCGGCAGCGACTTTGCCGGAGACGTGGACGCGGTCGGCGCCGGTGTCACCGAGTTCGCGGCCGGGGACCGCGTTTTCGGCATCAACCCGTGGAAGTTCGGGACCCACGCGGAGTTCGTGTGCGTCGCGGCTGCCGGCGCGGTTGCGCACATGACGGCGGGCATGGCGTTCGAGGATGCCGCCGCGGTCTCCGACGGCGGGATCCTGGCGCTCAACGCGGTCAGGCCGGCACAGCTTCACAAGGGGCAGCGCATCCTCGTGTACGGCGCCTCCGGATCCATCGGCAGCGCCGGGGTGCAGCTCGCCCGTCACTTCGGCGCCGACGTCAGCGCGGTGTGCAACACGAAGAGCATCGAGCTGGTGAGCTCGCTCGGCGCCGACGACGTCATCGACTACACGCAGCAGGACTTCACGAAGAACGGGCGGCGCTATGACGCGATCCTCGACGCCGTCGGCACGCTCACGTTCGCCGATTGTCGCGGATCGCTGAAGCCGGGGGGCGTTTACCTCGCAACCGACGGGTTGCGCAATCTGGTGCTGTCTCCATGGACGGCGATGGTCGGCGACAAGCGGGTGCGGTTCTCGATACCCCCGCGATTCACCAAGCAGGACGTGCTGTTTCTCAAAGGACTCATCGAGGCGGGGGAATACCGCGCAGTCATCGACCGCCGGTACCCGCTCGAGCAGGTGGTCGATGCAACCCGCTACGTCGAGACGAAACAGAAGACGGGAAACGTGGTGTTGACGATTCGCGGCGAGAGCTGACTCCGCGCAATCCGGCACGCCTGTCGGGCCTCGGCGCGCGCGGGGGGCGAGGTCGCCTGTGACGACGACATGGCGACCCTGCATCGATATCCAGATGAGTGCCGGAAAGGGGGCTTTGGTCCTTCGTCTCCAGCGCATTTGTGGACATGTGACCCTAGGCCGGCCGCATCACCCGGGCCACGATATTGAGCGCACGCACCACCACGTCGTCAGAGGTCCACCATGGAGCGGCCAGCTCCCATCAATTCGTCATCGCCGTCCGGGAGCTCGAACCTCGACGACGGCCCCTCGTTCCTCGAAATCCTCGCCGCTCAGCGCGAAGCGCGGCGTGCCGCCGGCGAGACGATCGGTGGAGGAGCGGTCGGATCGTGGGACGTTTCCCCTCCCATCGACGGACGCCGGTCCGCCGCAATCGACGGTGGGGGTACCCCGGACTTCGACCTGGACGAGGAGACGGGATCCGTCGAGGCGAGAGCGCGCCGCCTGCCGCGCGGCTTCGGGCAGGGCGTGGTCGAGTACGCACTGCTCCTCGTGCTGATCGCAGTCGTGGTCTCGGTCGTCCTCGGCACGGTGGGCCACCAGGCACAGGACATCTTCTCGAACCTAAGTCACGGGCTGGCGACCTGACGCAGCTCGGGCGCTGAATCCCCTCGTGTGGACGGCGTGTCAAGCGTCAGCCGAAGCCGGTGTCAAGCATCACCCGGAACTCTGTAAAGGATCAGCCGGAGACGTTTTGTCGCGTATCAGCCGGATCTCTACAGAATCTGGCTGGGGAGGAAGGACTCGAACCTTCGAATGGCGGATCCAAAGTCCGCTGCCTTACCACTTGGCAACTCCCCACCGAGCCCCACGATCGTACCCGCGCGCGGATACAACCGCGGCGTCGAGCGCGGCCTGGGAGACCGCTGAGCAAGCCGCTTGAGGCTGGGGCTGGCCAGATGCGTGCTGACGTGGGCATGCATGAGAGACCGGCCTTCTAAAGCTGGCTGCTCGGCGTGACCAGCGCTCGCGGGTCGCGTCCCGTAAACGCCACAAAGCGTTCCCAGTCGTTGGCGCCGGGAGGTGCCGGTAGCTCGGCCCCGAAGGGGGCACCGGGACCCACCATGTCCCGGAACCTCTGCTTGATGAACGCGTGCGCCCCACTCAGTGCGGGCGCGGCGATGGTGGAGGCAAGTCGATCGAGCTGTCCGGTTGCCCGGGCCAGGTCCCAGGCGTGGGCGGCTAACTCGAGGAGATACATGTCGATGAGGGCGGCCCCCGCGTACTGCTCACCCCAGGGCATGGTCGCCGTTGTCACGAGGCGGGTATCGTCCGCCCACGCCGCCGCCGCCTCCTGGGCGGCGCTCCGCAGCCGGTCGGGCGCTTCAGTCAGCTCCACGCGCGGGGATGCGTCCCCTGCTGGGGGCGCTTGCCCGCGGCCGAGAGCGGCAGCTCGGTGCCCGGCTTCGACGACGTGGTCGATCAGCCCCGCGACGTCGTACCCGCGGCAAGGTGTCGAGTTGCGCAATTGGTCGGGGCGTATCCCAGAGACGATCACCGCCGCGTTCTCATACGCATCGATGAGGACGCTGCGGCGGTCGGGCATGGCGATGGTGTTCGTGCTTGCCTGCTTCATCGGGTGGCCCATTCTCGTCCAGGGCCGGCGCAACGCCGAGCTCTAGCGAGAGCCTGCCACCGCCGTCGCCACCCCGGGAACGACCACCGCCTCGTGGCGCTCCAGCCACTCCCCGGTGACCTCGAGGAACTCACCCGGCACCTCGAGCATCGGCACGTGGCCCACCCCGTTGAACTCGTGGTATTCCCAGTCCGGCCGGAGTGAGGCGACGTGGCGGGCAGATCGCACGGAGACGAGGCGATCGCGGTCGCCCTGGACCAGCAGGGTCGGCGCCTCGACGGACTGCACCCATCGAAAGGCCTGACGCTTCAGGGCAAGCACGCGGACCAGTGACCTGGTGGCCGCATAGAACGACTCGTGCCACCCGGGCTGAGCAAGCCGTTCCGCCTCGAGCGCGATGTGCGCGTCGATCACCGCCTGCTCGACGCGGCTCGGGTCAACGCTGCAGAGCCGCAGCACCTCGTACACGAGGCTCTCCGGCCCGAGGGCGGCGACGGCACGGCTGACCCTGCGCACGCCCCAGCCGGGCATCGCGGCCGCGGCGATGAAGGTGCGGGACACACGATCGAGCCGCGAGAAGGGGCCTCCGGGAGCGGGGACCGCCGGGTCCACCAGGATGAGCAGCCGCACGAGGTTCGGGTGCACGGCGGCAACGCCGATCGACAGCAGCCCGCCCATGGAGTTGCCCATCAGCACGACCGGGCCCTCTGAGAGCCGGGTGATCGCCCTGTTCAGAAGGTCGAGGTTCGCTGCGATCGACGACCGCCGGCCGGCCAGCGGTGACCGCCCGAATCCGGGCAGATCGAGCGCGTACACGCGGTGCCGCGCCGCGAGCTGGGGTGCGACGGAGAGCCAGTTCACGTGGGATCCACCGAGCCCGTGCACGAGGAGCATCACGCTCCCGCTCCCGCCGAAGCCGGCGACGTTGATCGGGCCGTCGATGTCGAGGGTGAAAGTCTCCATCGCTTCCATCGTACGGCCCCTCCTCGGAGCTGGCTCGGCGAGCCCCTATACTCGGCGCACATGGGTGACGGTCCCCAGGCGGTGATCCTCGCCGCGGGGCAGGGCAAACGGATGCGCAGCGCGATTCCGAAGGTGCTTCACCCGCTCGGCGGACGCCCGCTCATCCTCTATGGAGTGGACGCGGTCCACGCTGCGACGGGCGCGACACCGATCGTGGTCGTCGGCCGCGGTCAGGCGGCGATCGGAGACGCGCTCGGCCCCGCAGCCGTGTGCGTCGAGCAGGACGCGCCGCTCGGCACCGGCGATGCCTTGCGCAGCGTGCCGGCGCATCTCCGTGGCAGCGGGCCGGTCCTCGTGCTCGGCGGCGACGCCCCGTTCATTCGCCCGGAGACGCTGCGACGGCTCATCGCGGCCCATGCCGAATCCCCGCGGGCGTGCACCCTCCTCGTGGGCGTGCCCTCCGATCCCTCGGGCCTCGGCAGGGTCGTCCGCGATGAAGCCGGCCACGTCGTTCGGATCGTCGAAGAGCGCGACCTGCCGGCCGGGGAGCCGATCCCTCTCGAGTGCAACTCCGGCGTCTACGTCTTCGAGGGCACCCAGCTCTGGCCGGCGCTCGACCGCCTCACGAGTGCGAACGCGCAGGGCGAGTACTACCTCACCGACGTCGTCGAGCATCTGACCGGCCCGGTCGAGGCGGTGGTGGCTGGAGATCCCGATGAGCTCGTTGGCATCAACGACCGGCGCCAGCTCGCCGCCGCCGAGGCGGTGCTCCGGCGCCGGACGCTCGATGCGCTCATGCTGTCGGGTGTGACGGTCGAGGATCCCGCCACGACCTACGTCGACGCGGAGGTGGTCGTGGGGAGGGACAGCGTCATCCACGCGATGACCACCCTGCGCGGCGCAACCAGGCTGGGATCCGGGTGCGTCCTCGGCCCGATGGCCTCGCTCAGCGGCGTTCAGGCGGGAGACCGCGTGGTGATCGGATCGGCCCAGCTCGACGACTGCGTCCTCGGCGACGACGTCACAGTCGGGCCGTTCTGCCGGGTCCGTCCGAATAGCGTGCTCGCGTCCGGGGTAGAGTTGGGGACGCATGCCGAGGTCAAGAACAGCACCGTCGGACCCCGAACTCGCATCAGCCACTTCTCCTGCGTGCTCGACAGCGACGTGGGGGAGGCGGTGAACATCGGGGCCGGGACCGTGACCTGCAACTACGACGGCGAGGCGAAGCACCGCACCACGATCGGGGATCGGGTCTTCGTCGGGACCAACACGACGCTGGTCGCCCCGGTTCGCCTCGGCGACGGCTCCTACATCGGCGCCGGGTCGTTCGTCGACCAGGACGTGCCTCCCGGAGCACTGGCGGTCGGCCGCGCGCGGCAGCGCAACATCGAGGGGTGGACCTCCCGCCGCCAGGTGCAGCCGTGAGCGACTCGAACCCGTACGGTGAGCTGCTGCTCCTCTCGGGGAGCGGGAACCCGGAGCTGTCCGAGCGCATCGCCCGCGAGATCGGCGTCAAGCTCGCCGAGGTCGAGATCACGCGCTTCGCCGACGGTGAGTTCGACGTCAAGATCGGCGAGTCCGTCCGCGGGCACGACGTCTTTCTCATCCAGCCGACGTGTCAGCCGGTCAGTGAGAACCTCATCGAGCTGTTCATCATCCTCGACGCGCTGCGCCGCGCCTCGGCGTCGCGCATCACGGCGGTGATCCCGTACTACGGGTACCAGCGCAAGGAGAAGAAGACCCAGCCGCGGGATCCGATCAGCGCCAAGCTGATGGCGAACATCATCGAGCTGGCGGGTGCGAACCGCGTGATCTGCGTCGACCTCCACGCCGAAGCGATCCAGGGGTTCTTCGACATCCCGGTCGACGCGCTCGTGGCCACGAAGATCCTCGCCCGCAGGGTGCGCGAGCGGCACGGTCACGACGTCGTCGTGGTCTCCCCGGACACCGGCGGCACCCATCGCGCGCGAAACCTCGCTCGCATCCTCGACGCGCCCATCGCGGTCATCGACAAGCGCCGGCCGCGCGATGACACCGTCGAGATCGTCAACGTGATCGGCGATGTCGCCGGCGCGAAATGCGTGATCGTCGACGACCTCATCTCGACCGGCGGCACGCTCGCCAGCGCGGCGGTCGCGCTCCTCGCGAGCGGAGCGACCGCGGTGGACGTCGTCGCGACCCATGGCGTGCTGAGCGAGGGAGCCATCGCGCGCTTGCACGCCGCTCCGATCGACGAGATCTGCATCACCGACACGATTCCGTACCACAACGGCAGCCACAGCTTCGACGATGCGCCCAAGCTTCGGATCCTCTCGGTCGCGCCGCTGATCGCCGAGGCGATCGTGCGCGTGCATGAGGGCCGGAGCGTGAGCGAACTGTTCCGGTGAGCGGCTCAGACCGAACAGCGTTCCCGCAGCGATGATCCCTCTCATCATCGTCATCGTCGCGGGGCTCGTGATCGCGGGCTTCGCGGCGGCCGCCGAGACGTCGCTCACCAGCGTGAGCAGGATCCGGATGCGCAGCCTCGCGGACGACGGCAACCGGCGCGCGCGGACCGTGACGCGCCTCCATGCGGATCCGAACTCCTACCTGTCGACGATCCTCAGCCTCAACACCGTCGCGGTCATCGTCGTGTCGACGGCGACCGCGCTGCTCATCGGTTCCTATCTCCCGAGCATTCCGCAGGCCATCGGCGCCGCGGTGCTCTCCATCATCGTGTTGATCTTCTGCGAGATCGCACCGAAGTCGCTCGCGCTGCGCTTCAACGAACGCTTCGCGCTCAGCCTCGCACGCCCGGTGCTGTTCCTCACGAGGCTGCTCCGGCCGCTGATCGGTGGCCTCAGCGCGTTCTCGCGCCTCATCGTCCGGGTGGCGACAAAGGGCCGCTCCGTGCGCGGGCCGTTCGTCACCGAGGAGGAGCTGAAGCTGCTGCTCTACGTCGGCGAGCAGGAGGGGATCGTCGAGCAGGAGGAGCGCGAGATGATCCACGGCGTCCTCGAGATGACCGACAAGCTCGTGCGCGAGGTCATGGTGCCGCGGGTCGACCTCGTCGCCGCGGAGAACACGGACTCGATCGCCGACGTGATCCGGCTCATCATCGAGCGCGGGTACTCACGCATCCCGATCTACGAGGAGGACATCGACAACATCGTCGGCGTCGTCTACGCGAAGGACCTCCTGCGGTTCGGGGTGCACGGTGACGATCAGCGGCCACTGTCGGAGATCGCGCGCCAGCCGTACTTCACCCCCGAGGCCAAGCGCGTCGGCGAACTGCTGAGGGAGATGAAGGAGCGGAAGGTGCACATGGCGGTGGTCGTCGACGAGCACGGCGGGACCGCGGGCGTGGTCACCTTCGAGGATCTCATCGAGGAGATCGTCGGGCCGATCCGCGACGAGTACGACATGCGCGAGGTCGAGGAGCTGCAGATCGTGTCCGACCACGAGGTCGTCGTGAGCGCTCGGCTCTCCATCGACGATCTCAAGGAGGCGCTCGCCGTCGACGTCCCCGAGGTGGACGCGGACACCGTCGGCGGACTCGATCTATGAGGAGCTCGGCGAGATTCCCAAGGTCGGCGCGACCATCCAGCTCGGCGCCGCGACGCTCACCGTGGAGGCCGTTCGCCGCCAGAGCATCCAGACAGTGCGCATCACGAGCCCGGTCTCCCTGGTGCGCGAGCGTGGCGCGCGCCCGCTCGAGCACGACGACTCGCACGAGGCGAGCGACGCCCACGAGGAGACGCCTGCGCACGCTCGCCACCAGTAGTGCGCATGATGGTGCGATGCCGACGTACACCGACGAGGGGATCGTGCTGCGCCGGATCGACTATGGCGAGAGCGATCGCATCCTGACCGTCCTGACGCTCGAGCACGGCAAGATCGGCGTCATCGCCCGAGGGGTGCGGCGAAGCCAGAGCCGGCTCGCGTCACGCACCGACCTCTTCACGCGCAGCCGCATGCAGCTCGCACGGGGGCGCGGCGAGCTCGACGTCCTGACGCAGGCCGAATCGGTGACCGCGACCCCGGTGCGCAGTGACGCGCGCCGGGCCGCGTGCGCCTCGCTGTGCGCGGAGCTGACGGACCGCGTCCTCGAGAGTCACCACGCCGATCCCGAGATCTACGGGCTCGTTGCGGCCGCTCTCACGGCGTGCGCGGACCCGGCGCGCGATCCGCGAGCCGCGATCGTGTGGTTCGCGCGCCGGATGATCGATCGCCTCGGCTACGCGCCCCAGCTGCACGATTGCGCCGGCTGCGAGCGACGCCTCCCGGAGGAGCGCGCATGGTTCAGCGCTCCCGGCGGCGGTCTCCTGTGCGCGCGGTGCGCGCCCGCCGACCCGGAGGCGGTGGAGTGCTCGGTGCGTGTCATCAAGGTGTTGCGTGCGGCGGCGGACGGCGACGAGGAGCTCTGGCTGCGCCTCCGTCTCGACCCCGCGACGCTGCAGACGCTCGAGCGCATCGTCGAGGCGGAGCTCGCCCACCATCTCGATCGCCGTCTGCGATCGATCGACGTCCTCAGAGCCATCGAGGGGCGTGGCGAGGTGGGGCTGCCGGTAGACTGACCCGCCATGGCCGAAGCCCCGGCGCCGTCGGACCTCATCGAGAAGCTCGTCTCGCTGTGCAAGCAGCGCGGCTTCGTGTATCCGTCGAGCGAGATCTACGGCGGTCTCAACGCCGTCTACGATTTCGGCCCGCTCGGGGTTCGCCTCCGCCGCAACATCCGCGAGCGCTGGTGGCACTCGATGGTCGACCTCCGTGACGACATCGAGGGGATCGAATCCTCGATCCTCATGAATCCGCAGGTGTGGGTGGCGAGCGGTCACGTCGCCGGCTTCACCGACCCGCTCGTGGACTGCACCGGCGCGTGCCGGAAGCGGTGGCGGGAGGATCATCTCGCCGACGAACGGCGCGCGCGCGGCAAGCCGCCGGATGCACCGGGATGTCCGGAATGCGGCGGCGCGCTCACCGCGGCGCGGCAGTTCAACCTCATGTTCAAGACGTTCATCGGGCCGGTCGAGGAGGACGCCGCGCAGATCTGGCTGCGGCCCGAGACGGCGCAGGGGATGTTCGTGAACTTCGCGAACGTGGTGAACTCGACGCGCCGCCGGCTGCCGTTCGGCATCGCGCAGCAGGGCAAGGGCTTCCGCAACGAGATCTCCCCGGGCAACTTCGTCTTTCGCCTGCGCGAGTTCGAGCTGATGGAGATGGAGTTCTTCTGCAAACCGGGAACGGATCGTGAGTGGCACGAGTACTGGTGCGCGGAGCGTCTGCGATGGCACGTCGACGGGATGGGCGTGCGCAAGGCGAACCTGCGCCTCCGCCCGCACGCGCGCGAGGAGCTCTCTCACTACAGCACGGCGACGAGCGATATCGAATACGAGTACCCGTTCGGATGGGGTGAGCTCGAGGGCATCGCCGACCGCACGGATTACGACCTCAAGACGCACACGGAGCACAGCGGCCGCGACCTGTCCTTCTTCGACACCGAGACGAACGAGCGCTACATCCCGTATGTCATCGAGCCGGCGGTGAGCACCGATCGCATCTTCATCACGCTGCTCCTCGACGCGTATGACGAGGAGGAGGTGCGCGGCGAGACGCGCGTCGTGCTCCACCTGCATCCCGATGTCGCACCCGTGCAGGTGGCGGTGCTGCCGCTGTCCAAGAAGAGCGAGCTCACCGAGCCGGCTCGGCGGATCGAGCATGAGCTGCGCCCGCATTTCGCGACGATGTACGACGAGACGCAGGCGATCGGGCGCCGCTACCGGCGTCAGGACGAGATCGGCACCCCGCTGGCGATCACGTTCGACTTCGACTCGCTCAACGACCATGCGGTGACCATCCGGGAGCGCGACGGCATGTCCCAGGTGCGCGTGCCGCTCGAGGGGCTGGCGAACGCGCTGCGCGATCAACTCGAGATCGGGCGCACGCGCGCTCGCGAGCGAGCGAACGCCGGCGGCGAGGGGTAGCATCCGGCGGCGGTGACCGTGCGGACCGACACCGATGCCGTCGCGGCCGGGGTGCTCGAGCTGCTGGCGCTCGGCGACACGCCGGACCTCAACACCGTCCTCGATCGCATCGTGCGGGCTGCGCGCCGCCAGTCCTCGTCGCGAAACGGCGCGATCGGGGTGCCCGACGGCCGCGGCGGCTTCGCACGGTTCGTGACCTCGGGGATCAGCGAGCGCGTTGCGGCGCGGATCGGACGAGCTGCCCCGCACGCACGGTGTGCTCGGCGCCCTGCTCGAGGAGGGACCGATCCGCCTCGAGGACATCCGCCGCCATCCTCGCTTCTCGTATTACCCGTCGCACCATCCGGCGCTCACCGACTTCCTCGGCGTGCCGATCACGCATCGAGGCGTCGGTCGTCGGCAACCTCTTCGTGAGCGGCCACGCGTCGGGGCACTACACCAAGGCTGACGAGCGAAGGCTGGAAACCCTTGCGGCGTATGCGGGTGTCGCGATCGCCAACGCCGACCTCTACGCACGGTCGCAGCAGCTTGCGGTGATGGAGGAGCGCAACCGTGTGGCGCGCGAGCTGCACGATGCGGCGACGCAGACGCTGTTCAGCCTCGTGCTCGCCGCGCGCGCGGCGGCGCTGACGACCGGCGATCCGGAGGCGCGGGCGACCATCCTCGGATTCGAACAGCGCACGGCGTCGGCGCTGCAGGAGTTGCGCGGCCTCGTGCACGCTCTGCGTCCGAAGAGCCTCGAGCGCGACGGTCTTGCCGCAACGCTCACAGACCACGTCGAGGCGCTGCGCGCGAGCGGGGCAGCCATCGTGGTCGACGCGAGCGGCGTCCGTCTGCCGCTCGAGACCGAGCACGCGCTGCTGCGCATCGCGCAGGAGGCGCTCAACAACGCGATGCGTCATGCGCCCGGAGCGGCGATTCGCGTGACGCTGCGCGCAGGAACGCGATCCGTGACGCTGCGCATCCGCGATGAAGGAGCGGGATTCGACCCCGGCGTCGCTACCGCACACGAGGCGCGGCATGGGGCTTGCGACGATGCGCGAGCGGGCGCAGGAGATCGGCGCCCGCCTCGACATCGGCGGTGAGAGCCGGCGGCGGGACCGTCGTGACCGTCACCCTCCCGCTGGGTATGACAGCGATGAGCGCGGCCGATCCGCGTCCTCATCGTCGACGATCACTCAGTCGTTCGCGAGGGCCTGCGCGCGTTCCTCCGCCTGCAGGACGGCATCGAGGTGGTGGGCGAGGCGGGCGGCGCGGAGGAGGCGGTGCGCGAGGCCGCCGCGTCGCAGCCCGACGTGGTGCTGCTCGACCTGGTGATGCCTGCCGGCGACGGCGTCGGAGCGATCCGCGGTCTGCTCGATGCGGTCCCGGGCGTCCGCGTCGTGGTGTTGACGAGCTTCGCGGACGACGCGCAGATCTTCGCCGCGACGGCCGCGGGCGCGGCGGGATACCTGCTGAAGGACATCGATCCGGAGGCACTGGCAGTCGCCATCCGCGATGTGCACGACGGGGCGTCCCGCCCTGCATCCGTCGGTCGCGGCTCGCCTGATGCGCGCGGCGGAGCGCTGCGGACCGCCGCGCCACGACATGACCGTCGAGGGAGCGCGACGTGCTGCGGCTGATGGTGGAGGGGCTTGCCAACAAGCAGATCGCGCAGCGGCTCGGCATCGGGGAGAAGACCGTCAAGACGCACGTCAGCCGGGTGCTCGCCAAGCTCGGGTGTCGCCGACCGCACGCAGGCGGCGGTGCTCGCCATCCGCGAGGGCCTCGCCGGCTGAGCCGTCCGCCGAAAGGCGGACCCCACGGTGGGACCGGTGGCGGACGCGCGGCGAGCGGCAGACGCGCAGGATTGACGCATGGGATCGCTCACCGGAACCGTCGTGCTCATCACCGGCGCGTCCCGCGGACTCGGCCGCGCGCTTGCCCTGGCAGCCGCCCGGGAGGGCGCCTCGCTCGCGATCTGCGCTCGGGGCGGCGACGCGCTCGAGGTTGTCGCCGAGTCGTGCCGCGAGGGCGGCGCCGACGTGATCGCGGTGCTCGCCGATGTGTCCGACCAGCGCGATGTCGAGCGCTGCGCGGCGACGGTGCTGGAGCGGTTCGGCCGGGTGGACGTCCTCGTCAACAACGCCGCCGAGCTCGGTCCGATCCCGACGCCATACCTCGCCGACGCGCCGTCGAGCGCGCTCGAGCATGTGATGCAGGCAAACGTGCTGGGGCCGCTCCGGCTGACGCAGGCGGTGATCGGCGGCATGCTGCTGCGCAACCACGGGCTCGTCGTCAACGTCACGACCGATGCCGCGGTGATCGGGTTCGCCGGACTGGGCCTCTACAGCGCGAGCAAGGCCGCACTCGACGCGCTGACGCGCAGCTGGGCCGCCGAGCTCAAGGGCACCCACGTCCGTGTGATCAGCGTCGATCCCGGTGACATGGACACGGTGATGCACCGCGCCGCCGACCCGGATTCCGACCCGGCGAGCCTGCTGCGCCCCGCGGACGTCGCCGAGCGGATCCTCACGCTCCTCGCGGGTCATCTTCCCGCGGCAGACCGCGTGGAGGCGGCGACGCTCGAGTGATCACCGCCCCCCGCGAGCCGCGCGCGTCGCTCCCGGCGGAGCTGCGGGGCCTCCGCCGCGACGGGGCACGGCTCTGCGTGGTGGAGCGGAGCTCGGGGCGCATCACGCCACACGACGGTCGCGCGCTCGGCGAGCACCTGCTCCCGGCGATGTGCTCGTGGTCAACTCGAGCGGACACTGCCGGCGGCGCTGGCGTGACGCGCGAGCACGGCGACCGCGTGCAGCTGCGCCCGGGAGCCTTGCGGGGCGGGGAGTGGGACGCGCTCGCAGTGGAAACGAGGCCCGCCGCACCGCAACGTCGCGTTGCGGCGGGGCGAGCGCCTGGCGGCGCCGGACGGCATGCAACTGCGCGTGGCGGAACCGCGCAGCGACGCACCGCTGCTGTGGCGAATGATCGTGGAGCGCGGCGACCCGATGGCGACGCTGCTGCGCCACGGCGAGCCGATCCGGTACTCGTACGTTCGCGAGCCGGTGCCGCTCGAGCACTACCAGACGGTCTACGCGGGGATCCCGGGCTCCGTCGAGACCCGTCCGCCGGCCGGCATCTCACCTGGGAGCTGCTCGGTGAGCTGCGCCGCTGCGGCGTCGATGTCATCGACATCGTGCTGCACTGCGGCCTCAGCTCGTTCCAGGACGACGCAGGTGGACCTGACCAAGCCGCTGATCGAGGAATGGTTCGCGATCGGCCCGGACACGGCAGAGCGGGTGAATCGCGCGGAGCGGGTCGTCGCGTCGGCACGAGCGTCATCCGCACGCTCGAGACGCCGCCGCGGGGAGGCAGGTGCGGCATGACGGATGGACAAACCTGGTGATCACGCCACGCACGCGCCTGCGCGTGGTCGACGCGTTGCTCACCGGACTGCACGAGCCACCGGCGACACACCTCGACATGCTCGGCGCGCTGCTCGACGCGAGCCTCCTCGAACGGGCGTATCGCGAGGTCCACGAACGCCGCTACCTCTGGCACGAGTTCGGCGACGCGATGCTCATCCTCTAGGTGGCGTGAACGTTTCTGGCATCATGGCCCGGCCCTCGTGGACGGGCTGAGCTTGGGAACCTGGAGTGTGCGATGAGTGAGCTGTTGATCCTCGAGTTCGAGGGCCTGGGCGACGCCGAGTACGAAGCCGTCAACGCGGACCTGGGCATCGACATGTCGAGTGGTGACGGCGACTGGCCGGCGGGCCTGCACACGCACACCGCGGGTGCCACCGACGGCGGCTGGATCGTGGTCGAGGTCTGGGAGACCCAGGACGACCAGGACGAGTTCATGAAGTCGCGTCTCGGCCCGGCCCTGCACAAGGCGGGAGTCACGAAGCCGCCGAAGCGGGCGGAGTGGTCGAAGCTCAAGGCGCACCACTCGCCGAAGAAGGCCTCCGCCAAGGCGAAGTAACCGGGCGCTCCCGCCCTGACCCGCCGCGAGGGACGCGGCGCTTCGGCGTATTCGGGGCCCGATGCTACCCTCACGCCTTGACTGGCGCGCTCTCGCGCGCCACAACCATCACGGTGAGGTCCGGCCAATGGCGGTGAGCACCCGGGGCAGGAAGTCGTCGAAATCGCCGTCGCGCGGAGCCGCTCCACGCACCGGCACGGCTCAGCACAACGGCGCCGGGCGACCTCGCGCGCACAAGTGGGTGTACCGCTTCGACGAGGGCAGCGCGTCGATGCGCGACCTGCTCGGCGGCAAGGGCGCCGGCGTGGCCGAGATGACCCGTGCGGGGCTGCCGGTCCCACCCGGGTTCACCATCACCACGGAGGCGTGCAACGCCTTCTACGCGCGCGGCGCGAAATTCCCCGACGGATTGTGGGAACAGGTCGAGAAGGCGCTCCGCGGAGTCGAGAAGGCGACCGGGAAGGGCTTCGGTGACGCCCGGAACCCGCTGCTCGTCAGCGTCAGGAGCGGCGCGAAATTCTCGATGCCCGGGATGATGGACACGGTCCTCAACCTCGGCCTCAACTCCGCGACCCTCGAGGGCCTTGCGAAGCTCACCAAGGACCGCCGTTTCGCGCTCGACGCGCATCGCCGCTTCATCCAGCTGTTCAGCAAGATCGTCCTGGGTATCGACGGCCAGCTGTTCGAGGATGCCATCGACGGGATCAAGAAGCGGAAGAAGGCGAAGACGGACGCCGACCTGAGCGCGGCGGCACTCGAGGAGCTGATCACCGAGTACCGGGCGATCGTCAAGCGTCATTCGCGCGCAGGTTTCCCCGAGGATCCGATGGATCAGCTGCGCGCCGCGATCGGCGCCGTGTTCGAATCGTGGAACAACAAGCGAGCCACGGACTACCGCAACTACAACCGCATTCCTCACGACCTCGGCACCGCGGTGAACGTCCAGTCGATGGTGTTCGGGAACATGGGCGACGACTCCGGGACCGGTGTCGCGTTCACTCGTGACCCGTCGACCGGTGAGAAGAAGCTGTACGGCGAGTACCTCACCAACGCGCAGGGTGAGGACGTCGTCGCCGGCATTCGCACGCCCAAGCCGATCGCGGCGATGGCGACCGATCTTCCCAAGGCGTACCGGCAGTTCGAGCAGATCGCGCGCAAGCTCGAGAAGCACTATCGCGATGTGCAGGACATGGAGTTCACCATCGAGCGCGGCACGCTCTACATGCTCCAGACACGCAATGGGAAGCGCACCGCTGAGGCGGCCGTGAAGATCGCGGTCGACATGGTTCGCGAACGGCTCATCACCAAGCGCGAGGCCGTGCTCCGCGTCGAGCCGGCCCAGGTCGATCAGCTGCTCCATCGCCGTATCGACCCGAAGGCGAAGGTGAAGGTGCTCACCACCGGGCTTGCAGCGTCGCCGGGCGCCGCATACGGCAAGGCGGTGTTCGACGCCGACCGTGCCGAGGAGATGGCGAAGAACGGCGAGAAGGTGATCCTGGTGAGGATCGAGACCAACCCTGACGACGTGCACGGCATGATCGCCGCGGAAGGAGTCCTCACCTCGCGCGGCGGGCGCACCTCGCATGCCGCCGTGGTTGCCCGAGGCATGGGGAAGCCCTGCGTCGCGGGCGCGGAGTCGGTGCAGGTCGACCTGGTCAAGCGCCAGTTCACCGCCGGCGGCACGACCATCAAGGAGGGCGAGCCGTTCACGATCGACGGTTCCACGGGGAACGTCATCGCCGGACAGGTCGCCATGCTCGACGCTGAGATCTCGGGCGAGCTCGAGCAGGTCCTGGGCTGGGCGGATTCGTTCCGCCGGCTCGAGGTGTGGGCGAACGGTGACTACCCGCACGATGCGGTGCGCGCTCGCGCTTTCGGCGCGCAGGGCATCGGCCTCTGCCGCACCGAGCACATGTTCATGCAGCAGGAGCGCCTTCCGATCGTCCAGAAGATGATCCTCGCGCCGGATGAGAAGGAGCGCCGCGCCGAGCTGGCCAAGCTGCTGCCGATGCAGCGTGGTGACTTCCACGGCATTCTCGAGGCGATGCACGGGCTGCCCGTGATCATCCGGCTCATCGATCCGCCGCTGCACGAGTTCCTTCCCTCGCTCGAGGAGCTGCTCGTCGAGGTGACGCGCGCCGAGGCGCTCGGCAAGCCCGAGAAGTCGTACCGCGCGCAGAAGACGCTCCTCGCTGAGGTGCAGAACCTTCACGAGCAGAACCCGATGCTCGGTCTCCGCGGCTGCCGGCTCGGCCTGTTGTTCCCGGAGATCATCGAGATGCAGACGCGGGCGATCATCGAGGCGGCGGTCGCTCTGAAGAAGAAGAAGGTCGACGTGCGCCCCGAGATCATGGTCCCGCTCGTCGGCACCCTCGAGGAGCTGCGCCGGACCCGTGAGGTGATCGACCGGGTTGCCCAGGAGGTCTTCAAGGAGACCAAGACCACGGTGGCGTATCTCGTCGGCACCATGATCGAGGTTCCGCGAGCCGCGCTGACCGCGGGCCAGATCGCGCAGTCCGCCGACTTCTTCTCGTTCGGCACCAACGACCTGACGCAGATGACCTTCGGTGTCTCACGCGACGACGCCGAGGGCAAGTTCCTGCTTCGCTACGTCGAGGACAAGGTGCTGCCGCGCAACCCGTTCGAGACCCTCGACCGAGATGGCGTCGGGCGGCTCATGCGCTTTGCGGTGGACGAGGGCCGGGCGGTCCGGCCAGCGTTGAGCGTCGGCATCTGCGGCGAGCACGGCGGGGACAGCGACTCGATCGCGCTCTGCGAGGAGTTGGGCCTCAACTACGTCTCCTGCTCGCCGTTCCGCGTGCCGGCCGCACGGCTCGCAGCTGCGCACGCTCGGCTGGCACGGGTGGAGCGCGACCGCTGACGGAGGCCGCTGGCGTCTACCCGCGCGAGGTCGAGACGGAGCGGCTCGTACTCCGTCAGTTTCGCAATGCGGATTTCGAGGCGTATCTGCGAATCGTCTCCGACCCTGAGGTGGGCCGGTTTATCGGCGGAGGGGTGGCGCGGACGCGCGAGGATGCGTGGCGGCACATGGCCATGCTCGCCGGCATGTGGACGCTCCACGGCTACGGGCAATGGGCCATCGAGGAGAAGGCCTCGGGCGACTTCGTCGGGCGAGCCGGGGTCTGGTTCCCCGTGGGATTTCCGGACGTCGAGGCGGGCTGGGTGATCGGTCGCGAGCACTGGGGTTCCGGCTTCGCGACCGAGGCCGGGCGCGAGGCCCTGCGGCAGGCCTTCGCCACGCTCGGCGTGACGCACGTGATCAGCCTCATCGATCCGGAGAACGCCGCCTCGCGCCGGGTGGCCGAGAAGCTCGGCGGCGTGGTCGAGAAGACCGGGATGTTCCGCGATCGCGAAACGCTGTTCTACGGGTACACCGCGCCGAAGCCATGACCCTCGAGCACGTGCGATCGCTAATCTCCACACACATGGAAGTGAATAGACGTGCTGTCGCGGAATCGACGTCCCGGTGAGTGAGCACGTCAGGATCCGCAAGATCGGCACGCGGAGCGGGCGTCCGGAGATGCTCGACGACGGTCACGTCGTGGAAGGTGACGAGTTGTTGGCGCCGACGCCCGGCATGCCGTACGCGATACGCCGCACGGTGATCGAACATGAGGATGCGCCAGAGGTGTTCGCAACATCACCGGTTCGTGCGGTCATCACCGAACAGAACGGTGGTGTTGTGTTGCTCACCGACAATTCGCGCTACGCCATCGAGGTGATCGGTCGCTAGCACGGCGTTACGGATCACCGTCGAACACCCATGTGGTACGCGGTTTCCCCTACTCTTTGCATGATGCCCTGGCCGCAGACACCCATGCCCGCAGCCACGTCCGATCCGGGTGCCGAGCCGTACCTTCCCGTCGAGGAGGTGGCCCGCAGGCTCGATCTTCCGCTCGGCATCCTGCTCCGTCGCGTCGAGGCAGGTGACGTCCCTTCGCGCCGCGAGGAGGGCCCCGACGGCGTGCATTACCTCGTCCGACTCGGCGATCTCGGTATCGAGGGACCGTCGGTTGCGACAGCGGTCGCGCCGCCGCTGCTGACACTTCCCGAGACGGGCGCGCACGCTGACACCGAGCATGACGATGCGCCGGGCGACCAGACGACATCGGTCGACGTGGTCGGCACCGCGCACGCGACGTCCTGGCCGGACAAGGTGGTGCCGCCGCCCGCGGAGGAGCTTGCCGCCGAGGCGCAGAGCGCGCACGGCAGAGCCGGCTCGGTGATCGACCTCGGAGCGAGTGAGCCGCGGCGCGATGTCGCCGCGATGACGTCGCTCGACCCGCGCGAGCTGGTCGCCGGCCTCCTCGATCGCTGGGAGCGCACGCTCGAGCAGCGGATCTACTCGGAGCAGCGGCAGCGGTTCGAGGCCGAGTTGAACGCGCGTCAGAACCTCGTGAAGCAGTTGCAGCTCGAGCTGCAGACCGCTCGTGCCGAGCACGCCGCCGCGCAAGCCGAGAAGGACCGCCGCCTCGCGGACCGCGATCGGCGCATCAGCGAGCTCGAAGCCAGGTTTCCCGATCCACAGGACGTCGCCGGCAGGCGCCGCCGCTGGTTCTTCGGACACTAGCGGCGGTCGAGGCGGGCGGGCTGTGGCTGGGGATGCCGTCGCGGAGGTCAAAGCGCGTCTCGACCTGGTCGAGGTGATCGGTGGGTACGTCACGCTCCACCGCGCCGGACGGGAGATGTCCGGGCTGTGCCCGTTCCACGCCGAGAAGACACCGTCGTTCACCGTCAACCCGGAGCGGCAGGTCTGGTACTGCCACGGCTGCGCGCAGGGCGGTGACCTCTTCAAGTTCATCGAGCAGATCGAGCGGATCGATTTCCGGCAGGCCCTCGAGCTCCTCGCCGACCGGGCGGGCGTGGAGCTCGAGAGCGGTCCGCCCGCCGCACGCGGCGTGGGACGGAAGCGCCGCCGCGCGATCGAGCTCAACGCCAAGGCGCAGGCGTATTACCAGCACGTGCTCTGGGCCTCGCCGGCAGGGGAGCCGGGCCGCGAGCTCCTCGCCGCACGCGGGGTCGCCGAGCCGCTTGCCCGGCGCTTCGGGGTCGGCTTCGCGCCGGCCGGTGGCGCGGGCGAGGATGCGCTGACCCGCTACCTGACCGGCAAGGCCGGAGCGGAGGTCGAGGAGCTGGTCGACGCCGGGCTTGCCCACCCTCCGCGCGGTGGCCGCCCACGGGATCGTTTCCGAGACCGCCTCGTCTTCCCGATCCGTGACGACCGAGGTGAGGTGCTCGGCTTCGGCGCCCGCGCCCTCGGGGAGGCGATGCCGAAGTACCTGAACAGCCCGGACACCGCCGCATACCACAAGTCGACGGCGATCTTCGGGATCGACCTCGCGCGTGCCGCGATCGCCGCCGCTCGCTCCGCGGTCATCGTCGAGGGGTACTTCGACGTCATCGCCGCGCATGCCGCCGGCATCCAGCACACGGTGGCGAGCAGCGGCACGGCACTGACCCGCGACCAGGTGCACAGCCTTGGACGGATCGCAGAGACGCTCATCCTCTGCTTCGACGGGGACGAAGCGGGACGGGTCGCCGCCACCCGCGCGGTGGACGTCATCGCCGCCGAGGGCGTCCAGTCCCGGATCTGCCGGCTCCCCCAGGGGGCGAAGGACCCGGACGAGCTCGTCCGGCGCGATCCGGAGGCCTTCGTCCGGGCGATCGCCGAGGCGCCGGCCGCCTGGCAGGTGCTCCTCGATGCGGCGCTGGTGGCCGGCGAGGGTGGGAGCGTCGACGCCCGCCGCGCCGCCGCCGAGCGCGCTGTCTCGGTGCTCGCGCGGATCCCCGAGGCCACGACGCGCGAGCTGTACCTCCAGCAGGCCGCGCGCCGCCTCGACATCGGCGCCCGCTCACTCGCCACGGACCTGGCCCACTCCATGCGCGAGGGGCAGCGGCGCCCGGCGCGGATCGTGGTGGCGGCCCCCGCGGAGCCGGCAGCCGAGACGCCCGACGAAGCCGCGGAGGAGGCCGGCGCCGACGAGCCCATGCCGATGTGGGAGGCGCAACTGGCCAGGATCGTGCTGATCAGACCGGAGCTTGGCCAGGCGCTGCGATCCGAGGCGGGCCTCGAGCCGGAGGAGTTCACCAACCTCACGGCGCGGCGCATATTCGACGCCGCGTGCGCAGACCCGGCGGGCTTCACGCTGCGCCGCCTCACCGGGGGCGATCAGCGCCGGGCGGCCGGCCTGCTGGTCCGCGACGTGCCCGAGTTCGCGGACGACGCCGACCCCGACGCGCTCAAACAGGTCATGGCCGACTGCGTCCGGCTCATCCACGAGGAGAGCGTCCGGCGCGCCCTGGTCAGCATCTCCAGCGAGATGCACCGGGCCCGCGACGAGGGTCGCGCCGAGGACGCCGACGCGCTCGCCGCCCAGCTCAGCCGCCTCGCCGCCGAGGCGCCCCACCTGCGCCGGACCGTGGCGGTGCGCTGATCGCTCGCTCCAACGGCAGCGTGCCCGGTTTCATGTTTGATCGGCGCCTTCCCGAGCCACCATTGCATCGTGCCTGCGTGGTTTTCCAGTTCCGATCGCCCAAATCGGCACACCAGGACGGCTTCGACAATTATTGTCAGCGTGTCGTCTGGAGGACCTTGCAGAGCGCGGATCAGCCTGCTCGGCCCCCGGCGGAGTTGAAGTGAGCACAGCCACCAGTCCCTCCCGCACCCGCACAGCCTCCTTGCCCCCGCCCTCCGGCGCGGACCTGCTGGTCGCCGCCGCCGAAGCGCTGATCATCAAGGGCAAGGACCATGGCTACCTCACGCCCGACGACATCCTCGCCGCCTTCCCGGAGATCGATGTCGAGCCCGATCACCTCGAACGGATCTTCCACGCCTTCCGGGAGATGGGGATCGAGGTCAGCGACGGTGACAAGGATTTCGAGACGGTCGACGAGATCGACGAGGAGCTCATCGCCAAGGCCGAGGCGATCGACTCGGTGTCGCTCGACGACCCGGTGCGGATGTACCTCAAGGAGATCGGCCGGGTGGCGCTGCTCAAGGCGGAGCAGGAGGTCCACTACGCCAAGCTGATCGAGCAGGGCGACGAGGAGGCGAAGAACCAGCTCACCGAGGCGAACCTTCGCCTGGTGGTCAGCATCGCCAAGAAATACATCGGCCGCGGCATGTCATTCCTGGACCTGATCCAGGAAGGCAACATGGGCCTCATCCGCGCCGTCGAGAAGTTCGACTACCACAAGGGATACAAGTTCTCGACGTACGCGACCTGGTGGATCCGTCAGGCGATCACGCGCGCCATCGCGGACCAGGCACGGACGATCCGCATCCCCGTGCACATGGTCGAGACCATCAACAAGCTCGTCCGTGTCTCCCGCCGGCTGCTCCAGGAGCTGGGCCGCGAGCCCAACGACGAGGAGATCGCCGAGGAGATGGGGATCACCCCGGAGAAGGTGCGCGAGATCACCAAGGTCTCGCAGGATCCGGTGTCACTCGAGACCCCGATCGGCGAGGAGGAGGACTCGCACCTCGGCGATTTCGTCGAGGACAAGGAGGCGACGGCGCCGTCGGACGCGGCGTCGCTGACGATGCTGCGCACCGAGGTCGAGGACATCCTCGACACGCTCACGCCACGAGAGCGCCGTGTGCTGCAGCTCAGGTTCGGTCTCATCGACGGCCATCAGCGAACCCTGGAAGAGGTCGGCAAGCGCTTCGGTGTCACTCGTGAGCGCATCCGCCAGATCGAGGCGAAGGCGCTGCGCAAACTGCGCCATCCGTCGCGCTCGAAGAAGCTCAAGGACTACCTCGAATAGGCGGACGCCGCCGAGTCGCGACAGATCGCGAACTCGTCAATGGGGGGCACGGTGGCCCACGGCAGGTAGACTTGAGTCACAATCCGGGTTAGCTCAGCGGTAGAGCAGGCGGCTGTTAACCGCAAGGCCACTGGTTCGAATCCAGTACCCGGAGCGCCGACGTCCCACAAGCAGCACGCGGCATCGCCCGAGGCGGTGCCGTACACGAGGTACACGGGATGACCGATATCGCATCGCGGCCGGAGACGACACCCGCTGTCGCGACCCTGACCATGCCCGACGCGCGCTGAGGGCATCGCAACCTCGGACGCATCCGCGCCGTCGCCGCCGTCGTGGTCGTGGCCGGCCTCCGCGCCGGACGCGGGTCCTCCGGCTGATGCCGCGACGAACGCAACCGACTCCGCGCCCGAAAGCCCGATCGCGGATGCGGAGGTGATGGTCGTCGGCGAAGCTGCCGTCGCGGAGACGCGCATGCCCGCGAAGTCGATGTCGTTCGGCCCGGTCGGCAAGCACCGCTCGCCGCTTGCGGTTGTCGCGCTGTCAGTCGTGACGCTCGGTCTGTACACGCTGGTGTGGCACCACCGGATCAACCGCGAGGTCGGCAACTTCGACACGCGCATGCACGTCGTCCCCGGACGCTCGACGCTCGCGGTGACCATCCCATGGATGCTCGGCTGGCTGGTGAGCATCGCCGGCGCCGTGCGAATCGTGCTCGCGGTGCTGAACGTCACCCTCCCGTTCGACCCGCACTTCACCGTGCTGCAGGCATACGGTCTGCTCGGTGGCGGACTGATCATCCCGTACCTCGAGCTGCTGCTCCCCTTCAGCGCGGCTGCGTGGGTGATGACACTCGAACGCGTCCGCATCGTCGAGGATCGGATCGGTCGCACGACCGACGTGCAGCTGCGGCCTGCGCGCACCATCTTCTGGATGGTGTTGCCGGTGATCGGTGGGCTCGTGCTCGTGGCGACGGTGCAGCGCCGGCTCAATCGCGTGTGGCAGGACGACAAGGCGATCGCGCCACTCCCGCGCCCCGCGGTGAAAACCGCAGCACGCTGATCCACATCACCGGCGATGCAGCCACGTTCGAGCGCCACTTGCGGCGGCCTCCACTAGACTAACCGGTCGCGGTGGCTGTTTCGATCGCCTGTATCTCCGGAAAGGGCGGGGTTGGTAAGACAACCACGTGCGCCTCGCTGGCTGCTGTCTTCGCAGAACGCGGCCGGCGTGTGCTTGCCGTGGACATGGATCCGCAGTCCAACCTCACGTCGGGTCTCGGCTTCAACCCGTATTCGCTGGCACACACCGTCGCGGACGCGATCCTCGAGCCCGACCAATCCGTCGACGAGCTGATCGTCCGGACGAAGTGGGCGGGGCTGCACCTGCTCCCGGCGAGCCCGGACCTCAGCGCCGTCGAAGCGGGTCTGCCGACGACCCTCGATGCCGAGACGCGGCTCCGCCGCGCCCTCGATCGGGACTGTCGCGACTACGACTTCATCCTGTTCGACACACCGCCGAGCTTCGGGTTCCATACGGTGAGCGTGCTCGCTGCCACGGATTTCATCGTCATCCCGATGCAGATGTCCGGGTACGCGGTGAAAGGGCTCAAGGAGACGCTGCGCGCCGTGCACCACGTCCGTCAGGACCTCAACCCGGACCTTCGCGTGCTCGGGTTGCTGCCGACGTTCGTGGTCATGCGGACGCGCTTCTCCCGCGACCTGCTCGACGGGCTGCGCGTCATCCCCAACCTGCGGGTGTTCAACACCGTCATCAAGGTGACGGTCCGGCTCCAGGAGTCCGCGCTTGCCGGTGAACCGGTCACGGTGATGGCCCCGTCGTCGGAGGCGGCAGGCGCCTATCGATCGTTCGCCGACGAGGTGATGGCGGCGCTCATCGCGGAGGGGGAACGCGGTGTCTGAGGCTCGCTCACCGCGGCGCCGTCGCAGCGTCGCGGTCGCCCCGGCGCTGCTCGACCCCGCCGAGCTTCCCGAGGATGCCGCGGGACGCGTCACGTTGATCGCCGTGGAGGCTCCCCCGGACATCATGGGTCCGCCGCCGGCGCCGCCCTCCGCGCCGCAGCCCGTGGTGGCGAGCTCGCCGGCGCTCGCGGCGGGTGGGGGATGGGTGGCCGTCGCCGTGGCGGGCGCCGTCATCGTCGCGATCTTCATCGTGGGGATGCTCCTGATCCGGTAGGGACGTCGTGGTGCCTGCGATCGCAGATACACATGAATGTGGTACTCTGTGCTCATGCAGTCGGAGAGCGAGCGGCGAATCGGTGAGGCGGAGTTGCTCGCCCGTGCGCTCGGTGGCTCGGCGCCCGCCGCGGAGCTGAGCGCGGTCGCGAACCGCGTCGCTCGGATTCCCTGGTGGGAGCGGCGCGCGCTCGACGCCGCGGGCTTGACCCGCGAGCATGGTGTCCCGCGTGAGCGAGCCGAGCGTCTCGCGGCGATGTGGGAGCTCGCCGAGCGCTGGACGGACGACGACCGGCCGGCGATCGCCTCGCCTCGCGACGCACTGCTGATGCTCGACGGTCTCCGGAAGGCCCGGCGCGAGCGGGTCGTGGCGCTTCTGCTCGACGCGCGACACCGGCCCATTCGTGTCGAGACGGTCGCCGTCGGCACCATCAACGCGTCGCGCCTGCAACCTCGTGACGTCTTCGGTCCGGCGCTGCGCAGCGACGCTGTTGCAGTCATTGTCGGCCATAACCACCCGAGCGGCGATCCGTCACCGAGCCGGGCGGATCGGGTCGTGACCACCGCATTGCGCAGTGCGGGAGCGCTCCTGGGCGTTCCCGTGCTCGATCACCTCATCGTCGCCCGGCGCGGACACCACTCGTTCCGCGAGACCGAGGGATGGGATGAGGCGGCGTGAGCGATGTTCGCCGCCGCGCGGGCTCGTCACATCCTGCTGATCAACGCTCCTGACCCGTTACGCTGATCCGATGGCCGTCGCGCCTTGCGTCAAGACCGATGGGCGCGTGCGGACGGCGCGCGGCGCGCGCCGCCCGCTGAGGTGGTCGCTGGCTTGCCTCATTGCGGCGGCCCTCGGCGCGGTGGCGGCGGGTTGCGGGGCCACGGCGCCTCTGGCAATCGACATGAATGCTCAGTGGGCGACGCGAATCGTCGACGACCATCAGGTGTCGTTGTCGGTACCGGCGAACTGGAACATCGGCGAGGCTTGGGTACAGCCCTCCTCCTTCGACAATCTCGCCGGCAGCTTCAGCAATCAATCGCTGTCTTCGCCGTGCTCCTCCGGTCCGAGCACGCTTGCGTGCGGTCCGCCGATCGACGTCGCTGCAACCCGGGGCGGTGCTGGTCGAGGTCTTTCAGAACGGGTTCCCCGGCTGGACGCTCGACAGACCAGACCGGCACGTCGACGACGGTCTCCGGCCTCCCCGCGAAGTTGGCAGTGGAGACCGGCGCCCATGACTACTGCGCAGGCCTCGGCGGCGATCGGACCCGGTCGCTGCTCGTCGCGTACCCAGGGGCTGTGGGCAACTACTTCGACATCGAGATCTGCTCGCGCGGAGTTCCGGACTCCGTGGGTGCCCGAATCGACGAGTCAGTGCGATATCACCCCGCTCAGCTGATCCCGAGCAGCCGTGCTGTGAGCTGTCAGCGCTCTAGCTGAACGCGTTCTCGCCCGTGAGTTCCTTGCCGATGATGAGCGTGTGCACCTCCTCGGTCCCCTCGTACGTCAGCACTGATTCGAGGTTGGCCATGTGGCGTGCGACCGGGTACTCGAGCGTGATCCCGTTGGCGCCGAGGATCGTGCGTGCGCTGCGAGCGATGTCGAGCGCAGCACGCACGTTGGCGCGCTTGGCGATCGACACCTGCACCGCCTGCAGGCGCCCCTCGTCCTTGAGCGTGCCGAGACGGTGCGCGAGGAGCCGCCCCTGCACGATCGACGTCGCCATGTCGGCGAGCTTCAGCTGCGTCAGTTGCATCGCGGCGATCGGCTTGCCGAACGCGCGCCGTTCCTTGCTGTATGCCAGCGCCGCCTCGAAGCACGCGCGCGCGGCACCCATCGCCCCCCAGCCGATCCCGTAGCGCGCCTCGTTGAGGCACGAGAGCGGGCCGCGCATGCCGGTCACACCCGGCAGCACCGCGCTGTCGGGAACGCGCACCGAGGAGAGCGACAGCTCGGAGGTCACCGATGCGCGCAGCGACAGCTTGTCGTGCACGTCGGACGTGGTGAACCCGGGCGTGCCGCGCTCCACGAGGAACCCGCGCACACCGGAGTCGGTGCGCGCCCACACCACCGCGACGTCCGCGATCGATCCGTTGGTGATCCACATCTTCGTGCCGTCGATCACCCAGTCCCCACCGTCGCGGCGCGCGCGGGTCCGCATCGATGACGGGTCGGACCCGGCGTCCGGCTCGGTGAGGCCGAAGCAGCCGATCGCGCGGCCCGCCGCCATCTCCGGCAGCCAGCGCGACTTCTGCTCCTCGCTCCCGTACGACCAGATCGGGAACATCGCCAGCGAGCCCTGGACGGAGACGAACGAGCGCAGGCCGCTGTCACCGGCCTCCAGCTCCTCGCAGGCGACGCCGTATGCGATCGAGGACGTCCCGGCGCATCCGTAGCCGCGCAGGTGCATCCCGAGGAGGCCGAGCTCGGCCACGCCGGACACGAGCTCGCGCGGGAAGGTGCCGGCTTCGAAGTGCCCGGGGATGACGGGCAGCGCCTTCTCACGAACGAAGGCGCGGACGGTGTCGCGGATGAGGCGCTCGTCGTCGCCGAGGAGCTCGTCGACCTCGTAGAGGTCGGCGGGTGGCAGCGCACGCGTCCGAGGAGCGCGCTCGGTGACGGCCATGCGCAGAGCCTACTCGACCGGCTAGGCCGCGACAGGCATCCCGGCGTCGACGAGCTGACGCCGCAGGGTCTCGCCGGTCGCGAACCCGACGTTGATGTCGGTCACCTGGCCGCTGCCGTCGAGGACGATGGTCGTCGGCAGCGACATCACGCGGTACCGGCGCGCCAGCTCGGGTTCGACCGCGACATCCACCTCGCGGATCTCGACACCGTCGTCGAGCCCCGCGGCCAGCGCGCGGAGCGCCGGTCGCTGCGCGGTGTGGCAGATGGTGCAGGCCTCGCCGGTGAAGTACAGGATCGACGGCATCGCCCCCGGCCGGCGAGCCGGCTCGACGACCACCCCGACCAGCTCGCGCTGCCCGCTGCGCTGCGCCCGCAACGCCAGCGCGACGATGCCGACCGCGGCGATGGCGATCAGTGGCGCGAGCAGCAGGATCATCGCGCCGCGGCGCGAGAGAGCGGCAGGACCCCGACGCGGACGAGCTGCGCGTACATGATGCAGCCGACGCAGATGTCGAACGCGAAGTTCAGGAATGCGAGTGCCACCACGATCCACGCGAGGACCCAGGCCACGAGCAGGACGCCGGTGACGACGAAGACCGACGCGACCGCCAGGAACACGCCGCCCAGCAGCTGCGCGAACCGGTGCGGCGCCGGGTCCTCCTGAACGACCCGCGGCTTGACGATCCCCGACGGCCGGAGGAGGCGCACGTACAGGAGCCGCGGCAGGTTGAGCGACGGCGACGCCACCGCGGCAAGCATCATCACGGCGAGGGCGAGGAGCACGTACGGCCGCTTCGCGATACGCGAAACCGATCACGTAGCCCACGACGATGACGACCATGAGAATCGACTGATTCACCTTGAGGACGCTCCGGTCGAAGGGCACAGCGGCCATGAGAGTCGAAATCATACCGGACAGGTCAGGTTTTGCAGCGGCCACCGCCGCCGGCCCGGAAGTGCCAGAGTACGGATCGGTCAGTTGCGCGTTGCGGGAGATGGCCATGACACCTGAGCGATCGGACCCGCTGAGCCTCGAGGAGGTGCGGGTGGGCGCTGCGTATGACGCGGAGCGCGCCGAGGAGCGCCGGCGCGTCGCCGAGCTGAAGCGGTTCCGGCGCGTCCACCTCGGAGAGTCGCTCGCCCTGGTCTTCGAGAACCGGGACACCATCCGATCCACGCTCGAGGAGGCGCTGCGCACCGAGCGAGTGGAGGATCCCGAGCGGGTCGCGGGCGAGATCGCCGCGTTCAACGCGGTGGTGCCGACGCCGGGCGACCTGGCGGCCACGCTCTTCCTCGAGGTCGACGACCCGGCTGACCTCAACGCCGCCGTGGTGAGGCTCGACGGCGTCGAGGACACGGTGTTCATCGAGGTCGCCGGGAGCCGTGTCCGGGGTGTGCCCGAGGAGGTGTTCCCGCCCGGCGAGAGCCGTGCTCGCCCACTACCTGCGGTTCAGCCTCGAGCCGGATCAGCGGGCCGCCATCCGGAGCGGCGCGCCGGTGACGGCGGGCACGGATCACCCGGCCTGCGCGACGACCGTCGAGCTGGACGAGGACCACCGTCAGGCGATCGCCAGGGACCTCTGATCCGGGGTCGCCCTCAGCGGCGGCGCTCGGCACCCGCGGCGGCGACCGTGCGGTAGACGTCGGCCGTCAACGCGGCGGTTCGATGCCAGGTGTAGCCGGCGGCGCGCGGCACGCCGGCACGGCGCATCCGCGCCGCGCGGACCGGGTCGGTCAGCACCGCATCGATCGCGCCGGCGAGCGCCGCGGGGTCGCCGGACCGCACGAGCAGCGCGACATCGCCGGCGAGGTCGGGGAGGTTTCCGACGGCGGTGGCGACCACCGGTGCGGCCGACGCCATCGCCTCCAGCGCGGTGAGCCCGAACCCCTCGTGCGTCGACGGCAGGACGACCACCGACGCGCGGCGGTAGAGCGACGCGAGGTCGGCATCGTCGACGGCCCCGCAGAGGACGAGGTTGACGCGGCGCCGCCACGCGTCGGCGGCGAGGCGGTCGGCCTCGGGGCCGAGCGCGCCGGCCAGCGCGAGCGGCGGAGCGCCACCCGGAAGGCGCTCCATCGCTTCGAGCAGCGTGTCGAGCCCCTTGCGGGGATCGTGGGAACGCAGGCTTCCCACCCACAGGACGAACCCCGCCTCGAGCCCGCACGCCTCTGCCACCCGTGCGTCGCGCAGCTTGGGGCGCGGCGAGAAGATGGTCCCCACGCCGTGCGGCACCACATGGACCCGGGCGGGCTCGAGCCCGAGGGTGGCGATCGCCTCCCGCCGGGTGGTGTCGCTCACGGCGATGACCCCCGCACACGCTCGGATGGACGCGGCGAGCAGCGCCCCGTACAGGCGCCGGGGGCCGCCTGCCGGTCCGAAGCGCGCGGGCCCGCGCCACATCTCGACGTCGTGGACCGTCACGACCTGGCGCGCCGCGGGGAATCCCAGCACCGGCTCGCCGCCGAGCCCGTGCACCAGGTGCGGGTGCACGGCGATCGCGTCCCTGAGCACCTGTGGCTGGGCGCGGAGGAAGCGCGCCGGACGTGCCTCGCTCCACGGAGCTGACGGTGGAACGGACGACCGCACCTCGACGTCGGGCACGCCGGCGAGCGCCGCCGTGACCTGCCGGGCGTACCGCCCGATCCCGGCATCCCGGCGGCCGTCCGCGAGACAGCTCGCCTCGAGCAGGACACGCAGGCGTCGCGGCATCGGGGCTTTGTAGCAGGGCTGGGTGCTCGGCGGCGCTGGCACAATGGGTTCAGTGGCGAACTCACGTTCCCTCATGCCGTTCACAGCGCTCGTCGGGCAGGACGCGATGAAGACCGCCCTGGTCCTCAACGCGATCAACCCGACGATCGGCGGCGTCCTCATCCGCGGCCAGCGCGGCACCGCGAAATCGACGGCGGTGCGCGCCCTCGCGCGGCTGCTCCCGGAGATCGACGTCATCGCCGGGTGCCGGTTCCGCTGCGACCCCGCGTCCCCGGCGAACTGGTGCGACGGCTGCCGAGCCGATGCGGCGGCGGGGCGGACCCCGGTGGTCGAGCGCCGGCGCATCCGCGTCGTCGAGCTGCCGGTGAACGCCTCTGAAGATCGAGTGGTCGGCACGATCGACACCGAGGCTGCGATCAAGCGCGGCGAGCGCCGGTTCGAGCCGGGGCTGCTCGCCGACGCGAATCGGGGCATCCTCTACGTCGACGAGATCAACCTGCTCGACGACCACATCGTCGATGTGCTCCTCGATGCAGCGGCGATGGGATGGAACGTCGTCGAGCGCGAGGGCATCTCGTTCGCGCATCCATCGCGCTTCATCCTCGTCGGGACGATGAATCCCGAGGAGGGCGAGCTCCGGCCGCAGCTGCTCGATCGATTCGGCCTCTGCGTCGACATCACCGGACTGCACGACATCGACGAGCGGGTGCGCATCATCGAACGCGAGGCCCGTCGCAACCAGACGGGTACCTCGCTCGACCAGGAGTTCCAGGAGAGCGAGGATCACCTCCGCCGGGTGATCGAGGCAGCGAGGCGGCTGCTCCCGCGCGTCGAGATCACTCCGACGATCTCCTGGTTCATCGCGCTGGTGTGCATCGACGCCGGGACGATGGGGCACCGCGCCGACATCGTGGTGAGCGGCGCCGCCCGGACGGTTCGGGCATGGAATGAGGCGGAGGCGCTCGTCCGCGCAGACCCGGCATGGGTGGAGGGCGGGGCCGCCCCAGCCGACTCGCTCACGGTCACCACCGCGGATGCGACGACCGCCGCCGAACTGGCGCTGGCGCACCGGCGCCGGACCCGTCAGGACGGGGTGTCGCAGACCGCCGGCGCGGCGGCGGAGCGCTCGAAGGAGCGGTTCGAGGAGATCGCCCAGGAAGCGGAGGCGGCCATCGTCTCGGAGCAGTCCTCCGAGCAGGGCGAGGAGCCGCCGGACGAATCCGGCAGCGGTGAGGAGGGGGAGAGCCCCGGTCAGGTGCAGGGCAGCGAGCAGGCCACGCAGGCCGTCACACGGCGCAGCGCCGAGCAGCTCTTCGAGGGCGAGCTCTTCCCGGTTCGCAAGATCGCGCTCCCGCGGGACCGGCGAAGCCGGGCGACGACCGGCAAGCGCAGCGCGTCGCAGAGCAAGGACAAGCGCGGCCGCTATGTCCGGGCGACCCAGACGGAGAAGACGACCGACATCGCCTTCGACGCCACCATGCGCGCGGCAGCTCCCCACCAGGTGCGCCGGCGCGCCGAGGGGTCGGCCCACGCCGGCGCTCCGCTGCTTCGCCTGGAGCGACAGGACCTGCGTCAGAAGGTGCGCCACCGTCGCACCGGGACCTTGATCGTCTTCGTCGTCGATGCCAGTGCATCGATGGACGCCGAGCAGCGCATGCAGGCGACCAAGGGCGCCGTGCTGTCGCTGCTCCGCGACGCATATCTGCGGCGTGACAAGGTCTCCCTCGTCGTGTTCTCGGGGCGGTCCGCGCGGGTGGTGCTGCAGCCGACGTCGTCTGTGGACCTCGCGGAGCAGCGCCTGCAGCGGCTCACGGTCGGCGGCACGACGCCGCTCACCCACGGTCTGGTCGCCGGGCTGCGGGTCGTGCGCACCGAGCGGCTCCGCGATCCCAGCGTGTATCCGCTCATGGTGTTGATCAGCGATGGCCGGGGCAACATCTCGCTCTTCGGCGAGGAGCCGCTCGTCGAGGCACAGCGCGTCGCCGAACAGCTCGGCGCTGATGGCGTCCATGTGCTCGTGATCAACTCGGCGCGTGACCACACGACGCGTCCACTGCCACGAGTTGGCGGCCACAACCGCGCGCCGCTCTTCGGCGGCTACGGATTCAACGCGTGTCGCGACCTCGCCGACCGGGCGGGAGGCGAGTATCTCGGTCTCTACGATCTTTCCCAGGGGGCGATCGTCGAGGGCGTGGAGAAGACGCTTCGAGGGCGCATGGCACAATGACGCCGATGCAAACCGGAAGAAGCGTGTTCCCGTTCACCGCGATCGTGGGACAGGACACCATGAAGCAGGCGCTCATCCTCAACGCGATCAATCCCGCGATCGGTGGCGTCCTCATCCGCGGCGAGAAGGGGACGGCGAAGTCCACCGCGGTGCGCTCGCTCACGAAACTGCTGCCGGGCCTCGACGTGGTCGCCGACTGCCGCTACGGGTGCCCTCCCGATGATGCCGATCTGCAGTGCGCCGAATGCACGGATCGAGTCGCGAGTGGTGACGTCCTGCCGCGCGGGCGCCGGCGCATGCGTGTTGTCGAGCTGCCCATCAACGCGTCGGAGGATCGTGTCGTCGGGGCCATCGACATCGAGGCCGCGATCAAGCGTGGCGAGAAGGAGTTCGAGCCCGGTGTCCTCGCGGAGGCGAATCGCAACATCCTGTACGTCGACGAGGTGAACCTGCTCGACGATCACATCGTCGACGTGCTCCTCGATGCGGCGGCGATGGGGCAGAACACGGTGGAGCGCGAGGGCGTGTCGGTGTCGCACCCATCACGATTCATCCTCGTCGGCACCATGAACCCCGAGGAGGGCGAGCTTCGCCCGCAGCTGCTCGACCGCTTCGGCCTGTGCGTCGACGTCGAGGGCATCCGCGACGTGCGTCAGCGCGTCGAGATCGTCGAGCGCAGAGAGGCATTCGAGGAGGATCCCGCGGCGTTCGCGGCACGCTTCGAGCCCGCGGAGCAGGCGGAGGCCGACCGGATCGCGCGCGCGATGGCGATGCTCTCCGACGTCGTGGTGGATCGCAACATCCTCGTGGCCATCGCGGCGCTCAGCATCGAGCTCGAGGTGGATGGACACCGCGCTGACATCGTCACCCGCAAGGCCGCGCAGGCGCTCGCGGCGCACGAGGATCGTGCCGCCGTGGGCATCGACGACGTCGAACACGTCGCGCCGATGGTGCTGGCGCACCGCGTGAAGCCGGGGATGACCGGCAGCCGGCGCGGGATGGGTGAGATTGCTGAGATCCTGCGCTCGGCGCACGACGCCGACGGCGCGGCAGGGGACTAGGACTCCGCTCCGTCACGCATGCGTCTCGACAGGATCCGCAACTTCAGCATCATCGCGCACATCGATCACGGGAAATCGACGCTGGCGGACCGTCTGCTCGAGGCGACGGGAACGGTCGCGATGCGCGACATGCAGGACCAGGTGCTCGATCAGCTCGACCTCGAGCGAGAGCGCGGCATCACCATCAAGGCGCAGGCCGTTCGCCTCGCATACACCGCGCTCGACGGCATCGCGTACGAGCTCAACCTGATCGACACGCCGGGACACGTGGACTTCGCGTATGAGGTGTCGAGGTCACTCGCCGCCTGTGAGGGCGCGCTGCTCGTCGTCGACGCGACGCAGGGTGTCGAGGCGCAGACGCTCGCCAACGTCTACCAGGCGATCGACAACCGGCTCGAGGTGATCCCGATCATCAACAAGATCGACCTGCCGAACGCCGATCCGGAGCTGGTGCGGCGTGAGATCGAGGAGCTGATCGGCATCGCCGCGGACGACGCCATCCTCACGAGCGCGAAGCAGGGAATCGGCATCGAAGCGGTGCTCGAGGCGGTCGTCAAACGGGTCCCGCATCCCAAGGGGGACCGCAACGCCACGTTGCGGGCGCTCATCTTCGACGCGAAGTACGACGCATACCGTGGCGTGGTCGTGTACGTCCGGCTGATGGACGGCCGCCTCGCGGCGGGCACGCGCATCCGCATGATGAACAACAACAGCGAGTTCGTCGTCGACGAGGTGGGCGTCTTCTCGCCCGCGATGACGCCCGTCGACGAGCTGCTCTGCGGTGAGGTCGGCTACTTCATCGCATCCATCAAGAACGTTCGTGACAGCAAGGTGGGGGACACGGTGACCGACGCCGTGCATCCGACGACACACCCGCTCCCCGGGTACCGAGCGGTGACGCCGATGGTGTATGCGGGAATCTTTCCCGTCGATTCCGACGACGTGACCGAGCTCAAGGAGGCGCTCGGCCGGCTCAATCTCAACGACGCGTCACTGGTCTTCGAGCCCGAGTTGTCGGCGGCGCTGGGTTTCGGTTTCCGGTGCGGCTTCCTCGGGCTGCTGCACATGGAGATCGTCCAGGAGCGTCTCGAGCGCGAGTTCAACCTGTCGCTCATCACCACGGCGCCGACCGTCGAGTACCGCGTCCGGCTCCGCTCCGGCGAGGTGATCGCCATCGACAACCCGGAGATGCTTCCCGACGCGTCGAACATCGACTCCATCGAGGAACCGCGCACGAAGGCGACCATCATCGTCCCGAGCGCCTACGTCGGCGCGATCATGGAGCTGTGCCAGGAACGGCGCGGCGAGTTCCAGCAGATGGACTATCAGCCGGGTGATCGCGTCGCGCTCGTCTACGACCTGCCGCTCGGCGAGATCATTCACGATTTCTACGACCAGTTGAAGTCGCGCAGCCGCGGGTACGCGTCGCTCGACTACGAGATCACGGGGTTCCGACCAGAGGCGCTCGTCAAGCTCGACATCCTCGTCGGCGGGCAGCGCGTCGACGCGTTGAGCATGATCGTGCATCGCGATCGGGCCAATGCGCACGGCCGCAAGCTCGCCGAGCGGCTGCGCAAGCTCATCCCCCGTCAGCTCTTCGAAGTACCCATCCAGGCAGCGATCGGTGGCAAGATCGTCGCCCGTGAGACGGTCTCCGCCATGCGCAAGGACGTGCTTGCCAAGTGCTACGGCGGGGACATCACGCGAAAGCGCAAGCTGCTCGAGAAGCAGCGCGAAGGCAAGCGCCGGATGAAAAGGGTGGGCAACGTGGAGATTCCGCAAGAGGCGTTCATGGCCGTCCTCAAGATGGACGAGCAGTAGGCGCGCTGCTGATGCCTCGTCCCAACCCACCACGGAAACGCCCACGGCGCCGGCCTGACGCCGTCGAGCGCTCGGCCAAGGCCGAGGTGTCGCTCACCCGGCAGACGGCGCAGTCGAAGGATCGCAACGGCGCGCCGGACGGCAAGACCCAGGCGAAGGCGAAGGCCAAGCCGGCAGCCAAGGCGCCGCCGCCACCGGCCCGGGGCCGCCGGATCGACGAACCCTTCGTGCCCTGGTCGCGGCGCTCGTACGTGATCCTGGTCGCGGTGATGGCCGTCCTCGAGGTGCTCATCACCGCGGCGGCCTACTTCACGCTCTCGGGGACCAAGCCGCCCTTCAGCGAGGACCTGCTGTTCTCGAGCTATCAGCCGCTCGTCGTGCTGGGAGCGGCGCTGATCGCCGCGCCCATCGCGAGGTTCATCACGAAGGAGTCGCGCTCGCTGCGCTTCATGGAATCGGTGATGGCGGGCATCGTGCAGTACTTCATCTGGTTCGCGCTGTTCGTCGCGCTGACGTACGCCATCGGATCGCTCGGCAGCGCCGCGCCGACGGCGGGCGGTGGTTCGCCGTCGGCGACCTCGACGCCGCTCCCGACGTCGCAAGCGACGCAGGCGCCCACATCGTCATCGCCCGCGGCGACCGCGTCGCCCTCCGCGTCGGCGAGCACGTCGACCGTCGACCTCACTGCAACCGCAACCGCCGGCATCGTGATCGTCGACCTCCTGAGCTTCGTCCTCACCGTCTATCTCTATCCGCCGCTCTACAGGCGGCTGCGACTCAGGCCGGCGCCGCCGCGGCAGCCGCGCCGGCCCAAGGACCCGAAGCCGCCGGCGAAGACGGCGGACGACGTGCAATCGAACGTCGTCCGGCTGGACGAGGCGGCGGCCGACGAGCGAAAACCGAAGGATCCGACGCCCTGACCGGAGCATTCGACGACGTGCGCTCGCTCTACCTGCACATTCCGTTCTGCGAGCGGAAGTGCGAGTACTGCGACTTCACGAGCGTGGCCGGGACGACCGGGGCGGACGCGTACATGGCTGCGCTCGGCGCCGAGGTGCGCGGTCTCGGCGACCGCCTCGGCCGCCTCACGCTCGACACTGTCTTCATCGGCGGCGGGACCCCGTCGCTCGTCGAACCCGACCTGCTCGCGGGGCTCGTGGACACCGTGCGAACCACGTTCACCGTTCCCCCCGGCGCCGAGGTGACGATGGAGGCGAACCCCTCCAGCACCTCGACCGAGCGTGCCCGGGTGTGGCGCGCGGCCGGGGTCAACCGGATCAGCATCGGCGTGCAGAGCCTCGAGGCCGACGCGCTCCGCTTCCTCGGCCGGGTTCATGACGCGGATCGGGCGCTCGAGGCGGTCGCCGAGGTCCGCGCCGCCGGGTTCACGTCGATCAACTGCGACCTCATCTACGCCGTGCCGGGGCTCGGCGACACCCGATGGCGGCGCACGCTCGAGCGCGTGGTGGCGGCCGGACCGACCCACGTCTCCTGCTACGAGCTCACGGTCGAACCGGGGACGCCGCTGCACACCCGGGTGCGGCGCGGCCTCGTCACACCGGTGGACGGCGCGCGAGCGATCCGCCAGCACCGCATCGCGGTCGACGTGCTCGAGGAGACTGGGTACCGGCAGTACGAGGTGAGCAACTTCGCCGTGCCCGGTGAGGCGTCCCGCCACAACCTCGTGTACTGGCACAACGGGTACTACCTGGCGGCGGGGGTCGGCGCCCACGGTCACCTCCCGGCCGCGGCGGCCACGGCCCTCGGGTTCGCGGTGGAGCCGGAAGCGGTGTCGGTCCGGTACTGGCACGGGCGCGGCATCGGCGCCTACGTCGGCAAGGTCGGCGCCGGGCAGCTGCTGCCGGTCGCGGGCTCGGAGATGGTCGGGTCGCTGATGCGCGAGCAGGAGCGGCTCATGCTCGGCCTCCGTCTGCGCGAGGGAGTCACCATCGACGCCACCCGGGTCGAGGAGGCCCGCTCGCTGGAAGGGCTCGGGCTCCTCGCGATCGAGGGGGACCGCGTGCGAGCGACCACCCGCGGCGAGGCCGTCCTCAACCAGGTGACCCTCCGCCTGGTGGGCGACCGTGCAGCCTAGCTGGTACGCTTAGCACTCAACCATGACGAGTGCTAAGGGGCCGGAGACCGGTCGCCGCTGGGACCGTCACCTCTGATCTGAACGTGCAACAAGTTCCTCTCGATCAGCGTAAGCAGCAGATTCTCAAGGCCGTGGTCGCGGACTACACCCGCACGGGCGTCCCCGTGGGATCGGCGTCCCTGGCCGTCCACCTCGCCACGTGGTCCTCGGCGACGATCCGCAACGAGCTGGCGACCCTCAGCGAGGTCGGGTACCTCATCCAGCCGCACACCTCGGCGGGGCGCGTGCCCTCCGACCTGGGCTACCGGTACTACGTGGACTTCCTCATGGACGAGGAGGACGTCCCGCCGGCGGTGCGCCGCCAGATCGACCCGTACTTCACCGTCATGCCCACCAGCGTCGAGGAGATTCTCGAGGTCGCTGCGACCGCGCTCGCCCAGGCGGCGGATGCGGTGAGCCTCGTCTCCGCCCCGCGAACGCTGGGCGTCCGGGTGAAGCACCTCGACCTCGTCAAGCTCAACGACTCCCAGGCGCTGCTCATCCTCGTGCTCGAGGGGAACCTGGTGCGGCAGCACGCGCTGAACCTCACCACGCCCGCCGACCAGGCCATCCTCAGCGCCATCGCCGCCGGGCTCAACGCGGTCGTGGTCGGTCTCAACGCCGCCGGCATGTCGCGCCTCCCCGAGTCGGTCGGCGCCCACGCGGCGCTTGAGGCGGATCTCCTCAACCAGATCATCGCGTTCATGACCGTCGTCGACGCCCAGCAGGACACCCTCATCCTTCACGACGGCGTCCGCAACCTGCTGCACCAGCCCGAGTTCGGCGACGTCGAGCTGCTCCAGCAGGTGATCGAGGTCGTGGAGGAGGAGCGGATGCTCGCCGCGCTCATCACCGCCGCGGACCTCGACCACGGTGTGCAGATCATGATCGGACGGGAGAGCGGCCTCGCCGAGCTCTCGCGCTGCAGCCTGGTTCTGACCACGTACCGCGCCGGGCCGGAGCGGCGCGGCACGATCGGCGTGCTCGGGTCCACGCGGATGGCGTACGCGCAGGTCGGACCGCGGGTCCGGTACGTTGCCCAGCGCGTCGGCCGCGCCGTCGGGCGTGCTTTGAGCTGACCATGGGCATAGTGATCGAATGACCAGCGACGAAGGCCACGTGGAGGGTCCGCCGACCGGCACTGAGACGGCGCCCGGCGAGGCGCCGTCGCAGACGGACCAGCCCGCCGACACCTCCGATCGAGACGATCGATACCTCCGGCTGGCGGCCGACTTCGAGAACTTCAAACGGCGCAAGGCCCAGGAGATCTCCGACGTCCGGCGGTACGAGAGCGAGGACGCGGCACGCGCGCTCCTGCCGGTGCTCGACAACCTCCGCCGCGCGGTCGAGCACGCGAGTGACGCCGGCGCGGAGGACTTCTTCGTGAGCGGGCTCGAGCTCGTGGTTCGGGAGTTCGAGACCGCTCTGGAACGGCTCGGCGTGGTGCCGGTTCCCGCAGCCGGTGAACGTTTCGACCCGTCGCTCCACGAGGCGATCACCGCCGAGGAGTCGGACGACGTCGACGAGGAGACCGTCATCGCGGAGGTGCTCCGGGGATACAAGCTCCACGACCGGCTCCTGCGACCCGCGATGGTGCGCGTCGTGCACCCCCGCAACGCACCGACCGAGCGCTGACCGATGGCGACCATGAAGCGCGACTACTACGAGGTGCTCGGCGTCGCGCGCGACGCCACCCCCGAGCAGCTCAAGGCCGCGTATCGCAAGCTCGCGATGCAGTACCACCCCGATCGCAACAACGGCGACAAGGGGGCCGAGGAGCGCTTCAAGGAGGTTGGCGAGGCGTACTCCGTCCTCAGCGACCCGCAGAAGCGGCAGCGCTACGACGCCTTCGGGCATGTCGGGGACGGACCGCAGCCGGACTTCGGCAACTTCTCCTTCGATTCCGCCTTCGACCTCTTCGACATGTTCTTCGGCGGTGCCGGACGGCGGCGAACGCGAACCGGCCCGCAGCGCGGTGACGACCTGCGCATGAACATCGAGATCACCTTCGAGGAGGCGGTGTTCGGCGCGAAGCGGACCATCGAGGTGCCGCGCGCGACCCAGTGCGCCGAGTGCAAGGGATCCGGGGCGCGCGCCGGGACCAGCTCCACCCAGTGCACCGCCTGTCAGGGCACCGGGCAGGTGCGCCGGACGATGCAGTCGATCTTCGGGCAGGTCACCAACGTCGCGCCGTGCCCGACGTGTCGCGGCGAGGGCCAGATCGTCGAGGATCCCTGCGCCGCCTGCCACGGACAGGGACGCACCCAGAGCCGGCAGACGGTCGAGGTGACCATCCCGCCCGGCGTCGACGACGACGTCACGCTGCGGCTGACCGGCGAAGGAGAGGCGGGGCCGCGCGGTGGCCCTCCCGGGGACCTCTACCTCGGCTTCCGGGTCAAGCCCCACCCCAACCTCGTCAGGCGCGGGCAGGACCTGCTGTACGAGCTGCCGATCAGCATTCCGCAGGCGGTGCTCGGCGACACCATCACGATCACGACCGTCGACGGCGAGCATCCCGTCGACATTCCCGCGGGGACGCAGCCGGGACGGCAGATCAAGCTGCACGGGCTCGGTGTGCCGCATGTGCGCACCGGACGTCGCGGCGACATGATCTGCGTCGTGCGCGTCGTCGTGCCGAGCCACCTGTCGCACCACGACCGCGGCCTGTTCGAGCAGATGGAAGGTCGCGAGGGGAAGCCCGCCGAGGTCAAGAAGGGGTTCTTCGACTCGGTGCGGGACGCGTTCCGCGGCTGACCGCGACCGCGGGCGCGCACGACGTTTATCGCGCCGCCACTCCGGGTACCACATGCACACGACCGCTGCACGCGGCACAGCAGAAACATCGGTACCAGGAGCAAGGTGAGATGGCAGTAGTGCGTTGGAATCCATGGAGCGATCTGTTCGACCTGCACACGCAGATGGACCATCTCTTCCAGCCGTTCACCGCGACGACAGCCTCGCGCAACGACGTCGAGTACACGAGCCTTCCCGTCGACATCAAGCAGACGGATGCGGCGTTCATCGTCGAGGCGTCGGTACCCGGTTTCAAGCCTGAGGAAGTCGAGGTAACGTTCGACGACGGGATGCTCACGATCACCGGACGGCGCAGCGTCGTCGAGTTCGAGCAAGGACACGACCTACGTGCGCCGCGAGCGGCGCGTCACGTCGGTGTTCCGCCAGGTCGGCCTTCCCGCCGAAGTGCGCGCCGACGACATCACGGCCTCGTTCGAGCACGGTGTGCTCCGCATCGAGATCCCGCGCGCGCAGAAGGCGCAGCCGAAGCGCATCCCCGTGACCGTGGCGACCGAAGCCCCGAAGGCCGAGCAGATCGTCGAGCACGCGCCGACCGCCTGAGGCGGTTCAGCGCTTGTCAGCGAGCGCGGCGCGCCATCGATGTCGATGAGCACGTCGCGCTCTGCTGTGTCCCCCTAGCCGGGCGGCCAGGTCATCTGACGTCCGCCGAGGAGGTGGACGTGGAGATGGTCGACCGTCTGCCCACCGTTGTGGCCGGTGTTCACGACCAGCCGGAACCCCGTCTCATCGATGCCCTCGTCCTCCGCGATGGACTGGGCGACATGGAGCATCCGCCCCCACAGTCCGTCCTGGGCGGGGGTGAGCTCGGCGACCGAGACGATGTGCTCGTGCGGCATGACCAGCACGTGGGTCGGGGCCTGCGGATTGATGTCCCGGATCGCGAGCACCTCGCCATCGTCGCGCAGGATCGTGGCGGGCAGGTCGCGCGCGGCAACGCCGCAGAAGATGCAATCGCTCATGGCCGCAGCAGGGTAGCGCGCAGGCACTCCCCCTCGACGGCTTCGGCGCGGACGAGGCTCAGCCCGCCCGTCCGCACATCGACCGTACCGTCCACGATCACCTCGTGGTAGCCGGCGGTGAGGCCGTGGGCGCGACCGTCCTCGACGTGGTCCCAGACCACCTCGTGGACCTGCCCGCACGCGCGCGCCAGCGATGCGGCGCCGGTGCGCTTCGCGGCGCGGCGCACCTCGGCGCTCCGCCGCCGCGCCGTGGCGTCGTCCACCCTGCCGACGAGGTCGGACGCCGGTGTTCCCGGGCGCGGCGACCAGCGGAAGACGTGACCTGCCAGGAACCCCACCTCGTCGACGAGTGACAGCGTTGCGGCGTGATCGTCCTCGGTCTCGCCCGGAAACGCGACCATGATGTCGCTGGTGAACTCCGTCGCGGGGTTTGCATCGCGCAGTGCCCGCACGACGCGAAGGTACTGCGCTCGGCGGTAGCCGCGGTGCATGGCGCGGAGCACATGGTCGCTGCCGCTCTGCAGCGGCATGTGCCAGTGCCCGCAGAGCCGTGGGTGCGCATTGAGACCCATCAACGCGGAGGTCACGTCGTTGGCGTTGATGCTGCTCAGCCGGATGCGCGCCTCCCCACAGACATCCAGCAGCGATCCCAGCAGTGCTGCAAGGTCGGTACCGATATCCCGGCCGTACGAACCGAGGTCGACCCCGCACAGCACGACCTCGCGATGCCCTGCGTCGATCGCCGCGACGACCCGTTCCTCGATCGCCGCGGCCGGGATGCTGATGGATGCGCCGCGTGCTCGCCACACGATGCAGTACGTGCACCGATGATCGCATCCGTCCTGGACCTTGATGAACGCCCGCGCGCGCGGCGACGACGATGCGGCTGCGGTCGTGTTGGTGCGCGGCAGCTGCATGTCGAGGATGTGCGCGGCGATGCGGTCCTTGTCGCGATTCGCGAAGGTCGAGTCGACCCACGTGTACGCATCTGGATTGGTGTCGACGCTGCACCCGGTGAGGACCAGATGCGCACCCGGATCGAACCGGCGCAGCCGGCGGATCCGCTGCCGTGTCGTGGCGTCGGCCTGCGTGGTGACGGTGCAGGAGTTGAGGACGCGGACGTCCGCAGGCTCGCTGTCGGGGACGACGTCGCAGCCCGCGGCGGCGAGCGTTCCCGCGAGATCGGCCATCTCCGCGAAGTTGACCTTGCAGCCGAGCACCGTGAGGGCGACCCGCAGGGGCCGGCCGCTGGGCGTGCTCATACCGGAGCCGGCTCCGCGGGCGAGTCGAGGTCGCCGGCGCTCGCGAGCAGCAGCGCCGTCGCGACCGCTCCCGCGAGACGGCTGGGGAGCGTGCGCGGACCGAGATGCACGCGGACCGCGCCGGCCTCGTCGAGCGCGGCGAGGTCGGCGCTGTCGAGGCCACCCTCGGGCCCGATCACCAGGGCGGCGCCTGAGTCGGAACGGGGTACCGCCCCGGCGATGGGGATCGCGTCGCTGCGCGACGCGCATGCGAGCAGCTGTGCGCCGGGTGGGAGCGAAGCGAGCGCCTCGGGGAGGGATACCGCCGGGTGGACGTCGGGCGGCGCAGCACGGCCGGCCAGCTGTGCCGCCTCGCACGCGACGGCGCGCCAGCGTTCGAGCCGCCTGCCCGCGCGCGACGGGTCGAGACGCGGCACCGTTCGAGCGGTGAGGACGGGGCGGATCGACGCCGCTCCTGCGACGGCGAGCGCCTCGATGGTGGCGTCCATCTCATGGGCGGGGATCGCCTGGAGCACGTGGACCGCCAATCGCGGCTCTCCCGAGACCGGTCTGCTCCAGGCGACGGTTCCGGACACGCGCACCGGGCTCACGTCATCAAGCACGACGCCGTGCTCGATGCCGCCGCCTTCGACAACGACGATCGTCTCGCCGGGACGGGCCCGCAGCGAACGCGCGAGGTGTTCCGCATCGGGACCGGTGAGGGTCGCCCTCCCGTGCTCGATGTGTCCGGCGTCGATGAAGAAGCGGGGCATGGTCCGATCCATGGTGCGGCACCGGCTGCCAGCTATGGTGGTGCCATGACTCTCGAGCGCCTCACCGCGCACACCGCCGACGGCGTCGCCCTCGCGGTCGTCGTCGCCGGTGACGGCGCTCCGCTCCTCCTCATTCCCGGTCTCGGAGCGGGACGGTCGGTGTTCGAGCCGATCCTCGGTCACCTCGTCGCCCATCACCGGGTGATCACCTACGACCCCCGAGGAATCGGTGAATCCGGGCACGGCGGGCACGTGACCATGGCGACCATGGCGCTCGATGCGGTCGCGGTGCTCGACGCCGCCGAGGTTGAGGCCGGGGCGGTGTTCGGCGCCTCGATGGGCGGTCTCATCGCGCAGCACCTCGTCGTCGACCACCCGGCCCGCGTTTCCAACCTCATGCTCGCGGCGACCGCCCCCGGCGGTGACGACGGTGTCGACGCCGATCCGGCGCAGGAGACGGCGCTGCTCGGCAAGGGCGCGCGGACGCCCGAGGACGCGTACCGGATGGCGTGCACGGTGCTGTACTCGGAGCATTTCCGGCGCACCCACGTCGACTTCATCGAGGCGCAGGTCCGCGAGCGCGGCCGCCATCCCGTGCGCCCGCGCGTGTTCTCAGCGCAGCTGAAGGCGATGTACGAGCCGGACCATTCGTTCGAGCGATTGCGCGGTGTCACGGTGCCGGCGCTCGTGCTGCACGGCACCGCCGACGTCATCACCCCGTTCGAGAACGCACGCATCCTCGCCGCACAGATCCCCGGTGCGGTGCTGCGTGCCTTCGACGAGTGCGGACATCTCTTCTTTCACGAGCGCCCCGCCGAGACCGCGCGTGTCGTCAACGAGCACCTCCGCGCTTTCGAGTCGGAGTCGGTTCAGCCCTCGTCGAACGGTGACTGGTCGTCGCCGTTCGAGTCGTCATCGATCGCCGGCTCCTGACGGCCGTTGCCGTTTCCGTTGCCATTGCCGTTCCCGTGATCGGCGACCGCGGCGCGGACGGGGACGAGCTGCGCCGGCGCGGTGGCGGTGGCTGTGGTCTCACGAATCACCGTGACCTTGATCACGCCCGGGTATTGCATCTCGGACTCGATCTCGCGTGCGATCTCGCTGGTGAGCGGCGGCATGTCGGAGTCCTTGACCTGTGACGCCTTCACGAACACGCGCAGCTCGCGTCCGGCCTGCAGCGGAAAGGCGCGATCAACGCCGCCGTGGCGCGTGGCGATGGTCTGCAGCTGCTCGAGGCGGAGCAGATACGCCGCCAGGGTGTCGCGCCGCGCGCCCGGCCGTGACGCGGAGATGGCGTCGGCGCAGATGGTGAGCATCGCGAGATCCGTCGAGGGCTCCTCGTCGAAGTGGTGGGCCTTGACGGCGTGCACGATGCCCGCGTCGACTCCGAGGACGCGCAGCAGCTCACCACCGATGATGGCGTGCACGCCCTCCACGTCATGGTCGACCGCCTTGCCGATGTCGTGGAGCATGCCCGCCGTGCGCGCGGTGCTCTGCGGAAGACCGAGCTCGGCGGCGATCACGCCGCAGAGATGGCCCGTCTCCTCGCAATGGAGCAGGGCGTTCTGCCCGTACGAGAACCGGTGATGGAGCGTCCCCACCAGCTCGGCGAGCTCGGGCCGCCCCTCGATCTGCATGAGCCACAACGCCCGCTCCCCGACCTCCACAACCCGGCGGTGGGTGCTTCGCCGTGCACGCTGGATCAGCGGGGGGACCTCGGCCGCCTGCATCCGCCGGTCGACCACCTCGAGCGCGGCCTGGCGCGCGATCTCGCGCCCGATCGGGTCGACCGTGCGCAGCGTTGCCTGCTGCTTCTCGGTGTCGACGCCCAGCTCGGCCCCGGTCTGCTCGGCGATGACGGTGAGGGCTGACAGCAGCCGCTCCCTCGCGTGGTCGTCGAGCCCCTCCATGGAGAGGGGCGCGATCCTGGGTGCGCTGTCGACGTTCGATGCGTCCTGGCGCTCGACCGCCTGAACGATCAGATCGTTCGCCCTGGCCTCCGCCCGGTCACCGACGATCGCCGCCACCGTCGATTCGACGAGTGCCGCGCGTTCGGCGATGAGCTCGGACTCGACGCGCTCGAGGACGAGCACCGCCGCGGCCTCGCGGTCGAGCGCGGCTTTGGCGCCCAGCGTGGCGGCGATCTCGTCGCGCTGCTCGGCGACGCGGACGCGGCGTTCCTCGATCTCGTCGCGGCGTTTCCGATACGCGAACCGGCGCTCGTCGAACACCTCGCGACGCTCGCGAAGGTGGCGATGCCGCTCCTCGATCACCCCCTCGCGGCTCTCGACCGCGGCCAGCCGCTCGCTCACCTCGATCATCGCCGCCTCGTGGGCGTGGAGCGCCGCGGTCCGCGCTTCGGCCACGAGCGCGGCTGCCCGGTGCTCGGCATCGGCAAGGCCGGTGGCGGTGGGCGGGGCCTGCTCGGCCGGGGAGCCCCGCCGCTGCGCGCTCAGCAGCAGCGCGGCCGCTCCGGCTGCAGCGAGCAGCACGGCAATGACGATCAGGACGACTGCGATGGTCATGAAGAAGGTGGGTCGGTCAGGCGCTGGCCGCGAGCTCGAACGGCTCGCTGGCCTCGGTGATGAGACGCTGGGCGAAGAGGTTTGCTGCCGGCGGCAGGGTGCGCCGCCGGTCCCAGCAGAGGGCCATGGTACGCGCGATCGGAGGGTCGCGAAGCGGGATCACGGCGACACGCGTGCTCGGCACCGGGAGGGGCATCGGCATGAGGGTCGTCCCGAGACCGGCCTCGACCAGTCCCTGGACGATCGTGAAGTCGTCCCCCTCGTACGCCACGTGTGTTGTGAGGCCCTGCGCGGCGAAGGCGGAATCGATGACGCGGCGAAGCCCGCTGCGCGACCTGGGCAGGATCAGCGGCTCGCCCGCAACGTCCTCGAGGGTGCACGAGCTGCGCCCCACCAGGCGATGGTTCACCGGCACGACCACCGCCACGCGCTCGCGGAAGAGGGGATGGATCTCGAGATCGACAGCACCGGTCGGCGGCGGGCCGAGGATGCCGAGGTCGTAGTCGCCTGCGAGCACGCCGCTGACGACCTCGGCGGTCGTGCCCTCCTCGAGGGTGAAGCGCACCGCCGGGTAGCTCTCGAGGAACCGCGCGAGCCGCTCCGGCAGCCAGCGTGCCCCGACCGTGTGGAGGAATGCGACGCAGACCCGGCCGCTCTCGGCGGCCACGGCGCCCTCGGCCTCCGCGATGGCATCCCGAAGGTCGTCGAGGATTCGTTCGGCCCGTCCGACGAGACGCCGCCCGGCCTGGGTGAGGCGGATGTTCCGGCCGATCCGCTCGAAGAGCGGCACCCCGACCTCCTGCTCGAGGCGGGCGATCTTCCGGGAGACGGTCGACTGGTCAGCCTGGAGCGCTTCGGCGGCCCGCCCGAGGTGCTCGACCTTCGCCACCTGGACGAAAGTCCGAAGGAGGTCGGCATTAATGCGGTCCATGCATCAATCTGAACCTAAATGTGCTGTTGATGTCAATGACCACACCAAGTAGGCTAGGAGCCGTGATTAGAGAACCCGAGGTACTGGAGCGTAGTCAGGTAGTCGACCCGGGGCTTCTCATCGAGAGCGCCACTGAAGAAGTGCACGCTGCTCGCCGCCGGCATCGCCGTGAGGTCGTCGAGCGCACTCGGCTGCGCCGGCTGGTCGAGCGGGTCGACAGCGCCATCGAGCTCTGCGAGGAAACGCACCTCCAGGGAATCAAAGAGGTCCCGCCGGATGTCGCCGAGCGGGCGCACAAGGTGTTCGTCTTCGCGCGCGGCGCGGTCCGGAAGACCGGCGACGTGGACGCGATGTCGGCGGTCGAAGGCGCGCTTGCGCGGCGCCAGGTCAAGATCACCGAGGTCATGGACATCCTCTGGACCATCCAGGAGGTCGTCTTCGACCTGATGCTTCCGTGGCGGACGCAGCTGCCCGAGGACGTCGAGCCCGAGGGCGACGAAGCATCCTTGATGGGCTTCTGGCGGGAATTCCGGCTTCATCCCTAGACGGGACTGAGCCGGCGCGATACGGCGTCGGCTTGCGCTCCTCGCTCGGTCACGCACTTAAGTGCGCTCCCTTGCTGCGGTGCTCGCCTCCTTGTCTCGCACTCGCCTCAGTCCCGTCTACCTCGGCAATCAGACGGCGTGCTGTCGATCTTTGATACGGCCGAGGAGCGACAATCCGCGGATGCCTTCTCGCACCGCCATCGACCGCATGGTCGTCACCGCGCACCGGATCGACGTGCCGGTCGACTGGAATGAGCCCTCGGGCCCGAAGATCAGCGTCTTCGCGCGCGAGGTTGTCGCCGCCGAGCATGCCGGCGATCCGAAGCGCCCGGCGATCGTCTGGTTCCAGGGTGGACCGGGATTCGAGTCCGGGCATCCCGATCAGCGGGGCGGATGGCTCGAACAGCTGCTGACTCGATATCGAGTCGTGCTGCTCGATCAACGGGGGACGGGCCTCAGCACGCCACTCGACGCTCGGGCTCTGCCATTCGCGGATCCGGCGACGCTCGGTGAGTACCTCAGCAATTTCCGTGCCGACTCGATCGTCCGCGATGCCGATCGCATGCGCGCAGCGCTCTATGGCGAGGATGCCGACTGGTATGTCTTCGGTCAGAGCTTCGGCGGGTTCTGCTCGCTGACGTATCTCTCCCTGCTCCCCGAGCACATCACCGGCGTGATCATCACCGGAGGTTTCGCTCCGGTCCTGCACGAGACCGAGGAGATCTGCGTGAGGCTCACGAATCACGTCGCGAGTCGCAACGCCGACTTCTACGCGCGATTCCCCGACGACGCCGCCCGCGTGCGGCGGATCGTCGATCACCTCGAGTCGAGCAACGATGTCGACGGACTGGGGCAGCGGCTCAGTGCGCGGCGCTTCCTCGCGCTCGGCGTGAAGCTCGGGCTCCAGCACGGCGCGGCGGAGCTGCACGGGATCATCGAGCGAGCCGACAACGACCTCGAACAGCTCGGCGTGCTCGGTGGGAGGGTCCACGACGATGTCGGCGACGTGATGTCGCCGTCGACGAACCCGATCTACACAGTGCTCCACGAACCCGCGTACTCGTGCGGCCCGGCCGCGCGGTGGGCGGCGAATCGCGCGGTGCGTGCCGATGCACGGTATGCGCTCGATGCGCAGCCGGCGCCGTGTTTCACCGGAGAGGCGGTCTTTCCCTGGATGCTCGAGGAGCTGGCCCCGCTGCGACCGCTCCGCGAGGCCGCGGACGTGCTCGCCGAGCGTGAGGGCTGGCCATCCCTCTACGACGTGCCGCAGCTGCGCGTCAACACGGTGCCCACGGTCGGGACCATCTACTGGGACGACGAGTATGTCGAGCGCACGATGGCGATCGAGACCGCGTCGTTGCTCGGCACCTGCAAGGTGTGGATCACCAACGAGTACGAGCACGGCGCGTACCGCGTCGACCCGAAGCGCGTCGCTGATCGACTGTTCTCGATGCTCGACGACCTCACAGCACGCACGTAGGCAGCGGCCACGGAGCGCGCATCAGGCGGCAGGGGGCCGCTCGCCGCATGAGTCCACTTGGCGCCGCGAGAACCTGACCACTCGGCGAGGGAGAGCCCCCTAGAATGGGCCACGATCCCGCTGGACGGAGTAAGGAGCGCACGAACGGAGCACGCCGGCCCGCGACAGGAGCAGGTGACAGCAACCGCCGTCACAGTGGAGAGCGAGCCAGCCGCATCGACGGCCGGCGCGTCCCAGACGAAGGATGCGGACGGGTCGGCGCTCGAGATCTCGCATCTGCGCAAGACGTACGGGCCGCTCACGGCGGTCGACGACATCTCCTTCTCAGTCGACCAAGGAGAGATCTTCGGAATTCTCGGCCCGAACGGAGCCGGAAAGACCACGACTGTCGAGTGCGCCATCGGCCTCCGGTCCCCAGAACTCGGGGACGATCCGGTTGATGGGCATCGACCCGCAGGTCGACAGGGCTGACATCCACGAGATCACCGGAGTCCAACTGCAGTCTGGTGCGTTTCCGGCCAAGTTGAAGGTCGGTGAAATCATCGACATGTACCGGTCCTTCTATCGCCATCCCGCCGACGTGGACGAACTGACGGGTGCGCTCGGGCTCGCCGACAAGCGCACGTCCTACTACCGATCGCTGTCCGGCGGCCAGCAGCAGCGGTTGTCGGTGGTACTGGCGCTCATCGGCGCGCCCAAAGTCGCAGTCCTCGACGAAATGACAACGGGTCTCGACCCGCAGGCCCGCCGGGACGTCTGGGAACTCATCGAACGCGTTCGGAACCGCGGGACGACGGTCCTGCTGGTTACGCATTTCATGGAGGAGGCCGAGCGCCTGTGCGACCGGGTGGCGCTCGTCGACAAGGGGCGCATTGTCGCGCTGGATACCCCGGCCGGCCTGGCTGCGCGCGCCAGTGGCGCGAAGACGGTTCGATTCCTTCCGTCGGCACCCTTTGACGAGACAGTGCTGACCCGCCTGCCGGAGGTGACCGCAATCGAGCATGACGGCCACCACATCGTCGTCACGGGCACCGGTGAGCTCGCCACCGCCGTGATCGTCGCGATGCATGGCGCGGGCGTCGAGGCGCACGACGTGCGGATCGACGCATCGACGTTGGAGGACGCCTTCGTGCGGCTCACAGGAAGCCACCTGCACGAAGCAGAAGAAGGAGCGCAATCATGAGCACGCTCGCCCCTGGTCGGCCACGGGCACCGCGCGCCGCGTTCGGCACCATGGTGCTCAACGAGGCAAGGCTGGCGTGGCGGCAGCCGGCCGGCATGGTCGCCGGCGCTGGGATCGCCCTGTTGCTCGTGATCATCTTCGGTGAGATCCCCGTGTTCAGGAAGCCATCGGCCAGTCTCGGCGGCTATTCGCCGTTCGACATCTACATCCCGATCCTCATGTGCTTCTCGATCGCGATCATCGCCTTCACCTATCTTCCCGGGCCGCTCGTTTCCTACCGCGAGCTCGGCATCCTGCGCCGGCTCTCGACGACACCGGTCCCGGCGTACTGGGTGCTGGCCGCACAGATTGTCGTGCAGACCTGCTTGATGGTGGTCACCCTTGCACTGGTCGTCGCCGTGAGCATCGTCTTCTTCGGGGTCAGCGCCCCGGTGAGCCCAGCCGCGATGGTGCTGTCGATCGTGCTCTGCATGGCCGCATTGTTTGCGATCGGTCTGACGATCGCGGCGCTGGCCCGGACCGCAGGTGCCGCACGGGGACTGATGGCGGCGGCACTCTACCCGATGATGTTCTTCTCCGGGCTGTACTACCCCGTTCAGCTGATGCCGGCCGTGATCCAGGACGTCAGCAACTACACCCCGCTCGGCGCTGCTGTGCAGGCGATCGGTGACTCATGGGTGGGCCAGTTCCCTCCCGCGCAGCCGCTGTTGGTCCTCGCGGCGTACGCGCTGGTGTTCGGGTTTCTCGCCAAGCGCTTCTTCAGGTGGGAATAGCGCCCGGTCCTCACGACTCGAGAGCGGCGCGGCCCTCATCGCAGACGGTGCGAAAATCGCAGCGCTGACACTGCCAGCGTGAGGGTTTCGGAGGGAAGGATCCGGTGGCAGCAGCGGCCGCCAGCTCGCGGGCCGTCGCCGACAGGTGGCCGTGAGCGCGCCGCAGGAAGCTCTTGTCGGCGGTCACACGGGTGACGGCGCCCTGCAGGTAGTGGAACTCGATCGCGACCTCGTCGGTTTGCTCGCGCTGCGCGAGACCGATCGCATAGGCGCGCAGCTGCAGGTCGGCCCGCAGCGCAGCCTCGTCCTTGGGACGGCCCGTCTTGTAGTCGACGACGGTGGGAATGCCGTCGGCACGCCGGTCGACGCGGTCGAAACGCCCCGCGACGTCCGCGTGGTCGAGGCTGATCATGATCGGCTCCTCGACGTGAGCGATCGCGGTGTCGGTCCATCCCGGTGACTCGATGTAGGCGCGCAGCTGCGACTCACCATGCGCGCGCAGGTCGGCGTGACGTCCCTTCGGGCCGCGCGACTGCTCCCACGCCACGTGCCACATCGCCGCGACGGCGTCGCCGGTGACCGCCACGCCGGCCATGCGCTGCGTTGCGGCCGTGCGAAGCACCTCGTGGATCATCGTGCCGTACCACGCGCGCGCGTCCGTGCGCACCGGCAGATGCCAGCGGCGCTGATAGTCGTATCGCCGTGGGCAGCTGCGGAAGATGCCGAGGTCGGAGACGGCGATGGACAGTCGCTGCAGGGTGGCGGTCCCCGCCGGGCGTGGTGCTCGCACCGAGATGGACGTGTCAGCCAGCACGTCCTCCGACACCACGGCATCACGAAGCGACGCCGCGGTCGTGAGGAACGGCGTGCAGGACTCCTCGCTCGACGGCTGCGGGTACGAGCGCGCCCACGTGTAGACGAGCCGGTCTCGCGCACGAGTCGACGCGACGTAGAAGAGCCGGCGCTCCTCGTCCACGGCAACGTCACCTGCCGGCGGTGGTTCCGGGACGAGGTCGTCCGGCAGCTGCAGGTCGAACGACGACTTCGCGCGGCCCTGCCAGCGCCGCTCGGTGCACCTCGAGATGAAGACGACCGGCCACTCGAGCCCCTTGGAGCCGTGCGCGGTGAGCAGCACGACGCCGTCCTCGATGGGATCGATGGTCGCAAGCTCCCCGGCCTCGTGACTGTCGCGGAGGACGTGCAGGTAGTGCAGGGTGGTGCTCACGCGACGATCGTCGCTCCAGTCCGCGAAGTCCTCGAGCAGCTCGCCGAGCTTGTTGAGGTTCGCGCCCATCTGCAACCGTGCGACCCCGGATTGCTCGTCGACGATCCCGAGGAAACCGCTCGCCTCCAGCGCCAGCTGAAACAGATCGCGGACGTCCTCGCGCTGCGATGACGCGTGCAGGGTCTTGATGTCCTCGACACAGCGCCGCGCGGCGTCAAGGTCGGCGGCCTCGAGCCCGTCGACCGCCGCATCCTGGATGAGCGACACCAGCGGAAGGTCGTGCTGATGGGCGGCGCGCACCAGGGCGACACGTCCAGCCGTTGACACGCCCCAGCCGGGCAGCGTCAGGCAGCGCAGCACCGCCTGCGAGTTATCGGGATCGTCGATCGCGCCGAGCAGCGCCAGCGCATCCTTGATCTCCCGCTCCTGGAAGAAGCCGCGGCCGCCCGCCACCTGATAGGGCACGCCGCACTGACGCAGCGCCCGCATCGCGGGCTGCATATCGATGTGCTGGCGGAACAGCCACGCAACATCGGCGGGCCTGATGCCGCCGGCGATGAGGCGCTGGCACTCGCGCGCGACGGCCATCGCCTCGCTGCGCTCGTCGGGTGCGCGCCAGACCTCGACCGCGGCGCCGGCACCCCGGTCCGCAACGAGGCGTTTCTCGATACGCGTCACCGGGCTCGCGACGGCGATCACGGCACGGGACGCGGCGACGATCTGCTCGGTGCTGCGGTAGTTGTGAGTCAGCACGAGCTGGCGGTGCTCCGGGTACTCGCGGGCGAACCGGTCGAGGTTGGCGCGGCTGGCGCCGCGGAACTTGTAGATCGACTGGTCGTCGTCGGCGACGACGAAGATGTTGCGATGGCTCGAGACGAGCGTCTCCACCAGCTTCGCCTGCGCGTAGTTGGTGTCCTGGTACTCGTCCACCATCACGTGGGTGATGCGATCCGCGACGGCGCTGCGCGCCGCCGGTTGCTCGCGGATGAGTTGCTCCGCGTAGAGGATGCAGTCGTCGAAGTCGAAGACGCCCGCACGCCGGTAGCGCTCGTCGAGGTGCGCGTAGACGCGGGCGACATCCTGATGGCGCTCGAGGACGATCCGCTCGGCCGGACCCTCGCACTCGGCGAGCCGCGCAACCGACCACGCCGCGTACGCGCCGGGCGTGACCAGCTCCTGCTTCGCGGTGCCGATGACGTCGAGGAGCGGGTCCATCAGGTCGTACGGTCGCAACGGGTTCCACAGCAGCGCGGGACGCAGCTCGTCGAGCACCGCTTCGACATGCAGCCAGCGCTCGGCTGCATCCGCGATGCGGAGGACGGGAGAGATGCCCAGCAACCATCCCCACTCGCGCACGACTCGAAGCGCGAACGAGTGGTAGTTGGTGAGCGGGACCTCGTCGGTGAACGCCCCGTGGCGCTGCTCCACGCGGCCGCGCATCTCCTCCGCGGCCTTGCGCGTGTAGGTCAGGACGAGCTGGCGCCCGGCGCCGATCCCCTGCCCGGCCAGGCGGTGAAAGCGCTCGACGATGATCCGGGTCTTGCCGCTCCCGGGCCCGGCGAGCACGAGGCAGGGGCCGTCGCCGTGCTCGACCGCGATGCGCTGCTCGGGGTCGAGGGCGGTGCTGGGTGGGGCATCGGCCTGGGCGGTTCCCGTCATCGATGTCGATTCTGGGCGGGACCGGCGACAGCAGGTCGTCGCACTCGGCGGACAATCCCCGGATGGAGCACGTGCGCGCCGGCGGCGCGCCACCGCCCGACCTCTCGGAGCCGCTCCGGTGGCTCAGCCAGGCGCGCCGCATCCTCGTGTTCACCGGCGCCGGGATCTCCACCGAGTCGGGCATTCCCGACTTTCGCGGCCCGAACGGCGTCTGGAAGACGCGCGATCCCCAGCGCTACACGATCGATCGCTACCTCGCGGATCGGGACGTCCGCATCGAGCGCTGGCAGGATCGGCTCAGCACCGCGCTCGTGGATGTTCAGCCGAACCCCGCCCACATCGCCGTGACCCGCCTGCAGCAGGGTGGCCTCGCTCCGGTCGTCGTCACGCAGAACATCGACGGCCTCCATCAGAAGGCCGGTACGGTGAACGTGATCGAGCTGCACGGCACCTCCTCGGAGGCCGCGTGCCTCGACTGCGGCCGGCGGATGCCCATCGACATCGCCCTGGACCGCGTTCGCGAGGGCGACCTGGATCCGCGCTGCGAGCTCTGCGGCGGCCTCCTCAAGACCGCGACCATCAGCTTCGGCCAGCCGCTCGTGGCGGCCGACATCGACGCCGCGATGGAGGAGGCGCGCCGTTGCGACGTCTGCCTCACCGTGGGATCGACGCTGTCGGTGTGGCCCGCGGCTGCGGTGCCGGTCGAGACGATCCGCGGCGGCGGCCGGCTCGTGATCGTCAACGACGGGGCCACCGGCCTCGACGAGATGGCCACCTGCGTGATCTCCGGCCGCGCCGGCACCGTGATGCCGGCGCTGGTCGAGGCGCTCCTCGGCAGCGGGGACTCGGACTCAAGGTAGAATCTGAACTCCGCGCCAGGGAGGCGCGGGTCCAGCCGAAAGGAGGTGAGTTCCGACCGTGTCGGAAGTGAAGGTCCGCGAAGGCGAGACCTTTGAGAGCGCGCTACGACGGTTCAACAAGAAGATCAAGCAGAACGGCATCCTCTCCGAGGTTCGCAGGCGCGAGCACTACGAGAAGCCGTCCGTGCGCCGCAAGCGCAAGCTGCTTGCAGCGCGGAAGCGTCGCGTCAAGAGCAGCTGACGCATCTGCGCCCATGCGGGTGAGCGTCATCCGCGATCCATCTCTCACGGCACCGCAGCGTCGCATCGCGGCTGCGGCCCGGCTCGGGCCGCTGCTCCGCGCGTGCGGCGACACGCTCGGCGTCGCGACGCGCGGCAGCCTCTGCCTGCGGCTGACCGGCGACCGGGAGCTGCGATCGCTCAACGCGCGCTTCCTCGGCGTGGACGCGCCCACCGACGTGCTCGCGTTCCCGGCCGACGATCCGCCGCGGGTCGGTGACATCGCGATCTCGGTCGAGCGCGCGATGGTGCAGGGGGTGGCGGACCCGGCCGCCGAGCTCCGGCTCCTCGCGGTCCACGGGCTGCTCCACTGCCTCGGCCACGACCACCATGAAGCCGCACCCGCGCGACGGATGACCGAGCTCACCCGAGCGCTCCTCCCGGGCGCCGACGTCCCCGCGCTCGAGGCGGGCGAAGGGCACGGCGCGCCGTGACCCAGCTCGTCATCGGCCTCGGCAACCCCGGAGGCGAATACGCGCGCACCCGCCACAATGTCGGTTGGATGTGCCTTGACGAGCTCGAGCGGCGCGGCAAGTTCAGCCGCGACCGGCGCGAGGATTCGGCGCGAGTCCGGGAGGGCACCATCGACGGGTACGACGTGATGCTCGCGAGACCCCAGACCTACATGAACCTCAGCGGCCGCGCCGCGCTCAAGCTCACGAGCAAGCACGCCGTCACGCCGCGGGACGTCATCGTCGTGCACGACGAGGCGGACTTCCCGCTCGGTCGCGTCAAGATCAAGTTGGGGGGCAGCGCCGCCGGTCACCGCGGCGTGCAGTCGCTCATCGACGCCTGGCACACGGACGCCTTTCCCCGCATCCGCATCGGCATCGGGAGGAGCGGCGAGAGCAACGACCTCATCGAGCACGTGCTCGACCCGTTCCATCCGGATGAACGCCCGCAGGTCGAGGCCGCCGTCGGCCGCGCCGCGAGCATGGCCGTCGCGATCATGCGCGACGGGGTCGAGGCCGCCATGAACGTCTGGAACCGTGCCGGCGCGGACTGATCGCCGTCCCGACGCGACGGCGGTCGCTGCGCTGACGCTCCGCAAGCGCCTCGACCGGCTGCCGGCGCTCGACGAGCTGGCCACGGCGCGGGGCGGCATCGTTGCCGGCGTGCCCTCCGGCGCCGTCGGCGTGATCGCCTGGTGGCTGCGGGAGCGGACCGGCCGCACCGTGGTCGTCGTGTCGGCGGAGGCCGAGCGCGTCTACGGCGACACGATGGTCTGGGCCGGGGGATCCGGGGTCGCGATCTTCCCGGCCGGCGACACCCCGCCGTTCGACCGGGTCCCGCCGTCCGAGGAGGTGACCCGAGCACGGCTCGCGACGTTGATGCGGTTGCATGCGAGGGCGACGCCGCTGGTCGTCGTGGGGTCGCTCCGCGGCCTGCTGCGCCCGACCCTCTCGCCGGCGGTCGTCGGCTCGAGCATCACCGAGGTCAAGCGTGGCGAGCGGCTTCCTCGCGATCGTCTCGTGGCCCGCCTCGTCGAGCTCGGCTACCGGCGCGAGAGCGCGGTGTCGGCACCGGGCGACTTCGCCGTCCGTGGCGGCATCGTCGACGTGTTCGGCGTGGATCGCGACCGCCCCTGGCGCGCGGAGTGGTTCGGGGACGACGTCGAGGACATCCGCGCGTTCGATCCCGCGACCCAGGAATCGATCGCGAAGCTGGAGTCGGCGCAGGTGTGGCCGGCGCGGGAGCTCGACCTCACCGCGGAGTCGGTGCAGCGCGCCATCGCCGCCGTCGGGGCGCTCGACGCCACCGCGCTTCGTGACGACGTGCGCGAGCAGTGGGAGATGGACTGCGACCTCCTCTCCTCGGGCGCGTACGACGACGGGCTCGACCTGTTCTTCCCGTACCTCGGCGCCGCCGCGCCGTCGACGCTGCTCGATCACGTCGACTCGCCGATCGTCCTGCTCGACGGGGGACGGCGCCGGCTGATGGCTGCTGCCGAGCGGCATGTCGGGGAGATCGACGGCCTCCGCGTCCAGGAGGTGGCGCGCGGCGAGCTTCCCGACGGCGCCTCGGCCGGCTTGATCGAGGTCGCGGCGCTGTTCGAGGCCCTCGAACGCCATGCGTGCTTCGAACTGCTGCGCGAGGCGCCGACCGGGGTCACCCCCGCGGCCGATCTCGGATGGCGCGGGGTGGAGAGCTATGTCGGCCGCTTCGACGCGTTCGTCCGGGAGACGCTGCACGAGCGCGAGGACCAGGGGTGCGTGCTCGTCGTCTCGCGGCAGCAGCACCGTGTCGAGGAGCTCGCCACCGAGCACGGCGCGGACACCGTGGACGCGGCCGACTTCGACGCCGCGACGACGCCACTGCCGGCGGGCGCGATCGTGGTCGCCTCCGCCGACCTGACCCAGGGCTTCACCGTCGAGGACGGGTCGATCCACGTGTACACGGATGCCGAGCTCTTCGGCGCCATCAAGCGGCGGCGTTCGGTGCTCAGCCGGGGCGCGCGCCGGGCCGTCTCCACGTCGGCGCGCGGTTCGCGCCGCGCAGCGAGCGGCGTTGCAGCCCGAGAGGCCTTCGTCCTGCAGTTCGCGCCCGGTGATCTCGTCGTCCATCGCGACCACGGCATCGCGCGGTTCATCGAGATGCGCGCGGTCACCGACGACTCCGGCGCGGAGCACGAGTACATGGTGCTCGACTACGCGGAGTCGGATCGGCTGTTCGTCCCGACACAGCATCTCGATCGTGTGGATCGGTACATCGGGGGTGCCGACTCGCACCCCAAGCTCTCGCGCCTCGGCACGGGGGAGTGGGAGCGCACGCGACGCCGCGTGAAGGAGCGCACCGAGGAGGTGGCGCGCGAGCTGCTCGGTCTGTACTCGCGCCGCGAGCATGCGCAGGGCCACGCCTACGCGCCCGACGGCGCGTGGCAGCAGGAGCTGGAGGGATCGTTCCCGTACCAGGAGACGCCGGACCAGGAGCTCGTGCTCGAGGAGATCAAGCGCGACATGGAGGCGTCCCGGCCCATGGACCGTGTCGTGTGCGGCGACGTCGGTTTCGGCAAGACGGAGCTTGCGGTTCGGGCGGCGTTCAAGGCCGCGATCGAGGGCCGTCAGGTGGCGATGCTCGTGCCCACCACCGTGCTGTGCCAGCAGCACTTCATGACGTTCACGGAACGGCTCGCGGCGTTCCCGATCACCGTCCGGCAGCTGTCGCGTTTCTGCACCGACGACGATATCGCCCATACGCTGGCAGGGTTGCGCAGCGGCGCGGTCGACATCGTCGTCGGGACGCACCGCCTGCTCCAGCGCGACGTCGAGTTCAAGAACCTGGGCCTCGTCGTCATCGACGAGGAGCAGCGCTTCGGCGTGCTGCAGAAGGAGCGGTTCAAGGAGCTGCGCGTGGCGGTCGACGTGCTGTCGCTGTCGGCGACACCGATCCCTCGTACGCTGCACATGTCACTTGCCGGGATCCGTGATCTCTCGGTGATCCAGACGCCGCCCGAGGAACGTCAGCCGATCAAGACGTACGTCACCGCCCGCGAGGATTCACTGATCCGAGAGGTGATCACGCGCGAGCTCGCACGCGCAGGGCAATGCTTCTTCCTCCACAACCGTGTCGCGGGCATCGAAGCCGTGGCCGATCGGCTCCGTGCGCTCGTTCCCGAAGCGCGCATCGAGGTTGCGCACGGGCAGATGCCGGAAGGGACACTCGCGTCCGTGATGCGGAGGTTCGGCGACGGCGAGATCGACGTCCTGCTGTGCACGACCATCATCGAGTCCGGCCTCGACATCCCCAACGCGAACACCATCGTGATCGACGACGCGCACCGTCTCGGGCTCGCGCAGCTCTACCAGCTGCGCGGCCGCGTCGGGCGCGCGGGGCAGCGCGCCTACGCCTACATGATGTATCCACCCGCGCGCTCGCTCACCGAGAAAGCCGACAAGCGACTTGACGTCATCGGCGACCTGCAGGACCTCGGTGCGGGGTTCAAGCTCGCGATGCGCGACCTCGAGATCCGTGGCGCCGGCAACCTGCTGGGGGAGGAGCAGCACGGCGAGATCGCCGCTGTCGGTCTCGAGCTGTACAACCATCTCCTCGCCGACGCGGTGACGACATTGCAGGGGAAACCCGTTGTGGAATCGCCCGCGCAGGTCACCGTGTCGCTGCCCGTGGCCGCGTTCCTGCCGGGTGACTACGTCACCGACGAGCGCCTGCGGCTCCGCTGCTACCAGGAGCTCGCGGCGTGCGCGAGCGAGCCCGAGCTGGAACAGCGAACCCGCGGGCTCGTCGACCGTTTCGGCCCGCTGCCGGCACCCGCGTCGGCGCTCGTGGACTCGCTGCGGATCCGCCTGCTGGCCGCGGCGGCCGGCGCGCTCGGTGTCGAGACCGAGCGCGGCAAGGGCATCGTCGTGCGGCTCGCGCTCGACCACGGCATCGACCTCCAGAGCGTCGCGCGCCAGTTTCGCGGCGTGAGCGCCACGCCGTCGCAGCTGCATCTCGGCGATGCGTGGCAGACCACGCTCACCGGCGTGCTGCGCGAGCTCGGACGTCTGGTCCGCGCGCAGCAGCGCGGGCCGGTGGCAATGTCCTCGAACAGCCATGCGTGACGAGGCGGTCCAGTCGCTGCGTGACCTCAACGAGGTCGTCGAGCGGCTGCGCGCGCCCGGGGGATGTCCATGGGATCGCGAGCAGACGCATCGCAGCCTGCGTCCGTATCTGCTCGAGGAGACGTACGAGGTGCTCGAGTCCATCGACAACCTCGACAACGCGACGCTCCGCGAGGAGCTTGGCGACCTGCTCCTCCAGGTGCTCATGCACAGTGCCATCGCGATGGAGGAGGAGGGCGGCTTCGACATCGGCGATGTCGCCGACGACGTGCGCGCCAAGATGATCCACCGCCATCCCCACGTCTTCGGAGACGTCGCGGTCGGCGGCGCGGCCGACGTCGTGGTGAACTGGGAGAAGCTCAAGAAGGCCGAGAAGCGCGAGCGGCTCTCGCTGCTCGACGGCGTGCCCGCCGCGATGCCGGCGCTCGCCCACGCGCAGGGTGTGCAGAAGCGACCCGCCCGTGTCGGGTTCGACGAGACGCCGACCACGCCCGTCGCTCTCGAGCGCATCCGCGGCGCGCTCGCCCGCGTCGAGGCGGTCTCCGGTCTCAACGAGCGCGAGGTGGAACGCGGCGAGGACTGGGCTGCGGACTCCACCGACCCGGAGGCGGCGATCGGGGATCTGCTCTTCGCCGTCGTCGCGCTGGCCCGGCGCCTGCGCGTCAATCCGGAGGAGGCGCTGCGGGGGCGCGCGATGCGCTTCTCGCGCCGGTTCCGAGCGCTCGAGGTGCGCGCCCGGGACGACGGCGTCGACCTCCACGATCTCGACGACGCGGCGTGGCTCGAGCGCTGGGAGGCGACCGCGGACTGACGGGGAACGGGCGGGCCTCTTGTCAAATCCGCGATTGCGGCCCATCCTTGCTCGACACCCGGCGCCACTCGCCCCATTCGTCTCACACGGCGCCGAGCAGAGGGTCGCACCATCCGTTCCCCCCAACGTCCCGGCATCGACAGTCCGCTGACCCTGCGCCGACTTGCGATCGTGCTCATCGCAGGGATCTGCGGCCTCGTCGCCTTTGCCGTCTACGGACAGGTCGCGCAGAGCCGCAACCTCGATGCGCAGGTGCGCACCCTGACCGCTCAGAACACGTCGCTGGAACAGCAGATCTCGGATCGGGAGCGCGAGATCGCCGACGCGCAGACGATCGCCTGGCTCGAGCAGGAAGCCCGCCAGCTCGGGTACATCTTCCCCGGCGAGCACCTGTACATCATCGTCCCTCCCGGCAAGAGCGCCCCGTCGACGGGCGGTGTCTCGGTGCCGGTCCCGATCTTCAGACCACCGTCGACGCCGACGCCCTCACCCTCGGCGAAGCCCACCGCGACACCCACTCCCACGTCGGTTCCGGTGACGGTCCCGTCGCCGACACCGACCCCGCACTGAGCGGCCGCCGCATCGAGACCGCCCGCCCACCTGCGGTATCCTCTCGGGGCGGCGTGGAGCAGTGGAAGCTCGTCGGGCTCATAACCCGAAGGTCGTCGGTTCGAATCCGACCGCCGCAATTTCTTTCCCCAGCGCAATGCTCGGCGGTTTAGCTCAGGTGGTAGAGCACCCGGTTCATACCCGGTATGTCCCTGGTTCGAGTCCAGGAACCGCCACCACGTCCGGACGAGGCGTGCCGCTCAGGCCGGTTGAGCGCACCGCGGCGGTGGCACGCGTGCGTCGCGCAATCGCGAATGCCGCCGACCGCCGGGGCGTGCTCCGGCCCGGCGAGGCGATCCTGATCGCGTGCAGCGGCGGCCCCGACTCGACGGCGCTGCTCGATGCGCTGGCGCGGCTCGCCCCGCCCCGGGGCTGGCGCCTGTCGGTGGCGCACGTCGACCACGGGCTCCGGCAGGGGTCGGCGGACGAGGGCGCCATGGTCGGAGCGCTCGCCACGGCGAGGGGTCTCGCGTTCAACGCGCTCGCCGTCGAGGTCGAGGCGGGCGGATCGCTGCAGGATCGGGCGCGCACCGCCCGGCATGCGGCATTGCGCGCGGAGGCCTCGCGGATCGGGGCGTCGGTGATCGCGCTCGGCCACACCGCGGACGACCAGGCGGAGACCGTGCTCATGCGTGCGCTGGCGGGCGCGTCGCCGGCCGGGCTGCCCGCGATGGCCGAACGAGAGCGCGGGCTCGCGCGCCCCCTGCTCCGCGTCTGGAGGGAGGCGACGATCGCCTACTGCGCCGCCCTCGGGATCGTGCCCGTCGAGGACCCCAGCAATGCCGACCCTCGATTTCTGCGCAGCAGGGTCCGTCATGAGGTGATCCCCGCCCTCGAAGCGGTGTTCCCCGGCGCCCGGCGGCGGCTGGTGGTGCTCGCCGAGCGTCAACGCCGAATGCTCGGCGCGCTCCTCGCGGAGGAATCGGCCCGGATTGCACCAGGGGAGCCGATCGCGGACCCCTGATAGACTGAGATTCGTGCCCACGTCCAGACGCGGTCTCACCTATATCTTCATCGCGCTCGCGGTGATCGTGGTCGCGGCACTCCTCTACAAGACCTTCCCGAGCAGCTCGGGCAATACGAAATCCGCCGGGGCACTCGACCAGGCGGTGGCCAACCTTTCGGCGAGCAACGGATCGCCTGACAACACGATCAACACGAGCCCGAGCTATGCGGCCGAGATCCAGAGCGACGGACAGACAGTCGTCTGGTACAACCAGGCGTCCCCTCCGCAGCAGATCACCACTGTCACGACGTCGGCAGATGTCGTCGCCAAGGAGTTCCAGGATGCCCACTTCTACAATTACAAAGTCGATTCGGGCAGTGGGAGCAACTTCTTGCTGAGCGTCATCCTTCCCAACCTCATCCTCTTCGGGCTGATGGCGCTCATCCTGCTGTGGATCTTCCGGCAGACCCAGAGCGGCAACAACCAGGCGCTGTCCTTCGGCCGAAGCCGGGCCCGCCTGCTCGCGGGTGACAAGCCGGCGATCACGTTCGTCGACGTCGCGGGAGTCGACGAGGCGAAGCAGGAGCTCAACGAGATCGTGGAGTTCCTCAAGTACCCGGACAAGTTCGTCGCGGTCGGCGCGCGCATCCCCAAGGGCGTGCTGCTCGTCGGCCCGCCTGGGACCGGCAAGACGCTGCTCAGCAAGGCGGTCGCCGGCGAGGCGGGCGTTCCCTTCTTCAGCATCAGCGGCTCGGAGTTCGTCGAGATGTTCGTCGGTGTCGGCGCGAGCCGCGTCCGCGACCTCTTCGACCAGGCCAAGAAGAACTCGCCGTGCATCGTCTTCGTGGACGAGATCGACGCGGTCGGACGGCAGCGTGGCGCCGGCCTCGGCGGTGGTCATGACGAGCGCGAGCAGACCCTCAACCAGCTCCTCGTCGAGATGGACGGATTCGAGACCAACCAGCACGTGATCGTGATCGCGGCCACCAACCGGCCCGACGTCCTCGACCCCGCCCTGCTGCGGCCGGGCCGTTTCGACCGTCACGTGATGCTCGACCGGCCGGACATCCGGGGACGCCGCGCGATCCTCGAGGTCCACGCGCGCAACAAGCCGCTCGACGCCAGCGTCGACCTTGAGGTCCTCGCCAAGCAGACGCCCGGTTTCAGCGGCGCCGACCTGTCGAACCTCATCAACGAGGCGGCGATCCTGGCCGCGCGCAGCAACCGGAAGGTCATCGTCATGAACGACCTCGAGGAGTCCATCGCGCGGGTCATCGCCGGTCCCGAGCGCAAGAGCCGGATGATCAGCGAGAAGGAGAAGCTGACCATCGCCTTCCACGAGATGGGCCACGCGCTGGTGGGCACCACCCTCGAGCACACCGACCCCGTCCACAAGGTCACGATCGTCAGCCGCGGTCAGGCGCTCGGCTGGACGATGAGCCTCCCGATCGAGGACCGCTACCTCGTGAGCAAGGCCGAGCTGATCGACCAGCTCGCGCAGATCCTCGGCGGCCGCTGCGCCGAGGACCTGATCCTTGGCGAGGACAACATCACCACCGGCGCCTCGGACGACATCCGCAAGGCCACCAATCTCGCCCGCAAGATGGTCACCGAGTGGGGGATGAGCGACAAGCTCGGCCCGCTCACCTTCGGGGAGCGCCCGGAGATGGTCTTCCTCGGCCGTGACCTCGGCGAGCAGCGCAACTACTCGGAGGGCATCGCCTCCGAGATCGACCAGGAGGTCCACCAGCTCGTCGCCGACGCCTTCCAGCGAGCCAAGAAGGTGCTCCGCGAGCGCGAGACCGTGCTCCGCGCGCTCGCCGCACGGCTCGTCGAGGTGGAGACGATGGACGCACCCGAGATGGAGCGGATCATCCACGAGGTCGAGTCGTCGAACGGCACGGCGCCGCCCGTCAACGGGACCGCCCCGGGCCTCGAGATCCCGGCGCCGCCGGAGATCGTCCCTCCCGCCGAGGCAGCGGCCGGCGCCTAGGAGGGGTACACTCGAGTCGTCCGGCCCGTATGGCCGCCGACGGCTTCACCGGCCCGGGGACGCGTTCGCGCCTCGAGGCCGCTTCCGCCGCCGGCATGCAGACGAGCCGGCTTTCGCCAAACGCTTGGATCCAGGAGGACCGAGACGTGGAGGGAGCAGCAACCCCGACGCTCGCGATCGTCGGAGCCGGCCGAGCCGGTTCCGCGCTTGCCATCGCGGCGCACGAGAGCGGATACCGCGTCGTGGCGGTCGCGAGCCGTCGCGGCGAGGTCGCCCGCAGTCTTGCGGGAACGGTGAACGCCAGCGCCGTTGCGACGCCGCTCGCGGCGGTGATGGCCGCCGACCTGACCCTTCTCGCCGTCCCTGACGGCGCCCTGCCGTCTGTCGCCGCGACCATCGCCGCGGCAGGCGCCGGCCTCCGCGGCCGAGGCATCGTCCACCTCGGAGCCCGCCTCCAACCTGGCGTGATCGCCGCGCTCCGCATCACCGGGAGCGAGGTGGGTGTGCTGCACCCGCTGCAGGCGCTCGCCGGACCGGCAAGCGCGTCCCTGCTCGAGGGAGCGTTCTTCCGCATCGACGCGACCGGCTCCCTTCGCGATCGTCTCGTCGCCTTCGTCGCGGCACTCGGGGCGCATCCCCTCGAGATTGATCCGGCGCGAGCCCCCCTCTACCACGCGGCCGCGGTGCTGGCCGGCAACGCGCCGCTCGCCCTCCTCGCCGAGGCGGCGAGGCTCCTCGAGGCCGCCGGTGTGAGTCGCGACGAGGCGCATGCCGCCCTCGCGGCACTGCTCGAAGGGGCGGCTCGGAACGCGCGGCGCGCCGGTGCGGCGTCCGCGCTCACCGGACCGGTGGCACGAGGCGACAGTGCCGCGATCGCGGCGCACCTCGACGCGCTCGCGCCCTTTCCGGAAGCTCGCAACCTGTACCTCCACATGACCCGCGCGATGGAATCCCTCGCCGCGGGCGAGGCCGAGTCCGCGCCCGCGCAGTCCGGCGCGGAGGTGGCCTGACCATGGCGGTCACCGTCCGTGATCTCGCGGCGTGGAAAGGGGCCGGGACGAAGTTCATCATGCTCACCGCGTACGACTACCCGACCGCGCGGCTGCTTGCCGAGGCCGAGGTGCCGGTGCTGCTCGTCGGTGACACCCTCGCCGACAACGTGCTCGGCTACGCGAACACCATCCCCGTGACGATGACCGAGATGCTCCATCACGCCCGGGCCGTCGCCCGCGGCGCGCCGGAACAGCTCCTCATCGGGGACCTCCCGTTCGGGACCTACCAGCGGTCCTGCGAGGACGCGATCGTCAATGCGACCGAGTACCTCAAGGCCGGCATGCATGCGATCAAGCTCGAGGGCGGTGGCTGGGTCATCGAGACGGTCGCGCGCCTCACCCAGCGGGGCATCCCGGTGATGGGCCACCTCGGCCTGACGCCGCAATCCGTCAACAAGTTCGGTGGCATGAAGGTCCAGGCCCGGAGCGCACCCGATCGCGAGCGCCTCCTCGACGACGCCCGCGGACTGCAGGACGCCGGGGCCTTCGCGCTCGTCCTCGAGGGCATCCCCCGCGACCTCGCGGCGCAGGTCACGCAGGACCTGGCAATCCCCACCATCGGGATCGGCGCCGGCCCGGATTGCGACGCGCAGGTGCTCGTGATCCACGACCTCCTCGGCATCACCGGACACATCCGCGGGACGGCTCCCAAGTTCGTGCAGCCGTATGCCGACCTTGGTGATCGCATCGTCGCCGCGGCGCGCGCCTACGCGACCGACGTGCGCGAGGGCCGGGTCCCGGACGATGCCCACTCGTTCCACTGACCTCCTGGAGCGGCTCGCCACACCCGACGAACTCCTCACGTGGTCGGACCGCTGCCATCTCGCCGGCCAGACCGTCGGCATGGTCCCGACCATGGGGGCGCTCCACGCCGGGCACCGCGCCCTGATCGATCGCGCAGTGGCGGAGAACGACCGCGTCGTGGTCACCATCTTCGTCAACCCCGCGCAGTTCGGCCCCAGCGAGGATTTCTCGCGCTACCCGCGCAACCTCGATGAGGACCTCGCCACGGTGGCTGCGGCCGGCGCCCACGCGGCGTTCGTTCCAAGCGTCGAGGCGATGTACCCCGCCGGGCTCACGACCCGGATCCACGTCGAGGGCCACCTCGGCAACCGCCTGGAGGGCGCCAGCCGCCCGGGTCACCTCGACGGCGTGGCGCTGGTCGTCACCAAGCTGCTCATCGCCGGCCGGCCGGATCGGGCCTATTTCGGCCAGAAGGACGCCCAGCAATGCGCGGTGGTGCGCCACCTCGCCCGCGACCTCGACACCGGCTCGGAGATCGTGGTCTGCCCGACCGTTCGCGATACCGACGGCCTGGCGATCTCGAGCCGCAATGTCTATCTCTCACCGGAGGACCGGGTGGCAGCGCGGTCGATCCCCGCGAAGTCTCGCAGCTGCATTGGCCGAATTCGATGCCGGGGAACGGGATGTCAGCGTGCTGACCTCCCGCATACGGTCGACACTCGAGGCCGCGGGACTGTCGGTCGACTATGCGGCGGTGGTCGAGGCCGATGGCTTTGCCGAGGTCGAAACCGCAGTCCCCACAAACCAAATCGTCGTGGCTGCTAGAATAGGTGGCACACGGTTGATTGATGTCGTTCGGCTGGGGGTCGACGCAGCGCCCGTCGGTCGTGGCGCCTAGGGGAGATCATGCAGCGGGTCATCATGAAGTCGAAGATCCACCGCGCCACTGTGACGCGAGCCGATCTCGACTATGAGGGGTCGTGCGGTGTCGCCCCGGAATTGATGCGCGCGTCGGACATGGTGTCCGGCGAGCAGGTGCATGTTGTCAACGTCACCAACGGCTCACGTGCGGTGACGTATGTGATCGAGGCGGGGCCGGGTGAGATCACGCTCAACGGCGGCATGGCGCACCTCGGCAGCCCCGGTGACATCGTGATCATCCTCACGTATGCGCACGTCGACGAGCAGGAACTGCGAGATTTCGTGCCGGCGGTCGTGCATGTCGATGCGCACAATCGCATTCGCGAACAGGCGGCAATCGCGTGAGCACGACGGTGGCTCCCACGGACTACGACGTCGTCGTCGTGGGCAGCGGGATTGCGGGTCTGTACGCGGCGCTGACGGCGGCGCCGCGAGCGCGTGTCGCAGTGGTCACGAAGGGCGCGCTCGATGACGGATGCAGCCGCTTCGCGCAAGGCGGTATCGCCGCTGCGCTGGGTGACGATGACTCGCCGGAATTGCACTTCGAGGACACGATGGCCGCGGGGCGCGGGCTCTGCCATCCAGAAGCCGTGCGCGTGCTCGTGGAGGAAGGTCCGGAGCGCATTCGGCAATTGATCGACTGGGGTGTCGTGTTCGACACACAGGACGGTGAGCTGCTGCTCGCACGCGAGGCCGCGCATTCACGGCCACGCATCCTGCACGCACGGGGTGATGCGACCGGGCTGGAGGTCGAGACCGCGTTGATCCGCCGCCTCCGCTCCAGCGGTGCTCGCGTCGTGGAGCACGCGGATGTGACCGCCGTCCGCACCGGCGCGGACGGGCACTGCACCGGCATCACCGTGACCACCAACTCGACGCCGGCGCACACCACCACGCTGACCGCCGGTGCGGTGGTGCTGGCGAGCGGCGGGGCGAGCCGGCTCTGGCGCAACAGCACCAACCCGGAATCGGCCACCGGCGACGGCGTCGCGCTCGGGTACGAGGCGGGAGCCGAGGTGGCGGGCATGGAGTTCGCGCAGTTCCATCCGACCGCGCTCGCCATGGAGGGGGCGCCTCGCTTCCTCATCAGCGAAGCGGTTCGCGGCGAGGGCGCGCTCATCGTCAACCGGGACGGGCGCCGATTCGTGCTCGACGCCGATCCGCGCGGCGAGCTCGCCGGACGTGATGTCGTGGCGCGGGCGATCTGGGAGGAGCTGCAGCGGAGCGGCGAGCCGTGCGTGTATCTCGACTGCTCACCGCTCGGCGCGCGGGCGGCCATGCGCTTTCCCACCATCGCGTCGACCTGCGCGAAGTACGGGCTCGACATCGCGAGCGACCCCATCCCCGTTGCGCCGGCCGCGCATTACATGATCGGCGGTGTCCGCACCGACCTCGACGGTGCGACCACCGTGCCCGGCCTCTACGCCTGTGGCGAGGTTGCGCACAGCGGCGTGCACGGTGCGAACCGGCTCGCGAGCAACAGCCTGCTCGAGTCGCTCGTCTTCTCCAAGCGCGCGGTGCAGGCGGCGCTCGGATGGGCGGCGGAGTCGCCCGCCGGCGCAGTCGTTTCGGAAGGGCACGTGCCCGCGCGCACGTCGACGGCGGTCGACACCCGCGAGCGATGGAACGCGCTCCACGACGCGCTCTGGTCCGGCGCCGGCGTGGTGCGTGACGCCGCGGGGTTGCGCGCCGCTCAGGACGTGTGCGAGTTGATCAAGGAGGCGACGACCGCGAGCGTCGCGGATCTGTCAACGATGCAGCTGCACGCGGCTGCGACCACCGCAACGCTGGTGTGTTCGGCAGCACACGCCCGCGAGGAGAGCCGCGGCTGCCATCTGCGTTCTGATCTCCCCCAAGCAAGCGATCAATGGCATGGCGATCTCGTCATGCACAAGGACAGAGGAGCACGCTTTGACCGTCACCTTTAGACCCATTACCGAGGCGCTTTCGTCGGAAAGCATCGATGTGCTCATCGAGTCCGCGCTCGCAGAGGACGTTGGAGCCGGCGACGTCACGACACAGGCGGTGATCCCTGCCGACATGACCTGCCGGGGCAAGATCGTTTGCAAACAGGACGGCGTCATCGCCGGTCTGAGCATCGCGCAGCGTGTCTTCCAGCGCGTTGACGAGCGGATCCAGTTCGACGCGAAGACCAAGGATGGCGAGAAGGTGCAGGCCGATCAGATCGTCGCGCGGCTCTTCGGGCCGGCGCGCGGGATGATGACCGCGGAGCGCGTGGGGCTCAACTTCCTGCAGCACCTCAGCGGCATCGCGACGATGACCGCGCGCTACGTCAAGGCGGTCGACGGCACCAAGGCACAGATCCTCGACACGCGCAAGACGACGCCCGGCCTCCGTGCGCTCGAGAAGTACGCGACGCGCATGGGCGGCGCCGTCAACCACCGCATGGGCCTCTACGACGCGGTGCTCATCAAGGACACGCATCTGGCGCTCGTCGGTGGGATCACCCCCGCGCTGCGCGCCGCTCGCAAGGCGTACCCGGAGATGGAGATCCACGTCGAGGTCAGCAACCTCCAGGAGTTGGAGCAGGCCCTCACCGACAAGGCGTCGCACATCCTCCTCGACAACTTCTCCTGCGGCCAGGTTCGCGAGGCGATGCAGCTGATCCGGGGCCGTGCGACTGTCGAGGTCAGCGGCGGCGTCCAGGTGACCAATGCCCGCGCGTACGCGCTGGCGGGGGCCGATTACATCAGCGTCGGGGCGCTGACGCACTCGGCGGTCGCGCTCGATTTCTCCATGAAGGTCACCCGGTACTGACACGGTGTGAGTCGCGGATGGGCCCCGTCATCGCGGGGCCCGACCGCGAGTGATACCAACGTTCGACCACGGGTCTTCGCAGGCGCTGCACGCCTTCGCGATCGATCACGCATGGCTCACGCCGGGAGTGATCGTCGTCACGGCCGCGTTCATCTTCCTGTGCCCGATCGCGTTCATCGTGGTGGGGGTGCGGACGCGGCGGCTGCGACCGGGCGTCGCGGGGCTGGCCGGCCTCGCGCTCACGCAGTGGGGGTGTCACGAAGCCGGGAGGCTCACCTACGTGGCGCGGCCGTTTGTGGCGATGCATTTCACCCCGCTCTACCCGCACCCACCCAACAACTCCTTCCCCTCGAGCCTCACGGCGTTCGTCGCGGTTGCGGGAGTCGTCGGCGTGCTTGCCTGGCGGCGCCGGGGGCTGGTGTTCGTCGCCGGCACCGCCATCGTCGCCTTCGGGTGCATGTACGTCGGGGTGCACTACCTGAGTGATGTCATCGCGGGAGCCGCGATCGGCGCCGCGGGTGGAGCCGTCGCGTGGCTGATCGCCGGCCTCCCGCCGCTGACGCGAGCGTTCAGCGCGGTGGAGCGCCGGCTGCCGACGCGACGGCGTCAGGAGTCCAGCGCCGCGACCAACTCCTCCTGGAGATACCCCAGGGCGATGAGCACGCCGTACTCCGGCTTCTGCTTGGTCTCGTCCGTCGCCGTCTCGTCCCAGCCGTCCCCCTCGATGCCGAGGATCTCTCCCGCAGCGACCCTGAGGTGGTTGAAGGCGCGGAGCCACGCGAGGGCCTGCGCCTCGGTGAGCGGGAGCGTGTCCTCGCCGCCGCTGAGCGCGTCCCGGACCATGGTGAGGTCCACCTCCCGACCCTTCTCGATATCCGGGCGGACCCAGCGGTCGTACTCGGCCTGGAGCTTCGCGTCCTCGTAGGCGCGCGGCACGGAGGCCAGGGGCGCGGCGAGCCGGGGGCTGAGGGAGTCGATGATCCCGATCAGCGCCTCACGCTCGCGCTTGTCGAGCTTGACCTGGATCCGCCCACGGCGTCGGAGCACCTGGGCCATCTGCCGGTTCCGCCGTCTCAGGGACGGCCCAGCGTCGCCTGGAGCCCGAAGGAGTGGAGCTGCGCGACCGAGACCTCGGCCTGCTCACGCGGCTGCGTTGCCACCACCGCACGGCCCTCGTTGTGCACCTGGAGCATCAGGCGCGTCGCGGTGGCATGGTCGTATCCGAAGAGCCGCCGGAGCACGAGCACGACGTACGACATCAGGGTGATCGGATCGTTCCAGACCATCACGTTCCAACCGAACTCGCGCTGGTCGCGCTCCTGACGATCCGGTGATTTCGCCGGGGCCGGTGCCTTCGTCGGAGCGGGCGCGGACGTCGTCGCCATGGCACCTAGCGTAGCTCAGGTCCCGGCGCGAGGGCAGCAGCCCGGTAACACCTTGCAATGGGGGTGCGACTCCGTCGCCGGCACCCTGAGGAAGCTGAGCTGCTTCAGGCTGCGCTGCGGAAGTCGACGACGCCGGCCCAGGCCGACGTGGCGCGGGAGGGCTGGGCTGCCGGCGCGGTCGTCGGGGTGGTCACACCGTCGAGCACCGCTTGCAGCGGCAGCTCGCAGTTGTGGCACACGATCCAGATCGGACCGGGCTCGGTGATGCGCCGTTCGAGACGATGGCGCTCGCCGCATTCCTCGCAGGTGATGGTCACTCGCATTGCGCCCGCAGCGTCGCACGGGATCTGCGACGCCCCGCTGATGGCACTGTCGCGGCCGCGCCAACGGGCTGCAACGAATTGGCGAAAGGGGATCGATCCGCCCTGGGTGATACACTCGGCGAGATCGTGATGGCATTGGCGCAAACGCGCCATTCAGGGCCTCGGAGCGATCATTTGAAGGCGCAAGCCCGCGACCCTGACCGGCGAGACGGATCGTTCTGAAGGCAGGAGTAACGAGCAAAGGAGTGCATTGACCCCGACGACGGCACAGGAGCCCGAGACGCTCACCATGGAGGACCTCCTGCGGGAGGACCAGAATTCGATCAGGGCTCTGGCCCACGGTGACATCGTCGACGGTGTCGTCGTCCGCGTCGATCCCGACGAGGTCCTCGTCGACATCGGTGCGAAGAGCGAAGGGATCATCTCGAACCGCGAGCTGTCCGCACGCGGCGAGCAGCCGGTCACGCTCAACTCGGGCGACCAGGTCAAGGTCTACATCATCCAGCCGGAGGACGAGCACGGCAACGTCGTGCTCAGCCTGCGCAAGGCGCGCGCCGAGGGCATCTGGCAGGCCGTCGCCGAGAAGGAGTCGGAGGGCGAGATCCTCGACGCCGAGGTGCGCGAGCAGAACAAGGGCGGCCTGATCGTCAACATCATGGGCCTGCGCGGATTCCTGCCCAGCAGCCAGGTGGCGCGTCAGTTCAGCGGCAACCTCATGGAGCTCGTCGGGACCAAGATCCCGGTGAAGATCCTCGAGGTCAACCGCAAGCGCAACCGGCTCATCGTCTCGCAGCGCGCGGCGCAGGACGAGGATCGCGCGCGCCAGCGCGAGGAGCTGTTCGAGAAGCTGAAGGTCGGCGACGTGATCACCGGCAAGGTGAGCGGCGTGACCTCGTACGGCGCCTTCGTCAACCTCGGCGGCGCCGATGGTCTCATCCACATCAGCGAGCTGTCCTGGGACCGCATCAACAACGTCAGTGACGTCCTGACCGTCGGCGATGAGCTGTCGGTGAAGGTGATCAAGCTCGACCCCGAGCTGTCGCGTATCAGCCTGTCGTTGCGGCAGATGTCACAGGATCCCTGGGACACCATCGAAAACCAGTTCCCGCCCGGCAAGGCGGTGCCCGGGATCGTCACGAAGACCAAGAAGTACGGCGCCTTCCTCCAGATCGCCGACGGGGTCGAGGGACTCCTGCACATCAGCGAGCTGTCGTGGGATCACGTCGAACGCACCGAAGACGTGCTCAAGGTCGGCGAGGAGGTCGAGGTCATGGTCCTCAGCGCGGACAAGGTCCGGCGCCGGATCAGCCTCTCGCTGCGCCAGCTGCACGGTGGCGGTCCGACCGGCGAGGGCGTCGAGATCACGCCGGCCTCCTATGACTATCCCGAGGACGACGAGGACGATGACGGTGACGCCGTCGCCAGCGCCGCCAGGCCCGCGCCCGCGCCCGTGGTGACGGCGGGCGACGAGGCCGAGGCGGTCGAGTCCGACGTCGAAGCACCGAGTGGCGCGGACCTGGACGGTGAGGCCGACGTCGACATCGACGTTGCGGCGGACGACGACACCGCGGACGTCGCGGACGAGGAGTCGCCCGAGCCCGAGGGCTGACCACGGGTCGCTCGCACCGGTTCCGGACCGGCGGCGCCGGCGACGATCAGAGGACCGGCGACGCGGCCGTTGCGCGGGAGCAACGACCCCGTCGTTGCAAAGTTGCTTAGCTGTCGGCCGGGCCGGGCATAATGGGGGCGATACGGCAGCGCCCAAGGTCTGACCCTTTCCATCCTCGGGGGGGCCGGTAGGGCAATGGAGGCGGTTTTGTACCCGTTCGAGCGCTTCACCGAAAGGGCGAAGAAGGTGCTCACGCTTGCGCAAGAGGAGGCCGAGCGTTCGCATCACTCGTACATCGGCACCGAGCACCTGCTCCTGGGACTGCTCCGTGAAGGCGAGGGACTTGCGGCCAAGGTCCTCAACAATCTCGGTGTGGAGATCAACAAGGTGCGCAGCACGATCGAGTCGGTGCTCGGTCGCAACGAGCGCATCATCATTCAGCAGATCATTCCGACGTCGCGCGTGAAGAAGGTCATCGAGATCTCCTTTGAAGAGGCGCGACGCATGGGCAACAACTACGTCGGCACCGAGCACCTGCTGCTCGGCCTGCTCATCGAGGGCGAGGGCATCGCGGCGCACGTCCTCGAGGACCTCGGCGCGAACCTCGAGAAGGTCCGCGGCGAGATCGACAAGCTGCTCCACGAGTCGGGCATCGACGAGGAGTCGAAGGAGGCGCAGAAGAAGCCTTCCAAGACGCCGCTGCTCGACCAGTTCTGCCGCGACCTCACCGACCTCGCCATCAAGAACTCGCTCGATCCCGTCATCGGACGCGCGATGGAGATCGAGCGCGTCGTGCAGATCCTGAGCCGGCGCACCAAGAACAACCCCGCGCTCATCGGCGAGCCGGGTGTCGGCAAGACCGCGATCGCCGAAGGGCTCGCTCAGCAGATCATCCTCGGCAACATCCCCGAGTCGTTGATGGGCAAGCGGGTGCTCACGCTCGACATGGGCGCACTCGTCGCGGGCACCAAGTACCGCGGAGAGTTCGAGGAGCGGTTGAAGAAGATCCTCGACGAGATCCGCGCGTCGCGCGAGGTGATCCTCTTCATCGACGAGCTGCACACGCTGGTCGGCGCCGGCGCCGCAGAGGGCGCGATCGACGCAGCCAACATCCTCAAGCCCGCGCTCGCGCGCGGCGAGATCCAGTGCATCGGTGCGACGACGCTCAACGAGTACCGCAAGTACATCGAGAAGGATGCAGCGCTCGAGCGCCGTTTCCAGCCCGTGTTCGTCGACGAGCCCACGCTCGCCGAGACCATCGAGATCCTGCACGGCATCCGTCCGCTGTACGAGAAGCACCATCGCGTGAAGATCACCGACGAGGCGCTCAAGGCGGCGGCGGAATTGTCGGTGCGCTATGTCAGCGACCGTTCCCTGCCGGACAAGGCGATCGACCTCATCGACGAGGCGAGCGCACGTGTTCGCATGAAGCTCACCACGACGCCTGACGAGCTGCGTCAGATGCAGCGTGAGATCCGCGAGCTGCAGACCCAGAAGGAAGAGGCGATCGCCGCGCAGGACTACGAGACGGCCGCGAACTTCCGCGACAAGGAGAAGAAGCTCAAGGACAAGTACGTCTCGCTCGAGACCAAGTGGCGTGACGAGCTCGGCGCGACGGTGCCGGACGTGTCCGAGGAGCACATCGCAGAGATCATCTCGTCGTGGACCGGCGTACCGGTGTCACGGCTGGTCGAGGCCGAGACGGCCCGGCTGCTCCGCATGGAGGAGGAGATCCACAAGCGCCTCATCGGTCAGGACGACGCGGTGAAGGTGATCTCCCAGGCGGTCCGCCGCGCACGCGCGGGCCTCAAGGATGCCAAGCGCCCGATCGGATCGTTCATGTTCCTCGGGCCGACCGGCGTCGGGAAGACCGAGCTGTCGCGCGCGCTCGCGGCATTCCTCTTCGACAACGAGGACGCGATCATCCGGCTCGACATGAGCGAGTTCATGGAGCGCCACTCGACCGCGCGTCTCGTCGGATCACCTCCGGGCTACGTCGGGTACGACGAGGGCGGACAGCTCACCGAAGCGGTGCGCCGCCGTCCCTACTCGGTCGTGCTGTTCGACGAGATCGAGAAGGCGCACCCCGAGGTCTTCAACATGCTGTTGCAGATCCTCGAGGACGGCCGCCTCAGCGACGCCAAGGGCAAGGCGGTCAACTTCAGCAACACGATCATCATCATGACCAGCAACCTCGGCGTGCACGGGCTCAAGCTCAACATGTCGCTGGGCTTCCAGCCGGCGATACCGGACGAGCGGACCTCGTCGTCCGAGCACGGCAAGATGCGCGACAGCATCATGGACGAGCTCAAGAAGCAGTTCCGTCCAGAGTTCCTCAACCGCGTGGACGCGGTGGTGGTCTTCCAGCGCCTCGACCATCCGCAGATGCGCCAGATCGTGGAGCTGCTGCTCGCCAAGGTGGCGGTGCACCTCGCCGCCCAGGAGCTGGTCTTCACCGTCTCCGACGAGGCGAAGGACAAGCTCGTCGAGGAGGGCTTCGACAAGATCTACGGAGCGCGCCCGCTGCGGCGCGTGATCCAGCGGGTCATCGAGGATCCCCTCAGCGAGGAGCTCCTGCGGCTCAAGCACGGTCCGGGCGATCACGTCCTGGTCGAGCTGGTCGACGGCGAGGTGAAGATGCGCCTCGTGCCCAAGGGCACCCGCCGCGAGAAGAAGGAGAAGGCCGAGGTCGCTGCCGGAGCCGCCTCCGGACCCCCGAGCGCACCGCCCGCGGAGTAAGGCCCGCGGAAGGGCTCATTTCGGGCTAGGACTAGGGCCAGGGCTGGGCCGACGCCCGGCATGGGCTTGGAATCCGCCGCCGTCAGCGTCGAGGCCGTGAGGCTGGACGCGCGAGCGTGCTCACTGACTGAGAGCGGGATTGCGGGAGGCCTCAGGACGTGGTGGCCATCAGGGTGGCGGCTCCACCACGGCACCTCCATCAGCGATGTGGATGCGCCACCCCTGCTCGTGCACCGCGCGGTGATGGCGCCGGCACAGGGAGACCAGGTTCTCAAGCTCGGTGGGGCCGCCGTCCGCCCAGTGAATGATGTGATGACCATCGGTCCAGGCCGGCGGTGCGTCGCACCCCGGGAAGCGGCAGCCGTGATCGCGGAGGTGCAGCGCCGTCCGGATGTGTGCCGGGATCGTGCGCGTGGCCCGTCCCACCGAGAGCGGCGTTGCCCGAGTGCTCACGAACCCATCGCCCCGGCCCCGATCGACACCAGCCGCCGGCGCCGAACCATCCGCTGCCGACGCCGTTCCATCCGCTGACGGCGCAACGGTCACGACCGTCCGCACCGCGTCGCAGGCGAGGCGGCGCGCGGTCTCCGGATGGATCGGCCCCACGCCGCGCAGCTCGGCCGGCTGCGCATCGGCATCGGCGCCGGAACGCAGCGCCGCCGAGCTGACCGTGAGCGTGAGATGGGGCCGCTGCCCGTGCACGTCCCGATGCTCACCGCTGCGCAGCTGCGCGGCGGCCAGCTCGACCAGCGCGTCGGCGCGGCGCTGCGACGCCGACCGCAGTTCACCGGAACGCAGGCCGTGGCTGAGCGCATCGATCGCGGTCTTCACCAGCGCCCCGCTCTCGGCATCGAGCTCACCCGCGAAGGACGTACACGTGGTCATACGTCTCCTCGCACTCGAACCAGCGCCGCTCGTGGGCGTGGTTGTCATCCGCGAGCACGCCGTCGGGGTCGAGGCGCAGCCGGGTGGCCTGGGTGAGCACGCGCATGGCACCGGGCTCGAGCGTCTCCGCCGCGCCCACCAGGATGTGCTCGAGCGGCGCCACCTGGGCCACGCCGACATCCTCGGCGAGGTGGGCGATCATGGTCACGTTGGTGAAGGAGGCGCGCCCGGCCCGGGCGCTGTCCAGCGTGGCCGGCAGTTCGCCGAGCGTCCGCGCCAGGTGCACCCGATAGGCGGCCGCCTTCACGGTCATGCCGCAGTGCGAGCGCAGCCAGGACACCGTGCTCACCCCGCCGTCGGCCCGGGCTCCATGGGCGCGGTCAAAGCGGTGCAGGCGGCGCACGAACTCCGCCTCGAGCCGATCCATGTCCCGCCGGATGTCGACCAGGTCCGCGCCCAGGGCATGGGTCGAGACCCCGTCGATGGACTCATCGACGAGCGCATCGACAGCGTCACGCAGCCCGCCTCTCGCCTCCGGTATCGCGAACGCCTCCATACACAGCATTGTAGCAAACATCCGTTCGTACCTGACACGGACAAGAATCACCCAGATCCACGACCGGTTATAGCCAGTGCTGGCGAAAACACTTGGCGCGCGACCGCCGGTCGGCAGACCGGGTGCTTTCAATGGAGCGAGGCGTCGGCTCTCGCGGAACGATCTGAGTTCATCTACAATGCGCGCCCACATCGCAACAGTCGGAGGTAGCCCCGTGCCCGAGACACGCCAGCCCATCGACACGTCGGACATGCTCATCCCCCACAACATGCTTCGCGACGCCCTGGGTCGGGCGGACGGCCTCATCGGCAGCGTCGCATCGGATGACGCTGCCCGCGCCGCCGTCGTCGGCTCCTTCTTCGACAACGTTCTCCGTTTCCTCGACGCTCACCACAAAGGCGAGGACATCCTCCTCTACCCACTCGCCCGCGAGCGCCGCCCGGAGCACGTCGAACTCTTCGACCGCATGGACGCCGAACATCATGCCGCCGGCGCCGCCGACGCGGCCGCGACGGAGACGCTCGCCGCCTGGAGGGCCGATCCCAACACGGGCAACGCAACCGCCCTCGCGGGCGCTCTCGGCAACCTCCGCGCGGTTCTCGAGACACATCTCGAGGACGAGGAGCGTTCGTTCCTCCCGATCGCGGCGACAACGTTCACGGCCGAGGAGTGGGGCGAGCTCCCAGGCCACGTCGCGCGCACGTTCACCGGGGACAAGCTCTGGCTGATCCTGGGTCTCGTCTTCGAGCAGATGAACGATGAGCAGCGCGCGCTGACCATCGCCCACATGCCACCACCCGTGGTCGAGATGTGGAACGGTCCCGGCGCGCCCAGCTTCGCCGCCTTCATCGCCGACGTCCGCGGCGCAGCCGAGCCCGCCCGCTAGTCGACGGAGGCGCCACCACGTAACCCTGGCCCCGCTCGACGGCCACCGAACAGATGTACGCTCGCTGTGCTAGAGTGCCGGGGCCGGTGACCCCGATGTTGTCCGCCTCCGACGCTTGGGTACGCTAGAGGGTCGATGCCCAACGACCAGATCGTCATTCGCGGCGCGCGTGAGCACAACCTCAAGAACATCGATCTGACGCTGCCTCGGGACAAGCTGATCGTGGTCACGGGGCTGTCGGGGAGCGGCAAGTCGTCCCTGGCGTTCGACACCATCTACGCGGAGGGGCAGCGCAGGTACGTCGAGTCGCTCAGCGCCTACGCGCGGCAGTTCCTCGGCCAGATGGAGAAGCCCGACGTCGACCACATCGAGGGGCTGAGCCCGGCGATCTCCATCGACCAGAAGGGCACGAGCAAGAACCCGCGCTCCACGGTCGGCACCGTCACCGAGATCTACGACTACCTGCGTCTCATGTACGCGCGCATCGGGCATCCGCACTGCCCGAACTGCGGACGCGAGATCAGCAAGCAGTCGATCGAGCAGATCGCCGACCAGGTGCTCCTGCTCCCCGAGGGCACGAGGCTGCTCATCTCCGCGCCGATGGTGCAGGGGCGCAAGGGCGAGCACCGCGACGTCCTCGACGAGGCCAAGCGCCTCGGGTACGTGCGCGCCCGCGTCGACGGCGTGCTCCACGATCTCGCGGATCCCATCACGCTCGACAAGAAGTTCAAGCACGACATCGAGGTCGTCGTCGACCGGGTGATCATCGGTCCCGAGCTGCGCTCGAGGCTCCACGAGTCGCTCGAGCAGGCGTCCAAGCTCAGCGACGGGTTGATCCTGCTCATCCCCGCCGACACCGAGTCCGGCATGCAGGAGCTGCTCTTCTCCGAGGAGTTCGCGTGCGTGTACTGCGGCATCTCGATGGAGGAGCCGGCGCCGCGCAACTTCTCGTTCAACAACCCGCACGGCGCGTGTCCGGCGTGCACCGGCCTCGGGGTGCGTCTCGAGGTCGATCCCGACGCGGTGGTGCCGGATCCGTCACTCGCGATCGACGAGGGCGCGCTCTCCGGGTGGACGCGCGGGCCGTCGCAGCACTGGCTGATGGACGTGCTCGAGACGGTGTGCAAGCGCTTCAAGATCCCGCTCAACGTCCCGTGGAGCGAGCTCGATATCAAGGAACGAAAGCTGATCCTGTACGGCCTTCCCAAGGACGAGACGGTGCGCATGCGCTACGTCTCGCACAGCGGGCACGCGCGGAGCTTCGAGGCCGGCTACGAGGGCGTCATCAACAACCTCGAGCGCCGCTACCGCGAGACCGAGTCCGAGTGGGTGAAGCAGGAGATCGAGCGCCTGATGATGCAGAAGGCGTGTCCCGCCTGCAACGGCGCGCGCCTGAAGCCCGAGTACCTCGCGGTGACCATCGACGGCATGAACATCGCGGAGTTCTGCAGGCACAGCATCAACGGCGCCCTGCGCAAGCTCGACTCACTGCGGCTGAGCGAGCGCGAGCAGATCATCTCGCGCCAGGTGATCAAGGAGATCAAGGAGCGTCTCGGATTCCTGCACGACGTGGGACTCGACTACATCACCATCGACCGCGCCGCGGCGACGCTCTCCGGCGGTGAGGCGCAGCGCATCCGGCTGGCGACACAGATCGGCAGCAAGCTGATGGGGGTGCTGTACATCCTCGACGAGCCGTCGATCGGGCTGCACCAGCGTGACAACCACAAGCTCATCCGCACGCTGCTCGCGCTGCGCGACATCGGGAACACGCTGATCGTCGTCGAGCACGACGAGGAGACGATCCGCGCCGCCGACTGGGTGGTCGACATCGGTCCGGGTGCGGGCGAGCACGGCGGCCATGTCATCGCGTCCGGCACGGTGGAGGAGGTGCTGGCCACGCCGGCGAGCATCACCGGGCAGTTCATGCGCGGCGAGCGCAGCATCCCGCTGCCCCTCATCCGGCGGCCGTGGCAGGAGGCGCAACTCGTGGTGCGCGGCGCGCGCGCGAACAACCTGCGCAATATCGACGTTGCGTTCCCGCTCGGGACGTTCATCTGCGTCGCCGGTGTCAGCGGCAGCGGCAAGAGCACGCTGGTCAACGACATCCTGTACCGGCGTCTCGCGCAGGCGCTGTACCGCGCCAAGCCACGTCCGGGCACGCACGACCGCATCGACGGCGTCCGCCTCATCGACAAGGTGATCGACGTCGACCAGTCGCCGATCGGGCGCACGCCGCGGAGCAATCCCGCGACGTACGTCGGCGTCTTCACGGACATCCGCGACCTGTACGCCAAGCTGCCCGAGGCGAAGATCCGCGGGTACAAACCGGGGCGCTTCTCCTTCAACGTCGCGGGCGGCCGCTGCGAGGCGTGCGCGGGCGACGGGATGATCAAGATCGAGATGCACTTCCTCCCGGACATCTACGTGCCGTGCGAGGTGTGCAAGGGCCGCCGCTACAACCGCGAGGCGCTCGAGGTGAAGTTCCGCGGCAAGAGCATCGCGGACGTGCTCGAGATGACCGTCGACGAGGCCGCGTCGGTGTTCGAGCACCAGCCGCGGATCCTCAGGCGGCTGCGCACGCTCCAGGACGTCGGGCTCGGCTACATCCGTCTCGGCCAGCCCGCCACCCAGCTCAGTGGCGGCGAGGCGCAGCGCGTCAAGCTCAGCACCGAGCTGTCGCGCCGGGACACCGGCAACACCCTCTACATCCTCGACGAGCCGACCACCGGCCTCCACTTCGCCGACGTCGACAAGCTGCTGAGCGTGCTCCACCGCCTCGTCGACGCGGGCAACACGGTGATCGTCATCGAGCACAACCTCGACGTGCTCAAGACCGCCGACCACATCATCGATCTCGGGCCGGGCGGCGGTGACGCCGGCGGCGAGGTGGTCGCCTCGGGCACGCCGGAGGAGGTGGCCGCGAATCCGCGGAGCGCCACCGGCGAGTACCTCGCCCGCATGCTCCCGGCGGCCCGCGTCCACGTGAACGGGGCGCCGCCGCGACGGGTGACGGCGCCGCGTTCACGAAGTCGTGTCCCGGTCTCGACCTGATCGAGGACCCAGCCGCCTCCTGGGTGCGCTAACGTGGCGGCGATGACCTCCACGGAAGGCGAGGACCGGCGCCTCAGGCTCCGACGCCTCGACGACTGCCTCGACGTGCTCGAGCAGGCCCACGAGTTGAATCTGACCGTGGTGACCGACCGCATGGCCGAGGCGCTCAGCGAACGGGTGCCCACCGTCCATACCGGCATGCTCATCGCGGACGCGATCGAGGAGGTCCTGCGCCAGCAGGAGCCCTACATGGTGCAGATCCGGCCGGAGGTCTCCCGCAGAGTCCGCCGCCGCCGCGACCCGTTTGACGTTCGCCTGCTGCTCCAGCGGCGCTGACGCCGAGCGGCGCGCTGACGGCGCGCCTGTACACTCGGTGAGCCCATGAGCGCATTCGGCTTCGATCCCGAGCAGATCTTCGCGCGCCGGCGCTCGCGACCCAGGATCGTCCGGCCGCCCGGACAGCTCCGCCGGCGCGTGATCCTCATCAGCGTGATCGTGGCGATCATCGTGCTGCTGATCGTCATCCGCTGGCTGCTGGGCCTCCGGGCCGACTACCTCTATTACAAGAGCCTCAACCACACGAACGTCTTCTGGACGCCGCTCGTCGCCCACATCGTGCTGTTCCTCATCGGGTTCGTGATCCTTGCGGTGCTGGTCGGCGTCAGCGCCATCGGATGGTCGATGTCGGCGGCGAACCTCGACCGGCGGGGCCGTCGCATCGTGCTCTGGACCGGCGGGATCATCGCGGCACTCGCGGGTGTGATCGGCGGGTCGACGCTGTCCGGGGAGTGGCAGGACATCCTCGTGTGGATGCACTCGGTCCCGTTCGGCGCGACCGACCCCGTCTTCCACATGGACTTCTCGTTCTTCGTCTTCACGCTGCCCGCCATCGACGACCTCATGGGCCTGCTGTGGGGTGGGGTGATCCTGGGCGTGCTGGGATCGATCGCGATGGCCGTGATCGCAGCGACGGTCATGAACGCGCCGGAGGAGCTGCCGCTGCCCCTCGAGCCGCCGCCGGGCCGCTCTCCGGAGGATGCCCTCCGTGTCGCCGTGATCTCGGGTGGCATCGGCGTTGCCGCGATCTTCGTGCTCGCCGCGCTCGGCGCCCACTTCGGCGTCTACCACCTCGCCACGAGCTCGCACTCCCAGGGGGGCGGCAGTTACGTCGGGCTCGACGCCACGCAGCGCGCGGTCGTCCAGCCCGTGCTCGGGTTCCTTCAGGTGCTGGCGCTCGTGATCGCGGTCGCCACAGTCGTCCTGCTGGTGGTTCGCTGGCGGCGCGCGTCGACCGGCACCGCCATCGCGTTCGCATCGATGCTCGGCGGGTGGCTCCTCGTCGCCGGCCTTGCCCAGGGCGTGCCGGCCGCGGTGTACCAGGCCACCAGCGTCAACCCGAACGAGCAGACGGCGCAGACCCCGACCATCAACGACTTCCTGACCACGAGCCGCTACGCATGGGCGCTGGAGGACACGGGTGCAAACCCGCAGGTGGAGGACAAGACCTTCGGCACTCCGCATGCGCCGACGCTCTCCGACCTCGAGGCCGACCTCGGCACGCTCACGAACGTGCGGATTCAGGACACGACCCAGCTGCCGGACACCCTTGCCCAGGTCGATCGCACGCGCAGCTACCAGACCTACTCGGCGATCACCGTGGATCGCTATCCGGATGCGACCACGGGAGCCGACGTCGAGGTGATGATCGGACCGCGCGAGATCGCCGAGGGTGACGTCCCCAACGCCTCGTTCGTGAACACGTCGCTCAACTACACCCACGGGTACGGGGTCACCGCCGTCTCGGTGAACGCGGTGGCGGCCGAGGGCAAGCCGGAGGTCCTCGTCGGCCAGCAGCCGATGACGGAGGTGACGCCGGGCTCGCCGCCGGACCTGTCGTTCGACGGCAGCACCACCGCCGATCCCGCGATCTACTGCGGCATCGATACGACCCAGAACGTCGTCTCCGGCACGACGCAGCCCGAATTCAACTATCCGTCCGGCAGCGGTGACAACACGGTGCATGCGACCGGGAGCGAGGTGGGCATCCCGGTCTCCAACCCGATCGACAAGCTCGCCCTCTCGCTGCAGGACTTCGGCGGTTTCGACCTCTTCCTCAACAACTCGCTCACCTCGAACAGCCGCGTGCTGGTCCACCGCGCGATCACCTCGCGGATCACGTCGCTGGCGCCCTTCCTCACCGTCGACGGCGATCCGTACATCGTCGTCGACCCCGAGACGGGTCACCTCATGTGGATCGCCGACGCGTACGTCAAGTCGTCACTCTTCCCCGAGGCATACCAGCAGGGCGACGGCACGTCGTACATGCGCAACGCCGTGAAGGCGGTCATCGATGCCAAGACCTGCGCAATCACCCTGTATGCGGTCAATCTGCAGGAGCCGATCACCGCGGCGTGGAACGCCATCTATCCCGGCCTCCTCACGCCGCTCGACCAGATGTCGACGTACCTGAAATCGCACCTGCGCTACCCGGAGGATCTGTTCAACGATCAGGCGCAGGCGTACGCGCAGGTGCACATCAAGCAGGCCTCGGTCTTCTACAACGGGAGCGACCTGTTCAGCATCGCCCAGGAAAGCCTCAACGGGGCGCAGCAGAACACGACCGCGTACTACGTCGAGATGACGCTCCCGGGCACCGACAGCCCGCAATTCGTGCTGCTCCAGACGTTCTCTCCGGGAGCGAGTGGCAGCGGCACCTCGGCGAACAACATGACCGCGTGGCTCGCCGCGGAGTGCGACTACACGACGACCAGCGACCCGAAACTGGTGTCGGTGCGCCTCAACAACGCGGACAACGTGCTCGGTCCGCTGCAGTTCGACAACAACATCAACACCAACACGCAGATCAGCTCGCAGATCAGCCTGCTCAGCCAGCACGGATCGTCGGTCGTCCTCGGCAACGTCATCATCCTGCCGTTCAACAACGACTCCTTCCTGTACATCCGCCCGATGTACGTCATCGCCGCAGCCAACGGCGGTACCGCGTTCCCGCAGTTGCAGTATGTGATCGTCGGCACCCAGAACGGGATCGCGGAGGGCACGTCGTTCACGACGGCTCTGCAGGCGTTGCTCAACACCAGCCAGGCGATTCCCGGCCTGAGCAACCCGTCCGGATCGCCATCGCCCACCCCGTCACCGTCCGGATCGCCGTCGCCGTCCGCGTCGCCGACGCCTGGCGGCACGCCGACGCCGGTGCCCACCGGCACGATCCAGCAGCAGATCATCGCGCTCGACAATCAGATCGTCATCGACAACTCCGCGGCCCAGGCCGCGCTGATGGCCGGCAACTACACCGCATACGGCGCCGACGAGGCCAAGGTGCAGGCGGACCTGAAGCAGCTGCAGACCCTGCTCGCAAAGCAGTCGGCGCCGTCGCCCTCGCCGTAACCGTGGGCGGCAGACGATGAGCGACGCGATCGAGATCGCACCGGGGATCCGCCAGCTCGACACCTTGCTCGGCGGGATGGACCAGCTGACGGCGGGCTTCCTCGTCGACGGTCCGATGCCCGCGCTGATCGAGACCGGATCGCAGTCGAGCGTGCCGGCGGTCCACGCCGCGCTGGCGGCGCTCGGGCTCGGGCCGCTCGATCTGCGGTGGATCATCGTCACGCACATCCACCTCGACCACGCCGGCGCGGTGGGCGACCTCGCCCGTGACTTCCCCTCTGCGACGGTCGTGGTGCACGAGCGCGGAGCGCGCCACCTGGTCGATCCGGCGAAGCTCATCGACAGCGCCTCGCGCGTGTACGGTCCGCTGCTCGACAACCTGTACGGGCGCATGATCCCGGTGCCTGAGGAACGTCTCATCGCCGCCGGCGACGGCTTCAAGGTCGACGTCGGCAACGGCCGCGAGCTCGTGATGGTGGACTCTCCCGGCCACGCGAAGCACCATCACGCGGTGCTCGACGAGCACACCGGGACGCTGCTCGTCGGTGACGCGGTGGGCGTCCTGCTCCCGGACATCGGCATCCTCCGGCCGGCGACCCCGCCACCCGACTTCGACCTCGAGCAGGCCACGCACAGCCTGCGCCGCTTCGCGGAGCTGGCCCCGAAGCAGATGGTCCTCACCCACTACGGTCCGGTCGCCGATGCCCAGGCGACCCTCGCCGAGGCCGAGGACATGCTGCACCGCTGGGTCGAGGTCGCCGCCACGGTCATGGAGGGCGCCGCCGACGCGGGGATCGACGAGGTCGCCGCCGCGCTCGCCGATGCCTTCGCCGCAACGCCCGAGGCGCTCCCCGAAGGTGCGCAGGAGAAGTTCGAGATCCTGAACGGCGTGCACAGCAACGCGGCCGGCATCGTCCGCTACCTCAGCCGAAGGGCGACGGCAGCTCCGCAATGACCGCCGCGGCTCGCCCGCGTGACCGGCTGCTGGCCGCGATCGTGCTGAGCGCGGTCATCGGGCTGGTGGGCGGGGGGCTCGCCGCGTGGGGTATCTACGCGAGGTTCGGGCCCGTGGAGCGCGTGATCACGCAGACGAACGTCGTCGGCCCGGGAGGGACGATCAGTGCCGGCGCGATCGCCCAGGCCAAGTCGCCCTCGGTCGTCGAGGTGCTCACGAAACCGGTGACGGCGGATTCACTGCTGTCCGGCCCGACCGGGATCGTGGACGGGTTCGTCGTCTCCGCGAACGGCCTCGTCATCTCGAGCCTGCACGCCATCGAGGGCGCCGCGGCGCTCCGCATCGCCACCGCCGACGGGCACAGCTTTCCCGCGACGATCGTGCGCGCCGACCCGACCCACGGCATCGTGCTGCTGCAGGCGGTGGGCGCCCAGGGCCTCACCCCGCTGGCGTTCGCGAGCGTCACCCCGAAGGTGGGCGATCTCGCCATCGCCGTCGCGCACACGCCGTTCTCACCGCTGACGCTCAGCTCGGGGTCGGTGAGCTCGGTGGGCATCACGGTGACCCTCTCCGACTCGGAGCCGGCACTCCATGACGCGCTGACCGTCGACGCCACCCCGGACCCGCGCCAGGACGGCGCGCCCCTCCTCAACGGGAACGGGGACGTGATCGGCGTGGTGGTCAACGCGGGAACGGCGGCGCCCGGCGTGGTCGCACTGTCCCTCACCGCCGCCGCCAACCTCGTGGCGATCGCGACCGGCAGCGGCGGCGGCGCGCCGGTGCCGACGCTCGGCGTCGACGCCGAGGTGCTCGATCCGGCCACCGCCGCCGGCGCCGGCCTGCCCGAGGGGGCCCTGATCCTCTCCGTCACCGCCGGCGGCCCGGCAGCCCAGGCAGGGCTTCTCCCCGGCGATGTTGTGACCGCGGTGGGAAGCACCGCGCTGGACGCCGACCATCCCCTCGACCCGGTCGTCCTCGGGCTCGCTCCCGAACAGCAGGTGACGCTCACGGTCTACCGGGACCACGCCACGACGACACTCGCGCTCACGGTCGGGAGCGGCTAGAGCCTTGCACACGGCACACTGAGGGGGACCATGGAACTGACCTATCACGGCCACTCGTGCGTGCGGCTTCGCGGCCGCGACATCACCGTCGTCATCGATCCGCCCCAGAGCACGCTGCCGGGCCTCGCCAAGGGGGCCCAGGGGCTCGTGGTCCGCACCGACGGCGCCACCGACACCGAGCGCCTGCGCGCCCGCGACGGCGAGGTGCAGGAGGTCTGCGGGCCCGGTGAGTTCGAGATCGCGGGCGTCGCGATCCTTGGGCTCGCCGCCGGCGAGACGACCGTGATGCGTGTCGCGGTCGACGACGTCCGCGTCGTCGCGGCCGGTCGCCTGAGCCGCCAGCTCACCGAGGAGGAGATCGACAGCCTCGGGCATGTCGACGTCCTCGTCGTGCCGGTGGGTGGGGGAGATGCGCTCGGGGCCGTCGATGCGGCAAAGCTGGTCAACGCCGTGGAGCCGAGCATCGTGGTCCCCGCCCGCTACGGCGCGGGCGCCGGCGGCGAGTACGACACCGTCGGGAAGTTCGCCAAGGAGATGGGACTTGTCGAGGGCACGTGGCAGGAGCAGCCACGCCTTGTCCTCAGCGGGCCCAGCGGCGAGACCGACGAGACCCGGGTGGTCTTCCTGGAAACACGCGCCGGCTGATCCGCGCCCGTGGCGCGAATCGAGTTGCCTTCGGCCGCAGCTCACCACGGCGTTCTCCCTGTCTGGCGAGCCCGTATTCAGGGTGACGGATGCCGAGTGTTTAGTGGTTGCAAAGCATCATAATGTACGTTAGTATCATACATAGCGTAGGATGCTAATGGGGTATTGAGCATGCTTTTTGCCACGCCAGAGCTGGAACCCGCAGAACTGGCAGTCGTCGTCAGGATCGACCAGCTGCGCGACAGCATGCGTTACCTCCTGCATGAACCTCGACGCTGGCAGGGATCCCTGCGACGGGTTTCGATGGCGAGAGCCATTCAGGGGTCAAACAGCATCGAGGGCTACGACGCGCCGCTTGACGACGCAGCGGCCGTCGATCTCGGCGAGGAGCCACTTGACGCCGAGCAGGAGACAAGGCTCGCTCTGCGTGGGTATCGAGACGCCATGACCTACGTCCTCCAGGTGGCCGGGGAGGAGCGCTTCGCGTACAGCGAACAGTTGATCAAAGCGTTGCACTTCATGATGACCGGCTACGACATGAAGAACCGCCCTGGCCTCTGGCGACTCGGTTCGATATACGTGCGTGATGAGGAGACCGGGGACGTCGTCTATCGCGGACCGGACATCGAGCATGTTCCGAAGCTCATGGAAGAGTACGTCCACTCACTCAACGAACCTGGCGACGTTCCGGTACTCGTTCGTGCCGGCATGGCTCACCTCAATCTCGTCATGGTGCATCCCTTTCGTGATGGCAATGGCCGCATGGCACGTTGTGTCCAGACACTGGTGATCGCGCGGGAAGGCGTTCTCTACCCGCTGTTCGCGAGCATCGAGGAATATCTGGGCCGGAACACACGAGCGTATTACGACCTGCTCCACACGGTCGGCGGGGAAGCATGGCACCCCGATCGAGATGCGCGGCCTTGGATCCGTTTTGTCCTGACGGCGCACCTGAGACAGGCCGAGACAATGTTGCGGCGCGTGAAAGAGACCGAACGGCTGTGGAATGAGCTTGAAGCCCTCACCAAGCGTCGGGGCCTGCCGGATCGCACCATCCCCGGCTTGTACACCGCGGCCATGAACTTCCGCGTGCGGAACGCGACCTATCGAGCCAACGTCCTGGCCGACGATGGCGAGATGACCGTGGCGACGGCTGGCAGAGATCTCCAGCAGCTCGTCGCCGCCGGGCTCCTGGTGACTCACGGAGAGAAGCGGGGTCGCTTCTATACGGCCTCACCGGAACTCGCATCGATGAGGCAAGCGATCGTGGCCGCCAGAGACCCCCGCGATGACACCGATCCCTTCGCCACCACGGCCGGCTCGCAGGTTTAGGCGAACGCTATAGCCGGCCTCAGATCAGTGGAGGCCCACCGCAGGCCGATAGGAAAGCCCGCCGCAGGCTCATAAGATAGCCCGCCGCAAGCTCGTACGAAAGCCCGCCGCAGGCTCATAAGATAGCCCGCCGCAAGCTCGTACGAAAGCCCGCCGCAGGCTCATAAGATAGCCCGCCGCAAGCTCGTACGAAAGCCCGCCGCAGGCTCATAAGATAGCCCGCCGCAGGCGTGTCGAACATCGGTGCGTGCTTCGGACGCGCTGCTGGTACAATCGGACAAACCACCTGTGGAGGCTCTGCGCATGGCGAAGTTCGTGTTCGTGACAGGCGGAGTAGTCTCCTCCCTCGGCAAGGGCATCACCGCCGCCTCCATCGGCACGATTCTCAAGGCGCGCGGCCTGCACGTCGGGATGCAGAAGCTCGATCCGTATTTGAACGTCGATCCGGGCACGATGTCGCCGTATCAGCACGGTGAGGTGTTCGTCACCGACGACGGCGCCGAGACCGACCTCGATCTCGGTCACTACGAACGCTTTGTCGACGTCGCGCTCAGCAAGGCGAGCAACGTCACGACGGGAAAGATCTACGCGTCAGTGATCGCGAAGGAGCGTCGCGGGGATTACCTCGGCGGCACGGTGCAGGTGATCCCGCACATCACCAACGAGATCAAGCATCGCGTGCTCCGCGTCGCGGAGAACGAGCTGCCCCAGCCCGACGTCGTCATCGTCGAGGTCGGAGGCACGGTCGGTGACATCGAGTCCTTGCCGTTCCTCGAAGCGATCCGCCAGATGAAGAACGACGTGGGGCGCAACAACGTCTGCTACGTGCACCTCACCCTCGTCCCCTACGTCAACGCCAGCGAGGAGTTCAAGAGCAAGCCGACGCAGCACTCGGTCAATCAACTCCGCTCGATCGGCATCCAGCCGGACGCGATCATCGCGCGCAGCGAGAAGCCGATCGGCCAGCCGCTCAAGGAGAAGATCGCGCTGTTCGGCGACGTCGACGTCCGCGCGGTGATCAACGTTCCCGACGCGAGCTCGATCTACCAGGTGCCGCTCATGCTCGAGGAGGCGGGGCTGGGCGACTACATCGTCGATCTGCTCGGCCTCAACGCCACGGCCCCGGACCTCGCCGAGTGGCAGGACCTCTGCGCGCGCATCGCGGCCCCCAAGCCGGCGGTGCGCATCGCGCTCGTCGGCAAGTACGTCGAGATGCCGGACTCGTACATCAGCGTCATCGAGTCCCTGCGTCACGCCGCCGTCCAGTGCGGCGCCGACCTGCAGCTCGTGTGGGTCAACAGCGAGCAGCTCGACGAGGACATGGGCCCGCTCGACGGTGTCGACGGCATCGTCGTCCCCGGCGGATTCGGCCACCGGGGCATCGAGGGCAAGGTGCTCGCCTCGCGGTACGCGCGCCGCCATCTCGTCCCGTATCTCGGACTGTGCCTTGGAATGCAGTGCGCTGTCGTCGATATCGCCCGCGAGGTTCTCGACGCTCCTGACGCGAACTCGACCGAGTTCAACGCGTTCACCTCGCATCCCATCATCGATCTGCTCCCCGAGCAGCGCGACATCGAGGAGAAGGGCGGGACGATGCGGCTCGGCGTGTACCCGTGCAAGCTCACGCCGGGCACGCGCGCCGCTGAGGCGTACGGCGAGCCCGTCGTGTACGAGCGGCACCGCCACCGCTTCGAGTTCAACAACCACTATCGCGACCCGCTCGCCGGGGCCGGCGTCCTGTTCTCCGGCACCTCGCCGAACGGCCGCCTGGTCGAGATCATCGAGCTGCGCGACCATCCGTTCTTCGTCGGGACGCAATTCCATCCGGAGTTCCGCTCCCGGCCCGGCCGGCCGCATCCGCTGTTCCGCGCGTTCATGGTCGCGGCGACCGCGAACCTGCGCGCCGGCGCCGTGCCGGACGCCGAAAGCTCGCCCGCACCAATCTCCAGCGAGACCCCGACCGCGGTCTGACCCGGCGCCGCAACGCCGGACCGCGCAAATCGTTACGCGAAACCGCGCTCGCAACCCTCCGTTTGACGGTCAAACGACCACATGACGGAGGCACTCCCGATGACCCCGACCCGCGCCGCACTCGTCCTTCCAGCAGCGGTGCTGGTGCTCTCCGGCTGCGGTGCCGTGGCCACGGCCACCGCGCACACCACCACCGACTCGTACGCCCGCACTGACGCGGCGCCGCACACGGCCACCCCGGTGGCGTCGCCCGCCACCGCCGCGCCGGCCCCGGCGACACCGGCGCCCCACGCTTCGCAGTCGAACATCGTCGTCACCGTCCCGGTCAGCAGCAGCAGCAGCGGCACCGAGTGGCTCGAGATCCTCAGCCCAGTCGGCACGGTGCTCGCGAAGACCGAGATCGATCCCTCCGTGGCGTGGATGACCGCGGCGGGTGCCGGCGGCGCGTACTGGAGCCAGGGCGGCCTCGTGCACGAGCTCAGCCCGAGCGGCGCCGTGCGGACGCTGGGCACCGTACCGGCGGATGCCGACGCGCTGCTCGTCGCGCCCGACGGCGTGTCGTACGCGTACGCGACGGCCGACGGGACGCCGTCGGGAACCTACACGAACCGGATCGTGGTCGTCGCACCCGGCGCGGCGCCGCGCGTCATCGCCGACCGCATCTCCGATCCCAATCACCCGACCGATGACGCCCCGCCGGACGGCTGGAACTACTACCTCATCAGCTGGACCGCTCCCGGGATCGCGTTCGCACGAGTGCCGAGCGGTGGTTGCGGATGCGGCTCGTTCGACATGCAGATGCAGTCCGCGGACTCCGCGATCATCAATCCGACGACCGAGGTGGTGACCACGCTCACGGCCGACGCGTCGTGCCCGCTCAGCGCGGTGAGCCCGAGCCTCGAGACCGTGTGCTTCGCGGGCACGACCGCCACCGACGCGATCCGCATCGGCTCCCGCGGCGCCCTCGTCCACAACTTCACCCTCTCCGGCAGCAACGTCGCGGGTGACGCGGTCTTCGCGTCCGGCGGCGCCGAGCTGGCGTACATCACGATCCCCGAGAGCCAGGACACCTGCGGCGCCACCATCACCCCGACACTCCGCATCCTCAACCTCTCGACGGGCGCCGCCGTGGCCCGGAACAGCGGCGATTTCGCACCGATGGCATGGCCGGCCGGCGGCCCGATCTTCGGCGAGATGGCGAGCGGCGCGAACACCTGGGTGGCGACGGTCGACCCGGTGACGTTCGCCACAACCCAGCTGACGACGGCCGCCGCGGAGGCGCAATTCGTCGGGATCATGTAGCGGGCCGCTACGCTGCTGGCGATGAGCACGGCCGCACGTGGAACTCCGTCGCCGGCGAGGATCAGCCGGGGCCGCAATCGCGGTCTCGAGCTGCTCCGCGCGACGGAGGCGGCCGCGCTCTCGGTGGGCCGCTGGCTCGGGCGCGGTGACAAGAGCGGGACACGCGACGCCGGGCAAGCGGTCATGGAGGAGGCGCTCAGCGGCATGCCCTTCGAGGGGCGCATCGTCATCGGACCCGAGGGGTCCAACAACCGCCTCGTGCCGAGCCGGATCATCGGCGCGGGGCGCGACCGGGTCGACCTCGCGGTGCTGCCGGTCGACGGGATCAGCCTCGTCGCCGGTGGCCTCAGCCAGGCGCTCAGCGTCGCGGCCGCGGCGGAGACCGGGGGCATCCTGCTCCCGCCACCCGTCGCATACATGCACAAGATCGCGGTGGGCCCGCAGGCGCGCGGGTCGGTGGACATCAGCGACACGCCCGAGAACAACCTCCGGCGCGTCGCCTTCGCGATGAACGTCCAGGTGCAGGACCTCACCGTCGTGCTGCTCGACCGCCCCCGGCACCAGGCGCTGCTCGAGCGGCTGCGCAGCCTCGGCGCGCGGGTCGCGATCGTCAGCGACGGCGATGTCGGGCTCGCGATGATGGCCGCCTGGCCGGGGTCCGGCATCGACGTGATGATCGGGTCGGGCGGGACCCGGGAGGCGATCGTCGCCGCGTGCGCGATGCGCTGCCTCGGCGGGGAGCTGCAGTGCCGTCCGTGGGTGCGGCACGAGGACGAGGCGGCGGCGATGCGCGAGGCCGGCTACGACCCCGAGGCGGCGCTCAGCATGGAGCAGCTCGTCCCCGGGCACGACATCAGCGTGGCGGTCACCGGTATCAGCGGCGGCGGCCTGTTGCGCGGCGTGCTGTACCACAACTGGTGGGCGGAGACCCACAGCCTCGTAATGCGTGCGCAGAGCGGGACGGTGCGGGAGATCATCGCCAAGCATCACGTCGCGCTCCAGCCCGACCAAGCGCAGAAGGTGCTTTGACGGCGGAACGACCAGGGCGGGGAGCGATGCTCGCGCCGCCGCCCCTCGCGCTGCGCGCCGGGCTGTGGACCGCGAGCCAGCTGCTCCGCGTGCTCGGTGGCGGCCGGTACGCGCTCGCCGACGCGCTCGGCACCTGCGCGTACGCGCTGTCACCCGGCGGGCGCCACCGCTGCGCAGCCAACCACCGGCGCCTCGACCCGTCGCTCGACCGTCGCGCCGCGCGGCGCCGTGCGCTGGCCTCGTATCGCAACTACACACGCACGTCGGTGGACTTCGTGTGGCAGTACGCGGTCCCCGCGCATGCGATTCACCGGCACTACCGCGGCTACGGGCTCGAGCACGCGCACAGGGCCATCGAGGAGCACGGCGGCGGCGTGTTCGCGCTGGCGCACTTCGGGAGCTGGGATGTCGCGGCGAGCTGCGGCTACGCGTCCGGCCTGCGCATCACCACGGTGATGGCGCCGGTCGGACCCGACCTCGTAACACGGATCGCCGCGTGGGCGCGGCGGCGCCAGGAGCTCGAGGTGCTCCTGTCGTCGAACGCGGCGCGTGGCTTGTTCCGCGCGGTGCGTCGCGGTCGCTTCGCCGCGATCCTCAGCGACATCCCCGAACATGGGGACACGGTCGCCGTCGACTTCTGCGGCGGCAGGGTGGCGTTCACCACCGCGCCCGCATGGTTGGGGCGCGTCGCCGGCGTGCCGGTGCTGCCGGTGCACTGCCTACGGTACAAGGGCCTCTACCGGCTCGTGGTACACCCGGCGGTGGACATCGCGCCGGGTGACAGCGATGCCGTGGTCATGCAGCGAGTCGCCACCGCGCTCGAGGCCCCGATCCGGCAGGCGCCGGAGTGGTGGTACCCCTTCAACAAGGTCTACGAGGACTGAGGGCTGCCGCCCACCGAATGAACCCGGCTTGGGCTCATCTGCCGACAGCAAGGGCGAGAAGGGTATTGACTGCAGTCTCGAACGGGCGGGTACTCCGTTGCACCTGGGCGAGTAGAAGTCCCCCTTGGAGCGTGGCGAGCAGAGTAGTGGCGAGGTCGTCCGGGTCGATCCCCGACGGGAGCTTCCCGTCGGCGCGAAGGGATCTGAGTCCGTCGCCGATGGCGGCTGCCCACTGATCGAACCCTGCCGCTATGAGCACTCGGGCCTCGGGGTCACACTCGGCCAGTTGACCACCGAGCGAGCCAAGTGGGCAGCCGCCCTTTGCTTTGGTGCGCTTCGCTTCGGTGATCACCATCTTCCGCCAGGCTTCGACTCCGTTCGCGCTGCGGAGCAGCCGCCCCTGGTTATTGACGATGGCGTCGGCTTGGTAATCGATGACCGCCTGCACGAGTTCGTTCTTGTCGGGGAAGTAGTGGTACATCTGAGAGCCGCTGACCTCCGCCGCCACCTTGACGTCTTCCAAGGTGGTAGCCGCCACCCCGCGCTCATGGATCAGGGCGGCGGCCTCCTCCACTATCCGTGCCCGGGTGCGTGCTCCCTTGGGGGTGAGCTTCGGCCGGTCAATCGTCTCGTTGACCATGCACCAATGTTAGCAGGATTTTGAGTTTGACAACCCAGTCCTGACCTGTCAGAGTGGGTCGCACAACCCATTTTGTAGCGACAGGTGGCACATCGCATGACTGACCTCAAGGGCAAGACCGCTCTGGTCACGGGCTCGACGAGCGGTATCGGCAAGGCGACGGCCATCGCCTTGGCCGCCCGCGGCGCTCGCGTACTGGTGGTCGGGCGCAACGAACAACGAGCCAAAGACGTGGTGGCCGAGATCGAAGGCAGCGGAGGCAGCGCAACGTTCCGGCTCACCACGTTGAGCGATCTGAAATCGGCCCAGGACCTGGTCGAATGGGCCATTGAGGCAGGCGACGGTCATGTCGACATCCTCATCAACAACGCTGGCGTCGCCTTGCTCGGACCAAGCAACGCAGCCACCGAAGCAGACTTCGACGAGAGCTTTGCAGTCAACGTCAAGGTTCCGTTCTTCCTCGTGGCGTCACTGGCGCCGGCCATGGCCGAACGCGGATGGGGTTCGATCGTCAATGTCTCCACGATGGTTGCCAGCTTCGGACAGGCAGGCATGGCTCTGTATGGCGCCAGCCGAGCGGCTCTCGAACTGTTGACGAAGGCCTGGGCTGCCGAATATGGCCCGCGTGGTGTTCGGGTCAACGCCGTTGCCCCCGGCCCGACACGGACCCGCACGATGGAAGCAGTCCCTGAAGAGATGGTGAATCAGCTCGCAGCACTAGCACCAGCAGGTCGCGTAGCTCAGCCCGAGGAACTTGCTGCGGCGATCGTCTTCCTCGCCAGTGATGATGCCAGCTTCGTCCACGGCGTCACTCTTGCAGTCGACGGGGGCCGAGTAGCGACGTAACACCGGTCGGCGGTGACGTTTCAGAGAGAAGACCTAGAACACAAATCACAACTAACAACTGAGGAATACCCACACATGAGCGCATACGTAATTGTCGAATTCACGGTCAAGGACCCGGCTGTTTATCGTGAGAAATACGCCCCCAACGCTGGGCAGGCAGCCACGGAGTACGGGGGAGAGGTTCTCGCCGCCGGTAACTGGGAAATCCTGCACGGAGATGGCTCGCTCACTTCAGGGGCACTCGTGCGGTTTCCCGACCATGAGGCGGCCATCAGTTGGTACAACTCGCCTGAATATCAGCAGTTGATCGAAGTCCGAAGTGTCGCGATGGATGCCCGTTTCAGCTTGCTCGACGGCCTCCCAACGCGCCCAGACGATCAGCGCACATCCCAATGAGCGCACTCCCAGGAAAGACGGTGCTCATCACGGGCGCCAACGCCGGGATCGGCAAGGAGGTGGCCCGGCAACTGGCATTACGTCCTGAGATTGCGCGGATCTACCTTGCATGCCGAAACCAAGATCGGGCGACACAGGCAAAGGCCGAACTCGAAGCCGCGACCGACCGGCACATCTTCGACATCATTCTCATGGACGTCGCCGACATGGCTTCGGTCCGCGCCGGCCAGGCGGCTATCGATGGATCCATCGACGCGCTGGTCATGAACGCTGGTGTCATTGGACCGCAGTCGATGGACTTGACCGCTGACGGGGTCACCACCGTGTTCGCGACGAACGTCCTTGGCCACGTCGTCCTCCTCGAAGGGCTCCTGGCCGAGGATCGACTTGGCGAAATTGCTGTCCTCGCCGGAAGTGAAGCCGCCCGGGGACTTCCGAAGCTGAGGATGAAACGGCCATCGTTCGTCTCAACCTCAGCCGATGAACTCGCCACCGTCATCGACGGCAGCTACTTCGCCGACAAAAAAGCTGACTTCAACCTAGCCTTCGGGCAGGCCAAGTACATCGGGGCACTCTGGATGGCCTACCTGGCCCGCCAATACCCCAACCGCCGATTTATCACCGTGAGCCCCGGCGCCACGACCGGCACCCAAGCCTCCAACGGCGTTTCCCTACCGCTGCGTGTAGCGGCCAAGTACGTCATGCCCGCCCTCGGGATCTCGCACAAACTTGAGGATGGCGCGAAGCGACTGGTCGACGGTGTCACCGACACGAACCTTTCGAGTGGCGTGTTCTATGCCAGCGCGGCCAACAAGTTGAAGGGTCCCTTGATGAACCAAGCGGACATATTCCCCGATCTGGCCAACCCGTCCTTTCAGGACCACGCTAACGAGGCCATCCACCGCTTTATCGCCTAATGACGTTGGGACTGCTGGGTGTCCTCGGCTGCGTGCCGGCCTTTGACAACAGCTGCTGCCGAGGAACTCACGACAGACCAGGGCACCTCGGCATCCCTGCGGGTCAAGGGTCTGAGGCCAGTTGGCGAGTAGTACGCCGAGCACGGTGCCCAGACTGACCATCCCGCGAACTCTGGCCGGAATGGATCGCTTCTCGGCTCTCCAAGGGGATGTATCAGCGACATACGAGGTTGGTGGTCATGTACCTAAGGTGCGACATGCGCTAGAAGAGCTGAACATTGACGGTCTAGTGGATTGGGTAGCTCTCGTTGCGGCAGCTGGCATCGCTGGGATGGCGGTCTTCCAGATCCTTCTAGCCATGGGCTCTCCCTTAGGCCACGCCGCCTTTGGAGGAACGCACGCCGTCCTGCCCATAAGACTGCGCGCCGCGAGCGTGATCTCCGCCCTGCTATTCGTCGCCGCGTTCTATGTCGTCCTCGCTCGCGCAGGAGTCATTGGGCTAGAGAGGGAATCCCCGCCGGTGCGCATCAGCATCTGGGTGTTCACGGCCATCTTGGGGATCAGTACCCTGGCAAACGCAAACGTCGCGTCCCGAAGTCGCTGGGAACGGTTCCTCATGGCACCTGCCGGGCTCGGGTTGACGCTCTGCTGCTTGGCGGTGGCCCTGGGTGCATGACCTGCGATCCTCGGCCCCGAACACGCGTCGAGTGAGGGATCCCTCGCACACGCCAGCATTCGCCAATGTCCCTTGAGTCGTGGGGCTGCCAAGGACGTCGATGAGCGACCGGGCAACCAAAGAGCGGGTTGGCGCGGCTTATGATGGCCCGATCCTGACCTGTCGTCTGGAGGTGGTCGTGAAGCGACGGCTAACAACCTGGTCGATCCTTGCGGCCGTCGTGGTCGCAGTCGCGCTGGGCGCCTACGTGCTGGGGACGCTGAATCCGGCAGTCCACGTCTCGACCGGCATCGCCTACTCAAACGGCGGGAATCAGAGCGTGGGCGGCAGCGTCCTCACCGCCCAAGCCACCGTGTCGGCGGATGGGTGGGCGTACGGGATGGACGGTGGGGTGAGCCAGTGGGAGGATACCGGCGGTGGCTGGCACGATGGTGGCTGGCCCAGCTGTCTGAGCACGCTCGGGCACCATCAGATCCGTTTCGGCTGGGTCTCCGTTTCCACTCCGGGGGGTGCCGACGGGCTACGCGAGGTGGTCTGGGTCGAGTGTCCCTGAGCGCGATCTCCTGGGATCGCTCGCTAGTCCGAGGATGGGCGGCCTAACCAGAGGCGGACGGGAGTGCGGCTCTCCAGCATAAGAACAGGCGCCGAACCTGGGCAGAGCATCCTTCGCCAATCCGCTTGGCAGCGCCTCCGGGCAGGCGACACCTGACCAACCGACGCTGATCTCACTCGGCGGCTCTGGAGGGGATGTATTAGGGATGGACGAGGTTGACGAGATCGGTGCGGCCGCCGCCCGGCACGGGATGATCTGGTGCCCGTCGATCGCAAAGGCAGAGCGAGCCGGAGTTGGCGGTCTGCGGTGCCGTTGCCTCGCGCGTCGACGCGGGTGTCGCTCAGCGGACCCTCTTCACCCGGAGGATGGCGCCAGCACCGAGGATCGCGCAGACGCCCGCCACGGCGTACAGCACAGCGTAGCTGCCGCCGCCGATCGCAAGGATGGCCGGCGCCAACGCCGGTGCCAGGGAAAACGGAAGCGCGGCGGCGATGTTGAACACGCCGAGATCCTTGCCGTTGCTCCCTGGGTGCGGGAGCACGTCGGCGACGAGCGCGAGGTCGACAGCTGCGAAGACACCGAATCCCAGTCCGCTGATGGCCATGCCGACGAGGAACCCGTTGAAATTGCTGGCCATCGCGAGCGCGAACATCGCCAGGCCGTACACGATTGCGGCGGTGAAGACGAAGATCTTCCGCCGGCCGGTCCGATCAGAGAAATGGCCACCGATCAGCGAAGCGGTGACGATGACAACCCCCTGCACGAGCGTTCCGAGAAAGATCTGTTGCGGCACGTCAGCCACGGCGCTGCCGATCTTCTGAATCAGGTAGTAGGCCTCGTAGGTCGCCAGCAGGGCGTAGGCCATGAGGAACATGAAGCGGCTGGCGAACGCCCAGGCAAAGTCGGGGCTTGTTCGCGGCTTCACGTAAAACGTGCTCGCGAATTCCCGAATGGACCACGCAGGCCGGTCCGCCTTGGCGAGATGCCGATCCTTCAACACACACGCGAAGAGCACGATGAAGAAGCTCCCCGTGGCGGACGGGGCGAGCAACGCTGCGATCTGGTGTCCGCTGAAGAGCCTTACGATGAACGTGCCGCTCACCGCCGCGATCGGCAGGCAGACGCCCAGCACCCCGGAGACCATGCCGCGCTGAGCGGTCGGCACCTGGTCGGGAAGCACGGCGATGAGCGAAGCGAGCATGGCGTTGAAGCACAGCTGAGCGATGCACCATCCGAGCACCACGACCATGATGTTGGGCGCGATGGATACGATCGCGACGCCGAGCGTGCCACCCACCACGCCCATGACCATCCATGGTCGTCGCATCCCCAGGCGTGACGTGGTGCGGTCGCTCATGCGCCCGAAGAACGGATTGCCGAACATCGCCACGAAAGCGCCCACCCCGGCGACAAGCGCCAGGTTGCCCGGTGCCTGTTTGATGCCCACCAGCGAGCTGACTCTCAATGGAAGGGTCACGAGTATCGGCGCCTGGAAGACCAGGTTGGCACTCATGTACGCCAGCGTGAAGAGGGAGATGAACCCTCCTCCAACTCTTGCCGTGGACGCCCCGGCGTGGAGCGGAGCTTCGGCCGCGACGCCATAGGTCAATTCGGCCATAGCGCGCCAGTCTAGGGTCCGGGGGCCGATTCCACAACGCCGCTCGGCAACCTGACGACGCTTTCTTCAGGCGCGAGGCGCCATCAAGACTGCGATCTGTGCGCGTGAGTTGACACCAAGCTTGTCCATGATGTGCCGTATGTGACTTGCAACGGTTGCCTCTGAGATGAAGAGCCGCACGCCGATCTGCTTGTTGCTGAGCCCCTCCGCGACCAGCTGAGCCACCTCGACTTCGCGCTTGGCGAGCGGGCTGGCCGCGGCTTCGGAGTCGGAAGCGTCGGGAGGCGCGCCTTCGCCAAGCGCGAGCCGCAGCGCCTCCTCGCGGCTCAACTGCCGGCCCGCCTTGCATGCGGCATCGAAGCCCGCTTCCCCCACTGCCTCCTTCGCCAATTGCCGGGCCTCCACCAGAAACGGAAGCGACGGTCCCCCGATCACCGCACCGGTCTGCGCTCCCAGCGCTTCCGCTGCCCCGAGCAGCCGTGCCGCCGTGTGCGCCTGGCCGCTCTTGGCGGCGTGCCATCCAAGAGATGCGAGGCCGTAGAACTGGGAGAGCCGATTGTCGACGTCCCGAGCGATCAGCAACCCCTCCACCCACCATGACTTGGCAGTTCGAAGATCGCCGGACATCATTCCCACCATGCCGAGGCTGCGAAGCATCGTATCGAGTTGGTAGAGGTCATGCGCTTCCCTGCTCAGGTTGACACCCTCAGTGGCCAAAGCTCTGAAGTCGTCGAGATCCCGGCTGACGGCCGCGTACACGGACCGTGCCAGCACCAGCTCGATGGTCGCGGGAAAGTCATCCAGGCTCGCGTTGATCGTTTGGGCCTCATCAAGGGAGCGCCTCGCCGCCTCCGGATCGCCGGCCAGGCTCGCGGCGGTCGCGGCGATCGACAGCGATTCGGAGAGCAGCGCCTGCAACCCGGCCTCTCGAGCGGTCGACACAGCTCGCGCGATCCATGGCCTCGCGGCCACAACGTCGTCCTGCAAGAGGCTCATCCAGCCGCGCACGTAGTTGGCGTGCACGATGGTGGTCGGCGCCGCATCCCTCGCCGGCAACAACTGGTCGAGCCAGCGCACCGCCTCCGTGGTCCCGTGTGTGATCCAGAAGTACCGCATGGAGGCGGCGATATCGAGGCCGCGGGCGAGGTCATCGCGACCGACGCACCGGTGCAGCACGGCTCGCAGATTGTCGATCTCCAGGTCGGCCCACGCCAGCCATTCGACGAGGTGGTATCGAGCCTCACCGGCCTTCCGCAGACACGTCAGCCGATAGTGTTCGAGGCAGCGCTCCTGGAGGAGATCCTCCGCGCCGGCATCATGCAACTTGAGGCCGGCGTACTCACGCATCGTTTCGTGGAGCCGATAACAGACGGTGCCCTTGACGTCGTCCTTGGTGACGAGTGACTTGTCAACCAGCGACGCCAGCAGGTCCAACGCCTCGGATGCGGTCGCGCCATCCGAGGTGCAGACTCCCACGACGTCCTCGAGCGTGAAGCGCGCGGCGAAAACGCAGAGACGCTGGAACAGGATCTGTTCGGCGTCGGTCAACTGGTCGAAACTCCAGTCGATCGCCGTGCGCAGTGTTTGGTGACGCGGTAGCGCTGCACGGCCTCCTCTGGTGAGCAGCGCGAACCGGTCGCTGAGGAGGTCAAGGATCTGCGCAACGCCCAGGACACGGGTCCTGACCGCGGCAAGCTCGATGGCGAGTGGCAGGCCGTCGAGCCGCCGGCAGACCGAGACGACGGCGGCCTGGTTCGAGGTGGTGAGCTCGAACGCACCCGATGCAGCCGCCGCGCGCTCCGTGAACAGCATCACCGCCTCGTTCTGACGGAGCTGGGCAAGCGGTTCCGCAGCATCCGCTGACGGCACGTCCAGCGGCGGGACGGGCACCACGTACTCGCCCGGCACCTGGAGCAGTTCCCGGGTGGTGGTGATCACTCGCACCTCGGGGGCGGCGCGAAGGATCTCGTTCACCAGCTGAGCGGTCGGCTCGAGCAGGTGCTCGCAGTTGTCCAGAAGGAGGAGGAGACGCCGCTCCCGCAGGTACGACACGAGGATCTCAATCGGCTTCGCTGCGGCCTGGTCCCTGAGGTCCAGCGCTGCGAGGACGGCGGCGGGCACCAGCGCCGCATCGCTGACCTCGCCGAGCTCGACCATCCAGGCACCATCCGCAAAGCTCCGCGCGAGTTCGGTGGCCGCGCGAACCCCGAGCCGCGTCTTGCCCACGCCGCCGGGGCCCACCAGGCTCACCAGGCGCGCCGTGGTGAGCTTCCTTCTGATCTCGCCCAGCTCGCGTCGCCGGCCGACAAAGGTCGTGGCCTCCGCCGGCAGGTTGCCCGACTGTCTAGGTCTCGCCATCCCGGGGACGAGTGATCACGTCAGCTTGCCGGCGGAGCGACTACGCATCGAATCATCGATCCTGACGATGTCTCGCTCCCGGGTGCTGCCTCACGCTCGCCAGTATGAACGAGGAGCTGCAAACCCGACGCGTCGAGATCACCTTCATTGTCCGGCCCCCGGCCCGGCAGATTGCGCAGGTGTCAGGGGTGAGCGACGTGGATATCGACGACACGCGGCTGCGCTGCCTCGTGTGCGGCAGCTTTCAGCCACTGCTCGAGGCCTTGCGCGGTTATGAGGTCGTCAGCCTCACGTCCATTCCGACTCCCGACGGAGGTGGTTGATGGCCGCAGGGCGAATCACGTCTCTCGATTCCGACCAGCTTCACATACGCAGATGGCACCGCAATCGGTGCTCACTCATCACCACAAGGAGAATGAAATGACCGTCACAACGAACACCCTCTTCCGAGCGACCGGAGTTGCCGCGGCAGTGGCAGGACTTCATCTTCATCGGCGTACAGATCGGTAGCCCGCACTTCGACGGCACCAACATCACCACAACCAACGCCGTCGTCCGCGAAAGCCTCAAGGTGCTCATGGCCGCCCTGGCCCTCGCCGGGATCAGCGGTATCTACCTGCTTCAGGTGAAGAAGATGGGAGTGCTCGGCCTGATCGGGTACCTCGTGTTCGCCACCGGTTACCTGACCATGCTCGGCATTGAATTCGTGGGTGCCTTTGTCCTTCCGTCCATCGCTCACAGTTCGCCCGCCTACGTCAGCAATGTCATCGCCGCTGCCACGAACGGCACCGTCACCGGCAGCATCGGGCTCGTCAAGCTCGCCATCCTGGTCAACGGGGTCACCTACCTTGCCGGCGGCTTCATCTTCGGCATCGCGCTCTTCCGCGCCAACGTCCTCGCCCGGTGGGCCTCGGTGCTCCTCGCCTGCGGGAGCGTGGCAACCATCCTGACCGGCGTCATGCCCCAGTACGAAAGGCTGTTCGCGTTTCCCACCGGCGTCGCCCTGATCGGCCTCGGCTATTCCGTGTGGCACGCGCAGCGTGTCCCGGCCACTCGTTCCACAACCAGCGCGGTGAGCTCGCAACTCGAGCCCGCTGGAGTCAACTGACCGTCCCGGTGGCGTGAGGCCCACCCGATCGACCGAGTCGATCGGGTGGGCACCGGGACCAATCGTGTCGAAGACCGTATGAAACACATGGAGCTTCAGATGAATCCCCAGACAATGGCGGCAACAACCCCGTCACAGGGAGGAGTGCCGGTGGACGCAACAAGAAAGATCGCGCTCGTCGTTGGACTGCTCTTCCTCGCCACGTTCGTGACGTCGATCGCGGCGTTCTTCGCCTACGGACCCGTGCTGACGGATGCCCACTACATCATGGGTGCAGGCGGCGACACCCGCGTGTTCCTGGGTGCGTTCCTCGAGCTGCTGCTCATCATCAGCAACATCGGCTGTGCCGTCGTCCTGTTCCCGCTGCTCAAGCGTCAGAACGAGGCGATCGCGCTCGGCTACGTGACGGCCCGGCTCGTTGAGTGCACCTTCCTCCTGATCGGCATCCTCAGCGTCCTCACGATCGTTACGCTGCGTCAGGGCGCTTCTGCCGCGGATGCGGGGTCGCTCCTCACGGCCGGCAGGTTGCTCCTCGCCGTCAAGAACTGGACGTTCCTGCTCGGGCCCGGCTTCATGGACGGAATCGGGACCGGACTGATGCTGGGTTGGCTCATGTACCGGTCCGGCCTGGTGCCACGCCGCGTTGCGCTGTTGGGTGTCATCGGAGGCCCGATGCTCGCCGCGTCGGGGATTGCCGTGTTGTTCGGCCTCTTCAAGGCGGGCTCCTCACTGCAAGACGTCGCGACGATCCCGGAGTTCGTCTGGGAGGCCTACCTCGCCATTTGGCTCACATTGAAGGGGTTCAATCAGGTTCCGCTGAGCGCCGGCGAAACCCCCGATGTCCGCGCCGCCGCGGGATCTCCGATGGACGCGGTGGTTGCCGCGTAATCCCCTGCCGACACGGCACAACCCGGAGCTCGGCTTCGGCCGGGCTCCGACCAGCCTCGGCAGCGTGAAAGCGGCTTTACACAATCCTGGTCGACAACGTCCCCAAGCGATGGACGAGGTTGGGGAGCGCCGTGGCCTGACCGGGAAGGACTAAAGTCTCTATACTTTTGGAGCGGCTCGGATTATCCTCAGAATAGAAACATGCAGGAGGTGCATGAAATGAGACTGCTGTGCTCGGCAGAGCCGGGATGGCAGCCCTGGCGATGCGGCTTGGCGTTGATCTCGGGCCGGGCAATCCAAAGTCGCGGTTGCCGCGCCGCATTTGCGAATGGCTGGGTCAGGTGGCTGAGATGAACGTCGGTTTGCGGGAACGCAAGAAATTGAAGACCCGAGCCGCGATCAGGAACGAGGCCATGCGCCTGTTCCTTGAAAAGGGGTTCGAGGCAACGACCATAGAGGAGATCGCACAGGCGGTCGAGATCTCGCCGAGCACCTTCTTCAACTATTTCCCAAGCAAAGAAGATGTGGTCACGGAAGACGAGCTCGATCCGGTGATCATCGCTGCGTTCAACGCCCAGCCGGAAGGTCTCCACCCCGTCGCGGCGCTTCACAACGCCCTGCGCGAAGTCTTCGGGCACCTGTCGCGTGAACAGGACGAGCTGATGCGCCAGCGGTTCAGGCTGCTGGCGTCGACGCCCGAACTTCGTGCCGCAATGCTTGCAGAGTTCGCGAATCTCGTTGACCAGATCGTCGTGGTGATGAGCGACCGCCCCGGAGCCAGCGCAAGTGAGTTCGTGTTCCGCAATACCGCCGGTGCGCTGCTCGGCGTGATGATGTCAGCGCTGCTCGCGGTGGCGAGGGATCCGAACGCCGACCTGATTCAGGTGACGGACGCAGCTATGGCCCACTTGGAGGCCGGCCTGCCTCTCGACTGGCCTGTCAGCCAATGATCCCCGGGGCAGCCGTCGCAGCAGTCAGCGTCCAGTGCGAACAACCATGAGGGCGCCTTCATGACAGTCGCCTTGCGGACGGAGAAACTCACCAAGCATTACGGATCGGTGGTCGGCTTGGAGGCCCTTGACCTCGAGGTGCAAAGCGGGGAAGTGCTTGGGTACCTCGGACCCAATGGCGCGGGCAAGACGACAACCATCCGGGCGGTCCTTGGGTTGATCAAGCCGACGTCAGGAAGCGCCGAGATATTCGGCATCGACACCCAGCGGCGGACGGTGGAGTCGCACAAGCGGATTGCGTATGTCCCCGGGGAGGCCAGCTTCTGGCCAAACCTGACCGGCATGGAGACCCTGCACCTCCTGGGAAGGGTCCACGGAAGTGTCGATATCGCTTTTCGCGACGAGCTGATGAAGCGTTTCGAATTCGACCCATCTCGCAGGGTACGCACCTACTCGAAAGGCAACCGGCAGAAGATCAACCTCATCGCCGCGCTGGCGACCCGCGCTGACCTGCTGATCATGGACGAACCCACCAGTGGGCTCGATCCGATCATGGAGCAGGCCTTCCGGCACAGCGTGGTCGAGGCCAAGGAGCGCGGGCAGACGATCTTCCTGTCATCGCATATCCTCGAGGAGCTCGAGGCACTCTGCGACCGCATCGGTATCTTGCGAGCCGGAAAGTTGGTTGAACTTGGAACGCTGGCGCAGATGCGTCATCTGTCGGCGTTGACGGTGGAGGTCAGTTTCGAAGGATCGCCGCCGTCGCTCGATCACCTGGACGGCGTGAGCAATGTCATCAGAGAAGGCGGCCACCTGACCTTCAATGTGAGCGGTTCGATCGATCCGGTGCTGCGAGTCATTGCCGATCACCATCCGCTGACGTTGCTGAGTCGCCAGCCGTCGTTGGAGGAACTCTTCCTGGCCTTGTACGGGGCACCTGATGGCGAAATGGTGTCAGTCAAGCAGTGACCACGCTGACAGCGACCACCCAGTCCGGATCGATGCTCACTCAATTTCGATCACCCTCCACGGTGATCGGGCGTCTGGTCGCACGGAGCACCTGGCGCTCCGCTGCGATCTGGGCCGTCATCTTCGGCATTTACGCGGCGTCGAAGGCAATCGGTGCGGCAGACCTGTATCCGACACCCGCTGCGCTCCGCGCTGCGGCGCAGCAGTTCGCAAGCGATCCGGGCCTCAACGCGCTGGTTGGACGTCCCCGGTATATGGACACGCTGCCGGGAGAGGTCCAATGGAACATCCTCCAAGTCATGGCCGTGCTCGGAGCCATCTGGGCGCTCCTCGCGGCAACCAAGTACTTCCGCGGCGAAGAGGATGCCGGGCGGTGGGAGCTCTTGGTCAGCGGGCCGACCACCGCTCGCAAGGCGGCGACGAACGCCCTCGCCGGATTGTTGGCCAGCACGGTGCTGCTGTTTGCGATTTCGGCAGCGCTCTTCGTCGCAGGTGGTGCCGACAAAGTGGTGAACATCAGCCCTGGGCCGATGATTCTCCTTGCGTTCACCGTGGCGCTCGGCTGCGGCATGTTCGCGGCCATTGGCGCCCTGATGAGTCAGCTCCTTCCATCACGTGGCCGCGCCGCAGGTGTGGCGGCAGGGGTCTTGGGAGTCTCTTTCGTGCTGCGCTCGTGGGGCGACATCACGTCGGCAACATGGCTGTTGAATATCACGCCGCTCGGTTGGCTTGAGCAAATCTCTCCGCTGACACACACAGATCCCTTTTGGATGCTCCCGCCGGCAGTCCTGATAGTGCTGTGCGCGGCGTTGACCGTTTTCCTCGCTGGACGGCGTGACGTCGGATCCGGTGTCATCAGCGTCAGCGATTCCTCACGACCCCACACGCGGATGCTGGGCAGCCCGACGATGGCCGCGGCACGCCTCGCTCGGGTGTCGAGCCTCATCTGGGTCGCCGCTTTCGTTGCGGTTGGAGCACTCTATGCCTCGTTCGCCAACGCCATCTCGTCATCACTGCAGGGCTCATCGAGTGCGACTCAGGTGTTCCAACACCTCGTTCATTCCAATGCCGCCTTCGCCGAGGCCTATCTCGGGCTCGCGTTCTTCATTCTCCTCACATTGATGTGCGTCTACGCAGCGACGGCCGTTGGTTCGATCAGGGATGAAGAGGCCTCCGGGCGGTTGGACAACTTCGTGGTCCGACCGGTCGGTCGGACGCGATGGCTGCTCGGAAGGACCGCAATTGTCGTCGGTGTCATCGTCGCTGGTGGCCTCTTGGGTTCGGTTGGATCGTGGATCGGGCTTGGAAACCAGATTCCTGGCATCTCGTTCAACACACTCATCCAAGCGGGCATCAACACCGTTGTACCGGCCCTCTTCATCCTCAGCGCAGGGATCTTCGCGTTGGGGGTGTGGCCGCGTCGAACCATCGTCGTTGCGTATGCCGTTCTCGGCTGGTCCTTTCTGATCGTACTGTTGAGCAGCGGAATCAACCTTCCCGTCTGGATACAAGACACCTCGTTGTTTCACCACATCGTCTTCGCTCCGGCGGGCCGGCCGGATTGGCGGAACGACGCGATCATCACTGCGATCGCTGTGGTGCTTGGCGCGGTCGGAGCAGTCGTATTCCTTCGACGCGATCTTCAAGGGGAGTGACGCGGGTGAGGCACCATCTGAGCTGAGGCGCGGGACGCTGAGGCGATTCGCAGCATGTCGCTCCCAAGTGGGGCGAAGCGCTACCTGGACCTCGCGCAAGGCACTCCGTGGGCTCGTCGCCTCTCCCAGCAACGCCATAACCGTGAATGGCGAGCTCGCGTTGAATGGAAGGAGGCAGGACATGAAAGTCACAGCCATCATCGGCAGTGCGATCGCCGCCGTGGGACTCGCAGCCTGTGGATCAAGTTCCACCACACCGGCAGCGAGCCCAACCCCTACACCGACCGCAACGCCCGTCCCGACTCCATCGCCCACTCCCACGCCGCCTCCACCGCTGGTGGTGACCGCACAGACGACGGGGAGCAGTGAGCAAATCACCCTCATCGGTGAGGACGGCAGCGTCGGCGCCGCGGTCTCCATCCCCGATGGCATCGATGGCAACGTCTTCCACGTCGGAACTGATCACGTGTACTTCATCGACGGAACGGTCGTGAAGGCCCTCGCTCGTGATGGCAGCATCAGCGTCGCCGGCGAGATCCCTCAGCTGAGCAGCACCGTTACCGCGGCCGATCGCCAGGCCTACACAACCTTCGCAATCTCTCCTGACGAGAGCACTCTGGTGTTCGGCATCCCTCTTGCGGTCGCTGGTGACAACGGTTCGACATCTGACCACTCGCAGCTCTGGACCGAGCCCGTGGGCGGCACCGCCGCCTCCGCAACGCTTGTCTACGACGACGCCAACGACACCACCAACGGCGGCCAGGTTCTGCTCCCCTACGCCTGGAACAGTGCGGGGGTCTCCGTGTCCCAGCGGCCCAAGGGTCTCGGCGGCGCCGGCCCGTTCCTCAACTACACCGCATTCCAGGCCGTCACCTTCGATCCCACCACCCGGACCCTCGGGAAAACCCTGGTCTGCCCGTTCGCGGACCAGTCCGGTTCGGTGTGTATCACCCGTGAGGGCGACTAAGTCTTTCGTCGCAGCTGCAGGTGGTGCAGGGCTCGGGCACGACGACGCTGACCATGCAGCCAGACAATGCGCAGTACGGCGACATCAGTGTCTCCGATGACGGCCGCTATCTTGCCTATGGCGCTTACGTGGGGGAGTTCGATTCCGGGTACTACCTGACCAAGGTCGTGGATCTGAGCACCAACACCACGGTTGCATCCTTGCGGAGTTTCACCCCCGGTGTGTGGCTCTCCGACGGGCGGCTCATCGTCGGTGAAGGTGACCAGGCGGGAACCTCGTTGCTCTCACCCACATTCACGAGCCCCGTGAAGCTCTCTCCGGATACGCCGGTCGGCGCCCTCGGGGTGCTCCCGCAGCCGTAGCCTCAGCCTCGTCGGGCTCTGCTTCTGGTGGACCCGGAGCCGCCTCAACTGAGAGAGGAATGCCGGTAGCTCTCCCACTTGCCGGCGTCATCGCTCTGCGCTACCATACAACCAAATGGTTGTAGCTCAGGCCGCCGACGCTGCCGTCGACCGCATCTTCCACGCCCTTGCTGACGGCACTCGGCGCGACATCCTCGCCCTCGCCGTCGAGGGAACGTACAGCGTGTCGGCCTTGGCGAAGCGCTACCCGATGAGCTTCGCCGCCGTGCAAAAGCACGTCGCCGTGCTCGAAAGCGCCGGGCTCATCACCAAGGAGCAGCGCGGGAGCGCGAGCGGCTCGTGCACACCGACGTCGACACCGTCCAGAGGGCCCGGATGGTCCTGAACGGCATCGAGGAGCTGTGGCGGGGACGGGTGGACCGGATCGACGACATTCTGGCAACCGAGCAACGAATCACTGGAGGCAGGCGATGAGCGTGACCAGCGTTGAGAAGGACCCCGAATCCCTGACCATGACGGTCACGGTGGATCTCGATGCCACCGTCGAACGGGCATGGCAGCTGTGGGCCGACCCCCGCCAGTTCGAGCAGTGGTGGGGGCCCCCCGGCTACCCGGTGACCATGGTCGACCACGACCTGCGCGCCGGAGGGCGGATCACGTTCCTCATGGCCGGGGCCGAGGGCGAGCGCCACGACAGCACGTGGGATGTCATCGCCGCTGACCCGCCCCGTTATCTCGAGCTGCGGGACGCCGACGTCGACGCTGACGGCCGCCCGAACGACGGGAACGCGATGACGGCGTTCATCATCACCATCGACGAGCGCGATGGCGGGGGCGCGGTGATGGCGATCCGCACGCATTTCGACTCGCTGGCGGGCATGGAGCAGGTGCTTGCGACGGGCGTCGAAGAAGGCATGCGGATTGTCCTCTCGCAAATCGAGACGGTCCTCGCCGGGACGCCTGTGTGAAGGCCGGCATGGCCGCATCGGGGTCAGGTCGCTGGCTGAATGGACGCGAGAGCCTGGTCTATCGGTGTGGGGGTGAGCCTGAAGGTCTGCTCGGTGTATGCCGAGTCCACGACGAACGGGCGCGTCCACTGATAGTTGGTGATGCGCAGCTCTCGAAGGGTCGGGGAGAACAGGCCACTGGTCCATAGCACCAGGTAGGGCAATGAGGTGAGCTTCGGAGCCGGAGCGTGCGCGAGTGTGGTGAAGCGGGTGCTGATCTCGCGCACGGTCAGCGGCGGATTGGTTGGCACCAGCCATGCGCGTCCCCAGGCCTTCTCCGTGGTGGCGGCCGCGATCAAGGTCGTGGCCACGTCGGGGATCGAGGTCCAGCTGTGCGGCACATCTAATGCGGCTGGCACGTAGGCCCGTTTCCCGGCCAGCAGCGGCTTGACCAGAACGATGCTGAAGATGGAGTTGGCCTCGATGTAGTCGCTGGAGCGCACCTCAGTGGCTCGGATCCGGCCGGCCTGGTGTGCGGCTTCCGCGTCGAGCCACATCTGGGCGCGCAGCTTCAGCTTGGGGTGGGTCGCTGCGAGTGGTGTGGAATCGATGATAGGTCCGTCGACTGGCCCGTAGCCGTACAGGTTGCTGGCGGTGGCCAGGACCGCCCCGCTGCGTTCCGCTGCGGTCAGCAGCGCGGCTGCCAGCGGCGGCCAATCAGTGAGCCAGCGGTGGTACGGCGGGTTGGCGCAGTTGTAGAGCGCGGCCGCGCCCTCGGCCAGGGCGGCGAGCCGGTCGGCGTCGCTGGCGTCGGCGGCTATCCGCTCGATGGCCGGATGCTGCGGGCCGCCACCGCGCCGGGTCAGCACGCGGACTCGCTCGCCGCGCTCGGCGAGCAGCGTCGCGGTGCCGGTGCCGACCGGGCCGGCGCCGACGATCACGTGCAGCGACATTTCTCCTTCTCCTTCTCCCGTACACGAGCAGCGCTCTCCGTCCGATTGAAGTATTGCGGACGGGGAGCATCGGCGGTGTTCACGGACGTGGACCACCTCGTCCATCGTTACGGTTCATACGCCGGGCGACACGTTGTAGACGACATCCCTGAACCGGAACTCGCCGTAGGTGAACGGCCCATCCGGAAAGTGCCAGATGACCGAGACGCGCTGGGGCAACCGACGCCCATCGACGACACGCCAACCTTCCACGGGGGTGGTCCAGCGGGCGCGGAGCAGTCCCGTCGGCAGGCTGGCGAATCGGTCGGTGGTACTGAAATCACATGGCGCAGCGGTCTCGTCGAGGAGCACCCGGGCCGTCACCGTCCTACCGCTGTCGGTGAGGGAGACGTCGAATGAGCGGTCGTCGACCTCCGACCACGACGTCGAGGGAGTGAGAAGCATCGACGGGGCCATCAGGACCGCGTCGTTGAGGTAGGTCACCAGCTCCCCGATGTCGAACTCTTCGCCCCGACCGTCGACGACGGTCACCAAGCCAAGGAGCTTGCCATGCATCCGCCCACGGCCTCCTACATACGTATCCCAGCCGTACAGCGGTACGACGCCGGCGAAACGGATCCGCATGTAAAAGAGACGAGCGACGGCGAGCGACGAGTTGTACTGCCAGGAGTCGAGAGCCATCCAGGGCGTGCCGGGGCGTAGGCGGAAACGGCCCGCGAAGCGGGCCCGGAACGACCAGTCCCGGGGACGGCCGACCACGTCCATAAAGCGCAGATAGCGCCGGACGACCGCCGGGAGACGGGCGAGGTCCTCTTCGGTCACGGGGAGTGTGTCGGTGGTCGCCGCCGGTAGGCCGGCCGCTACGACCCCTCGCGAGAAGCGTCCGTGCATCCTGCCTCCGATTTACATCCGGTGTTCCCTCAGAAAGGGTGCGTCGGTCACCAGTTGGAGCCTCAAGTGTGTCAACTTCGCGTTTCTGCGAGAGCTAGCACTCGAGGGTGCACGGTATCGCGCAGCCGACCCTGATCTCACCCGTCAGCTCTGGAGGGGGTTGTACCAACGAAGCACGAGGTTCTCAAGGGCCGTGCTCCCACCCTCGGCCCAATGGACGAGATGGTATTCCGTCAATCCACAGATGTACGTTCAGCCGACCTGACGGGGCCACCCTCTCGGCGAGTTCGCGCAAGCTCGGGTACCCGGAAACCACATCACAACCTTGAGTGGGCTGAGGGAGGTGACCGCTCCTCTGGCCGCGTGCCATACTCGCGCCAGCGTCGGACAGGCCTGGAGGGAGACATCACTGATGCGCCGAGCGCTTCTCGCATGTGCTGCGCTGACTTCGCTCGTCCTGGTTGCCTGCGGGGATAAGTCGGCGACGCTCAGGATTGCGTCGGGCAGCACCCCGCTCTTCTCGCTCGTTATCACCGGAAGCGCGGACACGATCGCCACGTTCGAGAATAAGGAGTCCAGCTACTGGGCGAGTAAGAAGACGATCCCGCGGGTCAGCGCCAGCACGGCTGACGGCGATCAACACTCTGGTCGGTATGTCTGTGAGACGGACGTAACCGACAACGGCGTCCAATACCACGTCGCCGTGTACCAGACTATCGAGATAGGCCCACCGATCTGTTCCGAGATCCACAGCAGCATCGGGGGCTAGCCGAGCGTCTGAGTACCAACTACACACTGCTGTGTAAGTCGACGGCGCTCCTCACGGCTTCCCACAGCACCTCGACAGGATCTACCGCCGAGATCGAAGCTCCAGTAACCACCTAATCACACCATCAGCGGGCCGAGCGCGACTACGTGCCTGCCGCTGCTGCGGTCTGAAGACCGTGAAGCCGGGTGTAAGACCCGGTAGGTTCGGGAAATGGCAGCTCCCCGGGTGCATACTTCCCGCTCACCCAAGAGGACGCCAAAGCAATGTTCCGCAACAGGTTCCCCGCCCTCCTTCTTGCCGCGATCGCGCTCGGAGGATGCAGTGCGTCCACCACCAGCGGGACACCGACGCCTGCCGCGACCGCGACCGCAACCCCGACGCCCATTCCCACGCCGACGCCGACCGTCATTGTCAACCTGTCCGGAACGTGTACGGGGCAGTACAGCGGCCCCTTCAATGGCACTTTCGTGCTCACTTGGACGCAGAGTGGTTCTGCACTCACCGGGGTGATCGTGCTGTCGTCACCGCACGACACCCTGCAGATCCGTGGCACCGTGACGGGCAGCTCAATCAGCTTCGGCGCCGTTGGCGTAGTCACGTATACGGGGACGGTGTCCGGCAGCAGCAGCGGCAGCATCAGCATGTCCGGCTCCTACACCGACATCGCAAACGGGCACACGGGTTCGTGGAGCGCAACCCTCGTTCCGATAAACGATTGAAGAAAGCGGCGGGACCTGACAGCGCGAACATCGCAGAGAGATGTTCAAGGGCGCGGGGTATCTCCTCCTTGCTCTCCACCTCAAGCCCGGCAGCGCACCCCATACGACTGGCTCGGTCAGGGGGTGGATGGTACGTCCGCGCGCTGCGCGGGTGTGGCTGGCTCACGGGCCAAGACGGGAGGTCCGGCTCGCGGGCCGGGTCGCTACAGGCCCTTGACCCCGTCGGGAGTGCCGACTCCGGTTGGCGCGTCGTATCCCTTGAGCGCCGTGCAGAGATAGTCCCCGCCGCAGAAGCCGTTGCTGCCACCGATCACGTCGAAGAACCCGCTGCGATGGTGATATGGGTACGCCGCCGTGATCGAGTTGCCGTTGCCCGCGAGGCCGACCACGCCGGCGATGAACGGCGACGACGCGCTCGTGCCCGCGACCACCACCCAACCCGGATTCAAACCATCGAAGCCGGGCGGAATGTTGCTGTCGTAGATCGCGATGTTGTCGGCCGCGGCGGACACGTCGGCGACGGTGCGCATGAAGCAGTGATCGTCGGTCTGCCACGAGGGCTTGTTGATGTACGCGGAGCAACCGCTGCTGCCGAACTGCCACGCCGTCTCCGACCATCCCCGCGACGACGGTGCCTGCACGAGCTCGGTGCCTCCGGCGCCGATCACGTTGGCGAGCACGGCCGGGAAGTTCGCAGGCCCGAAGCCGAAGTCACCGGACGACGCGACGATCGTCGTGCCCGGGTGCTGGTAGTCCTTCGAGTACGGCTGCATTCCGTTGAACTCCTGAATGCCGTAGCTGTTCGAGACCGCCGCGACACCGAGGCCGACTGCAGTGTTCTCCGAGAGCGCCAGGTCACTGACGAGTGAGCTGTTCGCCTCGACAAGCACGATGTGGCACAGCGGGCACGCGGCCGACACCATGTCGAGGTCGAGCGACATCTCGATGCTCCATCCCGGGTCGTACGGCGGGTAGTTTCTCGCCTGGCCCTGCTGGTTCACCTTCCGGAAACATCCGCTCGCGGCCGTGCACGGCGGCAGGCCGTAGGTCTTCCGGTAGACGGCCAGATCCTGGGCCGCGGTCGGGTCGTCGTAGGCATCCACGACTGCGACGGTCTGACCGATGCCGCCAACCTTGACCTGCAGCTTGTACGCGGACTCGAGGTCCGTCGCGCCGAGCCCGACCGGCAGACTCCCACCGCTGCGCGCGTTGGTCTGCTCGGCACTGTCGATCACCGTGAAGCAGCTCGCCTCGCCGGGCGCAGTCGCTGCGCACACCGGGCGGATCTGCTTCCCCGCGGACGCACCGGCGGCGATGGTGGTGGTTGGTGCAAGCAGCGTCGCGCCGACCAGGGCGGTCAGCGCAGGCAGGACACGGAGCGTCACCGATCGAGTTGTCATCACGAGACCCCGTACGCGTTGATGATCGTCTGGTCGAGGACGCTGCCGTCAGCGTCGGTGACGTGAATGCGGAACGACACCGTGTTCGCGGTCGACGGCACCGTGTAGCCGACGGTGAACCCCCCGGTGCTTGCGCTGACACTCGCCGCCTGCCAGCTGGCACCGGCATTGAACGACACCGAAACCGTCGCCGCCTTGAGCGCGATCGCGGCCCCGAGCACATGATCAATACCGAGGTGGAAGCTCACCGGACCCGCGGACATCGTGTTGAGCAGGCTGAGCGGCAGCTCATAGTCGGGGAACATCAACCCCACCACGCTGCAGCCGGTCGCCATGCCGCTGAAGCACGCCCATCCGGGTGGTGGTGGTCCCGCGAATGCGCCTGGCGTTGAGAAGTCCCACGTCGTGCTGGTCGCGGTGCTCAGCGTCCACCACGACGCTGACATCGCGACGTCGTAGCTGAGGCTGTAATGTCCCGAACCCGCGGGTACGGGAAACGCTCCCGCCGGATCGCTGCCGGATGCGATCGTGACGCCGTTGCGCGACAGTGTCGTCGTATCCGTCTCGGTGACCCCGTACGCGCCGATGTTGGGCGTACCGACATGACCCGGCGGGTTGTCACCGAAGGGATAGATGAGCAACTCGAGCGTGTTGTTCTCGAGGCACGCCGGGCATGCCTGCAGGCCGAACGCGGGGCTCAGGTTCACCGGCACGCTGGGACCTGAGGGGCCGCGTCCCCAGTCGGCGGTGGTGTGCTCCCCCGCTGTGAACGTCGTCGGCGAGTCGGAGAGCAGCCCTGCGAAGTCGTAGGCATCCTCGATGACGGTCTGCTCCCAGACGATGTCCGGGAGTGCGGTCACGTACTCGGTCCGCTGCTCCGGTGCCGAGACGTTGGCGAAAGTACCGAAGGCGAAGAACTGCCAGGGAAAGAACGAAAGCCGGCTTTCTGCCGAAGCGCCACCCGGCACATCGGCGTAATACGCGGTGGTCACAGCCGCGAGCTGCGAGTTGGTCACCGTCCGCCGCTGATGGGCGGCGATGGCGCCCTGCGAGCCGAAGATGAGATCGTACGTGTACGCCTGCGGCGCCGCGGCAGGGGACTCGAGGTGGTACGAAACGACCCATGCCTGCGTCCCCACCTTGGGAGCCGGGCTCGGCGTCACGAAGACGTTGACGGGAAGGAACCCAGTGCCGTACGACCAGCCGATGGCCGAACTGAGGCTGCCGACGCCGGTTGCGTCACCGCGCTGCCAGAGCACGTTGGCGCTGTCCGCATCGGTCGGCAACGGTGTGGCGACCGAGATCCGCGACGTGGCGGTGCGAGCGTCGACCGTGATCGTCGTGTTCGCTTTCACGACCGTGTCGATCACGACCATGGAGATGGTCACCGCGCCGCTCTTCGAGACCGCGAAGAACTGGCCGAACATGCTGTAGTGGCCGGTCGGGACGCTGAGCTTGACGACCCCGTTTTCCCAGAACGCAAAGTTCACGAACTTCTCCGCATTGTCGACGTTGATCACGTCGAGGCTGTCACCCGTGTCGGGAAGCCCAGCGGCGTTGATGCCCTTCACGGTCAGCGTGTACTGCACGAAGTTCGGCGACTGCCGGATCGGAGCCGTGGCCCCGGTGAGGCTGATGTGATCGATGCCGGCGAGTGCGCCGGTCCAGGCGCCGCGGGCCGATGCAGGTTCCGCCGCAAGCGCGGCGCGGAAGGCGGCGCCCGATGAGGCGGTGATGGTGCCCTCGGTGACGCCTGCCGCGATGGTCGTGGCGCCGACGAGCCACGGCATGGCGGGCGCGACAGCGCCGTGCCAGTCGACGCTCACCGCGAAGGATCCCGAGGCGGAGGCGCTGTCGAACAGGCCGGGATCCAGCTCACTCCCCATGAACGGCAGGGCGTCCGCGTCGACGAGGTAGCGCGTGGACCCGAAGGAATCCATGATCACGGGGGCGCCGCCCGATTCGACGCTGAACCGCACGCGTCCGGACGCATCCTGTGTCTCGAGAACCCGCTCACCCGTGATGAGTGTCAGCGCCCTCGACGTCGGCGCAGCACTGGTGGCGCGAAACGCGGAGACTGCCGCCACCCGCGCGGAGCCGAGGGCTGTTGCAGCGAGCGTCGCCGTCACCGCGGCAACCGCCAAAACCGTACGCGACCTGATCACATCCCTTCTCCTGTGGACGGGTTCTCCGCAGACGCCGGTTGCGGCCGCCACGATAGCGCGTTTGGAGAACTTTTGTGGACGCCCGCCCGGTCTTGACTACACTTCGCCGCGTGCCTGACGGTGCACCGACCCCGCCACAACCCGCCGTGACGATTAATGGCCTGGTCAAACGATACGGGAGCCTCCTCGCCGTCGACGACGTGTCGTTCTCCATCGAGGAGGGGGAGATCTTCGGGATCATCGGCCCCAACGGCGCCGGCAAGACGACGACCGTCGAATGCATCTCCGGCCTTCGTGTTCCGGATGCAGGCTCCATCAGCGTTTACGGGCTATCGCCCCAGCGCGATCGAGACAGAATCAGAGAGTTTGTCGGTGTGCAACTCCAGGAGAGTGCACTGCCGCCACGCTTGCGGGTTGGCGAGGCGCTCGACCTCTTTGCTGCCTTCTATCCGAATCCGCTGGATCCGCAGGAGGTGCTTGACTCACTTGGAATCAAGCACCTCGCGGATGTCGCGTTCAAGAACCTTTCAGGCGGCCAGAAACAACGGCTGTCCATAGCGCTCGCCTTGGTGGGGAACCCGAAGATCGCCATCCTGGATGAGTTGACAACCGGACTCGATCCCGAGGCCCGGCGAGACACCTGGGCGCTGATCGAGCAAATGAGGGAGCGTGGCGTGACGGTGATCCTCGTCACCCACTTCATGGATGAGGCCGAGACCCTGTGCAACCGCGTTGCACTGATCAACCACGGCATCCTCAGAGTTCTGGACACTCCCGAAGCGATCGCCGCCCAGGCAGGGGTGAACATGGTGCGCTTTGTCCCATCGCATCCTGTCGACGACGAGACACTCCACGCCGTCCATGGGGTCCAGGTCATCGAGCGAAAAGGCCGCTACGTGACGGTCACGGGGACGGGGGATCTGGCCGCATCATTGATGAACGCCCTCACGGCCAAGGGGGTTCAGGTGTCGGACTGGAGGCACGAAGTGGAAATCTTGACGATGCATTCATCAAGCTGACCAGGAACGCCGCGCCGGTAGCATCGGAAGAAGTCCAAGCATGACGCCGAACCGGAGCGGAGTACTCGGCCGCCGGTCGCGTGCGCAGATCGCCGCGTTGCTCAAGGTGCAGACCATGCTCTCGCTCCGTGAGCCGTATGCGCTCGGTGTCGGCGTCGGTCTCCCGACCGTCCTGCTGGTGGTTTTCGGTTTCATCAGCCAAGCGGTACCGGGGAATGTCGGCGACACCGGCCTGAATGTGATCGATCTCTACATCCCGGTGATCATGGTCATCTCGTTCATCGGGATAGCGATCTCCCTCAGCACGCTCGTGAGGGACCGTGAGATCGGGTGGCTGCGACGGGTTTCCACGACCCCGGTGCATCCGTCCCAACTGCTCGGCGCTCGACTTGGTCATCAACCTCGTGTTCGCTGCCGTGGCAATCGTCATCGCCATGGTTGGCGGGAGCGTGATCTTCGGTGCGCCACTCGCCATTGACATCCCGTTCTTCATCCTCTCCCTCGCACTCGCCATCGCCGAGATCTTCTCGCTGGGCTTGGTTGTCGTCGCATTGGTTCGCACACAGAGCGTGGCCGGCATTGTCGGGGGTGTGCTCTTCTTCGTTCTCATGTTCCTGTCGGGGTTGTGGGTGCAGCCTGATCAGGTCACCGGACCACTGCAATACATCCTGTTGTATTCGCCAAGCGGTTCGGCCGTGCGCGCTCTGCTCTACTCGATATTCGGTGAGGCCCCGCCGGTGCCGATCCTTGTCGCCCTGGTCGGCTACACACTCGTTTTTGCGTTCGTGGCCGTTCGGTACTTTCGCTG
>CAVQLW010000005.1:0-424119 GCA_963713485.1 Candidatus Dormiibacterota bacterium
GGCCTCGGCGAGATGATGTCCGAGGAGCTGTGGGCCACGACGATGGACCCGGAGCGGCGGGTGCTGCTGCAGGTCGGCGTCGCCGACGCGCTCAAAGCTGACGACATCTTCGACCGTCTGATGGGCTCCGACGTGGAACCCCGCAAGCGATTCATCCAGACCCACGCCAAGAGCGTGCGCAACCTCGACGTGTGATGACGCTTCCGATCGCGGTCGACGCGATGGGCGGCGACCACGCCCCTGATGAGATCGTGCGCGGTGCCATGCGCGCCGCCAATGAGCACGGGATCGCGGTGACCTTGGTGGGCCGGCGCGAGGTGGTCGAGGCAGAGCTTCGCAGCGCGGGCGCCGGCGGCACCGGTGACGCGATCACCGTCGTCGACGCCCGCGAGATCATCGAGATGGGTGAGCATCCCGCGAACGCGGTGCGCTCGAAGCGCGATTCCTCCCTGGTGCGCAGCTGCGCCCTCGTGGCCGAAGGCGCCGCGCGCGCGGTGGTCAGCGCCGGCAACAGCGGCGCGATGCTCGCCGCAGCCCTGTTCACCATCAAGCGCATCCCCGGCATCGCACGCCCCGCGATCGGCGCGTCGTTCCCCAGTGATGCCGGGCGGACCTTCATCCTCGACGTCGGCGCCAACACCGACTGCAAGCCGGAGTGGCTCGCCCAGTTCGCTGTGATGGGTGACGTCTACGCGCGCACGATGCTCGGCGTCGAGCGGCCACGTGTGGCACTGCTCAGCAACGGCGAGGAGTCCGAGAAGGGCTCCGAGCTGGTCCAGGCAGCCCATCCCCTGCTGGCGGCGCTGCCCCTGCACTTCACCGGCAACGTCGAGGGCAAGGACATCTTCCGCGGCGGGTGCGACGTCGTCGTCACCGACGGTTTCACGGGAAACGTTGTGCTCAAGGTGGCGGAGGGTGTCGGTGAGTTCCTGTTCGCGAGCATCAGCCGCGAGGCCCGCAGATCAACCACCGGGAAGCTCGGTGGCGCGCTGCTCAAACCGAAGCTGCGCCCGCTGCGTGATCAGATCGACTACCGGAAGACCGGCGGGGCGCTCCTGCTCGGCGTTGCCGGCGAGGTCGTGATCGCGCATGGACGCTCCGACGCGGAGGCGACGATGAACGCGATCCTCGTCGCGGCCCGCGCCGCGGACCAGGGTGTGAGCGGCGTCATCGCGGGAGCGGTTCGGACCCATGCGGAGGTGCGTGTGTAGTCATGGCGGTGTTCGAACCAGGACAGATCCACGCTATCGAGCTCGAGGCGGAGATGCGCGCGTCCTACATGGACTACGCGATGAGCGTCATCATCAGCCGCGCGCTGCCCGACATCCGCGACGGGCTCAAGCCCGCGCAGCGACGCATCCTCTGGGCGATGCTTGACACGGGGATGACCGCCGGTGCGCGGTACCAGAAGTGCGCCGCGGTCGTCGGCGAAGTGCTCGGCAAGTACCACCCCCACGGCGACACGGCCGTCTACGACACGCTGGTCAGGCTCGCGCAGCCCTGGGTGATGCGGTATCCGCTCATCGACGGGCAGGGCAACTTCGGTTCGGTCGACGGTGACCCGCCCGCCGCCTACCGGTACACCGAGGCGCGCATGACCGCGGTGGCGATGAGCCTCGTCGACGATATCGAGAAGGACACGGTCGACTTCGGCCCGAACTTCGCCAACGTGCCCGGCGTGCGCGAACCGCTCGTCATGCCGTCGCTGCTTCCCAACCTGCTCATCAACGGCGCGAGCGGCATCGCCGTCGGCATGGCGACCAACATCCCGCCGCACAACCTCGGCGAGGTGTGCGATGCGGTGATCCGCCTCATCGACGATCCCGAGACCGCGACCGAGGACCTCATCCGCATCGTCAAGGGACCGGACTTCCCCACGGGCGGGATCATCTACACGCGGGACATCGCCAACGTGTACGGCACAGGGCACGGACGGATCGTCATGCGCGCCCAGGTTGACTTCGAGGAGTCGAAGTCGGGCCGCGAGCAGATCATCGTTCGCGAGCTTCCCTACCAGGTGAACAAGTCCCGCCTCATGCAGACGATCGCCGAGCTCGTCAACGACCGCAAGATCGAGGGCATCGCCGACCTTCACGACGAGTCGGGCCGTGAGGACAAGGTGCGCATCGTCATCGAGCTCAAGTCGAACGCGCGGCCGCACACCGTGCTCAACAACCTCTACAAGCACACGCAGCTGCAGATGACGTTCGGCGCGCTGATGCTCGCGATCGTCGACGGGCGCCCGCAGGTGCTGAGCCTCAAGGCGATGCTCCAGCACTACATCACCCACCGGCGCGATGTGGTCACACGCCGGACGCGGCACGAGCTGGAGACCGCACGGGACCGAGCCCATATCCTCGAAGGGCTGATCATCGTCCTCGACAACCTCGACGAGACGATCGCGATCATCCGCGGCGCGCAGGACGAGAAGGCCGCGCAGACGGCCCTCGAGCAGCGCTTCAGCCTCACCGAACGCCAGTCGAAGGCGATCGTCGACCTCCGCCTGGGAAGGCTGACACGGCTCGAGAGCGGGAAGCTCCGCGAGGAGTACGAGGAGCTCATCAAGCGGATCACGCAGCTCGAGGACATCCTCGCGAATCCCCGCCTGATCGACGGCGTCATCAAGGAGGAGGTCACCTCCCTCAGGAAGCGGTTCGCCGATCCGCGCCGCAGCGAGATACGCCACGACGAGCTGGAGATGAACGAGGAGGACCTGATCCCTCAGGAGCAGGTCTTCGTCACCCTCACCCACCGCGGGTACGTCAAGCGCATGCCGCTCGACACGTATCGCGCGCAGCACCGGGGCGGCAAGGGCATCGTCGGTGCGCGCCGCTCCACCGACGAGGATTACATCGAGCATTCGACGACCGCGAACACGCACAGCGACATGCTCTTCTTCACCAATCGCGGTCGCGTGTTCCGGTTGCGCACGCATGAGATCCCTGATGTCAAACGCCAGGCGAAGGGGATCCCGATCATCAACCTCATCGACGTCGACCAGGGCGAGAAGGTCACCGCGCTCATCGACATGGAGGTGTTCAGCGACGAGCAGTACCTCGTCATGGTCACCAAGCTCGGTCAGATCAAGAAGACGCCGGCGGCGGCCTACGCTGCGGTGCGCCGCAACGGGCTCATCGCGATCAACCTGCAGGATGACGACGAGCTCAACTGGGTGCGCCGCTCCTCCGGTGGCGACGAGGTGCTCGTGGTCACCCGCCGGGGCAAGGGATCGCGGTTCACGGAGAAAGAGGTACGCCCGATGGGCCGGGACACCATGGGCGTTGGGGCGATCCGCCTCCGCAAGGGAGACGAGGTCGCCGGCTTCGACATCGTGAATCCCGAGGGGTACGTGCTCGTGATCACCGAGAACGGCTTCGGCAAGCTCACCCCCATGAGCGACTACCCGGTGAAGAGCCGGAACATCCAGGGCGTGTACACGGTCGATCAGACCGCGATCCCGAAGATCGGCGAGATCGTCGGCATGCGCGTCGTCGAGGACGTCTCCGAGGAGTTGATGGTCATCTCGACCAAGGGTCAGGTGATCCGCATCCCCCTCGAACAGGTGCGAATCTCGGGCCGCCAGACGCGGGGCGTGATCATCATGCGGCTCGAGGACGACGACCGGGTGGCGTCGATCGCGGGCGTCGGAGCGGTCGTCTCGCTCGAAGCGTGAGCCAGGTCTTCGATCTCGCCGACGCGTACCTCGACGGCGTCTGCGAGCTCAACCCGGTGGAGGCCACCATCATCGGCGTCCCCGGCCATGACGACGAGGTCACCGACTACTCGCCGGACGGCGCCGGCGCTCGCCTCGCGCTCGCCAGATCGACCCTGAGCAAGCTCGACGGCGCAGCGATCGGCTCGGATGCCGACCGGCTGGCGGCCGCGGTGCTCCGCGATCGCCTGGCGGTCGTGGTCGAAGGGTTCGAGGCCGGCGCCCCGTGGCGGCAGCTCTCCAACCTCGACTCGCCCCTCAGCTTCGTTCGGATGGGCTTCGACCTCATGCCGCGCGTGTCGCCCGAGGACTGGGAGCACATCGCGACCCGAATGGCCCTCGTTCCCACGGCGCTCGAGGGGTTCACCGCGTCCCTGCGCCACGGGCTCGCCACCGGTGTGGTCGCGGCGCGGCGGCAGGCACTCGCCTGCGCGGCCCAGGCGGCGACCCTCGGCGGGCTCGAAGGCAACGGCGACCCGTATTTCGTGGCGCTCGCCGCCGGAACCCACGGCGAACCGCTCGCCGGCCGCCTCCGGAGCGGCGCCCGGGCAGCAACCGCGGCATACGCGGACCTCGCACGATTCCTGCGCGAGGAGTACGCCCCCAAGGCGCGGGAGGTCGACGCCGTGGGCGCGGACCTCTACAAGATCGGCGTGCACCGGTACCTCGGCATGGCCTGCGACCTCGAAGCCACCTACGCGTGGGGCTGGGAAGAGCTGCACCGCATCGAGGCGCAGATGGAGCGCGTGGCGGATCTCATCGCCCCAGGCCAGGGGATCGCCGGGGCCATGGCGGTGCTCGAGGACGATCCCGCGCGGAGCATCGAGGGCATCGACAACCTGCTCGCGTGGCTCCAGGACCTCACCGACCGGACGCTCGACGATCTCGACGGAGCGCATTTCGACATCCCCGAGCCGCTCCGGCGGATCGAATGCTGTGAAGCGCCCCCCGGCAGCTCGGAGGCCATCTATTACACGGCCCCGTCGACGGACTTCAGCCGCCCGGGGCGGACCTGGCACCCGGCGCACGGACGCACCCGGTTCCCGCTGTGGACCGAGGTGACCACGGCGTACCACGAGGGCGCCCCGGGGCACCACCTGCAGATCGGCCTGTGCATGACCTTCGGCGACCGTCTGACGCGCTTCCAGCGCCTTCTGGGCAGGTATCCGGGGCACTCGGAGGGATGGGCGCTCTACGCAGAGCGCCTCATGGAGGAGCTTGGCTACCTGGAGCGGCCGGACTACCTGCTCGGGATGCTGTCCGCGCAGGCATTCCGCGCGATGCGTGTGGTGGTCGACATCGGTCTCCACCTGCAGCTCGAGATCCCGCGCACAGAGTCGTACGCGCCCGGCCGCGTGTGGGACTGGGACCTGGCGCTTCCGTTCGTCAACCGCTACATCGGACGGGACGCCGCCTTCGCCACGAGTGAGCTGGTCAGATACTGCGGCATGCCGGCACAGGCGATCTGCTACAAGGTCGGCGAGCGGGCGTGGCTCGACATCCGATCACAGATGCGCGCCCGCCAGGGTGCAGCCTTCGACCTGAAGCGATTCCACATGGACGCGCTCAACCTCGGGTCGCTCCCTCTCGACGTCCTGCAGCGGGAGTTGCTCGGGGCTGCTTGAGGTGTGGTGTGGGGGCGCTCCCGCACCCCGTCACCAGTTCGCAGCGATGAGCTCAGGCGATGCCGCCCTCGCTCAGCGCAAGGGTCGTCAGGCCGCCTTGCCGATCTTGAAGATCTTGGTGCCGCAGACCGGGCAGGTCCCCGTGGTCGCAGGCTTGCCGTTCTTCATCGTGATGGCCTGAGCGCCCTTGATCTCGCGCTGCTCCTTGCATTTGAGGCAATAGCCGGTGGCCATGTGCTCTCCTCCGGTGGGTTGGGTGGGTTCTGTGACTGCTCGGAGGCAGGTTGCGGGCATTCTAGACACATCCGAACCGAATTGGAGCCGAATTCAGCCCGGGGCACGCGCCGGAGGCGCGTCGACCGGCTCCAGCCGGGCGCCATCGTCGGTCGAGCCGATCGTGAGTCGACGGCCCAGAGCTGCCGACTGCCGCCCGGGCGAGCCCCTCGCCGGAGGCGTGTCAGACGGGTGTGACGGTCGTCGCGAGATGGGTCCGGAAGAACGCCCGGGTCCGCTCCCACGCCAGCCGCGAGGCGTCCGCGTCGTAGACCTCCGGCCGGGTGTCGTTGAAGAAGGCGTGGTCGGCGCCCTGGTACCAGAAGAACTCGACGTCCACCCCGGCGCTCCGGAGCTCCGCCTCCAGCGCGTCGACCTGCTCGTGGGTGTACGCGCCGTCCAGCTCGGCAAAGTGACCGAGCACCGCGCCCTTGATGTTGCCGACCTCGGGCTTGGCGGCCGCGGTCGCCCCCATGTACGGGTAGAAGGGCACGACCGCCGCGAACACCGGGCTCAGCGTGGCCGCGTACATCGCGAGCGCGCCGCCCATGCAGAACCCAACGATGCCGACGCGATCACCCGCCGTGCGATCGCCGGCGGCAAGCCACGTGCCCGCCCCGAGCATGTCCTGCGCCGCGCCGGCGAGGTTCAGCTCCATGAGCAGCTTGCCTGCCTCATCGGGCTCCTTGGTCGCCTTCCCGTGATACAGGTCCGGCGCAAGCGCCACGAATCCCTCGGCGGCGAACCGGTCGCACAGATCCTCGATGTGCGGGACGAGTCCCCACCACTCCTGGATGACCACCACACCAGGGCCACGGCCACTGGACGGCGTCGCGAGGTACCCGGTGCAGGTGTGTCCGTTGCTCGGAAACTCGACGGTCTCACCCATGGCTCACTCCTTCACCTCGACTGCCGGCTCACGCAGCCGGATGCTCGTTGCTGTGCGCCTCGATGAGCTTCTGAGCGACGTGCGCCGGCACCTCCTCGTAGCTCGAGAACGACATCGAATACCGGCCGCGACCCTGGGTCATGGCACGCAGCTCGACCGGGAACGTGTACATCTCCGCCTGTGGGACGTGCGCATTGACCTCGGCACGTCCGTCGCCGAGCGGGTTCACGCCGCCCACCCGGCCGCGCTTGGAGTTGAGCAACCCCATGACGTCGCCGGTGAAGCGCTCGGGAACGACCACCCTCACGTCCATGATCGGCTCGAGGATCACCGGTGAGGCCTTCTGCACCGCCTCGCGCATGGCCATCGCCCCGGCGATCTGAAACGCGATGTCCTTGCCGTCGACACTGTGCGTCGACCCGTCGACGAGGCGGACCTTCACGTCGACGATGGGGTTGCCGGTGACGGCGCCCTGCTCCATCGTCTGGCGGACGCCCTTCTCGACCGAGGGGCGGAACTGGTGCGGGATCGAGCCGCCGAAGATCTTGTCCTCCCACTCGTAGCCGCCGCCGCGCGGCAGGGGCTCGATCTCGATCGTGGCGTCGCCATAGAGCCCGGCCCCGCCGGACTGCTTCTTGTACTTGTGACCGACGCGGGCGGTGCCGGTGATCGTCTCGCGATAGGGGATCTTGGGTGGCTGCAGCACCGCGTCGACCCCGAACTTGCGCTTCATGCGCTCCAGCGCGACGTCGAGGTGCACGTCGCCCAGCCCGTGCACGAGGACCTCGTTCGTGACCGGATCGCGGTCGGTGGCGAACGTGATGTCCTCTTCGGTGATGCGCGCGAGCGCGCTCATGATCTTGTCCTCGTCGCCCTTCGTACGGGCGAAGATCGCCGCCGAGGCGGTCGACGCCGGCCACGGCAGCAGCGGCATGGTCACCGGCGCGTCCTTTGCGCACAGGGTGTCGCCGGTCTGCGTGTGCACGAGCTTGGTGACCACACCGATGTCGCCGGCCACCACCTCGGTCACGGTGACGATCGCCTTGCCGTTCGGCTGCCCCAGCTGCGCGAAACGCTCGTCCTGGCCGAGCCGGACTGTGACCGGGTGGCTGTCGCCGCGCATCGTCCCGCGCAGCACCTTGAAGTACGAGAGCTTGCCGAAGCTGTCGACCGTCGTCTTGAAGACGTGCGCGCAGAGTTTGCCGTCGGGATCGCACGCGAGGGACACCTCGCTCCCCTTCGCGTCGATGCCGGTGCGCGGGCGCTCGGTGGGTGCCGGGAGGTAGCGGACGATGCTGTCGAGGATGAGCGCCGCCCCCTTCTCCGACGCCGCCGCCGCGCAGACGATCGGCACCAGCGATCCACGCGCGGTCGCCGCGTGCACAGCGGTGCGCACCTCCTCGTCGGTCAGCTCGGTGCCTTCGAGGTACTTCTCGAGCAGTGCGTCGTCGCTCTCGGCCGCCGCGTCCACGAGCGCGGAGTGCGCGCGACCGATCTCCGCGCTCATCTCGTCGGGGGCCGGCGCATCGGTTGCGCGCCCGCGCTCGTCGAACACGTGCGCGCTGTCGTTGACGAGGTCGACGTAGCCGCGGAACCCGTCCGCCGCACCGATCGGCACCGCGACCGCGATCGGCGTGCGTGCGAACGCCTCGCGGAGCGCATCGACGGTCGCCTCGTAGGCGGCGTTCTCCTTGTCCATGCGGTTGACCACGATCAGCGCGGGAACACCCGCCGCGCGGATCATCTCCCAGGCCATCTCGGCGCCCACCTGCACGGTCCCGGTCGCACCGACGACCAGCACGGCGGCATCCGCCACCGCAAGCGCCTCGACCACCTCCCCCGCGAAATCCTGGAACCCCGGCGCGTCGATGAGGTTGACGCGATGGCCGTTCCAGTCGCAGTGCGCGATGGCGAGACCGATGCTCATCGACCGCCGCTGCTCCTCGGGCTCGTGGTCGAACAGTGAGGTCGCCTGCTCGGTCGACCCCATGCGCTGCGTCGCACCGGCGGTGTGCAGCAAAGCCTCGCAGAGAGTCGTCTTCCCGTCGTGGCTGTGACCAACCACGGCGACGGTGCGGATGCGATCAGGCGTGGGCGTCGGCATGGTGAATGAACTCCAGAGAGCACTCCTGGACCGAAGGAGGGCAATGGTAGCGGCTCGTGCCGCCCCTCCATGATCGGCTCAGCGAACGGCGCGCCGAGCCACCACCAGGATGCTCTGGGAGATCGGCGTCGCCGGCAGCGTGCCCCACCCTTCGTACATCGAGTCGACCTCGAGACCGGCGCCGCGAAACATCCCTGGGATCGACCCGAACGGACACAGCCACCCGCTCGTCTGCCGTACCGCGATCTTGCCGCCGTCGAGCACCGCGACCTCGCGAAGGACGTAGGTGTGCCGGCGCTGGTCGTACACGGAGTCGCCAAGCAGCACGTGGCGGCGATCGGCGAGCAGTGAGTTGGGCACGACGTCCCACCAGTCGAGCCGGCCCGGCGGCTGCTCCGGCCGCAGGCGCATCTCCGCGACCAGCGTGCCACCCGGCGCAAGCGAGCTCGCGATGCGGCTCAGCACCTTCGGCTGCTCGAGACGCGGAAAGGCCTCGAGCACGTAGTACACGAGGAGCGCCGCGTCGAAGCGGCCTTCCGGGACTTTCATCTCGCGAAGGTCCGCACGGATGAATCGCGCGGCGCCGCGGAGCGTGGCCTCGCGGGCCAGACCCCGCGCATGCCGGAGGGAGGCCGCGCTGACATCGACGCCGGTCACCTGATGGCCGGCCGCGGCCAGCGGCACCGCGTAGAGGCCGGGCCCGCAGCCGGCGTCGAGGATCCGCGCGGGTGGTGCGGGAAGCAGCGTGCGCAGGCGGCGCAGGTGCACCGCGATCACGCTCTTCCTCCGGCTTGCGCCGTCGTGCGCCTGGTCGAGGTGCTCGCGCAGCAGCCGGCGAGCGTACTCGGGCTTTCCCCAGTCGAGCTCAGCGGCCGGGTCGAACGGCACCGGCCACGGAGGCAGGGTGGAAGGGCGAGGCGCGCGGCGCATGTTCGCGGCAGCGTAGGCCACAATCGCCGCCCATGGGCGGTGCGATCGGCCAGTGGGTCACGAGCGGCGGCGTGTTCGTCGTCTTCGGGCTGATGATCATCAACAGCTGCGGCGTGCCGTTCCCGAGCGAGGTGATCATGCCGGTGGCGGGCGTGCTCGCGGCAACCGGGCACTTCAGCATCGCCGCGGTGATCATCGCCGGCATCGCCGGCAACCTCATCGGCGCCCTGATCGCCTACTCGCTGGCGCGGCGGTTCGGGCGGCCGCTGCTCCTCGGCCCTGGACGGCGCATCGGGATCTCCCCGAGCCACCTCGACCTCGCCGACCGGTGGTTCGCCCGGTTCGGGTTGCCGACGGTCTTCTTCGGCAGGATGCTGCCGGTGATCTGCACGTACATCTCCTTCCCGGCGGGGCTCGCCAGGGTCCCACCCGCGTGGTTCGCGACGCTGTCGCTGCTCGGCTCGGCGGTCTGGGTGACCTTCCTGACGCTGATCGGCTACGAGGTGGGCGCGAACTACACGAAGGTGTCCGGCCCGATCAGCAAGATCGCCATCGGGATCGCTGTGCTGGTCGTCCTCGCCGTGATCGGCTGGTACCTCAGGGGACGGCGCAAAGCCGCCGCGAGATCAAGACGCCGGAGCGCTGAGCGCCGGGTCAGGACATGTCCGGCCAGGGGCTCGCGGAGTCGGTCTCGCCCTCCTCGCCCTCGGCTCGCTGACGGTACCGCTCGGCCACCATCTTGTACGCCACGGTCTTGGGGAGACCGAGCTTGACGAGGCTCTTCACCTCGTCGGCCATGACCTTGTCACGGGCGGTCTCGATCGCGGCGACGAGATCCTCGATGGAAACGGCGGACGCGCGCTTGGACATCGATAGCAGTCTACCAACGGTTCGCCAGAGCAAACCTCACGGTGCCTCCGGGTCGCCGGGAGGACCGATGGATAACGCCGTCAGGCTGCCTTGAGCTGTCCTGCCCTCGGCATTCGCGCTACCGCAACGGACAGGAGCAGCACGACGACCGCCGCACCCAAACCGAACACGGCGCACTGCCACGGCGCGAACGTCAGCGGGGGGATCCCGCCGATATACGCCGGGCACCGAGCGTAGAGAGGGCAGTATGGAAACGACCGCAATTGCGCGGTCCAAAGACCGACGCCAACGCCGGCCGGCACTGACAGCACCCGAAGGGCGTTCGCGAGGCTGCCGACCACAGAGAGCGCAACCAGGGTAACCGCCGCACCCGCACCGAACAGAGCGCACTGCCAGGTTGCGAACGTAGGCGTGTCAAAGTACTTGATCAGGACGCAGAGGGCCCCAGAGGGGCACTGATTGCTCGGACCGGTTGTTAGTTGCGCGGTCCAAAGACCGACGCCTACCCCCACCGGCACGGACGCCACTCGAAGGACAAGCGCGACGGTGCGCCTCATGAATCGATTCTAGGCCCCCCTTTTCCGGCGCGAATCGCTCACGTCAGGGCCGAAAAGCCATCCCGCTCCGGGCGCCTCGCACCGCCCGGCATACTTTGAGCATGGCGTACCTTCCGAACTCCGACGCCGAGCGCCGCGAGATGCTCGACGCGGTGGGAGCCGCGTCGGAGGCCGATCTCTTCACGACCATCCCGGCAGCACTGCGCAACCCGAGCATCGACCTTCCGGCGCCGCTCGCCGAGCAGGACCTCGTCGCGGAGATGGAACGGCTCGCATCCCGCAATCGATCGCTGAGCCGCTACGACAGCTTCCTCGGCGCCGGCGTGTACCGCAGGTTCAGCCCCGCGATCGTCCGGGGCACCATCTCCCGCCCGGAGTTCTACACCGCGTACACGCCATACCAGGCGGAGGCCTCGCAGGGGACCCTGCAGACGATCTTCGAGTTCCAGTCGATGATCTGCGCGCTCACCGGCCTCGACGTGGCCAACGCGTCGCTCTACGACGGCGCGACCGCGGCCGCCGAGGCGATGGTCATCGCGGTGCAGGCCACCGGGCGGACGCGCATCGCGGTCGCGGACACCGTCCACCCCGAGACGATCGCCGTGCTCCGGACCTTCGGGGAAGGGCGCCGCATCGGTATCGACGTCATCCCGACCCACGACGGCCTGCTCGATCCCGGCGCGGTTCGTGCGGCGCTCGGCGCAGAGCACGCGGCGCTCGTCGTCCAGTACCCGAGCTTCGAGGGGACCATCCAGGACGTCGCGCCGCTCTCGCAGGCGGCGCACGATGCCGGCGCGCTTGCCATCTGCGCCACCGACCTGCACGCGTGCGCACTGCTGACCCCTCCGGGCGCGTGCGGGTTCGACGTCGCGGTCGGCGACGGGCAGCCGCTCGGCATCCCCGCATCGTTCGGCGGACCGCACGTCGGATTCATGGCGGTCGCCCAGGCACAGATGCGTCGCATCCCCGGGCGTCTGGTCGGCATGACCCTCGATCACGACGGGCAACGCGCGTACACGCTGACGCTGCAGGCACGCGAGCAGCACATCCGGCGCGAGCACGCCACCTCCAACATCTGCACCAACCACGCGCTGATCGCGCTCGCCGCGACGGTGTACATGGCGCACATGGGTGCGGGCGGCATGCGCCGGGTGGCCGAGGTCAGCGCGCAGCGCGCGCACCATCTCGCCGAGCGGCTCGTGACCGTGGACGGGCTGTCGCTGGCGCACCCCTCGAGCCCCTTCCTCTGGGAGTTCGTGCTGCGGACGCGAGGCAGCGCGTCCACTTTCGCTCGCGCGCTTCGCGAGCGTGGCATCGTCGCCGGCCTGCCGCTCGGCCGGATCGATGCACATCGCGACAACGAGCTGCTCGTGTGCTGCACAGAGCTCACGACGCCACAGGCGATCGACCACTACGTTGCGGCGGCGGGCGAGGTGATCGCCGCCGGGTTGGCGGAGCCCGCCGTGATGGTGCCCGCATGATCGACTCGATCCCCGCGGCGTCGCGCGCCGCGCGCTGGGCCGTCGACGAGCCGCTCGTCTTCGAGCTGAGCACCGACTACACCGGCGGCCCGGCGGTGACCTCGGCCGGTGTGCCCGGGACCACGTCCGCGACCGCGATCCCGCAGGCGCTGCTGCGCGCGACGCCGCCGCAGGTTCCCGCGGTTCCCGAGCCCGTGCTCGCACGTCACTTCGGGCGTCTTGCGCGGCGCAATCACAACTTGCACGAGGGCGCATACCCGCTCGGCTCGTGCACCATGAAGTACAACCCGGTCGTCGACGAGCAGCTCGCATGGCTCGACGGGTTCGCGCAGCTGCATCCGTACCAGGACGAGGATGACGCCCAGGGCGCGCTGCAGCTGATGTGGGAGCTCGACCGCCTGCTCGCGTCCATCACCGGGATGGCGCGGATGTCGCTGCAGCCGGCGGCCGGCGCTCACGGCGAGTGGACCGGGCTGCGCATGATCCAGGCGTACCACGCGGACCGCGGCGACACGAGTCGCACGCGCGTGCTCATCCCCAACTCCGCGCACGGCACCAACCCGGCGTCAGCGGCGTCGTGCGGGCTCGACGTGGTGACCGTGAAGAGCAACCACGACGGCACCGTCGACGTCGACGATTTCTCGAAGCACCTCGACAGCAGCGTCGCCGCGGTCATGCTCACCAACCCCAACACGCTCGGCGTCTTCGAGAAGGACATCGTCGACATCGCCCGGCTCGCGCACGAGGCCGGTGCGCTCGTGTACTACGACGGCGCGAACCTCAATGCCCTGGTCGGTGTCGCCCGGCCCGGTGATATGGGATTCGACGTTGTCCACCTCAACCTGCACAAGACGTTCTCCACACCGCACGGCGGAGGCGGCCCGGGTGCCGGCCCGGTGGGGGTCGGCGAGCGCCTCGTGGACTTCCTGCCCACCCCGACCGTCGAACGCGACGGCGATCGCTTCCTCCTCGACCACGAGCGGCCGAAGAGCATCGGCAAGGTCCGGTCGTACTACGGGAACTTCGGCATGCTGGTGCGCGCGTACGCGTACATCCGGGCGTACGGCGACCATCTCCCATGGGTGGCGCGCGACGCCGTGCTCAACGCGCGATACCTGCAGTCGAAGCTCGCCGGTCACTTCGCGATGGCGGTCGAGACGCCGTGCATGCACGAGTTCGTGGCGAGCACCCACGGCGGACCGGTCGCTGGACTGCGCGCGATGGACGTCGCGAAGCGGCTGCTCGACTACGGGGTGTACGCGCCGACCGTGTACTTCCCGCTCACCGTCCCGGAGGCGCTGATGTTCGAGCCCACCGAGACCGAGTTCGAAGCAGAGCCTCGATGCGCTGGCGGAGGTCTGCGTCGCCATCGTCGAGGAGGCCGGGCGCGACCTCGCGTTCGTGCAGGCCGCGCCGCACGAGACACCGGTCTCACGCGTCGACGAGGTTCGCGCCGCGCGCCATCCGGTGCTGCGATGGACGCCGTGATCAGCACCGGGGACCCCGCGATCCGCGAGGAGTTGCGCGAGCTGCTGGCGCTCCGGGCGCTGAAGTTCGGGCACTTCACGCTGACAAGTGGGCGGACCAGCGACTTCTATGTCGACGGGAGGCAGGTGACACTGGACGGCCGCGGTCTCTATCTCATCGCACAGTTGGTGCTCGAATACTGCCGCGAGCACGGGATCGACGCCGTCGGCGGCCTGACGATGGGAGCCGATCCGATCGCCGCAGGGGTCGCCGCGTTGAGCGGCACGGACCCGCGGCCTATCACCGCGTTCATCGTGCGGAAGGAGGCCAGGGACCACGGGACGGGCCGCACCATCGAGGGACCCGACCTCGGGCCCGGGATGCGCGTGCTGCTCGTCGACGACACGCTGACCACCGGCGGCACGTTCCTGCAGGCGCAGGAGAAGGTGGCCGCCACCGGCGCGACCATCGTCGGTGCGCTGTGCGTCGTCGACCGCGAGGAAGGAGGGCGTGCGGCCGTGGAGGGTGCCGGCCTCCAGCTCCACTCGCTCTTCCGGCGGAGCGATTTCAGCCCCCGAAAATCCCCCGCATGACGCCACCGGTGATGGCGCCGCCCGCGGCACCCGCCGCGCCCGCTTCGGCCGCCTGACCCGGCGAGAACTCCGAGAGCGACTGGGCCAGCTTCTGCAGCGGCAATGACTGCAGCCACAGGCGTCCGGGACCGGTCATCTGGGCGAGGAAGATCCCATCGCCACCGAAGATCTTGTTCTTGATGCCCTTGACGGTGGTGATCGAGAACTGCACCGTGTCCTGGAACAAGCCGACGTGTCCGGGGTGGACTCGCAGGGTCTCGCCCGGCTTGAGGTCGTACGTGATGATCTCGCCGCTCAGCTCGCACCACGCGCGACCCTGACCGGTGATCTTCTGAAGGCGGAATCCGTCGCCGCCGAAGAAGCCGGCGCCGAGGTGCTGCTGGAAGCCGATCGACAGCTGCACGCCGTTGACTGCGCAGACGAACGCGTGACGGTGGGCGAGGTATCCCATCCCCGGTTGCGGGGCGACGTCGATCGGGAAGATCTGTCCTGGGAGCCGGGCCGCGAAGGCGACCATCCCGGCACCGCCCTGTGCGGTGTACTGGCTCATGAAGATCGAGCTGCCGCCCATGGCTCGCTTGAACACCCCGCCGACACCGCCGCCGCCGCCCATCTGGGTCGACGTCTGCATGACGATCGACTGAGTCATCCAGGAGAGCTCTCCCGACTCGGAGAAGATGGATTCGCCCGGGTCGAGCATCATCTCGAGCACGGGCATCGTGGTGCCGAGGATCCGGTCCTGCACGTGGTGTCCTCCGAAGTGGCCGTCGGCGCAAGTGTATCGGGGGATGAGCGCGGTGGAAACGTACCCGCCGGCACATTGTCACAATGTCACCGATCGGTATAATACCGTTCAGTGACACGCGCTTCCAACCGGCGTCCTCAGGGCACCGGCAATCCGTTCCACTACGGCTCTCCGGTGAAGGGCGAGGGCTTCACGGACCGCAAGGTGGAGCTCGACGCGCTCGTGCGCCGCATGCTCGACGGTCAGAACGTGATCCTGCTCTCCCCCCGTCGCTACGGCAAGACGTCGCTGCTGCAGCGCGCGATGGAGGGCGTCCGCCGTCGAGGTGGACGCACCGGATACGCGACGCTCGTGAAGGCGTCGGACCGGCGCGAGGTCGCGGAAGCGCTGCTCGCCGCGGTGCTTGCCGGGCCGGCAGGATGGCTCGCGCGCCGGCGCACCGAGCTGGCGCGGTTGCTGTCGGGCCTGCGCGTGCAGCCGACGGTCACACTCCAACCGTCCGGTGCGTGGCAGGTGACGTTCGGTGCCGCGGCACCCTCGCACATCGCGTGGGAGGGAGTGCTCGAGGACACGCTGCGCATCCTCGCCGGTGTCGCCCGTTCGCACCCGACGAGCCTTGTGCTCGACGAGTTCCAGCGCACAGCTGAGATCGACGCGGGGTTGCCGGGCGTTTTCAAAGCGATCGCCGACGAGCTCGACACCGTGAGCCTCGTGTTCGCCGGCAGCAAGCTGCACATCATGCGCGAGCTCTCGAGCGGCCCAGGAGCGCCGCTCCTGGGGATGGGCGAGCGGATCAGCCTCGACGTCATCCCCGAAACCGACATGGTCGACCTGCTCTGCAAGCGCGCTGCCGCGGGTGGCAAGCCGACCACGACTGACGTTGCGGCCGACATCTATCGCAGCGTCGACGGCGTTCCCAACGACGTGCAGAAGCTTGCGTACGCGGCGTTTGCGGCTGCCGGGACGCACCTCGATGCAGATGCCGTGAGCGCGGGGTTCGCGGAGATCGTGTCGCTCGAGGCGGTGGATTTCGCCGAGCTGTTCGAGCAGTGCGCGCCGTCGCAGCAACGGTTGCTGAAGGCGCTCGCTACCGCGCCGACTGCGGCTGTGTTCAGCCACGACTTCCTGCATCGTGTCGATGTCGCCAACGCCAACTCAGTGCGCAAGGCGATCGACGTGCTGAACCGGCGCGAGCTGGTGCGGAGACGACCCGAAGGCTGGTATGTCGCCGACCCCTTCCTTCGTTCGTGGCTGGTCAGTTGAGCGAGATGGACCCGCGCTTTCGAGTAGCGCGCAATCCGGATACCGCGAGCCGCCTTCCGTTCCTCATCTGGTTGCCGATCGACGGGGGACTCGTGCTCAAGGCGCGCGACACGTGGCCGCGATCGGCTCGGGTGTTCTGCTCCGCGGAGTCGTCGGAATGGGACGAGAGCGCGGGCGTCGTGGAGGTGGCCGAGGTCGCGTTGTGCAGGCGTCGAGGCGCCGCGATCGACCTCGTCCTCAATCGACCCCAGTTGGCGCGTTCGCAGTTCGTCTTCACCACCGCACGGGGGCGGCCGGCGGTGTGGTGGCAAACGCAGAAGACTGTGCAGGCTGCGAATCCCGGTGCGCGCATCCCTCGAGGGCGCGCGCCGCAGCAACTCATCATCGCCGTCGACACGCGCGAGAAGTACGGTTGGAAGTTCGCGGGCCGCGATGTGACCGTCGAGCGTCGAGCGCTCCCGGGGGGCGATTACGGCGTGGTCCAAGGCAACGCGGTCGTTGCGGTCGTCGAGCGCAAGACACTGGAGAACCTCGCGACATCGCTCTCCGACGGCAGTCTTGTGTTTCAGCTCCAGCGTCTGGTCGAGTGCAAGCGAGCCGCGGTGGTCGTCGAGGGCGACTATCCAGACCTCTTCCGAACGCAGCCGGGCCGCGGCTCGTGGCTCGCCGACATGCTCGGGCGCCTCATGGTCAGGTACCCGGAGGTGCCGATCGTCTTCGCGGGCTCGCGCAAGTTCGCCGAGGAGTGGACCTACCGGTTCTTCGGTGCCGCCATCGGCGACGTCACCGCATCGGAGTAGCGGTCAGCCGGCAAACACTCGCTCACGACTCCGACGGATTAGAGCCCCAGCGCCGTCTTCGCGATGATCTCCTTCATCACCTCGTCGGTGCCCGCGCCGATGCGGATCAACCGCGAGTCACGAAAGTACCGCGAGATCCCGGTCTCGGCCATGTAGCCCATCCCGCCATACAGCTGCAGGCACACGTCCGCGACGAGGCTCGTCACCCGCCCCACGACGAGCTTCGCCATGGAGATCTCGGTGACGGGATATTCCTCGCGGTCCCACCGCTCCGCGATGCTGTACACGAAGTTCTTGGCGACCGTGATCTCGGTGTACAGGTCGACGAGCTTGTGTTTGTTCACCTGGAACTTGCCGATCGGCCGTCCGAACGCCTCACGCTCCTTGCACCACTTCAGGGTTTCCTCGAAGGCGACCTCGGCACCGGCGATCGCGCCGGCCGAACCGATCATCCGCTCGCCCTGCAGCTCCCACATCAGGTTGTAGAAGCCCTGCCCGACCTCGCCGAGCACGGCGTCGTCGCCGACCTCGACATCGTGGAACGAGAGCTCGGCCGTGTCGCTCGACATCATCCCGACCTTCTTGAGCTTCCGCGAAACCGTGAAGCCGGGGAGGTTCTTGTCGACCAGGAACAGCGTGATGCCATGCGCGCCGTCCTCCTGCTTGCCGGTGCGCGCGACCAGCAGGATGAAGTCGCAACGAACCCCGTTGGTGATGTAGAGCTTGCTGCCGTTGATGCGCCAGTGGCCGTCGACGCGCTCTGCGCGGGTGCGGATGTTGGCAACGTCGCTGCCGGTGTCCGGCTCGGTGATGCCGAGCGCGGCGATCTTCTCGCCCTTGATCGCCGGGACCAGGTAGCGCTGCTTCTGCTCCTCGGTACCCCATTTCAGGATGGGCGGGGTCGCCATCTCCGACTGGACGCTGATCGCCATCCCCACGCCACCGGAGCCGCAGCGCGCCATCTCCTCCGCGAGGACGATCGCGCTGAAGTAGTCACCTCCCTGGCCACCGTACTTCACCGGGTACCGCAACCCGAGCAGTCCCAGCTCGCCCATGCGGGAGAAGACGCTGTCGGGAAACCACTCGGCCTCCTCCCACTCGTCGGCGTGCGGGCGCAGCTCCTTCGCGACGAAGTCGCGAATGGTCTCGCGCAGGGCGTCGTGCTCGGCGGTGAAGGCCATCTGGGGGTGCTCCCTTCAGCTTCCGTGGCGGATTGACGTGGATGTCAATTCTGGCATGGCCGGGCAAACGGGCAGGCTCACTCTAGGATGGTCGCGATGCCACGTCGCCGGTTCGCGCCTCTCTGGTTGGGGGCCGCCTCCGCCCTGGTGCTCGGCGGGTGCTCCACGTCAAGCCCACCGAGCCCAAGCCCCAGCGCGACCCGTTCGCCGACGTCGGAGGCGACGCCCACGGCCACCCCGCTGCCACCTGACACCCTGACCGTCTCCGTGGTCGCCGTCGGCGTCGGCACCTTCGATCTCGCGGCAATCCCGGTGGCGACACTCAGGAACAACGCGCACTTCCACGGCGCTGCCTCAGTCAAGGCCCACTTCGTGACCCATCGCTCGGGGCGGACCCTGGGTTCGCTCGATTCGGTGGCGGTCAACCTGGCGCCCGGCCAGACCCTCTCCGTGACCGCCGACTGCACTGACGCGTGCGACGGCGCCACGAGCGTCACCGCCACGGTGAGCGTCGCGTCGTGGCCGACCGGCATCGGCGCCGTCTTCTCCACCACCACCGCGGCCTACACCTGCGGGCCCTGTCATGCCGGCCACGGCTACGGCAACGCCCATGGAACGCTGACCCCCTCATCGACGATCGGTTCGGGGAGCGCAGTGGTGGGGTTCGCCGTCTGCCACGACGCCGCCGGCGTCATCCTCGGGGGAGGCTCCGAGCAGTTCGTGTGGCCCGGCGGCGCCAGCCTGGCTGTCGTCGTCCCGGTGGTCGTGAATTCCGCGCCGGCCACCTGCTCGCTGGGGGCCTCCACCGGCTGGTGAGACGCGTTCGCTTTGTTTGGGGGACTTGCGGTCGCAAGGTACTCCTGTGGTAGGGTCGGCCTCGGTTCAGGCGCCGGCCGCCGTCGAGACGGGAGTCTCCAGAGGTGCAGCGGGGTCGAGCCTGAAAGATGCGCCGGCACGGGGAGCGATGCCGGGGCCCGTCGAGACAGGAGTGACACGACCTTGCATTTGCCGAAAAGGGCTCGTGGTCTCGTCCTCGGTTGCCTCATGCTGGTGGCCGGGCCTGCGACCGCAGTTCTCATCACCGCGCCCGTCCAGCCCGGGGTCGCCGCGTCGGCCTCGCTGGTCCGTTCGTCTGTGGGTCAGGTCGACCGTCTGACCAACGTCATCGTTCGGCCGTTCGCGCTTCGTGTTCGCGGGCCGATCGTGCCGGCGGTGGCCGTCAAGCCGAAGCCCGTCGTGCGGCACGCGCGCGTCGTCCATCGCGGATTCGTGGTGCCGCCGAACCTCTCCGTCAGCCAGGCACAGGTCGTCGCCGACATCACCGCCGCCGCGGAGCGGTACGGCGTCAGCGTGTCCTGGATGCTGAGCACGGCCAACTGCGAATCGCACTTCCACTGGAACTCGCTCAACCCCAGCGGGCCGTACTACGGCGTCTTCCAGTTCCTCATGTCCACGTTCATCTCCAATGGAGGAACGGCGGCCACGATCTGGGACCCTGCGGCACAGGCCAACATCGCGGCGAAGATGTTCGCCCACGGACAGGCCCACGAGTGGTCCTGCGCCTGATCCGCTCGTAAGGGCGTCACACTCAGCGGGTGACCAGCGACGCGGCATCCCTGGAGCCCGGCACGACCGATCACCTCCGTGAGACCCCAACCTCACGGCGGACGGTCCACGAGGGGCGCCTCCTCACCGTCTACGAGGACGAGGTGCGCCTCGTCGACGGCACCGAGGCGCATCGCGAGGTGGTCGGGCATCCCGGGGCGGTGGCGATCATCGCGATCGACGCCGACGGCAGCGTGGTGCTGGTCCGTCAGTGGCGCCACGCGGTCGGCCGGGCCCTGTGGGAGCTGCCGGCGGGCACCCGCGACCCCGGCGAGCCGCCGGCGGAGACCGCGACGCGCGAGCTCGCCGAGGAGACCGGCCTCCGGGCGACGAGCCTGCTTCCCCTTGCGGCAGCGCCGCTGACCCCCGGCTACTCGACGGAGATCATGCATTTCTTCCTCGCGACCGGCCTCACCGCCGGCCAGACCAACCGCGACCCTGACGAGCGGATGGACGTCGCCCACTTCAATCGAGACGCGCTGGCGTCCCTGGTCAGGGCCGGCCTCGTGGACGTCAAGACGATCGCGGGTCTCGGTCTCGCCGGCTGGAGCACCATCTCCCATGACTGACCCGCCGATCCACGATCCCCTGGAGGCAGACCGGTTGATCCAGCGGGCCATCGAGTCGGTGCTCGACACGGTCCCCGAGATCCCGGGTGGCGATCTCGTCCCGACCGAGGTCAGCCCCAAGGCGCAGCCGTGGGCGGAGACGGCGGCCCCGCTCGCCAGCGACAAGCGACCTCTCGAGGCGGTGCTTGCCGAGTTCGAGGCCCGGGTCGCCGCTGCGCCCACCGCGCGCGCCGGGAAGCCCGGCGAGCCGCACCCGGGGGACGCCTACCTCGAGAAGCTGTCACCGGGGCCGAAGGGCGCCGGCAAGCGATCGAAGCGGCGCTGGCAGGGCGGCCGCAAGCGGCGTGGCAGGGGCGGCCGTGGCGGCGGAGCAGGAGGTGGCGCCCCGGCGTGAACGAGGGCAGGGAAGGGACGGCGGGCCGGCTCGCAGGGGTGCTGTTCGACTACGGCGACACCCTGGTCAGCTTCACGCATCCGGACGAGGCGCTTGCCGAGGCCGGTCACCGGATCGCCGCGGCGCTCGAGGCCTCGGGCAGGCGGGCGCCGGACACCGGGACGCTGCGAGCGACCGTCCTCGACCGCGTCGAGCAGGAGGTCCAGGAGCACGAGCGGGGCGGAGCGCTCGCCGAGATCGACGTCATGGAGGCGTCGCGGCGCGCGTATCGAGCCGCGGGCCTCGATCTCGAGCCGGATCTCCTCGACGAGGTGCTCAGGTTGGAGCAGGAGGCGTGGTGGCACGGCGCGCACGTCGACCCTGACGCTGTGCCGCTGCTCGACACCCTTCGAGGGCACGGCATCCGGGTCGGTCTCTGCTCGAACGCGCCGTACCGCCTGCGGTCGCTGCGGGGTCAGCTCGCGCATCTCGGACTGGACGCACACCTCGACGCCGTGACGTTCTCCGCGGAGGTCGGGTGGCGCAAACCCTCGGTGCGCATCTTCTCGGCAGCCCTGCGAGCGCTGGGAACCGACCCGGCTCAGACCGTCATGGTCGGCGACAGCGAGCGTGGTGACATCGCCGGTGCGCATCGCGCCGGCATGCGCTCGGTGCTGGTGAACCGAACGGGTGCAGGCGTTGCAAGCGCAGCCGATGCGGTGATCGTCAGACTCAGCGCGTTGCCCGATGCGCTTCGCGACATGCGCCTATACTGGAGTTGAGCGTGGAGTTCAAGGAGTACCTCAAAGAACGGTGCGCGGAGAGGGGGATTTCCTTGCATCGGCTCGCCCTGCTGTGCGATCTGAATCAGATCTACTTCTATCAGAGCGTCAACAAGAACAAGGACAATCCTCCGCCGTGGGTGCTGCGCCGCGCCGCACCGCATCTGGCCGTTCCCTACATGGAGCTGATGATTCGCGCCGGCTACGTGCGTGAGGCGGACATCGATGAGTGGAGGCAGCACACCGGCTCCTGAGCCGCCGCCGCGCCGCTTGTCGCGATGACGAAGCGCTCGATCATCCACCTCGATCTCGACGCCTTCTACGCGTCCGTCGAACAGCTGCGCAGGCCGGAGCTGCGCGGCCTGCCCGTGATCGTCGGCGGCGCTCCGTCGGCCGACGGGTCCCCGCAGCTGCACCGCGGCGTGGTGAGCGCGGCGTCGTATGAAGCGCGTGTTCATGGCGTTCACTCCGCGATGCCGTTGCGGACCGCGCTGCGGCTCTGTCCGCAGGCAGTCGTCGTCCCCGTCGATTTCCGTGCGTATCGCGACGCGTCGAAGGCCGTATTCGATGTCGCCCGTGACTACACGCCGATCCTCGAGCCGCTGTCACTTGACGAGGCGTTCCTCGAGGTGACCGGGTCGGTCCGGCGCTTCGGGCCGCCGCGCCACATCGCGGAGGAGATCCGCGACCGTGTGCTCGCGGCAACCGGCCTGCACGCTTCGTTCGGTGTGGCGACATGCAAGACGGTGGCCAAGATCGCGTCGGACCTGCGCAAGCCGCGCGGGTTCGTGGTGGTCGAACCGGGTGACGAGGCGGCGTTCCTCGCACCGCTGCCGCTCCGGAGGCTTCCCGGCCTCGGCCCCTCATCCGAGCGCGCGCTGAACGGTCTGGGCATCTCGACGCTCGGCCAGCTCGCGGCGCTGCCCCTGGACACGGTGCAGCGGCGCGTCGGGCGGGCGGCGGGAAGATCCCTGTGGGAACGCGCCCAGGGCATCGATGAGTCGCCGGTGACCATCCCCGGCGCTCCGCGCAGCGTCTCGCGTGAGGAGACCTTCGCGCGGGATGTCGCGCAGCGCGCGGCGCTCCACGCACGTGTCGCGGAGCTCGCGGGCGACGTCGCAGCGCGGCTGCGGACCGGTGGCTGGACGGCACGGACGGTGACGCTGAAGCTTCGCTACTCGGACTTCACAACCATCACGCGCCAGGAGACGCTTCCCACGGCGACCGCGACCGACACCACGGTCCGCGACGCCGCGCTCGCCCTGCTCGACACCGCGTGGTCGGGCGACGCCGTGCGCCTGCTCGGCGTCGGTGTCACCGGGCTCGAGAGCGCACCCCAGCTCGACCTGTTCAGCCGACCGGCGAACGACCGCATCGACCGCACGCTCGACCGGCTGCGTGCGCGATTCGGACAGGACGCGATCCGCCGCGGCACCGGTGAGGGATTGCGTGACCTCGACTGGCGTGGTGACGACCTGCGACGCTGAGGCATAGTTGTCGTGTGCCGAAGGCGGTGAACCCCGACACCCAGCCGGTCCGGCCGCGGACATGGCTGGAGATGCGCACCAGGATCGAGCAGATCCTCGAGCGCCGCACCGGCGAGGGTCTCACCGTGTGGGCGGCGCGGGTCGCCGAGCTCGGCGACATCGATGAGCCGCGGGTGCGCGCCTGGCTGACCGAGCATGGCGTCACCGGGTACCCGCAGATGCTCCTTGTCATGGAACGGTTCGGCTACCCCGACTTCCTGCTGGCAAGCGCGGACGAGCTCATCGACGGGCAGTACGCAGACCGGCCCGCGCTGCGACCGATCCTCGACGAACTGGTGCTGCGCGCCGCGGACGCCGGCGAGGTCGACGTCCAGGCGCGCAAGACCTACGTGACGCTCGTGACCCCACGACGCACCTTCGCGATCATCCGCGCAACGACCCGTGATCGCGTCGACGTCGGGCTGCGGCTCCCCGGAGTGGCTCCCGGAGGACGGCTGCTGCCCAACAGGGGCCTCGGCAACGACTACATCAACGTCCGGATCGCACTCACGTCCATCCATGACGTGGACGACTTCGTCGACGATCAGCTCCGCGAGGCCTACCGGCTCAACAGCTAGCCGTCGTCATCGTCCGCGTCGTCGAGGTACTGGACGATCTCACTGTCGTATTGCGATCGCGCCTCGTTGAGCATCCCGGCGACCGTGACGACACGCTCCTCCGGCCATCCGAGACGGGCCGCCATCTCCACGAGTGGTCGGTGTCCGGCCCAGCTCGTTGCGCATGCGGAGCTCCGCGATCTCGTACAGCTCGGTGTCCCGGACGAATGCTTCGGCGGTCGCGCGCTCGAGTGCGGCGAGCTCGATGCTCTCGTCCATCTGCATCGCCACGAGCTTGGCCACGAAGCCGTCCAGTCCCGAGGCGGCGCCACCGCGACCGGCGTACTCAATGACGGCGACCACGCTTGCGATCGTGCCCTCCTGAGCGAGGTCGCCGACCTCGACGCCCTTTCCGGCCCGGGCTTCGGCAAGCGCGAGGATCGGCCCCAGTTGATGTTCGACGAGCCGGTCGAGCGCGGAGCCCCTCCCCTGGAGCCGCACCTCGGTGAGCAGTCCCGCGGTCTCATCCTCGCTGAGCGGCGGCATCGACCGTGCCTGCGCCGCGAGCAGGTCCCGGTCGGTGACGTCGCTCCTGGTCACGCCCTCACCACGCCGGGCTCTCGACGTTGTCCTTGCGCCCGAAACGAGCAGCCAGCTGCTCGCACGCGCGTGCAGTCTCGCGGCGGGCAGCGCCCTGCGAGGCCATCTCGACGGCCGCCGCGAAGGGCCGGCCTGCCATGGAATACCGCGCCGACATCGCAACCGAGCATCCACCGCCCAGCGGGCGCACGGAGACGGCGATGGTGAGGTCGAGGCCCTCCTCGAGGGAGAGCACCATGCGACTGGGCGGCGTCAGCTCGCGACACACGAGCACACCGCGAAGGTGGCGTCCGACGAAACCGGCCTCGACCTCATAACGAGCGCCCACGCCGCCGTCCGGACCGCTGATGTGGCGCAGGCGGCGAATCGCGGGCAGCCAGTCGGCATGCTCGATGTCGGCGACCACCGCGAAGGCTTCCTCGGGTGGCACCGGCAGGGTGACGTCGGCGCGTGCTTCGACCATGCGTTGCTGCTAGTACATCACTGTCGCGAAGATGTCCGCCGCCTGAAAGCCCAACCGCTCGTACACCCGCTGCGCGATGACGTTGTACTGGTTGACGTACAGGCTGCACCGCGGGACGTCGGCGAAGACCATCGCGCACACCGCCGCGAGCCCTGCGCGCGCGATGCCCTGCCCCCGATGCTGCGGTGCGGTGTACACGCCCTGGATCTGCACGACATCGGGTGTCCACGCCGACAGCTCGGCCTTGAAGAGCACCTCGCCGTCGCGCATCCAGACCCAGCTCCAGCCGCGATCGATGAGGCTGCTCATCCGCGAGCGCCAGGCTGCCGCATCGACCATGAGCGGATCGATGCCCATCTCCTCGCGGTGCATGCGCGCGGCCGCGATGATGAGCAACTCGAGGTCGGCGCTCGTCGAGATACGGACGTCAGGAGACGGCTGCTCGCGGAGGCCGCCCCGTTCGAGAACGAGCAGGGGCTGCGGATCGCGAAGCTCACGCGGCGGGCGCGGTGGCCGGAAGGCGTTGTGCAGCGCCACCACGGAGGGACGGTGGCCGACGATCATCCGGGGTTGCGCGCTCGTGGCGAGCGCCTGCGCCAGCGGCGGCGCCGCCTCGGGCTCCGGGATGTACGGCACCACCAGCGACCACCCGAGGACCACCGACGTGAGCTCCTCGTCTGCGAAGGCGCCCCACCAGTCGCCGAACTCGAATCCGAGCCGGAGCTCGCTGCGCAGGTAGACGTTGGTCACCGGCTCGCGATCGATCAGCGAGGCAAGCTGATCGACGTGGGCCCTTCCGAGCCGGGTCACGCGGAGCGCGGAGCGCGTCGCCATCGCGTGGATTGTGCCCGGATCAGCGGCGGCCCATGTGGGATGGCTCGGCTATCCTCGAACCCGTGATCCTCGACCGCCTCTCCACGCGCGCCCGCGCGACGGGCGCGGGCTGCGCCGTCATGGTGGCGATCGTGCTTGCCGCGTGTGGCTCGCCGTCCTCCACGGTGACGCCGAGCTCGGGCATCTCCGCCTCGCCGTCGGCGAGCGCGGCGCCTCGTCCGTTCACCGCCGCGGGCTTCAGCACCGACATCCCGACCGGCTGGAACGACGAGACCTCCAATCAGAGCGCCGTGGCTGCCCTGAGCGGCAACGGCACGGTCCTCATGCTGCTGGTCGCGCCCGACGCCGGCCACATCGATGCACGGACGACGCCACAGCCGGTGCCGGACGATCAGCTCGCCCAGTACCTGCAGAGCGTCAGCCAGGACGGTGCGACCAACCTGAGCCAGGTGACCCCGGTGAACGTCGCCGGCGTGTCCGGCGTGGTGATCACCTATGACCTCATCTCGACGACCGGGACGACGTTCAGGAACCAGGACATGGTGGTCAACCAGGGCGGCGACACCTACGACATCGTGCTCAACACGGCGGAGGCCGACTTCACCGAGGATCTTCAGGCGCTGCAGGTCGTCCTGAACGGCTGGAGGTGGGGGTGACCATCTCTTCCCGTAGGATCTGGCAATGCTGGTCCTGATGAACGTGCAGGCGACCCCCGAACAGGTTGCCAACGTGCTGAAGCACGTTCGCGAGCGCGGGTTCGAGCCGATCGAGCTCCCCGGCACCGACCGCCTGGCGATCGGCGTGCTCGGCAGCAACCCGGGCTCGATCCGGGACGCGATCTGCGATCTTCCGGGGGTGGTCGACGCCATCCCGGTGAGCAAGCCGTACAAGCAGGTCACGCGCGAGTGGCATCCTGAGCCCACGATGGTCGATGTCTCGGGTGTGCACTTCGGCGACGGATCGTTCGTCGTGATCGCCGGTCCGTGCGCGGTCGAGACCCGGGACCAGGTGGTGTCGACGGCGCGCGAGGTCGCGGCCGCGGGCGCCGCCATGTTCCGCGGCGGCGCGTTCAAGCCCCGCTCCTCGCCGTACTCGTTTCGCGGGCTCGGGCTCGACGGCCTCCACCACCTTGCGGAGGCGCGCGCGGCGACCGGCCTGCCGGTGGTGACCGAGGTGCTGACCCCCGGCGACGTCGAGCTGGTGTCGGGCACCGCCGACATGCTCCAGGTGGGCACTCGCAACGCGCAGAACTTCGCCCTCCTCGAGGCGGTCGGAGCGGCAGACCGTCCCGTCCTCCTCAAGCGCGGGCTCAGCAACACCATCGAAGAGTGGCTGCTCGCGGCGGAGTACGTGGTCGCGCACGGCAACCCGAACGTGGTCCTCTGCGAGCGCGGGATCCGCACGTTCGAGGCGGCGACCCGCAACACGCTCGACCTGAGCGCGGTGCCCGTGGTCAAGTCGCTCTCCCACCTGCCCGTGATCGTCGATCCCTCCCACGCGACAGGACACCGCCCGCTGGTCCCGCCGATGGCGCTCGCGGCCTTCGCCGCTGGGGCCGACGGACTCATGATCGAGGTGCATCCCGACCCCGAGAGCGCGCTCAGCGACGGCGCGCAGTCACTCACCCCGGCTGCGTTCGCCGAACTCATGGGATCGATTCGCCGCCTTGCCGTCGCACTGGATCGACAGCTCGCAACAGCTCCGTCACCAGTGGGCACCGCAACCCCGGGTTAGGATGGTCGGCACCGTGGAGTGCCGCTCATGACCACCGTGTACAGCCAGAGCCCGCAGGACACCGGGCAGACCGCCCCCGCGCTCGTCACCGGCATCGAGTGCTCGCAGCGCGGGTGCGGCAACGTGACCGCGCAGTACTGCGCCTACCGCGACCGGCGCGGCAGGACCTGCGCGGCGGCGTTCTGCCCGGCGCACAGCGTGAACTTCTCAGGCATCGCGTACTGCCGCCGCCACGCCTCGACCGTGCAGGCGATCGGCGAGCTCGCCAAGGATCCCAACGGGTTTCCCGACCTCAACGACCGCGCGCCGTCGCTCGTCAACTGGATCGCCCGCGACCTCGACGAGGCGGTTCGCAAGCTGCTCGGCCGCACGGTGCACAACGGCGAGAGCGTCATCGTCGACGAGTCGGTCCGGCTCGCTCACGACCCGGCCCGCAAGGCTCGCTGGGAACGGAGCTGGCGGATCGTCGAGCACACCGGCCTCGTGCTCAAGGTGACCGTGCACGTGTCCGAGGACAACGACTCGCTCGTGCACGTGAAGGTCGGCACCGAGATGGTCGCCGACGGCGTGCCGCCGTGGATCGCGCGCCGCCGCGAGGGCCAGGAGGTTGAAGCGGCGATCGACGTGTCGCAGCGCCAGCTCTTCTACAACTTCCTCGAGGAGAACATCTCCTCGGCGGTGCTTCGCTTCCGGACGCGCGGCGACCGGGCGCCCTGGGGCCGCTGAGCGACCCTCAGACCGGCGCTGGAGCGGTCTCCGCTCCGATGATGCCGAGCATCCGGGTGAGCAACTCCTGACCGTCGACGCCCGCCGGGCCCCGGGAGCCGGCCGCAATCTCGCCGGCCAGCGCGTCGATCACCTGGAGCGCGCCCGGTGTGTCGAGGTCGTCGTCGATACGCTCGAGGAATCGGCGCTCGTGCTCCGCCGCGGAGTCCGCGCTCACCGTCCCGCCTGAGCGCAGCGCGTCGAGATAGCGCTGGTGCCGCGCTGCAGCGGCGTCGACCTCCGACGCGTCGTACGTCCAGGACTGGCGGTAGTGGTGGGACGCCAGGAGGAGCCGCACCGCCGCGCCGGGCACCCGGGTGACCAGGTCGCGCACGAACACGAGGTTGCCGAGTGACTTGCTCATCTTCTCGCCCTCGTGGCGGACCATCGCGACGTGGGACCAGTGCCGGACGTACGGCGCGACGCCGGCCGCTTCGGCCTGCGCGATCTCGGACTCGTGGTGCGGGTAGATGAGGTCGTCACCGCCGCCGTGGATGTCGATGGGATTGCCGAGCGCTCCCGTCGAGAGCACGGTGCACTCGATGTGCCAGCCGGGACGGCCGTCGCTCCACGGGCTTGGCCAGCGGGGTTCACCGGGGGTTGACGCCTGCCACAGCACGAAGTCGAGGGGATGGCGCTTGCGCGGATCGTCGGGATCGGCGCCGCGCTCACGGCTCAGCCTCGCCATGGTCGCGTGATCGAGGCGGCTCAGGCGGCCGTAGTCCGGGTACACGCCGGAGTTGAAGAAGACCCAGCCGTCGACCGCGTACGCGTAGCCGCGTTCGACGAGACGGCCCACCCAGTCGACCATCTCCGCGACATGCTCCGTGGCACGAGGCGCCGAATCGACGGGGAGCAGCCCGATCTCGGCCATGTCGTGGTCGAATCGACGCACCTGGTCGTCGACGAGATCGAGAAAGTCCACGCCGCGCTCACGCGCGACCCGCAGGATGTCGTCGTCGACGTCGGTCACGTTGCGCACGCTGCGAACCGCGAGGCCCGCGTCACGGAGGCGGCGATGCAGGACGTCGAACACGTGGTACACAAAGGCGTGTCCGAGGTGCGCGGAGTTGTAGGGCGTGATGCCGCAGACGTAGATGCCGACCCTCCCGTCGCGTGGCTCGAAGGGCACCACTTCCTGACGCGCGGTGTCGAACAGTTGCATGCCGCTCGATTCTACGGCGCGACCTGCGGCGGTCCCTTCACGAGCAGGGTGCGTGCGGCGTCGAGGACGGCGATCGAGTTGCGGAATCCCAGACGTCCGCGCGCGTCGTCGAATCCGAGCCACGCGGCTTCGGCGATCTCAGCAGGATCGGGGCGCAGCTCGGCGCCCTCCGGTGCCTCCACGACGAAGTGATGCACGCGCTTGAAGACCAGCGCACCGCCGCCGGGACGCCGGTACACATACTCGGACACGGGCAGCTCGGCGCTCAGCGCCAGGACGTCTCGCGGGATGCCCGTCTCCTCGGCGATCTCTCGGAGCGCGGCGTCCGGAGCGGACTCGCCGGCCTCGACGATGCCTTTGGGAAAGCCCCAGTGACGTCCGTCGCTGACGAGGCAGACCTCGTACACCGCCCCCGAGGGACGGACCACCACGCCGCCCGCGGAGATCTCGTTGGGGCGAAAGGGTCGGCGGGCCATCGGCGCACCGTACTCCGGTTCGCCTCGAGCACGGTTGGTATCATCGGGGGCTCCACGGCCCCGTGGTGTAGCCTGGCCTAACACGCCACCCTGTCAAGGTGGAGATCGTCGGTTCGAATCCGATCGGGGTCGCCATCCGCGCCGGTTGACCCGACCCGCGGATCCAGGCACTCAGGGAATGGTCACGCCGTCGAGGTCGTCCCGAACCGGGTATTTCGGGTTCATCGCGGTGAGCGTTTCGATGAGCACGCGGCTGATCGCCCAGTTGCGAAACCACTTGATGTCCGCCGGGATCACGTACCAGGGTGCGGCCTTCGTGGAGGTGCGCTCGATCGCGTCCGAGTAGGCGCGCTGATACTGGCTCCACAGCTCACGATCGGCGATGTCGCCACGCTGGAACTTCCAGCGTTTCTGCGGGTCGGCGAGGCGTTCCTCGAAGCGTCGCCGCTGCTCGTCCTTCGAGATGAGCAGGCAGCATTTGACGAGCGCGACGCCGCTCTGGGCCAGCAGCGATTCGAACGCCACGATGTCGTCGTATCGAGGCTTCCAGACCTTCTTGGGGACCAGCTTGCGCACCCGAGCGACGAGCACGTCCTCGTAGTGCGAGCGATTGAAGATGCCGATCTCACCGGCGCGCGGCACGGCCCGATGGACACGCCAGAGGAAGTCGTGGGCAAGCTCCTCTTCGGTGGGCGCCTTGAACGACACCACCCGAGTGCCCTGCGGGTTGACGCCCTGGAAGACGTGCGCGATGGTGCCGTCCTTGCCCGACGCGTCGGTGCCCTGGAGGATCAGGAGCACGGACTGGCGACACTCCGCAAAGAGCCGGGTCTGCAGCCCGGCGAGGGCCTTGTGATCGTGCTCGAGCGCCGCCAGCGCCGCGGTGTGGCCACCCTTGAGCGGCTTGGTGTCCGCCGGATCGAAGGTGGCGAGGTCGACCTTCGACCCCGGTTTGACCGCCCACAGCTCGCGCATCGCCGTCAAATGTAGACCACCGCTTCAGCGGCCGGTCAGCTCAGATGAGTGCGCACCCATGCGACGAGATCGTCGAGGACGTGCTCGCGCTCGGGCTCGTTGAAGATCTCGTGCCACAGCCCGTCGTACATCTTCAGCGTCTTGTCCGACGAACCGGCTCTGTCGTACACGTGCGGTCCGCAGCCCGGATCGACGAGCCCGTCGGCGGTTCCCTGCATGACGAGGAGTGGAACTCGGAGCGATGGAAGACCGGCCTCGACCCGGTCCATCGTGGCGAGCATCTCCGCGCCGAGTCGCGCACGGATCGGCGTGCGGAAGACGAGCGGATCGTTGTTGTACGCGTCGACCACCGCCGGGTCGCGGCTGATCCTGTTCAGCGGCGCGCGGAGGACGCCCACGTTCGGCGCGACCCGCGACAGAGCCCGGCCCATGGTGATCATGAATCTCGAGCTCTGCGGAGGGCACGCCAACGGCGCCGAGACCACCAGCGCGTCGATCGGAGGGTTCGGGCGCACAGCCAGGCTCAGGGCGACCAGCCCGCCCATGCTGTGTCCGAGGAGGATGAGCGGCAGCTCCCGCCACTGGTCGCGGGCGGCGGCGATCACGGCCGTGAGGTCGTCGACGTAGTCGTCGAACCGTACGACGCTGGTCCGCTTCCCCTCGCTGCGGCCGTGGCCGCGGTGGTCCGGCGCGCGAACGGCGAGACCCTCGGCGACGAGGCGGTCGGCGACGTGGCGATAGCGACCGCCGTGCTCGGCGAATCCATGCGCGATGATGACGACCCCGACGGGCACACCTTCCGGGAGCCATGTCCGATACCGGATACGGATGCCGCGAACACCGCCGAGGGTGCCTTCCTCACCCTCGGCGCGAGCGTTGCCCGCACCCGGAATCACGGCACGAGCCTACCAACCCGCGGGTGGTCGCGACAATCCACCGGGAGTGGCCTGGGCTAGCTGACCCTCACGCGCGGGTCGAGGACGGCATACAGCGCATCGACGACGATGTTGGCCGCCACGACGAAGAACGACGCGACCAGGACGATTCCGATGACGACCGGGAGGTCCTCCACGCCGATGGCCTGCACCACGCGCTGACCGAGTCCGGGCAGCCCGAAGATGGTCTCGGTGATGATCGCGCCGCCCATGACGGTGGCCAGGTCGATGCCGAACTGGGTGATGATCGGCGTCAGCGAGCTGCGCAGCGCATGGCGGTACACGACCCGCCGCTCGCTCAGGCCCTTGGCACGCGCCGTGCGGATGTAGTCCTCACCGAGCGTCTCCAGCAGCGAACTTCGAGTCAATCGTGAGTAGGTGGCAGCCGTGATCAGGGCGAGCGTCACCCATGGAAGGATCAGGTCGTGCGCCCATTCCAGAGGATTCTGGGTGAACGGGGTCCAGCTGCCCGGTTTCGGGAATATCGCCACCCCATGGATCGTGAGTAAGTAGTACAGGACGTATAAGAGCAGCAACCCCAGGATGAAAGTCGGCATCGAGACCCCGGTGAGCACGAACACAGTGGCCCCGCGGTCCCAGAGACTTCGCGGTCTTCGGGCCGCCAGCACACCCACACTGATGCCGAGCGCCATCCAGAGAATCGCCGATCCCACCGCGAGTGAGATATCGATGGGGACCGCCTCAGTGATGATCTGGGTGACCGGCAGGCGGTCCGTGTTCGAGGTGCCGAGGTTGAAGTGCCAGGGCTCGAGGCGCTGCAGGTAGTTCCAGTACTGCACGATGACCGGCTTGTCGAACCCGTACTCCTTGTCGAGGTTCTTGAGCAGTTGAGGCGTCACCGCCCTCCCCGCGAGCTCCCGAGCCGGATCGACGCCCGGCCGCGCGTAGTACAGGAAGAAGACCAGGCTCACGATCACCCACAGCGTGATGAGCCCGAGGATGATGCGGCGGATCAGGAAACGGATCATGCCGTCGCTTCCTTCGCCTTCTTCCGGCGACCGGCGAAGATCCGCTCGGTGCGCGGATCGAGCGCGTCACGCACGGCGTCGCCGAGGAGGTTGAAGGCGAGCGTCGTGATGAGCAGGAAGAACATCGGGAAGATGTAGAACCACCACGCCTGGAATCCCACCGTTTCCGCGTCGGAGAGCATGTTCCCCCACGACGGTGTCGGGGGCACCACGCCGAGACCGAGGAAGGAGAGCGTCGCCTCGAAGATGATCGCGGTCGGGATCAGCAGCGTGGCCAGCACGATCACCGGCGCCACCAGGTTCGGGAGGATGTCCACGAACATGATGCGCAGGTTGCCGGCCCCCAGCGAGTGGGCCGCCTCCACGTACTCCTTCTCGCGTTGCGAGAGCGCCTGGCCGCGCACGATCCTGCCGATCGCCGCGAAGGAGAAGAACGCGATCACCAGGATGGTCAGCGGGATGCTGGAGCCGAACACCGACACGAGCACGATCGCGAAGAGCACGTAGGGGAATGAAAGGACGACGTCCATGATGCGCGCGAGGATGCTGTCCAGCCAGCCACCGAAGTACCCGGCGAAGAGGCCCATGACCACGCCGAACAGCGTCGCGATCGCGGTGGCGAGCACGCCGACGAGCAGCGAGATGCGCGCCCCGAAAGCGATGCGGACCAGGATGTCGCGACCCAGGTTGTCCGTGCCGAGCAGGTAGCCGGGACTTCCCGGCGGGAGCGGCTGTCCGTTGATGTCGGTCCCGGTGTCGACGTTGGCGTCGGTCGGGCCGTGTCCGGTGATTGCGGCGAAGATCGGCGCGCCGATCGCGATCAGCGCGATGAGCACGATGATCACCACCGAGGCGATGGCCACCCGGTCGGTCCGGAGGCGCGCGAACACCAATTGCAGCGGGGTTCGGCCTTCGATGCCCTTGACCGCCGGTTCCTCGGGGAGCACCTCGCTCGGGACTGGCTGGACGGTGGTCAGGCTCATGTCGACGCCTCCGCTAGAAATCCCTCGACCGCATGCAGGATCGTGGCCTTGTGGCTGGCGAGCTTCTCGCCCTGTGCAACCGGGAAGTGGCACGCCGTCAGGTGCGTCGCCGGGTCCCCCTCGCGCTGCACGAGTGGCGGCTCCTCGACAGAGCACACCGGCTGCGCCTTGGGGCACCGAGTGTGAAATCGACAGCCCGACGGAGGATTGATCGGTGACGGCACGTCGCCGGTGAGGATGATCCGGTCGCGAGTGCGCGCCTTGTCGGGATCGGCCACCACCGATGCGGACAGCAGCGCGGTGGTGTACGGATGCCGGGGTGCGCTGTAGAGATCCTTGACGTCGGCGACCTCGACGATCTTGCCGAGGTACATCACCGCCACCCGGTCGCTCACGTGCTGGACCACCGCAAGGTCGTGGGCGATGAAGAGGTACGTGAGCCCGAACTCACCCTGGAGGTCCTCGAGCAGGTTGATGATCTGCGCCTGGATCGACACGTCGAGCGCCGACACGGGCTCGTCGCAGACGATGAGCTTCGGACGCAGCGCGAGCGCGCGCGCAACCCCGATGCGCTGCCGCTGGCCGCCGGAGAACTCCGCTGGAAAACGGTTGTAGTGCTCGGGATTGAGGCCCACGACCTCCATGAGCTCCTGGACCTGCTTCTTGCGGTCGGCGCCGTCGGCGATGTTGTGGATCGCGAGCGGGTCGCCGATGATCGATCCAACGCGCCGGCGCGGATTGAGCGATCCGTAGGGGTCCTGGAAGATCATCTGCATGCCGCGCCGGTACGGGCGCATCTCCGACCGCGACAGCGTGCTCAGGTCGGCACCGTCGAAGGTCAGCTTCCCTGCGGTGAGCGGATAGAGCCGCATCACCGAGCGCGCCAGCGTTGACTTCCCACACCCGGTCTCGCCCACGAGCCCCACCGTCTCGCCGCGGCGCACCTCGAGGGTCACATCGTCGACCGCCTGGATGTTGCCCACCGTGCGCTTGAAGAAGATCCCCTGCTTGATCGGGAACCACTTGACGATCCCTTCGCCGCGGAGGAGGACGTCGCCCGGGGCGGTGGCGTCAGGCATAGACCGTCGCCCCGGCCACCGCGGCTGCCACGCCGGGGAGCTTGGCCGCCCGAGCCCCGCGGTGCGCGGACGCATACCGCTGGCGAGCGGTGTCCACCGCGATGCCGACACCCGTCATCTCCGGAGGCAGCCAGCACGCCGATGAATGGTTCGGACCGGTCGGGACCTCCTCGAGCGGGGGCTGTTCCTCCATGCACATGTCCATGGCGAATGGACACCGCGTGTGGAAGGCGCACCCATGGGGCAGGCTGATCATGCTGGGCGGCGACCCGACGATGGGCAGCAGCCGGCCACCGAGGACTCCGGTCGCCGACGGGACCGACCCCAGCAGACCGCGGGTGTAGGGATGGTGCGGCGTGAAGAAGATGGTCCGGGCGTCGGACCGCTCGGCCGCGCGGCCCGCGTACATCACGAGCACGTCGTCGGCGATCGAGGCGATCACCCCGAGGTCATGGGTGATGACGATCATCGCCATGCCGACCTCTTTCTGCATCTGCACCAGCAGCTCCATGAGCTGGGCCTGCACGGTGGCATCGAGCGCGGTGGTGGGCTCGTCCGCGATCAGGAGCTTGGGCTTCAACGCGAGCGCCATCGCGATCATCACGCGCTGGCGCATACCTCCCGACATCTCGTGAGGGAACGCCTGGACGCGACGGTCGGGTTGCGGGATGTTGACCAGGCGCAGCAGCTCGATCGCCTGGTTGATGGCCTCGTGCTCGCTGACGTCGCTGTGGGCGCGGATCGCCTCCGCGATCTGCCAGCCGACGCGGAAGTGTGGATGAAGGCTCGAGAGCGGATCCTGGAAGATCATCGCGATGTCGGCACCGCGGATCGCGCGCAGCTCGTGCTGGCTCATGGTCAGGAGCTCCCGGCCGTTGAAGGTCGCGGAGCCGCTGATGTCAGCGCCCGGGTTGAGCCCGAGCATGGTCAGGGCGCTGACGCTCTTGCCCGACCCGGACTCCCCGACCACGCCGAGGGTCTTCCCCGTGTCGACGGAGAAGGACAGCCCGCGGACCGCCTGCACCAACCCATCCGAGGTCGGGAAGCTGACGGTCAGGTTGTCGACGCTGAGCAGTGTCATCTGCGATGTCGATGGTAATGAATGAAGATGCCCGCCGCATACGCGGCGGGCATCTCCGGAACTCCTACGAAGGTCGAGCGGCTAGGAGGACAGCCAGATCGAGGTGATGTCGTACTGCTCGCTGAAGGGAAGGAAGATCGCGTTGTGCACTCGCGACGAGTGGAAGAGCGCGGTCAGCTGGGTCTGGAAGGGGATGAACGGAGCGTCCTTCATGACCTGCACGTCGGCCTGGTGCCAGAGGCTCGAGGCGGCGCCGATCGTGGTCGCCGCTTCAGCCTGGTTGATCAACTGGTCGACTGTGGGATCGTCGTAGCCGCCCCAGTTCGAGCCGGGGAAGTTCGATCCGGCGAAGAGGTCGGGCAGGATCGCACGGCCGTTGGTGGGACCGAACCAGTCGGGAACCCATCCAGGCTCGGTGATGTCCCAGTTGCCGGACTTGAGCCCGTCCTTGGAGGTGACACCGATGCCCGAGGAGCCGTAGTAGCCGGTCGCGATCGGGGTGCCGACCACGGTCACGCCGCACTTGCCGAAGTCCGACTGGACTTCCTGGAAGACCGCGGGATGGTTCCCGTTGTTCCGGTAGTAGTCCTTGAGGGTGATCCCGTTCGGGTACCCGGCCGCCTTGAGGAGGCTCTTGCACTTCGCCGGGTCACCCTGGTTGTTCTTCGACGGGTAGAGGTTGAACTGCTGGTAGCCCTCAGCGCCTGGGCCGATGACCTGGTTGAGCGGCTGGTTGAGGCTCGCTCCACCGTAGATCTTGCCGAGCGCCACCTTGTCGAGGGCGTACTCCAGCGCTTCCCGGACCTTCACGTTGCCCAGCGCTCCGTTGTTGTTCGGGCTCTGGACGTTGAAGACCAGGTACGGGTTGGTGGTGCCGGGCGCCGGGAACGTGCCGAGGTCCGGGTTCCACGTCGGGAACTCGAGGCCCGCGATGTCAGCCGTCGGAACGATGGTGTTCCACGCAAGGTCGGCGGTGCCGGCCTGCATGTCCTGCTGGACCTCGGTGTTCGCCGCAGCACCGGCCAGGTCCATCTTGATGTCGACCTCATCCACGTACGCGTGGCGGATCGTGTCCGTGCTCTGGCTCCACTGCGGGTTGCGGGACAGGATCATCTCGTGGCCGACGTTGTACGTGCTGATGTAGTACGGCCCGTCGGAATAGAGCTTGTTGCCCGGGGTGAGCGGGGTGTAGCCGAGATATTCCTGCGGCGCGGCCGATGCGAACGGCAGCGCGAGGATGCTGTCGAAGTCCGTCGCAGGCTGCGTGAGCGTGAAGACGATGGTGTTGGCGTCCGGCGTCGTGATGCCCGAGACGCCACCGTTCATCGCGTCGTTGATGAACTTCGCGCGCGCTGTGGGGCTCTCCGAGGGATCAGAGTTCTCGAAGGCGCTGCAGAAGGACGAGAAGCCGGCGATCGTCGCGCTGTAGTAGCTGGGGTTGCCGTTCGGCGCGAGGGTTGGATCGCAGTTGCGCAGAATCCCGCGGGCAAAGTCCTGCGAGGTCACCGCGCGCGGCGGGCTCGTGTTCCACATGAGGCCTGGGCGCAGGGTGAACGTGTAGGTGAGGCCGTCCGAGCTCACGGTCGGCATCGCCGAAGCGGCGTCAGGAACGAGCGTCACGGCCTTGCTGAAGGTCGACGAGGTCGCGTACGAGACCAGCTGGCGGGTGTACGCGCGCTCGATGGTGAAGGCGATCGTCTCGTACTCACCCTGCGGGTCCGCCGCAGCGGAGAGGTCGGTGCTGCCCTCGATCTTCAGGGTGCCGCCCTGGACCGGGGTGCCCCCGTTGACGTTGGCGCTCAACCACGAGACGGTCGAGGGGCTGAAGTTCGTCGGGTTGAAGATGTCGCTGCCCGTCGAGGATGACGGGGAGGTGCCTGGGGTGCTGCTGCTGCCGCACGCCACCACTGCCATCGCAGCGATGCCGACGACGCTCAGTCGCTTGGTCACGCCGAGGGGCGTTGTCCCCGCGCCTCGGCCCAATAGTGTTCGAATGGTCATTGGAACCTCCTTGTGACCCCTTTTCGCGGGCGGCCATCGATGCGCCACAGGCCCAGATGGGGTCCGGCGTGTTCGCATCATATTCGCCCTTCGGGGAGAACTGCCTCCCCCTCCGGGGTGATCTTTGGAACCGGTTTGCATATCCCGGCTCAGGACCAGTGCCAGTTCTCCGGGTAGATCTGCAGCAATGGATCAAGGGGCCCGACGCCCTTGAGCGCCCTGTTGATCTCGGTGAGTGCGAAGTCCTGCACCGGGAACCAGATCACCGGCAGGGTGCGCGCGAGATAGTCCTCATAGGCGTGCATCGACGTGAGCGAAGCGTCTGACTGGGTTGCGACGATGTCGGCCTCGGCCTGGGGATCGCAGTACCCGCCGACGTTCGAACTGGCGTACACGGCGCTCGCCCCCGACCCCACACACGCCCACAGCTCATCGCCGGTCGGGTAGTAGTCCGGCGCGTAGATCCAGGGGCTGTCCCAATACGCGAGATCCCAGGTGCACGCCGAGCCGGCAACGCACGGCGTCGCACTGTTGATCACATCGTCGAACGACCCCTGCGAGAGGGTGACCTGGATGCCCGCAAGGGCGAAATCCGGTTGCAGCTGCTGGAATTCCTCCATCGCGGTGGGGTCGTTGCTGACGTACTCGAGGGTGAACGCGGCCTGCTGCCCGAGCCTGATCCCGGCGCCGCAGTCGCCGCCGGCCGTACCGGGTTTCTCGCACGTGCTCACCCCGCCTGGTCTCACGGTCCATCCGTTGTCCTTGAGCAGCGACACCGCCGCGGTCGGGTTGTACGGATAGGGGTTGCTGCGCTCGAATGGGTCGACGAATGCCGAGGAGGGCTTGGTCGGCACAGGACCGTACGTGGGTGTCGCGTACCCGAAGAACGCCTTGGTGATGAAGGTGTTCTGGTCGACCAGGTCCTGCATCGCCTGGCGGAAGTACAGCTGCGCGAAGATCGGCCCGCTGGTCGGGTTGGTGAAGTTCTCGGCGACGTCGTTGACCGACCAGGAGTTCCACGGCTCGAACCGGTAGACGCCGTTCAACGCGGAGGCCTGCGGTGCCTGGTCCGGAGGGATGTACCCGAAATCCACCTTGGCATCGCGGACCGAGGTCGCATCCTTGAGCTCGTTGAACTCGGTCGTGTCCTGCGTGAACGGGACCTCGTCGAACTCCTTGAGCGTTGGCTTGACCGGCCCGCCGTACTCCGGGTTCGGAACCATCGTGACCTTGCCCGACGTGTCGATGGAATGCAGCCGCCACGGCCCTGACACCACCTCCCACAGCGGGTTGGTGTCGTATGTGGTCACGCTCCGGGACTGCTTGTCCAGGAAGGCGTAGACGGCCCTGGCGCCCGCGGGGGTCTCGTCGTAGTTGCCGACCGCCCCGGTTGCCGACTCCCGGTCCCAGATGTGTTGCGGGAGCGGGGTGATCTGGCTCAACTCGTTGTAGGTGAAGAAGTAGGACCCGTACGCGCGACTGAGGTCGAACGTGATCTGGAGCGGGTTGGACGGGTTGACCTTGGTGCCGATCACGTTGTCGGGGTACTCGCCCGGGGTGTACGCAGGCCAGTACGCCTTGTTGGCCGCGACGAGGTTCTGCCAGAACTGGATGTCCCGCGCCGTGATCTGCATGCCGTCCGACCATTTCCAGCCCTTGAGCGTCACCGTCACCGACTTGCCGTCCTTGGCGTACGACGGGGGATCGGCAAGGCTGAGGCTCTGGTTCAGCTGCACCTGTCCGTCGGTCCCGAACCAGTACAGCGGGCGGTACATGAGGTACTGGAACTGGAACAGGTTCGCCGCCGTGAAGTACTGGTTCGACGCCAGGGGAAGGATGTAGTCCGGAATCCCGGTCGGTTGCTCCGCGAAGACCGCGTACGTCCGTGTGACGTGCGCTGCATCGGTGCTGTTCCCGCATGCGGTGACGAGCACCGCGCCGACGCCGAGCGCCGCAGCGATCCCCCGGGCACGCCGGTTTCGAACATGCATCGTGGTCAGGCCGCCCGCGGCTGCGGCCAGCGTCCTTCCGCCCGCGCGACAGCCAGGTCGTACACCGGGGAGATGCGCAACCGCCGCGGCAGGAGGGCCGTGGAGAGACGCAGCGACCGCGTCAGCGTCGCGAACGCGGCGGCGTGCGCCGGCGACCAGTCGATGCCGTAGCCACGTCGCAGCTCCGCCGGGAGCAGCCCCGTGGCGACGAATGCGAGCGTCTCCGAACCGGGCCGCAGCAGCGGCGATGGCACCGGTGGATGCAGGATCGTGTCCGCGACCTCGCGTGAGCCCGCTCCGGGCAGGGCGGCGCCACGCGTGACCTGCGCGTCGATGTAGCGATGCAGCGCCCGGGCGTTGGGCCAGCAGTGATCCCCGGGCAACCCCATCAACCTCGCCACGGCGTCCCATTCGCGGACGAAGACGTCGCGCTCGCGCCGGTCGAGACCGCCGACGAGTGCGTCGTGGGCGACGAGCATGGTGTCGACGAGCGATGCGTGCACCCAGCGCAGCAGCTCGGGATCGTCGGCGGAGTAAGGCGTGCCGGCCGGGCACCGAGAGGTCGCGTGGGCGGCGGGCAGGGTGCCCGAGACACGCCGGTGGAGCGCCGTCACGCGGCCCGAGACGCGCTCTGCCTCACTCACCGTGCCGAAGCACACGACCGTGACCCATCGAACCGTCCGTTCCAGACGTCCGTAGGGATCCGTCCTGTAGCTGCTGTGGTCGATCGCCCCTTGCGCCACCAGCGGATTCGCAGCCTGGAGCAGGAGCGCCCGTCCAGCTGCGAACAGCAGTCGCGGCTCCCGCATGACGCGCCATGTGACCGAGCCGGGGCCGAAGAGCCCTCCGTCCGGTGTGGGGTCCTTCAAGGGCATCTGCGGCGACGGCGCCAGCTGCGGAGGGATCAGCAGACGCCGCACCTGCGCCGGGGACGGAAGGCCGGCCATGCAGTCAGCGCCCGGCCATCAGCGCGTGCGCCGGCACTCGATGGAGCTCGGCGCGCAGGTGGGATCGGGTCTCGCCGCCGTCGGTTGCCATGCGCAGCCGGTAGCGAAGCGCGTCGCCGTCGACGTCGAAGTCGCGCTGGAGCCCGGTGACCGTCTTGGCGGTGGGGGTGCAGACGATCGAGGACGTCCGGAGCGTCAGGCTGGTCCCTTCCCAGCGACCGAGCTCGACCTCCACGACTCCGATGGGATGGGTGATCACCACTTCGACAGCACCGTCCGGCGCCGGACGCCAGAAACCCGTCTCGGCGTGGAGCGGTTTCCCGTTGTCGCCGAGGGTCCGCTGGGAGTAGGCGAGGAAGGGTTTGCCGTTGTGGGAAAAGGTGACCCACTCGCGATAGCGGAACGGCTCGCCGCCACCCCAACGACCCTCACCCTCGCCCTGCCATTCACCGAGGAGGTCGGCGAGGCGACCGAGATCGGGATGAACGGGCTGATCCGCCGGCATGCGCCGAGTGTCGCATGGGCCGCAGAGGCTCCGGCGTCCGCTTTGGCTACCATCGTTCTCATGTCCGAGATCGATGGCATCGAACGCGTCCTCGTGGTGGTCGCGCATCCTGACGACTGCGACTTCGGTTGCGCCGGCACGACCGCGCGCTGGACCGACGCGGGGGTGAACATCTCCTACCTGATCGTCACCGACGGTGACGCGGGTGGATTCGACCGGTCCATCACCCGCAAGGAGATGGCCACGATCCGCCGCCGGGAGCAGACCGAGGCGGCCGCTGAGGTCGGGGTCACCGACCTCACGTTCCTCGGGTATCCGGACGGCCGGCTCACGCCCAGCATCGAGCTGCGTCGCGACATCGCGCGCGTCATCCGCACGAAGCAGCCGCAACGCGTGATCACGCAGTCACCCGTGCGCAACTTCACGCGTATCTTCGCCAGCCACCCCGATCACCTCGCGGTCGGTGAGGCGACCCTCTGTGCCGTGTACCCGGATGCGCGCAATCCGTTCGCGCACTCCGAGCTGCTCGAGCAGGAGGGCCTCGAGCCGTACTCGGTGGCCGACGTGTGGATGAGCGCGGCCGTCGGGTCGGCGCAGGACACGCAGGTCGTCGACGTCACCGACACCGCCGACCGCAAGCTCGCCGCGTTGCGCTGCCACCGCAGCCAGTACAGCGATTGGGACGCCCTCGAGCAGCGTGTCCGCGGGTGGCTCGACGCCACCGCGAAGATGAACGGACTCGAGCCGGGACGGCTCGCTGAGCAGTACGTCGTCGTCCCGACGACGTGAGCCCTCACAGCCGGACCGCCGGAGCGTCGTCCGGCGTGTGGCGGTCTCCCCTGAGCGCCCGCCAGGTCGCAGCCGGGCGGCTTCGCATCGTTGACGTCCAGCTCGACGGCGACGACGCCTACTGGATCGAGGGGCGCCCGACCGAGGCCGGACGGTGCGTGATCGTTCGCGAGCGGGACGGCACGACCGAGGATCTGATAGCACCGCCCTACTCCGCTCGCACCTGGGTGCACGAGTACGGTGGCGCCGCGATGCGCGCGCACCGCGGTGCCGTGTACTTCTCGAACGCCGAGGACCGGCGCCTCTACCGGATCGCCCCCGGCTCGGCACCGGAGCCGATCACTCCGGCGATCGGCGACGTGCGGTACGCGGACCTCGAGGTGGACGAAGTACGAGCGCGCATCGTCTGCGTCGTCGAGGACCATCGAGGCCCGTCCGTTGTCAATGACATCAGGACGATCCCGCTCGGTGGTGGTGAGCCGGTCAGCGTCATCTCGGGCAACGACTTCTACTCGACGCCGCGCGTGAGCCCCGACGGCGCGAGCCTCTCGTGGCTCACGTGGAATGCCCCCAACATGCCGTGGGACGGCTGCGAGCTGTGGGTCGCAGCACTCGACGGTGCCGGCCACGTCTCGAACGCGCGGATGGTTGCCGGCGGTCCGCGGGAATCGCTCTTCCAGCCGTCGTGGTCGCCCGAACTCGGTCCTGCATCTCATCTCCGACCGGACCGGGTGGTGGAACCTCTACCGCGTCGACGGCGACCGGGTGGTGCCACTCGCTCCGATGGAGGCGGACTGCGGGCTGCCGCAGTGGTCGTTCGCCTTGTCCACGTATCGCGTTCTGCGGCGCGGACGGGATCGTGTTCTGGGCGTCCCACGACGGGACATGGCGGCTGCACCGGCTCGACGCATCCGGCGCGTGCCATGACGTCGACACCGGGTACACCGCGTACGGCGGCCACGTGGGCGCCACCGGTTCCGGGGTGCTGTTCCTGGCGGGCGCGGCCGACCGCCCGACCTCGGTGGTACGCCTCGACCTGTCGACAGCGAATGAGCGCGTGCTGCGCGTCGACAGTGACCTGCGCATCGACGAGTCGATCAGGTCGACGCCGGAGCACGTGACGTTCCCCGGACACGGCGGCGACACGGCGCACGCCTGGTACTACGCGCCGCGCAACGACGCGTACGCCGATGCACCGGGAACGCCGCCCCTCCTGGTGCGCGCGCACGGCGGCCCGACGTCGGCGACCAGCTGCGCGCTCGACCCGTCCGTGCAGTACTGGACGAGCCGTGGCTTCGCCTACCTGGACGTCGACTACGGGGGCAGCACCGGCTACGGGCGCAGCTACCGCGACCGTCTCAACGGTGCTTCAGGGGTGGTCGACGTCGGGGACTGCGTCGAGGGGGCGCGACACCTCGCTGCGCGCGGCCTGGCGGACGCGGAGCGGCTCTTCATCCACGGCGGCAGCGCAGGCGGTTACATCACGTTGTGCGCCATGACGTTTCACGACGTCTTCAGCGCTGGAGCCAGCCTGTTCGGCATCGCCGACCTCGAGGCGCTGCTTGCCGACACGCACAAGTTCGAGGCGCACTACGAGGCACCGTACGCGACCGGCCCGGCGATGTACGAGCGCTCGCCGGTGCACTTCATCGATCAGGTGCGCGGCGCCGTACTGCTGCTCCAGGGCCTCGACGATCCGATCGTGCCCGCGAACCAGGCGGAGATGATGTTCGCCGGGCTGCAGGCCGCGGGCGTGCCGTGCGCGTACATCGCGTTTCCGGGCGAGCAGCACGGCTTCCGTCAGGCGGCGAACATCGAGCGTTCGACGGAGGCGCAGCTCTCGTTCTTCGCCACCGTGAGCGGAACGCCGCTCGAGGAACCGATCGAACCGCTGCCGATCGTCAACTTCTGACCGCTGCCTCCGCGCGGCGCCAGATCGCGACCGACACCGGAACGATGACGAGGAGCGTGCCGGCGATCAACAGCGCCGGAAAGAGCAGCGCCGACGGATCCGGGATCACGGCCGGTGACGGGGTCGCGCCCGCGAGGTTGGCGAACTGCGAGCCGAACGAGACGAGCCGGATGACGCCGTCGGTGCCGACACCGAGGTCGTACGTCACGTCCGCGCCGGGTGCGTTCAGGGTCAGGTAGGTCACGTAGCCGTTCGCCGGCACCCACGCCATGTTCCGGTCACTCGAGAGATCGTGGTGCAGCGTCGCGTTCATCGGCTCCGCTCCGGCGATGGTGAAGCCGGGTGCGCTGCCGATGGACTCGCCGTCGCTCGCCGAAGACGTGGCGGGCAATCCGCTGCCGGTGCGCAACGGCTGATCGGTGAGCAGGAAGAGGTCGGCGTCGACCGGCGACCCTCCGCTCGCGAGGATCTCGAGCGGGACCCACAGATGCGGCGTGTGCATCGTGATGAGCAGTGGGACGCCGTCACCGGCCTGCTGATGGCGTTGCAGTGCGAGCGACGTGTTGTATTTCGCGGCCATGAACACGGGGCTGGACGCTGCGTAGCGGAGCAGGTGGTTCTGGATCTCCGGCGAGATGAGGAATCCGTTGTGGATGCACCAGTCGATGACCGCCTGGCCACTCCCCTTGAGGATGGTCACGTCGAGCGCCTCGACCTGCACCTGCTCCACGACGATCGCCGGGGCCCCTGCTGCCGCATCGAGCCCGAACGCCGGCGTCGCGACCGGAGGCGCGAATTCGCGCTCGAGGCGCTGCAGGGTCCATGCACCGGCCTCGGTGACGGACGTGGGAATCGCCGGCAGCGGCACGATCCATCCGACGTCGACGACCGCGCCGGTGTAGGCGAAGCTCGTGACGTAGTGCTCGATCCCGGCGGACCACGCGACGAACGTCGTGGCCTTGGCGAGCCGCACGTCACCGTCGGGCGCGACGAGACCACCGCAGGCGAGCGCCTGCGCTGCCTGGAGCACGACGGCGGCCCCAACTCCCATGCCGGCAAACAGGAATCTGCGCATCACTCGGGTGTCCTCCACAGGCTTCGCATCGTGTGGACCTGAAGACGCGCTTCCGCGTCCGGATGTTCCCGATGGTCTCAAAGTCTTGCCAGAAGGTTAGTTAGGCTATATAATCAATCAAGCCGATCATGCCCGCCGCAACCATCAAGCCCCTCGATGTCGCCAACAGGCTCCGTCCTGTCCTGCTGCATCTCAACCGGCACCTGCGTCGCGAGGTGCACACATCGGGGGTGAGCGCCGGCCAGCTCTCCCTGCTGAGCGCGATCTGCGACAACCCGAGCATCGGCGTCGCCGAGCTCGCGGCTCGTGAGGGGACGTCGATGCCGTCGGTCTCGAGCCATATCGACCGCCTCGAGGCGTCGGGGTTGATCACGAGGCGTCAGTCCGACCGCGATCGGCGCCGGGTTGACCTCGAGGTCACCGCGGAGGGGATGCGGGTGCTCCGCGTGATCCGTTCCAAGCGCACCGCGTGGCTGTCCGCGCGGCTGGAGACCCTCGACGACGACGACCTCGCGGCCATCGAGGCGGCCATCGAGCCGCTCGCGGCATTGCTGGAACAGCCGGAATGAGCCTCGGGCTCGCGAGCGCCACGGCCCGCACCTTCATGAGCCTCCGCCGTCACTACAACTACCGCCTGTACTTCTTCGGGCAGGTGGTGTCGCTGAGCGGGTCGTGGATGCAGACGGTGGCCCAGGCGTGGTTCGTCGTGCAGAGCACGCACTCGCCGCTTGCGGTCGGTTTCCTCGCCGTGTGCCAGTTCGGCCCGTACGCGCTGCTCGGCCTCTTCGGTGGCGCGGTCGCCGATCGGTACGACCAGCGTCGCGTTCTCATCTTCACGCAGAGCGCGTTCATGGTCACCGCGTCGGTGCTCGCGGCGCTCACGCTCACCGGTCACGCGACCGTGTGGGAGGTGTACCTCATCGCGGTGGTCACCGGGTGCGTCACGGTGCTGGACACCCCCGTCCGGCAGGCGTTCACGATCCAGATGGTCGGCCGCGATGAGCTGCCCAATGCCATCGCGCTCAACTCCAGCCTCTTCAACGCATCGCGCATCGTCGGTCCCGCCATCGCCGGCGGCCTCATCGCCCTGTTCGGCGTGGGGATCTGCTTCCTCATCAACGCGCTGAGCTTCCTCGCGGTGATCGGCGCGCTGTGGCTGATGCGCGTGGACCAGCTCTTCCCGATCGGCAGGGACGCGACCCACCAGAACCTCATGCGCGAGACGCTCGCGGGCTTGAAGTTCGCGTGGCGGGCCCCCGTGATCCGGACGGTGCTGCTGATGCTCGTCGTCATCTCGACGCTCGGGGTCAACTTCAACGTGCTCCTTCCGGTGCTCGTCTCGCGAACGCTCGAGAGCGGGCCGCAGGTGTTCGGCATCCTCTCCGCGCTCTTCGGATTCGGGGCCCTGGCCGGTGCGCTGTTCTCGGCATCGCTCGGGCGCGCGAGCCGTCGCGCGCTGCTCGTGGGAGCGGCGGGGTTCTCCCTCGCCGAGGTGGCCCTCGCTCCACTCCGCGTCACGTGGGCGGCGGCGCTCGTGCTCGTCGTCACGGGCGTTGCCTACTCGATCTACGCGTCGCAGACCAACGCGACCCTCCAGGTGTCGGTGACAGACCAGATGCGCGGGCGCATCCTCTCGATCTACGGGTACGCGTTCTTCGGCCTCGCCCCCGTCGGCGGGCTGCTGGCGGGGTGGCTCGCGCAGACCGGCGGAACCCAGCTCGCCTTCCTCGTCGCCGGCGTGTGCGGGGTCGGGGCGGCGGCGTACGGCTGGGCGACCGCAGGCCGCGCGAGGCGGGCGGCGACACCGCCGATCAGTCAGATGGCGTAGGGGCGTCCCTTCCGGTCATCCTTAGCTCGGCACGCCTGCCAGGTAGAGGTACATGACGTGGACCATCGAACGCTCGGGAGACAGGGGCTCGAGGTCTCGGCGATCGGGCTCGGTTGCATGGGGATGTCCGACTTCTACGGCACCGCCGAGGACCGTGACCAGGCGGAGGCGATCGCGACCATCGACCGCGCTGCCGAGCTCGGGATCACCCTGCTCGACACGGCGGACATGTATGGCCCCTTCACGAACGAGGAGCTGATCGGCAAGGCGCTCACCGGGCGGCGCGACCAGTACGTCGTCGCGACGAAGTTCGGGTTCGAGCGCCAGGCCGACGGAACGCAGACCATCAACGGCAGGCCCGAATACGTCCATCGGGCGTGCGACGCATCGCTGCGGCGCCTCGACGTCGACACCATCGACCTGTACTACCAGCACCGTGTCGACCGGTCCGTGCCGATCGAGGAGACGGTCGGCGCCATGGCGGAGCTCGTGCTCGCGGGCAAGGTGCGCTACCTCGGGCTCAGCGAGGCGGGACCGTCGACGATCCGGAGAGCCCACGTGGTTCATCCGATCTCCGCGGTGCAGTCCGAGTACTCGCTGTTCTCGCGCGACGTCGAGGAGAGCGTGCTCCCCACGCTCCGCGAGCTCGGCATCGGGTTCGTCGCGTACAGCCCGCTCGGTCGCGGGATCCTCACCGGCAATGTGCGGTCGGACACCCTCTCCGAAACCGACGTCCGGCGCCACCGGTTCCCACGATTCTCCGAGGGCAACCTCGATGCGAACGTCGCCATGGCCGATCGCCTCGCGGAGCTCGCCGCCGAGAAGCAGGTCACCGCCGCGCAGCTCGCGCTGGCATGGCTGCTGCATCGCGGCCCGGACATCGTCCCGATCCCCGGCACCAAGCAGCGTCCCCGCCTCGACGAGAACGCCGCCGCCGCCGCGATCACCCTGGATGCGGACGACATGGACCGCATCCACGCCGCGATCAAGCCGGGTGACGTGCGCGGGGATCGCCACTGGGACATGGCGGCGATCGACCGCTGAGCACGGGTTGTCCCGGGTGTCCCTGGTAGGCTCGCGGCCGTGAGCGACACCGGGGGACGTTTCGCGTGGACGCCGTCGCCGGCGCAGTCCGGCGAATCCCGTCTCCGTCGATTCATCGATTCGCTCGGCGCCGGCGACCTCGCGGGTCTCGCCGCGCTTGCGGCTGCCGATCCACAGCGGTTCTGGGCCGCTGTGACTGACGACATCGGGATCGAGTGGACGCGCCCATTCGATGTCGCGATGGACACGTCCGAGGGCTTGCCGTTCACACGGTTCTGGCGCGGAGGACGTCTCAACCTCGCGAACAACGCGGTGACCCGCTGGGCGCGGAAGTCCCCCGAGCGCACGGCCGTGGTGTACGAGGGGGATGACGGCCGGACGCGGGAGTGGACGTACGCGCGTCTCGAGCGTGAGACCGCCTGGGCGGCGACGATGCTCCGCGGTCTCGGCGTGAGCGCCGGCGACAGCGTGGGACTGTGCCTGCCCATGATCCCCGAGACCGTCTCGATCTTCCTCGCCTGCGCATGGCTCGGTGCGACGATCGTGCCGCTCTTCAGCGGCTACGGGGCCGGCGCGATCGTGGCGCGACTGCGTGACTGTGACGCCAAAGTTTTGGTCGTTGCTGACGGATTCAGACGGCGCGGCCACGCCGTTCCCATGAAGGCCGTCGCCGATGAAGCTGCACTCCAGATTCCCACGCTCGAGCACGTCCTGGTGGTGCCGCAGCTCGGCGCTGTGAGTGTGGCCATGAACGCGGATCGCGACGTGATGTACGAGGCGATGCCTGACGGCTTCAGCGGGGGGCCACCGGTCGTGGAGACCGACGCGGACACGACGTTCATGATCATCTACACGAGCGGGACCACGGGACGGCCGAAGGGCACGGTGCACGTGCACGGGGGCTTCCCGGTCAAGGCGACGCAGGACATGGCGCACTGCTTCGACATCGGCGAGCACGACCGCCTGCTCTGGTTCACCGACATCGGCTGGATGATGGGCCCGTGGGCCATCTGCGGCGCGCTGAGCATCGGCGCCACGCTCGTGTTGTTCGACGGGGTCCCCGACCATCCCGGACCCGACCGGCTCTGGTCGGTGGTGGAACGGCATCGCGTGTCGGTGCTCGGCATCGCACCGACCGTGATCCGCGCGTTGATGCGCCACGGCGACGAACCGGTCGCCGCGCATGACCTGTCCTCCCTTCGCGTGCTCGGTTCCACCGGTGAGACGTGGAACACCGACCCCTGGCTCTGGTATCAGCAGCACATCGGCGGGGGCAGGCTGCCGGTCATCAACTACTCGGGGGGCACCGAGATCGGTGGCGGCATCCTCGGCGGCAACATGCTCACGCCGTTGCAGCCGTGCGCATTCGCGGGCCCGTGTCCCGGGATGGCCGCCGACGTCGCCGACGAGAATGGTCAGAGTGTTCGTGGACGCGTCGGCGAGCTGGTCATTCGCGCGCCCTGGCCGGGCATGACGCAGGGGTTCTGGCGCGACCGCGATCGGTATCTCGGCACGTACTGGTCGCGCTGGCCGGACGTGTGGGTGCACGGCGACTGGGCCGAAATGGACGCCGACGGTCTCTGGTACGTCCGAGGACGGAGCGACGACACGATCAAGGTGGCCGGCAAGCGCCTCGGTCCCGCCGAGGTGGAGTCGGCGCTCGTCGCGCACAGAGCGGTCGCGGAGGCCGCCGCGATCGGGGTTCCCGATCCGGTCAAGGGCGAGGCGCTCGTCGTGTTCGTGGTGCTCAAGCCGGGCTTCACCGACTCCCCCGAGCTTCGCAGCGCGCTGACGAAGCGCGTCGCCGAGGACCTCGGGAAGGCGCTCGCGCCGCACGCCGTCGAGATTGTGTCAGAGCTGCCTAAAACGCGGAACGCGAAGGTGCTGCGACGGGTGATCCGCTCGGTCTATCTCGGGACCGAGCGCGGCGACCTCTCGTCACTCGACAACCAGTCCGCGATCGACGCCATCGAACGAACCCGCGTCGCCGGCTGACGCGGGGCGCTCCGTCCGCGGGGCGTCCGGAGCCGCGATCGATGATGGGCGGCTTCGCGTCGGGATGCCGCGCCGCCGACATGGCGGCGACCGCCTGACGTCTCTTCGAGAGGGGGGCGATCATGCCCGACTCTGTCCCGCTGCGCGGCAGCGCCTACCATCCAGCCGGCGGCACGCGTCCCGGACACCGGCGTGTCCGCAAGCTCACCGACGCCGAGATGCGCACCGACGCCGGCGTGACGCTGCTCCTCCGCGAGCGGGTGACCGGCCCCACGACGGCGCAGAGCCTCGCGTGGCTGCAGTCGCTGCCGGACCCGCGGGCGCGTCACATGGACATCAATCAGCTCACCGCGCGTCACGGTTTCGCGCCCGGCGACCGCGATCGCGTGGTTCGCTGGGCGACCGCTGCCGGGCTCCAGGTCACCGGTGAGGACGCCGCGACGCGCCGGGTCATGCTCCGCGGCAGCGCCGATCGGCTGGCCGCCGCCTTCGGTGTCGACCTCGAGCGCTACCGGTGGCAGCAGCCGGACGGCCGTTCGGTCGAGTATCGCGGCCATGCCGGCCCCGTCCACCTGCCGGTGCACCTCGACGGCGTCGTCCAGGGCGTCTTCGGGCTCGACGACCGCCCGATCGCACGCTCGCACGTCCGCGCGGCCGGCGACGGCCGCGCCTCCGTATTCGCCTACGACCCTCCGCAGCTCGCCGCGCTGTACGACTTCCCGCGTCTCCCGAACGGCGGTGAGGGCGTCGAGCTGGTGGCGGCGATGATCGAGCTCGGCGGCATCGTCCACCCATTCGACCTTGCTGCGTCGTTTGCGCGTCTGGGGCTCCCTGCGCCCGACATCACCAACGTCTGGCTGGATGGCGCAACGCCGTCGCCCGATCCGGACGGCGCCGATGTCGAGATCGCCCTCGACTACCAGGTGATCGGCGGCATGGTCGCGGCCATGGCGCCGAAGGCGCATCTCACGATCGTCAGCTACAACGCGCCGAACAGCGAGCGCGGCTTCATCGACGCTGCGGCGACGGCCGCGAGCGATGCGGGCCGGCATCCGGCAGCCGTGTCGATCAGCTGGGGAGCGCCCGAGGATCACTGGTCAGCGCAGGGCATGCGCGCACTCGACGCGGCGTTCGCGACCGGCGCGCTGCACGGCGTGACGTTCAGCGCCGCCGCAGGCGACGCCGGATCGACCAACGCCGAGCTCGACGGCTTCCAGCATGCCGAGTTTCCGGCGTCCAGCCCGCATGCCTGGGCGTGCGGGGGCACCACCCTCCTGGCGTCGAGGGGAAGGATCCGGACCGAGACGGTCTGGAACGAGCTCTCGCGCGGCGCCGGCGCTGCGGGAAGCGGGGTCAGCAGCGTGTTCCCCGTCCCCGCGTACCAGGCCGCGCTCGGAATCCGACCGCGGTCCGCGGACACCGGCGGGCGTGGGCGCGGGCTGCCCGACGGATCCGGCAACGCCGATCCGCTGACCGGATGGAACGTGGTGGCACTGCGCCGGCTCCGATCGACGGGTGGGACGAGCGCCGTTGCGCCCATGTACACGGCGCTCTGGACGTTGATCTCGGCGCAACTCGGGCATCGCATCGGACTCCCCCATCCGGCGCTCTACGCCCGCCGGGGCCGCGGGTTCAACGACGTCACCGCCGGCGACACCGGGGGTCCCTATCGCGCCGGCCGCGGGTGGGATCTCGCCAGTGGCTGGGGAAGCCCGAGTGGGAAGCAGATTGCCCGAGACCTCGGCGTGCGCGTCCCGTCTCCCGAGGCACGGCGGCCGCACTTCGGCGGCGAGCTGGAGATCGCCTGACGGTCGCCGCTCGGGCTCAGCCCGGTGGTCGCGGCACCCACGTGGTCCCGGTGCATACGGAAGCGGCCACGTCGGTGCCCACCACCGGGGCCGCGTACGCGGTCGCTCGGACGGTGACGGCGTCGGGAAACCCCGGCAGCGGAATGGGCAGCTGCACCACCCGGGTCACCGCCGCGTAGACCCGGCACCCGTCGCTCGCGCACGACGTCCCGTCCGGCTCCTGTGGGTCGGCTGCGGTCTTCACGATCGAGGGGTTCGCGCTGCCTCGCGGCACCTGCGCGGACTGATCACCCGTCTGGATGCACGCCCGCTCGAATGCGAAGAGGTCACCCTGACGGTCCTGAGCGCTGATGTCGACGATCGGCGCCGCACACCCGCCGGCCGGTGCGGGTGCCGGGCACGTTCCCTCCTGCGCGTACAGGTACCGCGGATCGACCAAGTCCGCCCCCGACTGCGCCCCGAGCTGCGCGGCGGACTGCACGCGTCCCGACCACACGTAGAGGTACGCGGCGTCCGCCACGAGGCACGTCAGGCTGAAGAGGAACAGCGCGAACCCGAGCGCGAAGACGATCAACGTCTGACCGCGCTGCCGGTGACCGCGACGCGCCCGGGCGCTCACTGGCGGAACGGCGGCGGGAGCGCCTCCGCCGTCGCGTGCACCGTCGGCGACCAGAAGACACCCCAGCCGAGCGGGGTCTTGGAAAAGTCGATCCTGGTCGCCGCTGCACACGTGACGACCTCGAGGCCTGCCGGGGGATCGAGCGCGCGGTCCCGATATCCGGGAACGACCACCCCGCCCGCGCCGACCGAGCCGATGTCGCAGGACACGTCCGCGTTCGCCGGTGACCCTGGATACGCCACCGCCGGACGAGGCGGCGCCCCGCCGCCACCGCTGTCGCCCCCCGAGGTGCAGAGCGATGCCGGCCGCCACACGAGCATGTCCGTGTACGTGGTCATCGTTCCGTAGAAGGTCTCGGCGGCATAGCGGCACCCGGTCGGCAGCCCCGCCGTGACGAGTGCCGCCGATCCGTGCGCGCCGCAGCATTGGGTTCCGGCCGGATCCACCGCGCTCTCGGACGCCTGGAACCTCGACTGGGCGGCAAGCGATGTCGCGGCATCGAGCTGCTCCTGGACGGTGACCTGAACCATCAGCGCGATGAAGTTGCAGACGAGGAACAGGAGGATCGGGATCACGAGCGCGGTCTCGAGGACCGCCTGGGCGTCGTCGCTGCGCCGCGTCCGGCGCCTCATGGCGCGAAACGGAGGGTGTGCGTGGTCGCCGAGATGTCGGTGGGGATCTCGAACGCCTGAGCTCCGGGACCGAACCCGGGCGGCACCAGCGATGCGACGAAGCCGATGACTCGCACGGTGACGAGCGGCGAGTCGTCGCAGCCGGGCGGGTACGGGGCCGGCACCCCGGGGGGCGGGGTGACGCACCCGGGCGGATCCAGCTCGCTGACGCAGATCGCCACAACCCGCGGCCCCTCTCTGGCCTGCACCGCCGCCGGGGTCGCCGGACACTGCTCCTCGGTATCCGGCCGGCAGGTGCCGTCTGCGGCGATGTCGCACCAGCTGGTGATCCCGGTCCCGAAGAGCGCGCTCCGCAGCCGGGTCGCCACCGCGGCGGTGACCGTCCTGGCATCGGGAGCTGTCTGCGCCGTCGGCGACGATCCGGCCGACGCCGCGACCATGGCCGCCTGCTCGACCGCCGACACCTCCGCCGAGGTCTGGACGGCCCAGAGGCCGGCGTCGATGGCGGCGAGGAAGCAGCCGAGGAAGAGCGGCACCACCACGGCGAACTCGACGGTCGCCTGCGCCCGACGGCGGCCGCGGTGCGCGCGCCGGCTCGCGGCCGGAACCATCCCCCCTTCCATGACCCCGGAATCCTAGCGGGGCGCTTGGTCCCTATGAGGGCAGCACCACGAAGGTGAGATCGACCGGGATGAGCGCGGTCACGGTGACCGGATGGGCGGGTTCATGAGTTGTCGGGTCGATGAGCGTCGTCCAGTTGCCGCCGGTGAAGACCTCAAGGACATACGGGCCGCCGATCGGAACTCCGGTGAAGATGAAATCCCCCGAGGCGTCCGCGGCCGCGTGGAAGAACGGCCCGCTCGTCTGATACAGGCCGCCGGGCTCGGCCGTGTAGTGGGTGCTCAGGCGGACCGGCCCGGCGATCGCCGAGCCGGTGCTGTTGACGAGGGTTCCCGAGACGGTCTGGGGCGCGCCCAGCAGCGCTCGGGCCTGTGTGGCCTGCGCGCTCTGGGGAAAGCTGGACACCACCAGCTGGAGGTCGGCGACGGCCTCCTTGTCGGAGTGGTCGGTGATCGCCTCCTTCGCGGCCGCGAGGAGCGCCGTCGGATAGATCCCGTCGGCCGTACGGGTCGCCTCGACCGACCCCTCCTTCACGACGGCGTCGAGGGTCGCGACCGCGTCAGCCGCGTACCCCTCGGCGATGAGGGCGCGCGCCAGGTCGGTCTGGTCGACCGGGAGCTGCCGCTCGGCCTGCAGCGCGGCGGGTGTGCCGCCCGCGAGCTTCTCGATCTGCTGCAGGCGGAGGATCGCGCTCGGGTACGCGCCGTGCGCGACGTCGGCAGCCGCTGCCGTGAGGAGGAGCGCAGCGAGCGCATTCGTGGCCTCGAGGCGGAGCGACGGCGCCTGCTCCGACCGGTAGAGCGCCACGGCGGCATCGATGTGCCCGGCGCGGCCGAGGGCCGCAGCCCAGAGGAGCAGCGTCCGCTCGGCGGCGCTCACCGCGCCCGAGGCGGCCGAGCCGTCGAATACGTAGAGCAGCCCGGTTCGCTCGGAGATCTGCTCGTCCATCGCGATGGCCGTCCCGAACTCACCGGCGGTGACGAGCCGCGCCGCGGTCGACGCGGCGGCGGAGGTAGCGGCGGACGCGCCGGCCGCGACGCCGAGCAGCGCCATGATCAGCACCGCGGCCACGAGCCCGGCGACCGGCCAGCGCCGCCTGCCGGCGCTGCCGGGCTCCGGCTCGATGTGTGGCGGAGGTTGCGCCGGCGGCCACGACTGCGGTGCCTGCCACGCCTCGGCCGGTGGCCAGGGCGGCGGCTGCGGGGGCTGCGGCTCGACGTTCGAGGCGTGCGGTGACTGCGGATCCACGTACGCATAACGTACGTCGCGCCTCGCAGGTTCGCCGCCCGGTCTCTTGACGGCTCCAGGGTCGAGTAGGCTGCTCGCCGCATGGTCACAGTCGACGGCGGCGCGTTGACGATCGACGCGGTGGTGCGCGCTGCTCGCGGACGCGAAGCGGTGACCCTCGACCCTTCGGTGCCCGCACGGATGGCTCCGGCGCGCGAAACCGTCGAGCGCCTCGATCGCGTGGGCGCTGTCGTCTACGGAGTGACCACCGGATTCGGCGCCCTTGCCGACCGCGCCGTCGACCCGGCGGACCGCGCGCTCCTCCAGCGCGCGGTCGTGATGAGCCATGCGGCGGGATCCGGCCCGCGCCTCGACGACGAGGTGGTGCGCGGCATGATCCTGCTGCGCGCGCGAACCCTTGCGGCGGGACTCTCAGGGGTGCGCGTCAACCTCGTCGAGGCGCTGCTCGCGCTGCTCGGCGCCGGCATCGTGCCGTGGGTGCCGGAGCACGGCTCGCTCGGCGCCTCGGGAGACCTTGCTCCCCTCGCTCACGTCGCGACAGTGCTCCTCGGACAGGGGTGGACGGCCGGAGCGGACGGCCGGCGTGTCGACGCCGCATCCGCGCTGCGGTCAGCGGGGCTGATGCCGATCGTCGTGGAGCCGAAGGAGGGCCTCGCGCTGATCAACGGCACCGACGCGATGACGAGCCTGCTCGCGCTCGCGGTCCACGACATCGAGGACCTGCTGCGCGCGGCGGACATCGTGTGCGCGTTGAGCGTGGAGGCGTTGCTCGGCACCACGGTCGCATACGAGGAGCGGGTCGTCGCGCTCCGCCCGGCGTCGGGGCAGCACGACTCGGCGGCCAACCTCAGAGCGCTGCTTCGCGACAGCCCGATCGTGGCATCGCACCGTCCGTCGCATCACGCCGTGCAGGACGCGTACTCGCTGCGCTGCGCCCCCCAGGTCCACGGCGCCGCGCGCGACGCGATCGCGTTCTGCCGCCAGACCGTCGAGCACGAATTGGCCAGTGTTGTCGACAACCCGGTGATCCTCGGTGCGGACGTGGTGAGCGCCGGCAACTTCCACGGTCAGGCACTCGCGTATGCCGCGGATCTGCTCGCCTCCGTGTGCGCGGACGTCGCCGCGATCAGCGAGCGCCGCCTTGACCGCCTGCTCGACCCCGCGCGCTCGCGAGGCCTCCCGGCCTTCCTGAGCCCGGAGCCGGGGCTCAACAGCGGCCTGATGATCACCCAGTACACGGCCGCCGCCATCGTCGCGACGCTCCGTCACGCGGCGACGCCCTTCGCGGTGCAGAGCGCGGCGACGAGTGCTGGGCAGGAGGACCATGTGTCGATGGCCTACGAGGCGGCGCTGCGCACGCGCCGATCGGTCGGGCTGCTCGGGTCGGTGCTCGCCATCGAGATGATCGGCGCGATCCAGGGGATCGAGATGCGTCATCCCCTCAAACCGGCGCCGGCAACCGGTGCGCTCATCACCGCGCTCCGCGCGGTCACCCGACCGATCGCCGAGGACCGCATCCTCAGCGGCGACATCGAGGCGGTCGAGACGTGGGTGCGCGAGGCCGCGTGGCGCGAGCCCCTCGAAGCCGCGGGCGTGACCCTCCGATGACCGCTGGGGCTCGGCCGGTGCGAGCGCCGCGAGGCAGCGCGTTGAGCTGCGGGAGCTGGCAGACGGAGGCGCCGCTGCGCTGCCTGATGAACAACCTCGATCCCGAGGTCGCCGAGAACCCCGACGACCTGGTGGTCTATGGGGGCACCGGACGCGCGGCGCGCTCCTGGGAGTGCTTCGACGCCATCGTGGCGAGCCTTCGTTCGCTTCGCGACGACGAGACCCTCCTCGTGCAGTCGGGGAAACCCGTCGGCGTGGCGCGAACCCATGAGCTCGCCCCGCGCGTGCTCATCGCCAACTCGCTGCTGGTACCGCGCTGGGCCACGTGGGAGGACTTCTGGCGACTCGAGAGCATGGGCCTGACCATGTACGGGCAGATGACCGCGGGATCGTGGATCTACATCGGCACCCAGGGCATCCTCCAGGGCACCTTCGAGACGTTCGAGGCCGTCGCGCGGAAGCGTTTCGGTGGCAGCCTCCAGGGCCGTCTCGTGCTGACGTCGGGTCTCGGCGGGATGGGTGGCGCGCAGCCGCTCGCCATCACGATGAGCGGCGGAGTCGCGCTGTGCATCGAGGTCGACCCCGCGCACATCCAGCGTCGCCTCGCCACCGGGTATCTCGACGAGGTCGCCGACTCGGTGGAGGCGGCGGTGCGCCGCTGCGACGTCGCTCGCGAGGAGGGGCGCGCGCTGTCGGTGGCCGTGTGCGCCAACGCGGCGGAGGCACTGCCGGCCCTGCTCGAGTCCGCCCTCGCGGTCGACGTCGTGACCGACCAGACGAGCGCCCACGATCCGCTGAACGGATACATCCCCGGCGGGATGAGCCTCGAGGCGGCCGCCGCGCTGCGTTCGAGCGACCCCGAGGGCTACGTGCGCAGGGCACGCGAGTCGATGGCGCGCCACTGCGAGGCGATGGTCGCGTACCAGCGGCGCGGCGCCGAGGTGTTCGACTACGGGAACTCGCTGCGCGACCAGGCGCGAAGCGGCGGGTTCGCGGACGCGTTCGCGTACCCGGGCTTCGTCCCCGCGTATATCCGCGACCAGTTCTGTGAAGGTCGCGGACCGTTCCGCTGGGTCGCGCTCAGCGGCGACCCGGCCGACATCGCGCGCACCGACGCGGCCCTGCTCGAGCTGTTCCCCGAGCAGGAGGGGTTGCACCGCTGGTTGCGCCTTGCGCAGGAGCGCGTGCATTTCCAGGGACTTCCCGCGCGCATCTGCTGGCTCGGCGCCGGAGAGCGTCATCTCGCGGGGCTGCGGTTCAACGACATGGTGCGCAGCGGCGAGCTGTCCGCGCCGATCGTGATCGGTCGCGACCACCTTGACAGTGGCTCCGTCGCGTCACCGATGCGCGAGACCGAGTCGATGCGTGACGGCAGCGACGCCATCGCGGACTGGCCGGTGCTCAACGCGCTGCTCAACACCTCGAGCGGCGCGACCTGGGTCGCGGTGCACCACGGCGGCGGGGTGGGGATGGGGCTCTCCATCCATGCCGGCGCGCAGGTCTGCGCCGACGGCAGCGAGCTCTCCGCAAAGCGATGCGAGCTGGTCCTCACCAACGACCCGGCGACCGGCGTGATGCGTCATGCGGACGCGGGGTACCCGGAGGCGCGCGACGCCGCACGCGCGCGCGGCGTGCGGGTGCCGATGCTCGACAGCGGCGCGTGAAGCCGTGACCGCGATCGTCGTGCGCGGCATCGGCGCGCTGTGCACCTGCGACCCGCAACGTGGCGCGGCGCCGGGTCTGGTGAAGGACGCGGCGCTCATGGCGCGAGACGGGGTGATCACGTTCGCGGGGCCCGAGTCGGAGCTGGAGCGGTCGGACGTCCCGAACGGGGCCGTCGAGATTCACGCTCGTGGCGCCGCGGTGATCCCGGGGTTCGTCGACTCGCACACCCACATCGTCTGGCTCGGCGATCGCGGTGACGAGTACGCGCGGCGCGCGGGAGGCGACACATACGAGGAGATCGCGGCCGCGGGTGGCGGCATCCGCGCGACGATTCGCGCGACCGCGGCGGGAAGCGTCGAGTTGCTCACCGTCGCGGCACGCACACGCGCGCGACAGATGCTCGCGCACGGCACGACCACGGCCGAGGTGAAGAGCGGATACGGGCTCGACCACGACGCCGAGATGCGCCAGCTCGACGCCGCCGTGCGGCTCGGTACCGAGCCCGAGGTCCCCGACATCGTGCCGACGTATCTCCCGCTGCACGCCCTGCCCGACGGATCGAGGGACGCGTACATCGAGGAGGTCAGCGCACGCGGCGTGGCCGACGCGGCGAAGCGGAGCCGCTTCGTCGATGCCTTCTGCGAACAGGGGGCCTACACGGTTGCCGAGTGCGAGCGGGTGTTCGCGGCGGCCCGTGCTCACGGGCTGCGCCCGAAGGTGCACGCCGAGCAGCGGACACGCAGTGGCGGCGCGCTCCTGGCAGCGAGCACCGGTGCGGTGAGCGCGGATCACCTCGAGCACGCGTCCGACACGGATCTCCAGGCGCTCGCGAGCGCGGGCGTGGTGGGCGTGATCCTGCCCGGCGCATCAGTGGTGCTCGGGGGTCCACCCCCGCCCGGGCGGCGCCTCCTGGAAGCGGGGTGCACGCTCGCCGTCGCCACCGACTGCAACCCGGGCACCTGCTACAGCGAGTTGATGCCGTTGATGCTCTCGCTTGCAGTCGCGCTCGCGGGGATCACGCCGGCGCAGGCGCTCGTGGCCGCCACCACCGGCGGCGCCGCGGCGCTCGGGCTTGCCGATCGCGGGATGCTCCGTCCAGGACTGCGCTGCGACGCGGTGATCCTCAACTCACCGCACTGGGTTGACGTCGCCTATCACCTGGGCGGTGACGTGGTGAGCGATGTGATCCTCCGGGGCCGATTGGCGGTACGCTCGGCTACCTGATGCTCACGCAGTCGACCCCGCACAGCGGTCGTGACCGCCAGTCCAGTGGCACGATCCTTCCACGGCTGGTGGGCCAGGACCTCAAGGTGCAGCTCGCCGACGGCGAGACCCGCACCTACGTCAACCTCGACATGGCGGCGAGCACGCCCGCCATGGAGCCCGTCGCCGACGCGGTGATCCAGTTCCTGCCGTGGTACTCGAGCGTGCATCGCGGCGCCGGATTCGCGTCGCAGGTATCGACCCGGACCTATGAGGCCGCACGCGAGGCTGTGGCGACGTTCGTGGGCGCCCGCTCCACCGATACGGTCGTCTTTGTCCGCAACACCACCGAGGCGATCAACCTGCTGACGCACTGCCTCGTGCTGCGCCCTGAGCACGCGGTGCTGAGCACCATCGTCGAGCACCACGCGAACATGCTGCCCTGGCGGCGGCTCGCCCGTGTCGAGCTGCTCGACGCACCGGCATCGCCGGAACAGCTGCTCGACGACATGCGGCGATCGCTCGAGGACCGGCACCGCCCCATCGGCGTCGTGGCGATCACGGGCGCGAGCAACGTCACCGGCGAGGTCTTCCCGCTCGCGGAGATCGGCCGGCTCGCGCACGAATACGGCGCGCTGCTGGCGGTCGACGCCGCCCAGCTCGCGCCGCACCGCACCATCGACATGGTGGCCATGGGGATCGACTTTCTCTCGCTGTCGGGACACAAGATGTACGCGCCGTTCGGCGGCGGGGCGCTCATCGCACCGTCGGCGGTCCTCGCCGACGCCGAGCCGATGCTCGCGGGTGGCGGTGCGGTGACATACGTGACGACCGACGACGTGCAATGGGCGCAGCTGCCCGACCGTCACGAGGCGGGCAGCCCCAACGTGATCGGCGCGGTGGCGCTCGGCGCCGCGTGCACGGTGCTCGGCCGCACCGGGATGGGACCGATCGGCGCGCACGAACGGCGCCTGCTCGCGTACCTCGACGGGCAGATCGACGATCTGCCCCACCTCCACCGGCTCCGCCTGTGGGACGGCCCCGACGTCGACCGCCTCGGTGTCAGCACGTTCACCGTCGACGGCATGCACCATGCATTGGTGGCATCCGTGCTGAGCGCGGAGTACGGCGTCGGCGTGCGTCACGGATGCTTCTGCGCGCACCCGTACATCACGCACCTGCTCGGCGTGAGCATCGCGGACGCGCACACCATCCGCGAGCGGCTCCGCCGCGGAGAGCACCACGAGATCCCCGGCGCCATCAGGGCATCGTTCGGCATCGGCACGACCCTCGAGCACATCGACCGTCTCGTGACGGCGCTTCGCGAGATCAGCACGCGAGGTCCGCAGGGCGAGTACGCCGAGGATCCCCACACCGGCGACTACCGTACCCGTCGATGACCAGCGGCGCTTTCCCCGAGTTCGACTTCCTCCCGCCGCTCGAGGGCATGACCACGCCGTCAGGGTGTGGTCAGTTCTGACCCTCGGACGGGCTGCGTCAGCTCGCGCTGCAGCGCGGCCGCATCGGTGACGGGCGCTGTGCAGACGAACCCCCGGCAGACGTAGGCCGCCGGCAGCCCGTCGACCAGGGGACGGCCGGCGAGGAGGGGCACATCCGCGGCCGGACCCCACGCCAGCACGACCAGCGGGTCGGCGCCGCCCTGTGCCACCGCGAGCAATGCGCGCGTGCGCTCGTCCGCGGGGTCGCCCGCGATGGCGATCTCGCGCATCGGACCGACCGCCAGCTCCATCGCCGCCGCGAGACCCGCGACCGCGAGCGGCGCTCGCGTGACGACCGTCGTCAGCGGCGCGATGATCTCCATCGCGTACCCGCGCCACCGGTCGTCACCGGTGAACGCGTGCATCCTGCAGAACAGCTGCGCCGCGACCGACTGACCGGCGCTCACCGGGTTGTCGTCGATGGTTCGCGGGCGCACGATGAGCGGCTCCGCATCCTCCGCGGTGTCGTAGTAGTTGCCGTCGCTGTCACGGTGCTGACCGACGACACGCTCGCAGCAACGGAGCGCGGCGATGAAGTACCGCGGCTCGCCGGTCGCCTCGTACAGCGTGAGCAGCGCGTCGCCGAGGTTCGCGACATCGTCGAGGAACCCGATGATCCGCGCGTCCGCCCCATTCCAGATGCGATGGACCACGCCGTCACGCACGATGTGCTCGAGCACGAAGTCCGCGCACGTGCGAGCGACCGCAACATAGTCCAACCTGCCGAGCGCCGCTCCCGCTCTGGCGTAGGCGGCGATCGCGAGCGCGTTCCACGCGGTGATGACCTTGCCGTCGCGTGCGGGCGCCGCGCGGGAGGAACGGACGGCGAGGAGGCGGGTGCGGATGCTCTCGATCCGATCGTGCAGCACCACCTCGTCCAGCTGCAGCGACCGCGCGACCTGGGCAAGCGGGTACGGCATGGACAGGACCGTCGTCCCGTGCTCGAAATTGCCGCTGTCGACGACTCCGAACACGCGCGCGGCGAGCGTCCCATCCTCGTCACCGAGCGCCTCCCTGAGCTGCGCGGGCGTCCACACGAAGAAGGCTCCCTCACCGCCGGGGCTGTCGGCATCCTGCGACGCCGCGAACGCGCCGCCGGGAAGCCGCAGCTCCCGTGCCATGTAGTCGAGCGTGCGGGTGCACACCTCGCGCAGATCCTCACGACCGCTCACCTGGAACGCTCGCAGGTACACCGGGGCGAGGAGCGCGTTGTCGTAGAGCATCTTCTCGAAGTGGGGCACCGCCCATCGCGCGTCGACGCTGTAGCGGTGGAAGCCACCGCCGACCTGATCGTGGATCCCTCCCCGCGCCATCGCGTCGAGCGACAGCACGGCCGCGTCCCGCATCGCGGCATCGCGCATCGCCACGGAGCGGCGCAGCAGCAGATCGAGCGCCTGCGGGTGCGGGAACTTCGGTGCGCCGCCGAACCCGCCACGCGAGCGGTCCGTCTGTCCGGCAAGCGCACGAGCTGCCGCATCGATGACGGCTGCGGTCGGTTCGCCCGGCGCCGGCATGGGGCGCGGGACGACCGCGGCGCGCACCTGGTCCCCCATCGACCCGACCTCGTCGCGCTGTTCGCGGTAGGCGGCGGCGGCCGCCTGGAGCACCGCCGGGAACCCGCGCATCCCCTGGCGGTCGACCGGTGGAAAGTACGTGCCCGCAAAGAAGGGCAGGCCGTCGGGGGTGAGGAAGACCGTGAGTGGCCAGCCACCCTGCACGCCCATCGCCTGCGCGGCGCCCATGTACACGGAATCGACGTCGGGGCGCTCCTCGCGATCCACCTTGACACTGACGAACAGCTCGTTCATCAACGCGGCGATGTCGGGGTTCTCGAAGGACTCGTGCGCCATCACATGACACCAGTGGCAGGCGCTGTATCCGACGGACAGCAGCACGGGCCGGTCGTCAGACCGCGCCCGCTCGAACGCGGCGTCGCCCCACGGGTACCAGTCGACGGGGTTGTCGGCGTGCTGGAGCAGGTACGGGCTCGACTCGGCGGCGAGGCGATTGGTCACGCGACCACGCTACCCGAAGGGGTCCGAGGCGCGGAAAGGATTCAGACGAGCAGGCGGACAGCGACCGCCAGCCCGACGAGCACGACCACGACGCGGAGCGGCGTCTGCGGCACGCGGCGGGCAATGGCGGCGCCGGCGAAGCCACCGACGAACGCCGCCGGCACCATCGCCGCGACCACCTGCCATGCCACAGGAGCGGCGATGGCGAAGCAGACGGCCGCAACGCCGTTGACCACCATCGACACGACACCCTTGAGCGCGTTGAGCCGCTGCAGTGAATCGTTGAGGAACAGTCCGAGCGCCGCGAGGAGCAGGACGCCGAGACCGGCCCCGAAGAACGCGCCGTAGACGCCGGCTGCGGCGTCGCCCACGATCAGCGGTGCCGAGACCTTCGCCCCTTCACCGTGCGCTCGGGACAGACGGCGTGCGAGCGGCGGTTGGGCCGCAAGCAGGACACAGGACGCGATGATCAGCCATGGCACGACCGCCCTGAAGGCGGCGGGTGACGTTCGTGTCAGCAGGTATGCGCCGCCGAGCGAGCCGACCGCCCCGGCGATGCCGAGGACCAGCACCCGCCGCGACTGGCCCGCGAGCTCGCGCCGGTACGACAGGCTGCCGCCGGCGTAGCCGGGGAGCAGTCCCAGCGTGTTGCTCACGTTCGCCACCAGCGCCGGGTACCCGAGGGCGAGCAGTACGGGGAAGGAGAGCAGCGTGCCGCCCCCCGCGAGAGCGTTGATGGCAGCGGCGGCGAGCCCCACCGCGGCCATCGCCGCGATCGATGCGGCGTCGACGTGGATCACGGTGCCGGGTCGCTCACGCGCCGCGGCATCAGCTGCAGCATCCCGAGGAGTGTCAGCGCGGCGGCGACGAGCGTGACCGCTCCGATCCCGATCCATCGCCAGACGAGCGCGGCGTCCTGGTACGACTGCGGTTGCGGCAATGCCTGGAGCGCGTGCATCCAGAGCCCGTCGGAGGTGCCGGCGTACACCGCGTGGCGTCCGGAGTCGGCGGAGAGCGCGTACACGGCGTCCGGGAGGCCCGGACCGGCGCGGATCCAGTCGTCACCGCCGTCCGTGCTGATGAGCACGGCGTAGCCGTCGGTACCGACGTAGATGGCGCCGCTGAGCGGCTCCGTGAACGCGGTGACCGAGGTGACGCGGGGAACGCCCTGGACGAGGCTCCTGGGCAGCAGCAGCAGGGCCTGCTTCCAGTCGCCGTCCTGGCCGCGCCGCCACACGGTGCCGTCGGTGCCAACGGCCACCACGACGCCCGAGAACGCCGCCGGCGCCGCGATGAGATCGGCGCCCGGGCCGAGCCGGGGCGCCCCGGGGTCGGGAAGCGGACCGGCGTTCCTGTCCGCGAGGTTCGTGGCGTGCAGGACCCGGCCGCTCGAATCGATGTGCCAGGACTGCTCGCCGCTGATCACCGTGCCCGTCGGCGGCAGCGCGGGGTTCCCCGGCACGGGCGCGAACGTCTTTCCCGCGTCGGTCGACTCGAGCGTCGTTCCGCCGCCGGTGCGCACCGTGATCGTGTCACCAATGGCGGAAACGCCGGTGATCGACACACCGCGGAGTCCGACCGGGACTCCACCACGGTGTGGCTGCGCGGGCGGTGATCACCCCGGCCGCGAGCACCGTGAGCGAGACGCATGCGGCGGCGGCCGCGCCGATCGTTCTGCGGCGAGGCTCAGAACCCATACAGCCCCTGGACGACCCCGAACTGCAGCGCGATGTCGGCGGCGGCATGGACGATCACCGCCGGCCACAGCGAGTTGGTGCGCCGGACGAGCCATCCGAAGGCGAGCCCGACAAGGAAGGTGATCGGGACGAACGGCGCCTCGGGCCCCCCGTAGCTGATCGCGAGGTGGGCCAGCGCGAATACCGCCGCCTGGCTGACGTTCGCCCAGCGAGGGCTCATCGTTCGTTCGAGCGCGCCGAGGAGCAGTCCCCTGAACTGCACCTCCTGCGCGAACGCCTGCAGGGCATTCGCGGGGCCGAGGTATGGAAAGTCCCGCCCGACCGCCACCGGCTGCAGCGCGACGCGGCCGAGCAGGTCCGCCGGCAGAGCGAGGGCGAGACCGATGAGCAGGGCGGTGCCGATGACGCCCGCGGCGAGCCCGCCGAGCCCGAGCCGGCCCAGCCGGACGCTGGGACGAAAGTCGGGCGCGACCGTCCTCCAGGCGGCGAGCGTGATCAGCAGCGTGCCGACGGCCTGGGCGACCGATGCCCAGAAGACCTGCTCGTCGAAGCTTCCTGATCGCGCGCCGAACAGGTCGAACAGGATCTGCGGGCCCGCCGAAAGCAGCGTGTACGTGGTCGCGACCGCTGCGAGCGCAAGGAGGATCGCGCGAGCAGGGGCGAGCCTGCGCACGAAGAGCGAGGGCAGGGCGATCAGCACCGAGGCGATGCTCAGTCGCGCGACGTACGGATCGACGCCGTTGGGGTCGCTGAAGGTGATCGGCACGAGCAGCGCCGCGCCGAGGCCGAGCTCGGCGACGATGAGGGTCGCGGCGCTCGGCCACCATGGGGCGGTGCGAAGGCGCCGGATCCAGACGGCCGGGGGCTCAGACACCGGGCGCTGCATCGGACGCGACGCCGGTCGGAGCGAGGCCCGCGCGGATCCGCTCGGCATTCGCCTCGAGCTCCGCCCGGGTCGGGTTCGCGCCGTACCCCGGCGGGAAACGAAAGCCGAAGCCGTCGCGCGCTCGGCGCGGGATGAGGTGGATGTGCGCGTGCGCCACCTCCTGACCGGCGGCCTCGCCGTCGGCGACGTACACGCTCACCGCCTCGACCGGCAGCGGGCTCGCACGCATCGCACGGTTGAGATCGGTCGCGACCGCCCACATCCGCGTGAGCACCGCGCCGTCGAGCTCGGGGAGGAGTTTCGCGTGAACCCGCGGGACCACCAGCACATGACCCGGCTGGACCGGACGGATGTCCATGAAGGCCACAACGGCATCGTCCTGGTGGACGAAGGTGGCCGGCGCATCACCCCGAATCAGCGCGCAGAACACACAGCCGGCCGTGACCCCGTGCGCCGTCGACATTGCCCGCGCATCGTACGCGGGGGCGGCCGCAAGCCCGGAGCTGCCGTCAGGCGGCCTGGTCCGACCGCTGACCCCACCAGCGCAGGAGGGACAGATCCTCCTCGTGCACCGCGGCGCCGAGCCACGACCGCCATTCGCGCTCAAACCCCTCGGGCGCGTGGAACAGCGCCATCCACTTCCAGTCCGGTGGTAGCTGTTCGGCCAGTTCGGTCAGGGGGCTGCGGTCTGCCATGTTCTCTCTCGTCCATCGCCGGGTCTGTTCCGGCATTCCACAGTTTTCCCCGCCGCCGTCCCGCTAAACCCGCCGGTCGAGGACGCTGAGTCAAGTACGCTTCCCGCCGCTATGAGCGTCACGGTCCTGGTCGGCGGGCAGTGGGGCGATGAAGGCAAGGGCAAGGTCATCGACCTCCTCGCCGACAGCGTCGACGTCGTCATCCGATCGCAGGGTGGGAACAACGCCGGCCACACCGTCGTCACGGGCGGCAAGGAGCACCGGTTCCACCTCATCCCCAGCGGCATCCTGTATCCGGAGACGGTCTGCATCATCGGCCACGGTGTCGTGGTCGATCCGAAAGCGTTTCTCCAGGAGCTGGACGAGCTCCAGGCCGGCGGCGTTCCCGCGCAGAACCTGGTGATGAGCGAGCGCGCGCACATGGTGATGCCGTATCACCCGATGCTCGACAAGCTCGGGGAGGAGCTGCGTGGTGACGATCGTCTCGGGACGACGTGGCGCGGCATCGGGCCCGCATACGAGGACAAGGTGCGCCGCATCGGCTTTCGCATCGGTGACCTGCAGAAGCCCGCGTTCCTCGAGAAGAAGCTGCGGTTCGTCCTCCGCCTCAAGAACGAGACCCTCACCAAGCTGTACGACGCCGAGCCCTTCAACGAGCGTGAGATCCTCGACGAGTACCTGGGCTACGCGGAGCGGATCGACCCGTACATCCGCGACATCTACCCGATCATCCAGGGCGCGCTCACCGACGGCAAACGCATCCTGCTCGAAGGCGCGCAGGGTGTGATGCTCGACATCGACCTCGGGACCTACCCGTATGTGACATCATCGTCACCAACTGCCGGTGGAGCGTGCACGGGAAGCGGGATCCCGCCGTCGCGCATCACGAAGACCGTGGGGGTTTTCAAGGCCTACACGACGAGGGTTGGATACGGACCGTTTCCGACGGAGCTCACCGACTCCCTCGGTGACCAGCTGCGCGAGACCGGCGCCGAGTACGGCACCACCACGGGACGCGCTCGCCGGGTCGGCTGGCTCGACGCGGCGGTCTCTCGCTACGCGGTGGCCACCAACGGCATCAACTCGATGGTGCTCACCAAGGTCGATGTGCTCGACGGATTCGAGACCTTGAAGATCTGCACCGGATACATGAGCAAAGGCGAGCACTGGGACCATCCGATGGCCAACATCTCGCACCTCAAGCACGTCGAACCGATCTACGAGGAATTCCCGGGGTGGATGTCCCCCACGCGCGAATGCCGGAGCTACGAGGACCTCCCCGCGGCGTGCCGCGCGTACATCGACCGGGTCGGGCAGCTGTGCGGCGCGAGCGTCGACGTGGTGTCGGTCGGCCCTGACCGGGAACACACCCTGGTGCGCAGGTCGCTGCTCGACTGAGGCCGCGCGGACAGTTGGTTGGGAAAAGTGGCAGGGGGCGGAGGGCCACCCCCTGCCGGTCAGGAAGGGATAGGGAGAGTTTCGAAATATGTCGACAGCCGGTGGCGTCTCGACGGCGCCTGCACGGCCGGGTGGTGCACCAACTGACCTGGCATCAGTATACCAAGGCGCACTGACGAGCCGATGCGCGCCATGATCATCACGACATGACAACGTCCGTCGGACGCGTGCGCGCACCGGAGCTGCGGGGCTCGGGTGGATGGATCAACACCGAGCATCCGCTGTCACTGCGCGACCTGCGAGGACGCGTCGTGGTGCTCGATTTCTGGACCTTCTGCTGCATCAACTGTCTGCGCGTCATCGAGGAGCTGCGCCCGCTCGAGGAGCGCTTCGGCGACCGCCTCGTGGTGATCGGCGTGCACTCACCGAAATTCCCGCACGAGTCGGATCACGACTGCCGTCGCGCGCGCCGTGGCGCGACATCGAATCGACCACCCGGTGCTGGACGACCCTGAGCTGGCGACATGGCAGCAGTACGGTGTGCGTGCGTGGCCGACGCTCGTGGTGATCGACCCTGACGGCTACGTGGTCGCGTCGGCGTCGGGGGAGGGCAACGGTCCGGCGCTCGGCGGCGTCATCGAACAGGCGCTTGCCGGTCGCGACGACATCGCCGTCGGGCCGGCGTTCGCGCCGGTCCACGTGCAGCCGGCGGGCACACTCTCGTTTCCAGGCAAGGTCGCGTCGGACCACGGTCGCCGCTTCGCTGTGGCCGACACGGGCAATGACCGCGTCCTCGTGTGCGACCTCGACGGGCAGATCACCCACACCTTCGGCGGCCTCCACCAGCCGCAGGGCGTGCGTTTCGACGGCGACCGGCTGCTGGTGTGCGACACGGTCGGCGGCGAGGTGGTGGCGATCACGCTCGAGGGCGGCGACCGTCACGTCATCGCATCCGGCCTCCGCTCACCGTGGGATGTCGTGCGCATCAGCGAAGGAACGGTCGCGATCGCCGAGGCCGGATTGCACCGCATCGTCGCGGCGGATGGCGGCGCCGGTCCGGTGCGGGTCCTGGCCGGCACCGGCGCGGAGGGCCTGCGCGACGGGCCTGCCGAGTCGGCGCACCTGGCGCAGCCGAGTGGTCTCGCCCTGCTGAGCGACGGAGCGATCGCGATCGCCGACTCCGAGGTGTCGGCCCTTCGAGTGCTTCGCGGCGGACGGCTCGAGACCCTCGTTGGGCGAGGACTGTTCGAGTGGGGCAGCGCCGACGGCGACCGCACGACCGCGCGCTTGCAGCACCCTCTCGGCGTCGCAGCCTTGAACGGCGGCGCGATCGCCGTTGCGGACACCTTCAACTCACTGCTCCGCATCTGGGATGGAGGCAATCTGCGGACGCTGCCGCTGAGCGACGCCGTCGAGGAGCCCGGCGGCATCGACGTCCTGCCCGACGGCCGCCTGCTGGTCGCCGACACCAACCACCACCGCGTGGTCACCGTCGACGTCGCGACCGGGTCGGTCGTGGAGGTCCCGATCCGCGATCAGCGCACCGGCGCCGCCCCGTCAGGTGAGGCGCTGTCCGCCCGGGCCGGCGACACCATCCACCTCACCGCGACCGTGGACCTCGACGGGTCGGACCTCGACCTCCAGCAGGGACCGCCGGTTCACGTCAACGTCACGGCCGATCCCCCGGGGCTGCTCGGTCCGGGGCCGCGGTCGTGGGCCCTCGAGGGACTGCCGGTGGACATCGAACTCCGCGCGGGCCGCCCGGGGACGGGCGTGCTCACCCTGGACGTGATCGCCTCGACCTGCGAGGGCGACGTCTGCACCATCAAACGGGTCACATGGGAGCACGCGCTCACCGTCGTGTAGGCCGCGCGAGGCTCAGGTCTCTTGGGCTCAGGAAGGCGGAGCCTGCTCCGACGTCGCCCAGGCGACGAGATCGTCGGGAAGCGGATGCGGCAGCCGGATGTCCACGGTCGCGAGCAGGTCGCCCGCTCCGCCGCCGTGCAGATGCGGCATCCCCAGACCGCGGAGGCGCAGCCGCGCGCCGTTCTGAGTCCCGGCCGGGATCGAGAGCTGCGCCGTCGTCCCCCGGAGCGTCGGCACCCCCACGGTCCCCCCCGCGATCGCAGTCGCCAGCGGCGTCGCGACCCGGAGGGCGAGGTCGCTGCCCGTGCGCGTGAACACGGGATGCGGCCTGACGTGGATGCGAATCATCAGGTCGCCGCGAGGGCCGCCGCCCCGGCCCGGGCTGCCCTGGCCCGACGCCCGGATCCGGGCTCCCTCGTGGATGCCCGCCGGGATCTTCACCTCGACACGGCGCGGACCGTCGGCCGAGCTCAGGTCGACGGTCAGCGCCGCGCCCGCGTACGCCTCCTCGAGGCTGATCTCGGTGTCGCCTTCCACGTCCTGGCCGCGCCGGACGACACGGCGGCGGGACCGGACCGACCCGAAGCCAGGATCCTGCTCGGGCCCCGCCCCGCCGAAGAACTGCTGGAAGAAATCGCTGAACGGGGCACGGCTCCCGAACATCCCCTCGAGCTCCTCGGGCGAGACGGTGCGGTAGCCGAACTGGTCGTTGCCGGCGAAGGGATTCGGGCCCGGCTTCCCGGCCCGCTCCCACTGCTCGTACTCCTGCCAGCGCGGGCCCAGCTCGTCGTACTTCTTGCGCTTCTCGGGATCACCGAGGACCTCGTTCGCCTCGTTGATCTCCTTGAACCGCTCCTCCGCCGAGCTGTCGCCCTGGTTGACGTCGGGATGGTGCTTGCGGGCCAGCTTGCGGAAGGCGGCCTTGATCTCCTTGTCGGTCGCCGTCCGCGGCACACCGAGGATCGCGTAGTAGTCCTTGAACGTGGTGGGCATCTGAATCGCTCGTACCTCGGGAGGGCGGCCGCTAAACGCGGGACGCGCTGGTATGGTTGGGCAGTCCCCAGGTCGGGCACGAGCCCTTGCGGCGCCATCCCCGCACTCGAACCACCACGCGCCATGCAATGACCCATCACCCCTGCACCCGTTCCCTTCTGTCCGCCGGGTCGCGCGCACGCATGCCGCGACGCCGGCTCGGCGTGCTGCTGCTCCTGCTCGCTCTCCTGCTGGGATTGAGCGCCTTCGGGAGCCGTGCAGCGGCTGCGGATACCGGGTTCTCGCTCGGGGGCCCGCTCCCCGGCCTCGGCTCCGGCAAGATCTGGAGCGTCGCTGTGGAGCCCTCGCAGCCCGACCGGATCATCGCCGGCACCGATGCGGGGATCTACGTCTCCCAGGACAGCGGCACGACGTGGACCCAGGTGATGAGCGGGGTGCGGGTGTGGACCGTGGGATTCGACATCCGGAACTCGACGAGCGCGTTCGCGGGCACCGACGGCCGCGGCGTCTACTCGAGCGTGGACGCCGGCACCTCGTGGACACCGTCGTCGACCGGGCTGCAGAACCTCGACGTGCGCGCGCTCGCCTTCGGTCTCGACGGGATCGCCGCCGGGACCAACGCCGGAGTGGCGCTGAGCCCGAACGGGACCGAGTGGCACGACGGCGGCCTGGACGGGTACTCGATCTCGGCGGTCGCCGTCGCCGCCAACTACCCGCAGTTCACCGTCATCGCCGGAGCCGACAGCGGGAACCTCGCCCAGGGATACCTCTTCAGCAGCACCGGCGGCGGGAGCGGGTGGGAGGTCCTGCAATCCGGGTTGCCGTCGGGAGCTGTCGTCTCGGCGATCTCCGCCGGTCAGATCGACTCCGCCGTGCCGAAGCGACCCCTCGTCGTGGCCACCTCGCAGGGCGCCTATCGCAGCGGGGATGGCGGCATCACCTGGACGGCGGCGACCGGCGTCACCCAGGGCTCGACGATCACGACGGCGGTGTTCGGCCCGCTCGACCCAACGCTCGTCTATGCGGGCGCGGACGCCGGGGGGAGCAGCGGGGGTGACTTCTACCGATCCACCGACGGCGGGCTGACGTACCACAAGGCCGACACCGGGCTGCCGCTCGGGAGCAAGAACGTCGAATCGATCTCCGTCGCCAACACGACCCCGCCCGAGGTGATCGTCGCCCTCGACACGCCGAGCGGTGGCACGCACATCTTCACCGAGAGCGACTCAGCCGCGCCGGCGCCGCCCAAGCTGATCGCCGAGTTGCCCGGAGCGTCGGTGCCGACCGCGGTCGCGACGCCGCCGCCCACCCCGACTCCGACGCCGAAGCCCGCCAAGGCGACCTCCCCGACGCCGCCTCCGAGCGGGATCCAGCGCTTCGCCCAGGCGGCGTTCCACTGGCCGACGCCACTCGTGTACGAGGTCTTCTTCGTGCTGCTCGCCCTCTACGTCTACATCCGGTGGCGACAGCACTATTACGTCGAAGGGCCTCCCTGACACCCGCGGCCCTACCCTTGCGCCGTGGTCGCCGCAGTGAACGGTCCCTCCATCCCCCTGGCGTTTCTCGCCGGGCTCGTGTCGTTTCTCTCGCCATGCGTCTTCCCGCTGATGCCCGCGTATGCGGCGTACCTGAGCGGCCGGGCGGGGAACCCCGCGCTGGCGATGGCATCCGGTGGGAGCGTCGAGACGGGGGGACGCTCATCGGTGATGACCAGCGGCTTCGCGTTTGTCGCCGGGTTCAGCCTCGTCTTCATCGCCGAGTACTACCTGCTCGAGGGAGTGCTCGCCGTCACCGTGTTCCAGCGCAACCTGGAGCTGGTCAACCGTCTCGCCGGCGCCGTGATCATGGTGCTCGCGCTGCAGACCATGGGAGTGCTGCGCTTCGGATGGCTCATGCGCGAGCGGCGCATCCATCTCCGGAACACGAGCGGTGCCTTCGGCGGCCTGCTGCTGGGCCTCACCTTCGCCGCTGGATGGCTGCCGTGCCTCGGACCGCAGCTCGGCGCGATCCTGACCCTCGCGCAGAACCGTGACTTCGGCGGGCTGCCGTTCATGCTCCTGTACTGCCTCGGGCTGGCCATCCCGTTCCTCCTGGTGGCGCTCCTCGCGGACCGGCTCCAGGGAGTGCTCCGGAGCGTCAACCGACACCTGCGCGTGATCAGCATCGTGGCCGGCGTGATCCTCTTCGCCTTCGGTCTCCTGATGGCGACCGGCCAGCTCACGGTGCTCAGCTCGCTGTCGTTCCAGTCCCCCTTCAACCTGTAGCGGGGGGCGCGAGCGGGAACCACACCGTCACCGTGGTGCCCGCGCCTTCGACGCTCTGAATCGCGACGTCGCCGCCCTGTGCGCGGGCGAGCGCCTGCACGATGCTGAGCCCGAGGCCGCTGCCGCCCTCCTCGCGCGCACGGGTCTTCTCGCCACGATAGAAGCGTTCGAACACGTGCGGGAGGTCCGTGGCGGGAATGCCCGGGCCGCTGTCCTGCACGACGAGCCGTGCCCACCCTGCCTCGACCACGGTGGTCCAGCTCTGCGCCGCGCCGTGCGCGTACTTGCATGCGTTGACGAGCAGGTTGCGAACGATCGTCGTCACCGCACCTCGATCCGCGTGCACGAGCACGGGCGCGGTGGCGAAGTTGCGCTGCAGCGTGTCCGGCATGCCGGGAACGCCCTCATCGAGCAGGCTGTCCACCGCGTCGCTGAGGTCGAAGGTCTCGGGATGCGATTCGCGGCGCGCGTCGAGCCGTGCAAGGGTGAGCAGATCGAGCACGAGCCCGCGCATGCGCTCGGCCTCCATGCTCATCGCGGCGAGCGCCGCGTCGAGCGCCCCGGGGTCACGACCGGCGCCACGACGCAGCACGTCGATGTACCCCTTGAGCGCGGTCACGGGCGTCCGCAGCTCGTGCGAGGCGTCGGCGATGAAGCGGCGCACCTGAGCCTCGGACTCCTGTTGCGCCGTAAAGGATTCCTGGATGCGATCCGCCATGTGGTCGAAGCTCGTCGCGAGCTGTCCGACCTCATCGTCGCTCGGGGCCAACCGGCTTCTCGCGCTGAGGTCTCCCGCGGCGAGCTGCTCTGCGGTCGCCGTGAGCCGGCGCATCGGTCGCAGCGTCCGCCCCGTGAGCAGCGTGCCGAGCACGAGCGCAAGCACCAGCATCACCAGACCACCGACGGTGATCAGGAAGAGCTCGTCGTGCAGAACGCTGGTGATCGACGTCATGGCGATCGACAGCTGCGCCACACCGCACGAGCCCAATCCGGCGACCACCGGAAAGCCGACGACGAGTTGAGCACCGCTCGTGGTCGTGATCTGCTCCGCGCTTGACCGCACCCCGCGGTCCACAACGCTCTCCAGCGCAGCCGAACCGAGGTGCGGGTTGTCGGCGCCGGCCGGTGCCTCCGCCATCTGCGTGAGTGCGCCGTTGTAGACGACGACCTGCACGGTCTGACCCGTGACCGCAGAGACGGCGCGTGCGACGGCGTCGTCGAGGATCGCCGGGTGGGTGACGCACAGACGCCGGATCGTCGTGGTGGCGGCGCCGAGCTTCACCGCCTCGGTCGCGATCAGGCGCTTCGCCGAGTTGTAGTCGGTCTGCAGCTCGGCGACGCGATTGCTCATGAGGCTCGCCCGCAACGTGACGTACTGATATCCCGCGAGGAGCACGAGCAGCAGCGCCAGCAGGCCGACAAAGGTGAGGGTCAGTCGCCACCGCAGCGATGCGAGGGCGTGAGCGATGCGACGCACGGCCTACCGCGAGGCGGCGGCACTCCCCGGGACGGTGCTGCGCAGCCGGTAGCCGACGCCGCGCACGGTCTGGATGCGCTCGTGCGCCGTGTCGCCGAGCTTCTGACGCAGGTAGCGGACGTAGACCTCGATGTTGTTCTCGTCCCCGAAGAAGTTGTAGCCCCAGACCTCGTCGAGGATGCGCTGCCGCGCGAGCACCTGGTCGGCGTTGCCTGCCAGGAACAGCAACAGGTCGTACTCGCGAACCGACAGCTCGACGAGCCGATCGCCGACGCGCACCTCGCGCGTCGCCGTGTCGATGCTGAGGTCGCCGGCCCGGACGACGCGTGTGAGGTCCGGGTTGCGCCGGCGGAGCACCGCCCGGATGCGGGCGAGCAGCTCGGCGAAATCGAAGGGCTTGACCAGGTAGTCGTCGGCACCCAGCTCGAGCCCGTGGATGCGATCGCTCGTCTCGTCGCGCGCGCTCAGGATGATGATCCCGCGGGAGCGGTCGCCGGACAGCGCCCGGCAGAGCTCCCAGCCGTCGATGCGCGGCATCATGAGGTCGAGGACGACGAGGTGCGGCTTGAACTCGTCCACCACGCGCAGCCCGACGTGGCCGTCGCCGGCGGTGCGGACGTCGAAGCCCTCGTGGCGCAGGCCGAGCGCGATGAAGTCGGTGATGCTCTGCTCGTCGTCGACGACGAGGACCCTCGTGGGTTCGGTCATTGCCTCGAGTATATGAGGGGTCTCGCGACGTCTCGGCAACGGGACGATCTCAGCGTGCGCTTCTCAGCGCCTTCTCAGCGCGCCCGTTCACCGCGAAAGCGGTGGCCGGTTGGGCATCTACACTGGCTCGATGCCACAGAGGACGGATCTCCGCGCGCGCACCGCCGCCGGCCTCGGGCTCGCCGAGATCCACGCGCACACGCTCGCGAGCGACGGGATGGTTACCGCCACAGACCTGGTTCGGGCGGCCGCCGCCATTGGATTGAGCGTGCTCTGCGTCACCGACCACGACACGCTGTCCGACCTCGGCGCTGCGACGGAGCTCGGCGCCTCGCTCGGCGTCGACGTGGTACGCGGCGAGGAGGTGACGGCGTCGTTCCCGCCCGGGATCCACATCGTCGGGTTGTTCCTCGAGCGCCAGGTCCGGATGCACATGTCGGTTGAGGACACGGTCGACGCAATCCACGACGCCGGCGGCCTCGCGGTGATCGCGCACCCGTTCATGCCGACGTGGTTCGCGTCGATGACGGCGGGGCGGGCGCGGCAGCTCCTCGAGACGCACCATGTCGATGGCATCGAGGTCCGCCACACGGCGCCGGTGCTGCCTCGCGCTTGGGGGCAGCTCGACACGTTCTATTCGGAGCACAAGGACCGGCTCGGGGCCGCGCTCGGAGCCGGCGACAGCCACTTCGGCGAGCACGACCTGGGGCGGGTGCTCACGGTGTTCCCCGGACGCACGGCTGCGGATTTGCGCCGGGCCATCGAGGAGCGGACGACTTCGCCGCTCTCGGGGTCGGTGGCGCCGAGCGGGCCGCCCTTGAAGATGCGGCTCGCCCAGCAGTACCGGTCGATGGTCTGGCTCGCCGGCGAGCGTCGGGCCGGGCGTGTGGGGGCCGGAGCCGGTCCGGCCCGCCGCTGACCCGCGGGTAGAATCGGCCCGCGCCCGTTTAGCTCAGTTGGTAGAGCAGGGAACTCTTAATCCCAAGGTCCAGGGTTCGAATCCCTGAGCGGGCACCACAGCGTTGTGCTGGTTCGAGAGGTCGCCACGGCGCGGTCGCGGTGGTCCAGCGTCCGGACAAAGGCACAATTGAACGATGCTGGCAATCCTGGGCGCGAACGGACAGGTCGGTGGTGCTGCGGCACGGTATGCGATGAACAGCGCGTTGCCGTTTCGTGCCTTGATCCGCCGCCCCGATCCCGAGTTTGCTGAAGCCGTGATCGTTTCCGATGCGCGAGATCCCGATGCTGTGGCGGCTGGTTTGGACGGTGTCACTGCACTGATCGTATGTCTTGCGGGGGAGACAATCGTGGCGAGCGCAACCGCCATTGTCGCCGCGGCTGAGCGAGCCGAGGTAGAGCGCGTCGTCGTTGTTGCCGCAGCGGGCGTTCTGCCATTGCCGGCAGGCGGATTTCGCAGCGATGGCCCGCAGTATCCGGAACAGTTTCGCGCCATCGGCCAATGGCATAAAGGGGCGTACCTGACGTATTCGGCGTCATCACTGGATTGGCTGGTGGTCTGCCCCCCGACGATCGTCCGCGGATTGGCCGGAGAGTGCGTGGTTGCTGAGGAATCCCTGCCCGCCGCGACGGGGCAGGTGGATCTTGGCCAGTTGGCGCAGACGCTGGTTGACGAAGCCGTGCAGCCGCAGCACCACCGCTGCCGCCTGGGAATTGCAACTCGCGCGTAGCCGGTCCGACCACTCGTGAACCCAGTCGGGGTCGTGGTGGGCCCCGAAGGATCAGCGGCGCCGACTCGCCTCGTACTGCTCGATGTAGCGGTCAACCGAGAGCCGCGCGATCGTTTCGCCAACCACGTCGAGCGGGACGTCATCAAGCGTGGTGAAGCGCACACAACCGCTCCCCATATCAAGCTTCTTGCCGCTCTCCGTCCATCGCTCGCGAAACCATGCGTCCTCATCTTGGTCGACGTAGAGGCCCGGTAGATGGAGTGCCATGTAGTTCTTCTGGTTGGCGAGCGCCGCAATTCCCAGTGGCCGGCCGTTGTACGTCGTGGGGTAACGCGCGAGCGGTATCTGCCAGGTGATCATGCCGGAGGTCATCGCCTCGACGATTCCCGGCGCGAGGTGCGAGTTGACGGTGGCGCGCACGGCGACCAGTGCTTCGCGACGTTCCACCGGCTGTTCGGCCAGATAGTCGGCGGGAGTGCTCGCAGCGCTCTTCACGGCGCGCAGTCTATCCGGCGTCCATGAAAACCGGCGACCCCGTCGGAGTCCTCCTGTGGGTTCTACCCAAGCCCGCAAGTGATTTGGTACCACAAGCCTGTGGTGGTTCGGTCTGCGGCGTCGCCGCCCCAGACTTGACGTGTCATGACTGAGGAATCCGGGCCGGCGGGGCTGACGCTGACCAACCTCGACGAGCCGTTGTTCGACGGCGCCGGCGCCACCAAGCGGGACCTCGTCGAGTACCTGGACAGCGTCGCCGACCGGATCATCCCCGAGCTCACCGACCGCCCCCTGTCCGTGATCCGCGTGCACCGCGGCCACGAAGCCTTCATGCAGAAGAACCTGCCCTCGTACACACCCCCATGGGTGGACCGGGTGACGTTCTGGGCGGAATCGTCGAAGCGAGACGTGACCTACGCGCTCTGCAACGACCGGCGCACGCTGCTCTGGTTCGCGAACCAGCGCGCCGTCGAGTACCACCCGGCGCTCGTCCGCGTCAGCCGACCCGATCGAATGACCCATCTCGTGCTCGACATCGATCCGCCCCATGGCGATGCCTTCGCCGAAGCCGTTCGAGCCGCGCGCGTCGTCCGGCGCGCCCTGCTCGACGCCGGCCTGGACGCCGTCATCAAGACGAGTGGCGCGAAGGGATTGCATCTGTTCGTGCCCATCGACAGCGACCTGACGATGGAGGATGCGGCGGCGGCGACGCGGGCGATCGCCGCCCACGCGGAGCTGCTGGATCCCGACGTCGTCACGACCGCCTTCCTGAAGGAGGACCGTGCTGGCAAGGTCTTCGTCGACTCGACGCGGGTCGGCGGAGCGACGGTCGCCGCCGCGTACAGCCCGCGAGTGCGACCGGGGGTGCCGGTGTCGTTTCCGATCGACTGGGACGAGCTCGATCACATATCGCCCGGTGACTTCACGCTGCGCACGGCCGCGCGGCACCTCGGCGGGGTGGATCGGTGGGCTGGCCGCATGCCGGCTCCGTACCGGCTCAGCCCGGAGCTCGTCTCGGAGGGCCGGTCGATCCCGGTCGCCCGCGTCCAGGCGATGCACGACGGCAAGCGTCGCGCCCGGCGAGCCCGCGCAGACCCCGCTACGAGCGCGTGAGCCGGGCGGCGAATGCCGCGTCGGCTTCCGCAAGCAGCGTGGCCGCTCGCGTTCGCGTCACCTCGGCGTCCTTGCGCATCGCCTCGACGCGCGGCGCATCGGTCAGCGATGCCACGTTGATCGCGACGTTTGCGAGTGCGGCGGCGACTGAGGCGTGGAGCACGTGCGCCGCGCTCAGCCCGTCCGAAACGGCGTTGGCGTTGCCGGTCTCGATCAGCTCGCCTGCCAGCGGCAGCAACGCCGCGGCACGGTGCGCGACGTCGAGTGGCACCTCCGCGGCGACGGTCAACGCCGCCTGCACCGCGGCCGAGCGCTGCGCCTTGAGCTCGTCGGTGTCGCGCGGCAGCCGGTATGCCGCCATCACCTGATCGAAGGCCGCGGCATCGCGATCGGCGAGTGCCAGCAGTGCGGCGCGCTCCGCGTCGGCGATCACGACGATCTCGTGCATCCGCGCCTCGATCGCCTCGAACCCCTTCCGGCCGATCGTCAGGCGCGCGACCATTCCCAGCAGGGCCGCGCCGGTCGCGCCCGAGAGCGCCCCGACGGTGCCGCCCCCGGGCGTCGGCTGTGACGATGCCAGCACCTCGAGGAACGCCTCGACGGTCGTCTCGCCGAGGGTGGACGGGACCACACGCGCATCCACCTGCGAGCCGGCCGCCACCCGGGCCACCAGCGTCTCGATCACCTGCTCGTCGGGATCGAACCCACGCAATTGCAGATAGTGTGCGGCGCACTCGTCCAGCACCGCCTGGGGGATGAGGCCCACCACCTCGGTGTCGAGCACGTGCATCCCGAAGCGGGCCGACTTCGAGGCGGACGAGCTCCAGAGCCCGATACGGCGGGGTCACCACGGGGTCGACGAGATTCATCGACACCTGCACGCAGGCACGTTCCGCCACTGAGAGCCCAATTGCGCGCACGTGCACCAGCCCACCGGAACGCTCGCGCACCCGCTTGGCCACCTCCTTGGCGGCGCGCTCGTCCTGGCCGCTCAGGTAGACGTTGAACGCCACGAGCGGAGGGCGCGCCCCCACGGCCGTGGCGCCTGCCTTGCCGAGCACATGCGGGCCGTAGTCCGGCAACCTGCGGCCCTCGGCGACGTCGGCCTTGAGGCCCTCGTACTCGCCGCGCCGCACGTCGGCGAGGCTCGACCGATCCGGTGTCCGGGCGGCTCGCTCGTACAGGTAGACGGGGATCGAGAGCTTGTCCGCCAGCTCCGACGCGACATCACGGGCGAGAGCGACGCAATCGTCCATCGTCACGCCGCGAATCGGGATGAAGGGGATGACGTCGACAGCACCCATGCGCGGGTGGCTGCCGCGCTGCTGCTCCATGTCGATCAGATCGACAGCGAGTGTGGCGCCGGCGATCGCCGCGGCACGCGCGCTCTGCGGTGAGCCGATCAGCGTGGTGTCGAGGCGATTGTGGTCCGGGTCCGACTGGCGGTTGAGCAGCGTCACGCCGGGAACCTGCGTCATCGCGGTCACGATCGCGTCCATGACGTCGGCCCGGCGGCCCTCGCTGAAATTGGGAACCACGAGCACCAGGGGCTGGGTCGACGGCATCGGGCGAAGTCTAGGTGATCGGCAGCGGCACCCCCGGCGATCGCTGATCTGACGTCACGAAACTCACGCTGAACTCGCCGGATATGCTGGCGTGCTGCATGAGCCAGCCCGGTCTGTTCACGAGGGTCGTCATGTTCGCCAGGCGCGTCGATGGAAACCTCCGCGCCGGATTCGTCGCGCTGACCTCGGGGGTCCTGCTTGCCGGGTGCGGTGCTTCGACCACCTCGATCACGTCCCTCGCGAGGGTGTCACCGACGCCGGCCACCACCCCGACGCCGACCCCAGCCCCCACGCCCTCGCCGACGAGCTCGGTGCCGATCACCAAGCTGCTCACCAAATGCCCGGCGCCCCGCACGTTCTCGTCGCTCCATGTGTTCTCGAAGGTCACCGGAGCGGGCAGCATCGGCGTCGCCCCGGACGGCAGCGTCTGGGTGACCACCGGAACGCACGGGGTCATCGCCCATCTCTCCTCGGGCGGCGCCGCGATGGCGTCATACAACGAGCCCTCGCCCCAGGGCGTGGTCGTGCTCCCCAGCGGCAACGTGCTCTTCGCCGACCAGGCTGATGACCGGATCGAGCAGCTCGACCCGGCGACGCTCGCGGTCTCCACGTTCCTGCAGCTCACTCCGATCGCCGGCGTGCCCGGGCTCGACGGGCTCGGCGAGGATGCCGCGAACTCGCTGCTCATCGTTCCCGACACCGAGCAGGGTCAGGTGCTGTCCGTTCCTCTCAGCGGGGGACCGCCAACACCGCTCGCGACCGGTGTGCCGCATCCGATCGGCGTCGCGGTCGGCCCCGGCGGAGCCATCGAGGTCGCGACCGGCGGGACCTCCGGACTGCTCGCGGTGCCGGCATCCGGCGGCCCGGCGAAGCCGTACCAGGGGCTCTCGCAACTCTCCGCAGTCGCGGTGAAGGGACTGCTGATCTACGTCACCGCACCCGCGAAGCACGAGATCATCGCGTTCAACCCCGCAACGGGCCACACGGCGGCGCTCGTCACGGGCATCGGGAAGCCGCAGGGGCTGGCGCTCCTCACCGATGGAAGGCTCGTGGTTGCCGATGCGTCGACGGGCACGCTGGCGGCCCTGGCAAGCTGCTGAAACGAAGCGCGGAATCCTGTTGACCCGGCAATGAAGGCCTGTCAGGATTCTGCGAGCGGCGCTCGGGCCGCGCATGTTCGCGCGGGAGTCGGAGAGATGGCATCACCTCGCTGAAGGCTCATGCCGCCACGGTTCGGAAAGGATCGGCGCGCGTCCTCTGCGCGCTCGTGACCGCCGTCGCCGTCGGCGCGCTGACCCAGCACGCGGTCGATGCCCGTGCCCCGAGCGTGCTCCTCGCCGAGACATGTCCCGTCGCGACAGCCGCCGTCACGCAGTTCAACCCGACCGGCGCCGAACAATGCTTCACGGTGCCGCCCGGTGTCACCGAGGTCGAGGCGATCCTGATCGGCGGCTTCGGCGGGACCGGTTACAACCCGACCAGCGGGGCCTCGTCGCTCGGCGGCAACGGCGCTGGGGTGCAGGCCGTGGTCAACGTGACCCCGGGTGAGCGGCTCTACGTCGAGGTCGCCAGTGCCGGATACCCGGGTGGAACCGTTGTGGGTGCGGGTGCGGGCGGTGGCAACGGCGGAGGGAACGGCGGCTCGTCGGCGCTAGCTCCCGGCTCGCCGCCGGCGGCCGGCGGCGGTGGAGCGACCGACCTGCGCTCCGCGCCGTGGGTGCGATGCGGCCCAACACCGGCGGCGGTCGCGTCGCTCGCGTCCCGAATCCTCGTCGCGGGTGGCGGTGGTGGTGGCGGAGAGACCAACGGGAACAGCGCAAGCGACGGCGGTGGCCGCGGCGGCATCGCCGCGGGGACGGCGCAACCAGGCACCGACGGCCAGTCGGAGACCACGCAGGACGGCAAGGGCGGCGGCGGTGCCACGGGAGCGACGCCCGGCGCCGGCGGGGCCGCGGGCTCCGTGGGCGGCACTCCGGGGTCCGCCGGCACTCCCGGCTGCGGTGGGAACGGCGGGAACGGCACCGGCGGCGGCGGTGGCGGTGGCGGCTACTTCGGGGGCGGCGGCGGTGGTGGTGGCGCCGAGGGAGCTGCCGGATCGGGCGCCGGCGGTGGTGGCGGCGGCGGGTCCAGCTACGCCAACCCCCTGCTCACCTGCGACGCGACGTCGGGAGTCCAGGCGCTCGCGTCCGCGAGGTCGGGGCCGCGGGCGATCATCGAGTACCCGGTGCAGTCCCCGTGCCCCACGCTGAACTTCGTCCCCGATGTCTCGAGCGCAGGGTTCGTCGTCAACGCGGTCGGGAGCGGCTGGCAGCCAGGCGTCCCCATCACCTTCTCCTGGAGGGAGATTGGATCGCTCCCGGCCGACGTGGCGCTGACTTCGATCACCCCGGCAACGGGGTCCTTCAGCCTCTCGATCGTGCTGATGACCCACGACGAGATCGGGGAGCGCGTCCTGGTCGCCGATCAGGGCACCGCCGCGCTCAGCAACAGCGCGGGACTGCTCGTGGCGGCGTCGCCCGAGGAGCCGCCGACATTCCTGTTCCGGCGCTGAGGTCGCACCGATGCCCATCGCCGTCGTCAGCAGCAAGGTGCAGGCCCCGAACGCTCCGGCCCTGGCACGAGAGCGGATCTCGAGCCAGCTCGGCTCGCTCCGGGAGCACCGGCTCGGCCTGATCGTCGCCCCGGCCGGCTACGGCAAGACGACCGCCATGGCCACGCTCGCCGCATCGGCGGGGATCCCCGTCGCCTGGTATCGAGTCGAGGCGTGGGACTCGGATGAGCATTCGCTGCTCGTCCATGTGGAGACGGCGCTCCGGCGTGTCGCACCGTCCCTCGCGGGCCCATGGTCCCGCGTCGAGGATGCCGCCACCGCCTGCGAGAGCGCCATCACGAACCCGACCCTCCTGGTCGTCGACGATCTGCACACCATCGAAGGCACCGCTGCCGAGGCGGCGCTGGAGCGGTTCGTCGAGTACGCGCCCGAGCCGCTTGCCGTGCTCGTGGCATCCCGCACGCAACCGCATTTCAACCTGCCACGGCTGCGCGTCCTCGGCCGCGTGGTCGAGCTGGGGGTTGACGACCTCCGCTTCCGGACGTGGGAGGTCGAGCAGCTCTTCCGCGAGTTCTACGCGCAGCCGCTCGGACCCCACGAGCTCGCCGAGCTCGCCCGGCGCACCGACGGTTGGGCCGCGGGTCTGCACCTCTTCCACCTCGCCACCCGCAACCGCACCGGGGATGAGCGACGGAGCGTCCTCGGCGCCCTGAGCTCGCGCTCCCGGATGGTGCGGGAGTTCCTCACCCGGAACGTGCTCGATCAGCTGCCGGCCGAGCTGCGCGACTTCCTCGTGGGCACCTCCGTCCTGGGCGTGCTCAACGGGCAGCTGTGCGACTGGTTTCTCGGCCGGCAGGGCAGCCAGGCGATCCTCCTCGAGCTGCACCGCCGCAGGCTCTTCACCGTCGCTCTCGACGGTGAGAGCAGCTTCCGATATCACGAGGTGCTGCGCGCCCATCTCGAAGGGGTGCTCGTCGACGAGATCGGCGAGGCGGCGGTGCAGGACGCGTGCCGCCGGGCAGGGACGCTGCTCGAGGAGGCCGGGGCGCTGCCGGAGGCCCTGCGCGCGTACTCGAGAGCCGAGGATGCGACGGCGGTGACCCGGTTGCTCGGCCTCCAGGGCGCGGCGCTCGCCGAGCAGCCGGGGCACTGGATCGAGAGCCTCCCCCCGGCGCTGCTCGAGAACGATCCATGGTTGTTGCTCGCACTCGCCCGTCGCCACGCCGCGGGAGGGCGGACCAGCGCCGCGGTCGACGCGTACCGCCGCGCCGAGGCGGGGTTTGCCGGGCGCGCCCTCGCCGAGACATGTCGCGACGAGCGCATGACCCTGCAGTCCTGGGTGATGCCCGAGTCGACCCATCCCCGCGAGGATCACTGGCTCAGCCGCCTTCGCGCCGTGGTCGAATCGGGATTCGAGCCCCAGCCGGAGGGCGCGACCCACCGACGCGGCGCTCGTGACACGCTGATCGAGGCGGTTGCGCTCCTGGTGGCGGGACGCCTGTCCGATGCGCACGAGCGCGCGGTGGCAGTCACCGTCGAGCCGGATGCGACCGCCGCGCTCGCGGCCGCGGGGGCCACCGTCGCCGGCATCGCAACGCTCGTGCAGGGAAACCCCATGGGGCTCGTCGAGCTGCGCCGCGCCGAGGATCAGGCGGAGCGCGGGGGCGTGGGGTGGATCTCGCGGATGGCTCGTGCCGCGCGTTCGATCGGAGCGTTCGGCGACCCGCCGGCAGCGGTGGCGGCGATACGAGACGAGTGCCTCGACGACGGCGATCGCTGGGGCGCGGCGCTCGCCACGCTCTTCGAGGGAGCCGGGTTGCTGGAGCGCGCCGACGGCGCAGCCGGTGCCGTGCTGTCCGAGGCGGCCGAACGCTTCCACGAGCTTCGGGCCGGTCGCCTCCAACGGCTCGCCCGCGATCTCGAGTTCCTCCGCGTGGATCCCACGCGGCGTGGCTCCTGAGGCGCTTCCCCCATCAGCGGCCATCGAGGCGAGCCGGCCGCCGGGCCCGACCCTCGAGCTCCGCTGCTTCGGAAGGCTGCAGGCGACCGTCGACGGTCAGGTCATCGACCTCGCGGCGGTGAAACCGCGGGTCCGCTCGCTGCTGCGCCTCCTCGGCGCGCAGGCCGGCGAGCCGGTGCACCGCGAGGTCGTCTGCGAGGCCCTCTGGCCCGAGACCGACCCGGCGACGGGCCTTCGCAATCTCCAGGTGGCGGTCTCGTCGCTTCGTCGCCTGCTCGAACCCGGGGTCTCGCGTGGCGGGGGTGCCATCGTGGTGCGTGACGGGGACTCCTACCGTCTCGCCCTTCCCGGGGCCTCCACGTGCGACGTCATCACGTACCGGCGGCTGCTCGCGGACTCGCTGCTCCTCGCGAAGAACGATCCCTCCGCCGCCGCAGCCGGTTTCGCCGCTGCGGCATCGTTGCTTCGCACCGGGCTGCTCCCCGAGGAGGGACCGGCGGAATGGGCGGAGGCGATCCGCGAGCGATGCCGCGTCGACGCGACCGCGGCCGGGCTGCAGATCGCCGAGCGCGCGCGGTCGGCCGGGGATGCGCCGTCGGCGGCGCGCGTCTGCGCGGACACGGTCGACATCGACCGCTACCTCGACCCGGCGTGGCGCCTGCTCATCGCGGTCCACGAGCAGGGTGGCGACAACGCGGCCGCGCAGCTGACACGGCGTCGCTATCAGGAGGTTCTCGACGAGCTCGGCGTTGTGCACGCCGCCCGCGACGGCGCCGCCCCCGCGGCGTTGAGCGGGCGTTGAGTGGCCGTCAACCATCGCGTGTCAGGTTGTGAGGCGATGGTCGCCGTCGCGCACGTGCAGCGCATCGCCGTCGCAGTCCACGCGCAGGACGCGATCACGCGCGCGGGCCTCGTCGCGCAGCTCGCCCACCGGCCTGAGGTGCAGGTGGTTGACGAGCGCGACACGGTGGACGGCGGCGTCACGGTGGTGCTCGCCGACGAGGTGGACGACGCCGCCATCCGGGCGGTGCGCGGCGCGCGGGTCGGGGACGCCAACCGCGTGGTGCTGGTCGCAACGCGACTCGGCGACGGCGATCTGCTCGCGGCCGTCGAGGCGGGTGCGTCGAGCGTGCTCCGGCGCTGCGAGGCGACACCCGACCGCGTCATCGACGCGGTGCGCGCCGCCTCGACCGGCGCCGCCGCGATGTCGCCGGATCTGCTCGGACAGCTGCTCGACCACGTCGGCCGCCTGCAGCGCGATGTCCTCGCTCCGCGCGGCCTGCGATTCTCGGGGCTGACCGACCGCGAGGTCCGTGTGCTGCGGCTCATGGCAGACGGCTATGACACGCTCGAGATCGGCCGTCGACTCTTCTATTCCGAGCGAACGGTGAAGAACATCGTGCACGACATCACGAGCAGGTTGCACCTGCGCAACCGCACCCACGCCGTCGCATACGCGCTGCGCGAGGGGTTCATCTGACCGGGCAGGACATCGCGTCGCCTTTTTCGACTGCAGCTGTTTCACGGGAGCGAAGAGGAGCACATGACCGACATTCCACAGGACGCACCGCGTTCAGACGACGGGCAGTGGTGGTGGGACGGAGCCCAGTGGCAGCCGGTGTCGGGCGCTGGACAGCAGCAAGGTGGTGGTCAGGGCGGCGGCGATGCCGGTGCCGCCCAATTCGCCTTTGACAACAATGGCCTCATCGTCCAGGTCGATCAGAGCGACAATCCCGACAACCACGTCGTGCTGAACGAGAACGCCGGCACGGAGGCGGTGTTCACCGTCTGCAACACAGGCTCCGCGCAGGGCACGGCAACGGTGACGATCTACGTCGACGATCAGCAGGTGCAGACATGGACGTCCGGCGCCATCGAGGCCGGGCAGTGCCAGGGGGCGAACGTCTCAGGGTGCGGCCGTCACGGTGCCGGGTCGCACACCTTCCGCGCGATCGTCACCCCGGGCCAGTCCGGGAACGACGACGTGAGCAACAGCGTCGACATCGAGAGCGCGTAGCCCGCAGCGCGCTACTGCCTGCCGAAGAACTCCACGTCCGACAGCGCCACGTCGTTGCCGGACGTGGAGCCGTACACCGACATGATCTGGATGGTCACGCCGGTGACCTTGCTCGCGCCGTTGATGTTGAACTGCTGCGACGTCGCCTCGTCGGCGAGCAGCAGGTTCTGCGTCGCGCCGTTGGAGAACACGATGTGCAGCTCCTTCGGGCGGGGTTCGGAGAGCTCGTTCGCGGTGTTGCCCGAGATGAAGAGGATCACGTCGACATTCACCGCGGGGCTGAACCCGACGGTGAGCTTCGGATGCGCATCCTTGCTCAACGACGCCGCCCAGTAGGTGTTGCTGAACGCGTCGACGGCAAGGCTCGCCGCGTGTCCGGTGGTCGACGACGTGGCGGTGACCGAGCTGGCGTGCACCGGCGTCGGCGTGCCGGTCTTCGCGGTGAAGTTCTGGATGACGCTGTTCACCTTGCCGTTCACCGTGTCACGGAATCCCGGGATGGCGCCGTACGCGACGCCACCGAGGAGCACCACCACGAGCACGACGTTGCGGCCCCACCGCACGATGGCGCCGAAGTTCATCCCCGAGCCGCGACGCCGTTTCGGGCGCTCGCCCGCGGCGAGCACCTTGGCCTTCCGGTGAGGGATGAGGCGCCGATACCACGGCGTCGCCGCGATGGTGGCGGTCGAGAGTGACTGACCGCAGCGACTGCAGAACTTCCTGACGGGGTCGTTCCCCTCGCCGCAGGCCCCGCAGATGAGGTCACCCGGTCGTAGCCGCTTGGTCGGCGGGGCCGCAGCCGGTTTCGGCGCGGCGCGAGGCCGCAGGGCGGCGGGTTGCATTGCCGCCGGCTGGGTCGCCGCGGGCTGAATGCTCGCAGCAGGCTGCGCGCCGGGGGGCGGTGCAGCCGGCGCCGGTGTCGCCGCCGGGGTGGCGAGTGGCGACACTCCGGCGGGCGGTGCGACAGAGGGCTCCGGCGTCACGCGGATGACCATCGGGGTCGGAGCCGGCAGCGTCGGGGGAGGGAGGCTTGGCCGGGGCAGGCTCGGCGCCACGGGCGCGGGCGCCGGCGACGTCGGGGCTCCGGCTGGTCCCGGCCCGCCGGCTCCCGAAGGCGGACCGCTCGGCGGGAGGCTCGGCGGGGGTCCGGACGGCGGCGGGCTCGACGGTGGCGCGCTGCGTGGCGGGCCGGTCGGCGGGGCGCTCGTGGGTCCCCCGGCCGGAGGAGGCCCGCTCGGTGGCGCGCTCCGGGGCGGCCCGGCAGGCGGCGCGCTCGTCGGAGCCAACGACAGCGGAGGACCGGTCGGGGGCGCGCTGCGCGGCGGGCCGACGGGCGGCGCGCTCGTCGGCGTGATCGACCCCGGAGGCCCGGAGGGCGGGGCGCTCCGCGGAGGTCCCGAAGGTGGCGGGCTCGAGGGCGGCGCGCTGCGGGGCGGTCCGATCGGCATCGCGGACGGTCCCATCGGACGCGGGGTGGCCGGCGGCCCGCCGAGCGGCGCGGGTGCGCCGGGCATGCCGGGGCGGGGGCCGGGGGCCGCCATCGGCATCCCCGGGATGTTCGCGGGGGTATCGATCGCCTCCTTCTTCGGAACCCCGATCGTGGTCACCTGCTGGACGAGCGCCATGAATCCCCCGCGGCGAGCCGGCTCGGCGGCCGCGGGGATTTCGGGCGCGGACTCGACCGCGGCCGGTGGGATCACCTTCTCCCCGGTCCACTCGAGGAATGCCCCGCACGAGCCGCAGAACGTGTCGGCGTCAGCGTTGTTGAAGCCGCACTTCTTGCAGACGATCATCGATCGTCGCTCAGCCTCCCGTTGCGATCTCCAATGCGTGGATCACGTGCGCCGGTTTCGATGCGCCGACCAGCCGGTCGAGCGCGCGCGTGTCGATGCCGGAGACGTCGTCCACATAGACGCGTATTGTCATACGCGGCTCGGCCTGACCGGGCATGTCTGCGCCAACTTGCGCTGACCAGGCGACGCCACCCGACTCCACGATCTCCACGCGGCCCCCGGTGACCAGCTCGATGTGAGCGCGGAGACCCTCGACAGTCCCTCGAACCCGGTAGATCTCCACCGCGCGGCGCACCAGCGCGCGGCGGCGCTCCTCCGGCCAGGCGTCATCGAGCTCGGTCCCGACCCACCCCGCGAGCCACGCCAGGAAGTCGTCCGGGGCGACATCAGGATCGTGGTAGGCCGCGAGGTTGTCCAGCGTCGCGAAGATCGGGCTGAGGACGTCGTCGAGCCCCGCGGTGAGCGCCTGGGCGAAGGGGTCCTCCTGGTAGACGGCCGGGAGGTGCGTACCGAGCGCATGCGGCGTCGGCAATCCCGGGACCAGCGCGCGTGCGCTGCTCACGCCGATTCGACCCGAACCTGGTGCTCGTACGAGAACACCAACGAGTTGGGGGCGACCTCGAGCCGCTGGGTTGCCTGCCCCCGGCTCCCGGTCGTGGGGTCCGCGCCGAAGATGCGCACGTCCTCGACCAGCTCGACCCCGGGCACCGCCTGCAGGATCGAGAAGATCTCACCGGACTGCACGGGCCTGCCGAACGGCCAGCCGTGGCCATCGGGACCGCCACTGATCGGGTTGAGGTGCCGGAAGAGCGCGTCAAGGGCAGCTGCCTCGACGCGGCTCACCCCGGCGCGCGGTCGCGAGCGAAGCCGGGCGACCACGGTGACCCCCTGGTACAGCGGTGGTTCCACGAGCACGCGGGTGCCGACCAGCCGGCAGGTGTCGAGCCGGGCGGCGATCGCCTGCAGGGTTTCATCGCCGGGGATGAGCTGCTCGAACCGGAGCTTCCCCCGCTCGTCGGGGGCGGCTGGAACGACGAGGATCCGCACCGACCCCGCCTCCAGCCCCTCGCCGGCCGCGAGGCATCGCACTCGGGCGACCTCGGGGGCTGCTTCGCGGGAGAGCTGCTCGAAGTCCTCGGCGGTCACCGCGCGGGCACGCGTTCTGAGCAGGATCGGACCCCGCCGCTTGGCGTTGTCGAGGTCCTCGCCGTCCACACCGCCGAGTGCGGGACGGCGGTTCTCCACCCGTGCGACGTACGGGATCGACGACTTCAGCACCGAGATCGCACCCTTGTTGACGTTGCCGCGCCTGCCTCCCCCGGTTGCGTAGGAACGGAGGCGGAGCTGCTCACCTTTCGCAGGCACGCGTCCGTAGGCGCGAATCGATCCGTCCTGCTCGCGCACTGCGGGGCCGAGGATCACCTCGCCGGCCGCGGCGTCAAGGACGAAGACCGAGTCGTCCGGGCCGGACGCCGCAAAGTCCTGGACCTCCAGCCACGGAACCCAGCCGGCGTCCGAGCTCACCTCGACCTCGGGCGCGCCCGCACCCGCGAGCACCGGTGCCCGCCGTACCGCGAAGCGCTGTCCCGCGGTGCCGTCGGAGATCCCCAGCAACTCCTCGGCGACGATCTCGGCGTTCACCCCGTCCACGGTTCCGCCGACGGTGGCCGCCTCGACGCTGTGGATCTGCGGCGCCGCCGTATACGCCGGCTGGCCCGGCTCGGGCGCGGTGACCCGGGCCCGAATCCACCCCGCACGGCGCCCGTCGATGAGGCTCGCGACGTGCTCGCGGCCGATGTGCAGCACGACGTCCCCGTCGCGGTTGAGCCCGCCGGTGCCGTCGCGGTCGACATCACACTCGCGCCAGGTCTCGCCGTCCCACGCCTCCCACACAAGAGGCGGATGGGTCGGATCGACGCCGACGCCCTCGATCGTGCAGCGCAGGCGCAGGCGGATCGCGCATCGGGGAACGCCGTCGGTGAGCCCGATGACGAGCGCGTCACCAGGCTTGGGGACGGCCGCGAAGGCGGCGAACTTGGTACCGCGCCGGAGTCCTTCGGTCGTGTCGACGCGCTCGTCCGAGCCGGCTGCCTGGGTTGCCACCGAGGCCATCGCGCAGGGCACCAGATCGAGGTCGTCGACCGTGGAGAACACGATCGCCTCCTCGGTCTCGGTGCGGATGGTCGCGGCCTTCGTGTTCGCCGGAATACGCTGCGGCTCCTCGGGAGGCGCCGCGAGCCAGAAGGTGAGCGCGGTCCGGGCGGGGGTCGGGGGAAACAGCCGCACGTCGATCAGCTCGAGAAACTTCACGTAGAGGCGGTCGGGAACCCGGTTGAGCCGGTAGACGAGCTGATCGGTCATCCATGCGAAGGTCTCGATGAGGGTGACCCCGGGATCTGAGACGTTGTGGTCGGTCCACTCCGGACAGCGCTGCTGCACCATGCGCTTGGCCTCGTCGACGAGGTCCTGGAAGCGTCGATCGTCGAGGTTCGGAACCGGCAGGGTCATGAGTCGCCCTCGCTTGGGATGGTGTAGAAGGGGAAGACGAGGTTGCGCGGGTCGTTGGTCGCCTTCGGCCGGTAGCGCACGTCGATGTACAGCACCGCCTGGTCGTCCGGATCGGGCGTCACCACGACGTCGTCGATGAGGACCCGGGGCTCCCAGCGCAGCAGGGCCTTGCGCACCTCGTAGGCGATCGCCGCGGCAGTCTCGTCGTCACCTCCCGCGAAGATGTAGTTGTGGATGCCGCACCCGAACTCCGGTCGCATCGGACGCTCACCGGGGGCGGTGCTGAGGATCACGCGCATCGCCTCCTCGAGCTCGCGCTCCCTCGACACGAGCGCGATGCCGCCGGTGACACCCACGCGCAGCGGGAACGCCCAGCCGGAGCCGATGAAGTCGGCGCTGTTCGCCATCACGTCACCCGATCAGCACGCTGGTGACGGTCGGCGTGATCGTTCCCGGGGTGGCGCAGCAGGTGCATGACGACATCGCGGTCGCGGCAGGCTGACCGCCGAACAGCACCGTCATGCTCCCGCTCACGATGGTGCCGATCTGCATGGTCGGCACCATGAACGGATCCGCAGGGAACAGTCCGACGTGTGGGGGCGTGTTGTAGCCGGTGCAGCCGACCACGGCAGCGGGCTTGCTCTCGATCATCACCGTCGGGCAGACGCCAATGGTGATGGGCGCCGTGAACGGGAGTGGCGGCGACGGCTGGGGGATGCCGGTCGCCGGGTTGGGGATGATGTGGATCGGGCACTGACCGGTGATCTGGTCGCCGAGGACGATCGCGGGGGCGCCCATGTCAGTTGAGCTTGATGAGCGAACCGCTCATCTCCACCATGCCCCCGCCGCCATCGACCTTCACACCCGACGATCCGGAGACCTTGACATTGCCCTGGGCCTCGATGGTGACATTGGCACCGCTCTTCAGCGAGATGTCGTCGGAGTCCGTCTCGAGCGTGACCTTGCCCTTGCAATGGATCGTGATCTCGCTCGAGGTCTCGTTGAGCGAAACCTTGAGATTGCCATCGCTGCTGATGAGCGCGATGCCCGAGGTGCCGGGATCATCGAAGAAGATGAGCTTGTGGCCCTTGCGTGAGACGACTCCGCGACGCTTCACCTTGCCGCCGTCGACCAGCCCGTCGCCGAGCATCGGGGTGTCCACCGAGTTGTGGATCGGGCTGAGGACGTACACGCGGCGGAGATCGCCGAACTCACCGATGCAGAGCACCTCGTCACCGACCTCCGGCAGGAAGATGACGCCGCTCTGCGGTCCGGCGCCCACCTGCGCGACGCGCGCCCAGTCCGACTCGTACGAATCGGACATCCACGGAAACTTGAGCTTCACCCGGCCCAGCTTGTCGGGGTCGTCATTGTTGGTGACAATGCCGACGAAAACACCGGGGATCGGATACCCGCCGCCCGACGGGCTCCCGTTGGTGGCGCCGACGGAGGTCAGCCCGGCCATCGATCGCTCCTGGCGTCCGCTCACCTGGAAGTCCGTCCGGTAGCCGTCCTCGTCGAAGACGTGGCGGGTCCGGGTCAGGGTGTACTTCCCCTTGAAGGGGTCGGCGACCTGGGCAACGCTCACCGCGGTGCCCGCGCGGAGCTTCGCGTTGCCCATCACCGTCCCGTCCGCCTCCGCGAACGCACTCCCGAGCTGCTCGGCGACCGATTGCGCCGCGCTGTCCACGTCGTCCTGCGTCGCGAGCGGACGGTCGTGGACGACGTGCATCGGCGAACCGAAGCTGCTTGCCAGGGTCCCGGGGTCGTCACCGATGTCGACATGGGGCGCGGACGCCTCAGCCGAACCGATGAGCACGGCTTTGCTCGTCGGGTCCCACGCCCGCACGTTCACCGAGGAGACCTGCGCCATCGAGTTGACGCGCGGATGAAAGTTGATCAGGTCGCGCCCGTAGACGAGCTGCTCGGGTTGCGTGGAGGTCGGGTCCCCGGGATCGGGTCCCGTCGACGACGCGACCGGCTTGCGAAAGAAGAACTCGCCGTCCGCAACGCCCACCTCGTAGCCGACCTCGCGCGCGCGCGCTTTCAGGAAGTCCCAGTCGCTCAGGTTGGTCTGCGACACGTAGGGAAGCACTGATCCGGTGTCGTCGACGGTGCCCACGTCGAGCCCGGCGCGGCCGGCCACAGTCTGCGCGACGTCGGACACCTTGACGTTCTGGTACGTCTCGGTTCTCCGCCCGCGGTGCAGCCGGTGCGACTTGTCGTAACCGCGCACGATCGTGCGATCGCGTCCCGATGCGTAGTCGGCCTCGAGCGCCGTGACCTCGCCGCTGATCAGCACCTCGGGGTCGTCGTACCCGAGCCCGTGCGCCGTGATCCGCACCGTCGATCCGACGTGCACCCCCGTCTGATCGATCACCCCCTGCTCCGGGTCGTCGAACGTGAGGATGAACAGGTCCGGAAGGTGCAGGTGCTGATCGACGACGACACCTGAGAGGCTCGGCTTGACGGGATCGGGGAGTGCACTCCCGTCGATCTCCACATCCGGCCAGCTGGTGCTCGCGGTGTCCGTCATCGACGATCCGCGCGTGACGGTGCGGGTGGGATGAGCAGCGATGTGCCCGGCACGATCTTGAGCGGGTCATCGATACCGTTCGCTTCGGCGAGCACTCGCCAGTGGGATGGTTTCCCATACTCGGCATAGGCGATCGACTGCAGGCTGTCGCCCTCGGAGACCATGTGCATCCTCCGGCCGGCGATGCCCCCCGATGTCGGGTTGGTGGACGCGATGGTCTCCGGATCCTCGCTCATGGTCAGGTTGACCGAGGCTCGGAGCGGCCTTCCGCCGACGCCGAACAGCTGATAGTCGATGACCACGTTGGTGACGTGACCGACAAAGCGGAATTCGCCCCACGTGAACGTCACCTGCGGCGGATGGGTCGTACCCATCGGATCGGCAACGCTTGGGCACGTCCAGTTCTGCAACTGGTCGACGTCGCCGCTGACGTCGCCACCCGGAACCAGCGACTGGTCGAAGAGCACGGTCATCGCGAGCGTACCGGCTCCGGATCCCCGGTACTGGAGCCGTCCGTGGCCGACGGACGTCGTCCCTGCTCCGCCGGCCGCCCCGGCAACCGCGCCGGCGACCGCGCCCGCAACCGCGCCGGCGGCCCCACCTGAACCACCGGAGGCACTGCCGGGCTTCCCTCCCGCTGCGGAGAGGTTGGGCGTTGCCGTCCAGTTCGCGCTGCGCGTGATCTTCAGCGACGCCGGGTTGAGCAGCATGGAGACGATCCCGGTGTCGCTGATGAGCTTCGCGTTGACCAGCTTCGTCAGTGCGCCGAGTGCCACGTCATCCCTCCAGGAAGCCCCAGTGCGACAGCTCGAGCGTCTCCTTGGCCAGGTCGTGCGAATCGGCGTCGAAGGTCGGCCCCTTCCATCGCGCCGGGTACACACCGGTCAGCGTCCACGTGAGCACCTCGGACTTCCAGGCGTCGTGCAGCGTGATGCTCGCCGTGCCGGGAACCGGCTGAGCGATCATGCTGGCGAGCCACGCCTGCACCTGCTGCGACTCCTGTGGCGTGCAGGCGCGCTCCAGGATGACGTTCTTGTACTTCGCGCCCGACGGGAACTGATAGGTGAAGGAGTTATTGCCAAGTTCGACATATGGCTTGAGCTGGAAGTCCACCTCGAGGCCGGAACATTTCGCCCAGCCACCGAGATCGTAGCCGTCGATCTCGACGGTGAAGCGCGACGCGACACCGAGCTTGCTCTGCGAGCTGAGCGGCATCACGCCCCCTCCGACGTGGACGTGCGGATGTTCGTCATCAGTCCTCGAGGAACCCCTCGTGCACGAGCTCCAACTCCTCGGTCGCCACCGCGGCGGCGCCGGCGTCGAGCGTCGGGCCGGTCCATTTGGCGGGCATGACCCCCTGGAAGGACCACGACATCACCTCGCCCTTCCAGGCGTCGAACAGCGTGATCTTGGCGGTCCCCTTCTTCGGGGCGTGCTGCTGTTGCGAGAGCCAGGTGGCGACCGCCGACGACTCCTTCTGCGTCAGCGCGCGAGTGAGCTTGATGTGCTCGTAGTTGGTGCGCCCGGGGATGTTATGCGTGAAGTTGTCATTGCCACCCTCCTGGTACTTGAGGATGTCGAAGTGCACGTTGAGTCCGCTGCATTTCGCCCACGCGCCAAGGTCGTGGTCGTCGATGGTGACCTCGAACCGCAGTGAAAGCCCGTGCTTGACGTCATCTGCCATGGTGCAACCTCATCGCAAATCGGTGAGCAGTCCCGCTCGCTCGCGGTCGAGAGTCAGTTCGGTGCGCAGGCGCGCGGCGACGCGGTCGTACAGCTTGCGAGCCATCTCCTCCAGGTCGGGAGCGGGAGCGATTGCCGCCGGTGGCGCCGGCTCTCCCGCGTGCGCGACGACGGTCGACGCCTCGGTGACGACGGCGGACGGCGCCGAGTTCCTGCGCCTGACCTCCAGCCGCCGGCGCCGGCGCCGGCTCCGGAAACACGAACGCGTCGGGCGTCTGCGGCGACGGCGCGGACGCCGGGGTCGCCACCGGTGCGGGCTGGCCTGCCACGTCTCGCTCGGAGGGTGCGTCAGCCGGGTGCGGCTCGGCCCCTGGGACGTCGGGCGCCCGCTGGATCGGCGCTCCCGTCTGCAACGCGGCTGTGGCCGCCGCGGCGAAGACCAGCGAGCCGTCGGCGGCGCGCGTGGCGAACCCGGATGCGGTGAGCTCATCCTGCACCGCGCGCACCGCATCCAGACCGGCACCCGCCGGTGGCGGCGGCGCCACCGGATGCGACGTGTCGGCGGGCGCCGGAGCGGTGCCGGGGCCGCCACGCACCAGTTGCTCGGTCGCCGCCGCCTGTGCCTCGAGCGCCCGGCCCGCGGGTGTGTGCTCCATCGGAACGTCGGTCCCGAGCCGGCGCTGCTGGAGGACATGGGTCAGCTCATGCGCGAGCAACCCGCGATTCTCGGCGAGCTCGAGGGACCCGCGCTGCTCGGGCACGAACACCTCGCCGCCGCGAGTGAGCGCCCGCGCGTGCATGGACGCGGCAAGTCGGGATGCGGCTTCGCCGCGAATCACAGGAACCTCGCGAACGTCAGCGTGATGGAGGTGCTGCATCGCCGACGCAACCCGCTCCGGGACCCGCTCGACCGCCGCGGACGCCGGCATCGCCGCCGGTGACGCCTCGACCCGTGCGGGGACGGACGCCTGCTCCAACGGTGGCTGCAAGCCGACCGGTCTCGGGGCTCCCGGCTGCAGCCTCCGCCGGACGACCGTGTGGCCTGGGACCGCAGCCGGCACCGGCGCCGCGCGGGGTGCGGGAGTCGCGACCTGTGGCCGCCCGAGGGCCGCCTGCGGCTCGATCTCGTCGGCGTCGGGCGCCGCGAACGTGAGTGGCTCGCTTGCGACGGTCCGCGGCGCACCTGTGCGCGCCACGCGACGTGCTGGGACGAGCGCCGACGCCGTCTCTGGATCGAGCCGGACCAGCACCGGTGGGGGCTCGAGCTGCGGCCGCACCGGAGCGGTGCGCTGCGCCAGCACGGGGAGTTGCGCTGGTGGGGCGACGGCGGGGTCACCCAGCCGGTCCGCGGCGGCGCGAGCGACGCTCACGATCGGCGACGACACCGTCGCGATCCCCTCCATCCTCCCCGCGACATCGGGAACCCCCGCTGAGGGGAGCACGCGAGGCCGGTGCACGAGGACGCTCGTCGAACGCAGACGCGTGCCGATGTCCGAGCTGTGCTCGGCCGCGCGCGCGGTGAGCGGGACCCGCTCCGACACCGAGGCTCGCAGGGGTGCGACCTGGTCCCACACACGCCCGTCAGGACGCGGCGCCGGCGATGCTGGATCAGCGGCCGGACGCTGCGTCCGGCCGCGCCACGGGAGTCGCATCAGCCGTCCGCCTCACCGATCTGACGGTTGATGCGTCCGATCTCCTCGATGAACCGCAGTCGCATCGGATGCTCGAGATCAAGGATCGTGTCGAGCTCCCAGTGCAGGTAGTACCCCACGTACGCGACCTCCTCGAGGAGACGGTCGATCGCGTACGTCATGGTTCCCCCGGCGGCTCACCCGCGATATCGACGCTGAAGTCGTGGTTGCACGCGGGGCAGGTGACGGCGACCTCGGTTCGCCCCTCCTGATTCACACGCCGATACAGGTCCTGCAGGAACGCAAGGTCTGACGCGAACAACCCCTCGATGACGTAGGAGTCGACCTCGCGCAGCGCCCCGAGGCGCGTCACCGTGCGCTCGAGCAGCAGCACGGTGAGATAGGCGGGATTCTGGCGGACGCGCGAGTCGTTCTGCGGCCCGATCTCGTCGCGCGCAGTGGCGAGGCGCATCACACCTTCGCGGTGCACACTCCCGTCCCGATCGACGTATCCGCGCGGCAGGACGAACGGGAACTCCGTGACGATGCGCGCAGCGGGTTCCGCGCCGGCACGTGCCGCTACGCTCACGGAGCCACCCGCTCGAGCGACTCGCAGACGATCGTGACCTCCTCCATGAGCACCTCGCTCGACGCCGCCTTGAGCGCGCCGATGGAGATCTTGGACGGCCATCCGTCATGGAAGTGGTAGCGAGCCACCGCGGTGCCGTCATATCCGTACATGACGATCGACCCGCTCTTGCGCGCGCCGACGACGTCACCATGAAGCACCGCCTCGTGCCAGGCCCACAACTCCATCGACGAACTCTTGCCGCGCTTGAGCGTGATGGTGGGCGGCTTGTGCTTGCCGGGAAGCTTCTTCAGGATGTTGCCGCCGCTCGCCGAGTTCTCCATGAAGTCGATGACGTCGACCTCCGTGGTGATCCCGGTGAGCTCGGAGAACTGCGCGATCTCGTATCCGTCCACGGTGACCGAGAAGCGCGACGCCGCGATCGCGTCGTTGGGCATGTTGTTGCCGAGGCCTGTTGGCATGTTCGAACCCTCTGTTACTCGCTGACGGACGCGCCGCCGGCGAACTGCGAGATGCGAAAGACAACGAACTCGGCGGGCTTCACCGGAGCGATGCCGATGTCGATGATCAACTGACCGATGTCGATGGTGTCCTGCGTGTTGTTCTCGGCGTCGACCTTGACGAAGAAGGCCTCCGCCGAGGTCGCGCCGAACAGGGCGCCGTCGCGCCACGTGCGCCGGAGGAACGCGGTGATGTTGCGCTTGACCGCGTCCCAGAGGCGCGAGTCATTGGGCTCGAACACGACCCACTGCGTCCCCTCGAGGATCGACTCCTCGACGTAGTTGAAGAGCCGGCGGACGTTGAGGTACCGCCACTCCGGATCACTCGAAATGGTGCGGGCGCCCCAGACGCGGATCCCCCTCCCGGGGAACGCGCGGATGCAGTTGACGCCGTTGGGGTTCAACTGATCGTGCTCACCCTTGGTGATCTGCAGCTCGAGCGAGATCGCGCCGCGCACGACCTCGTTGGCCGGCGCCTTGTGCACGCCGCGGGTGTCGTCGTTGCGTGCCCAGATACCGGCCATGTGCCCGCTCGGCGGCACCAGGATCCCCTGTCCCTGCAACGGGTCGAACACCTTGATCCAGGGCCAGTACAGCGCCGCGTACTTCGAGTCGTACCCGGCCTTGTCGACGCGCCATTCCTTGACCTGCTGCGCGTTGAGCCCGGGCAGCGCATCGAGGATCGCGACGCGATCACCCATCAGCTCGCAGTGCGCGATCATCGCGAGCTGCACCGCCTGCACCGCCTCGAGGTCGATGATGCCGCGCTGATAGGCGGCCATCACATCGGGGACGCTGAGCATCGTCACCTCGTCGACCGCCTCGAGGCCGGCGAAGCCCGTGCGGTCGGCGGAGTTCCCGACGTAGTCGTCCGCGGTCACGCGCACCGCTGCCGCGGACGTCCCGCCGCTCAGCTTGACGCTCGCCTTCTCGGGGACCGTCACCGCGCCACCACTGCCGACCTCCTCGAGCCTGATGAGCTTCGAGCGGGCCTTGACGACGGTCGCGGCGTTCGTCGGTCCCTTCTTTGTGCTGAGATTGTCAAAAACCTCCTCGACCTTGCCGCCGCGGGACACGGAGACCTTGAAGGTGTCCTCGCCGGCCTCGCCGGGGTCGCCGATCTCGACGCTGATGTCGTCACCTGCGGGGCCACCCTCGGCCGCGGTCACCCGATACGCGGGACGGCCGGGCTCACCCCTGCCCGCGAGCTCGGCCCGGGCGCTGGGCTGCGGGGCCTCGCCGTCGGATCCGATCCGCACGATGTACGCGGAACCGCCCCCGTTGAGGAAGTACCCGTACACGGCGTGGGCGAGGTACGAGCCCTCGACGAAGTCCCCGAACACCTGGTTGAACTGCGTCCAGTTGGTGACCAGCGTCGGTGTGTTCGCCGGCCCTTTCTCGGTGAGGCCGACGAACGCGGCCACCGCGGTGCCGACACCCTCGATGGGTTTCGAGCCCGACGACACCTCCTGGACGTAGACGCCTGGCGACAGGTAGCTTGGCATGCGCAGTTCTCCTCAGGACACGTGGGCGCGTTGAGCCTCGCACTGAGTCCCGGTGCGCGCGAGTCACGCACGGGCCGCCATGAGGGAACATGCGTCTGCCTGAAAGGGCAGCCCGAGGATCCCTTCCGGCTGCCCGGGTGGCCCTTGTGCCGCAGGCGCCGCGGGTCCAGCCTCGACCCGATGATCGCCGACGTCGACGCGTCGCTGCGCTCGCTCCTGCGCGCGACCGCGCTGCACGGCACCGACGTGGACGTCGCGTTCGATTCGCCGACCCGGCAGTGGTCGGAACAGGTTCGCGGCACCGTGGTGGACGCGTATCTCTGGGAGATCCGCGAGGATCTGGGCCGTCGCCACAACGACTGGGATGAGCTGCGCGACGTGCAGGGGCGCGTGACCGGCAGGCGGCCGCCGCTGCACCGCTACCGGCTCCGGTATCTCCTCACAGCCTGGGGTGGCAGCACGATCGACGAGCATCGGCTGCTGTCGTCGGTGCTGTTCGCACTCGCGGACGAGCAGGCGATCCCCGCCGAGCACGTCACCGGCGAGCTGGTCGAGGAGGGTCTCCCGGTGTTCCTCTCCGTCGCCATGCCGGGCGAAGGCGACATCCCGCCGCCCTCCGACCTGTGGGGCGCCCTCGGCATCGCTCCACGTCCGGCGCTCGATCTCGTCGTCGTGGCTCCGCTGCCGCGGCCGGCGGCGATCACGGCGGCCGCGCCCGGTGCGCGAGCGCCGGATCACGGTCGCCGCGCCCGACGGGGCGCCCGAGCAGGTGCCGACCGCGATCGCCGACGAGCGCCGCCGGCAGGCGCTGACGCCGGCGGCCACCCCGGCCGAGGGAGCCTCAGGCGCCGGTCAACGCACGGTCCGGCGCCGCGGTTGACGGTTCGCGTCAGCTGCCGGGCTTGAGGAACCCCGCGTAGACCATCCCGTCCGAGCACGACGTGCCGGGCGGCGACGGGGCCGGCGGGCCCGGCGCGGTGCATGCGACCTGCAGGATCATGCTCTGCCCCCCGGCGAACGTGATCGGGTTCACGAAGTGAAAGTCGAGATCACGGAAGTTGCTGAGCTGCTCCTGGAAGAGGACCCCGCCGCACTGCCGGCTCAGCGTCAGGATCCCGGTGTCGCCGTTGGGATTCTGGAAGACGAGGTCGGTGAGCGAGAACGTCTGGCCGGCCGGGATCGTGAACCGCCCGGGGTTGCTGCCGGGGCATCCCGAGTTGCCGCCACCGTTGACCTTGACTGCAAGGCGGCCGCTCGCCGGTCCTCCGAGGACGCCCGCCGGTGTCGGTGTGACGGTCGTGGTACCCGAGCTCGTCGGGGTCGGCGTCCCGCCTCCGTTGTGACCGCCGCCGGGAGAGATCCCTGCCGCGGACAGCGCCTGGTTGGTCGCCTGCGTCGCAGTCGACTTGATCGCCGGATTGAGCAGCGTGAACCAGAGCACCGCGGCGGCGACCACGAGCGCGATCAGGGCCGCGAGCGCCTTCGGAAGCCACTTGGGCAGCATCGCGAGCTGCACCATCGACCCGTCGACGTTGACGGGGGCGGCCTCCTTGGGCTGGATCACCGTCTGGAAGCGATGCGTCTTGGGACTGCCGGTCAGGAACCGCTTCTTCGGCCGGGCACGGAGCGTGACGATGGTCGCGGTTCCGGACGCCGCGACGACGCTCGGCGGGTCGAACTGGAACCGCAGTGCCTCCTCGGGGTCGACGGCGCCGAAGCCCAGCGTCAGCGGGATGTTGCCGCGGTTGTCGCATGCAAGCTGGTGCCGGCCGGTCCTGCTGCCATTGGAGATCGCCGGGATGAGCTCACCGGTCAGCTCGGTGAACGCACCGATGTCGAGCGTCCCCTCCTCGACCGAGGTGTCGGCGGGGTCGACCTCGGACGTGACCTTGACGCCGAACGGCGTCGCTCCGGCGCGTGCAGCTGCGACGCGTGCCGGGCGGAACGCGATCGCCACCTGCCCCTCCGCGTCGGGGAAGAGCGGCAGTGTCTCCGGCGTGATCGTCGCCCAGCGCGCGGCGTCGCCGAGCACCTGGACGTGGAAGTGATCGACCACCGCGCCGGTGTTCCGGATCGTGAGCACCGCCGTGACCTCAGACCCCGGCTCCACGTGCAGCAAGGGTGTCGACAGCACTGCGCGAGCGGTCATCGTGACTCCATCCCAGAGGCAAAGCCTTCGGTGATCGTGACTTCGGTACCCGTCAGGGTGGGCAGCATTGTAGGGCCGATTCGCGGCTCACGGGGTAGGCTGACGGCGTGAGCGAATGGGTCGAGTGGCACGCGGGATACGCGGAGGGGACGCCGCTCACCATGCGTCTCCACGCGGTTCAGCACTTCATCCGTCAGGCGCTCGACAGCTCCCCGCCCGGCCCGATCCGGATCATCAGCATGTGCGCGGGCGACGGACGGGACCTGCTCGGCGTGCTGCCGGATCACGCACGCCTCCCCGACGTGCGGGCACGGCTCGTGGAGCTCGACCCGGAGCTCGCCGCATCAGCGCGCGTGCGGGCACGCGAGCTGTCATCGACCATCGACGTGGTCAACGCCGACGCGTCGAACACCAGCGCCTACGCCGGCGCGGTTCCCGCCGACATCGTGCTGGTGTGCGGCGTCTTCGGCAACATCACCGACGACGACGTCCAGAACACCGTGGAGCATCTGCGCACGCTCTGCGCTCCTGACGCGACGGTGATCTGGACGCGCGGTGCGTTCGCGCCGGACCTGACACCGACGATACGCGAGTGGTTCATCGATGCCGGGTTCGCCGAGCTGGGGTTCGTCGCCATCCCCGACGCGACGGCACGGGTGGGTGCCGATCGGCTGGTGTCGCCGCCGCGGGCGTTCGAACCGGACGTGCGGCTGTTCACATTCGTCCCACGACAGGAGCGCCCGTCGCGGCAGGCAGCCGCGCCCTGATCGGGTCAGCCTTGCGCCGGGTGTGTCGCCTCCGCCACCGCCGCATCCCAGTCGATGATCACCTGGCCCTGCTCCTCGGGTCGCACCTTCGCGGGAAGGTTGGAACCGGGGTAGAGCAGCGGCAACCCGCTCGGCGGGACGGGGTTGCCGACCTGCGTCTGGTACGGCTGGTGACCGTCGCAGAGGATCGTGACCACGAGCGCGTACACATCCACGCCTGCCGGAGTGCGCATGCCGAGCGGCTGGCTCTGGATGATCACCGCGCGGGCCGGCGTGCCCGTCGCGAGCAGCTCCGCCGCGCTCCCGCGATTGGGGCCGTCTGCCGACATGGTGACGGTGGGCGGATCGGTCTCCAGGTCGAGCGCGACCTCCTGGTGGTTCTCGGGGTTGACGCGCACCGCGACGACGGCGCCCGGCGTCATGAGCTGCTGCAGCGCCAGGATGGGCACGCCCTGCCGGACGGTCGCCTGGTACGGCGGCGTGCTGTCGAGGTAGACGTTGACGGCGATGTCGCACACCTGCTTGCCGAGCGCCTCGTTCCCGTGGCTCACGGTCATGCCGGTCGGCTGCACGCTCACGATCTCGCCGCGCGCGAGGGTGCCCGTCTGCATCAACTCCGGTGAGACGCCGCCGCCGACCGCGCGGATCTTGTCCAGGAACCCCATGCGCATCCCCCTGTGCGACGCCCGCGCCGGAATGGCGACAACGTGCCGCGCCGCAGCCGGTGCGCATTCTAAGCTCCGCCGTTGATGCCGGATCACGACGCGGTACGACCTGACCTCGCCGAGGCCGGGCGGCGGCGCGAGCTCACGCGTGACGCGAGTCGCCCCGATGTGGTCGCCGCACGCCACGGCGCGGGGCGACGGACCGCGCGCGAGAACCTCGCCGACCTCTGCGACGACGGCAGCTTCGTCGAGTACGGCGCCCTCGCCATCGCCGCGCAGCGTGGACGGCGCACGGTCGACGATCTCGTCCGCCGCACCCCGGCCGACGGGCTCGTCGCGGGAACCGCCCGCGTGAACACGGCGCTCGTCGGCCGGGAACGCGCGGGCTGCGCGGTGCTCTCCTACGACTACACGGTGCTCGCGGGAACACAGGGCGTGATGGGCCACCGCAAGAAGGACCGGCTCTTCGAGGTGATCGAACGCATGCGGCTGCCCGTGGTGCTCTTCGCCGAAGGCGGCGGCGGCCGGCCCGGCGACACCGAGCACGCGATGGTGGCCGGCCTCGACGTCATGGCGTTCGCGCTGTGGGCGCGTCTGTCCGGGGTGGTGCCGCGCATCGGCGTCGCGTCCGGTCGCTGCTTCGCCGGCAACGCGGCGCTGCTCGGTTGCTGCGACGTGATCATCGCAACCCCCGATGCCAGCATCGGCATGGGCGGCCCGGCGATGATCGAGGGCGGCGGGCTCGGCGTCGTCGACGCCGACCAGGTCGGGCCGTTCGACATGCAGGTGCGCAACGGCGTCATCGATGTCGCCGCCACCGACGAGGCGGACGCGGTTCGACTCGCGCGTCACGCGCTGTCGTTCTTCCAGGGACCGGTTGCCGCGTGGGAGACACCGGATCAGCACGTGCTGCGCAACGTCGTGCCCGAGAACCGGCGGCGCGCCTACGACGTGCACCGCGCCGTCGACGTCATCGTCGACTCGGGTTCGCTGCTCGAGCTGCGGCCGCTCTTCGCGCGGGGAATGGTCACCGCGCTGGCGCGTATCGAGGGGCATCCCGTCGGCATCGTCGCCAACAACCCCATGCACCTCGCAGGTGCGATCATCAGCGACGGAGCGGACAAGGCGGCGCGGTTCCTGCAGCTCTGTGAGGCGTTCGCGCTGCCCGTCCTCTTCCTGTGCGACACGCCGGGGATCATGGTCGGCCCCGACGCGGAACGAACAGCGCTCGTGCGCCACGCGAGCCGGTTGTTCCTCGCGGGCGGCGCGCTCACCGTGCCCTTCATGACGGTGGTCCTGCGCAAGGGATACGGGCTCGGCGCGCAGGCGATGGCCGGTGGGAGCTTCCGCGCGCCGCTGATGACCGTCGCGTGGCCCACCGGCGAGTTCGGCGGGATGGGCCTCGAAGGTGCGGTGAAGCTCGCCTACCGCAAGGAGCTCGAAGCCATCGCGGACCCGGACGCGAGGCAGGCGGCATACGAGGAGATGGTCGCGTCCGCGTACGAGCGCGGCGCGGCGCTCAACATGGCTACGTACTTCGAGATCGACGACGTGATCGACCCGGCGGAGACGCGCGAGCTGGTTGCGCGCGTGCTGCTCTCGCCGGCGCCGGGCTCGGCGCCACGGCCTCCTGCCCGGGAAGGACGGCCCCGGTACGTCGACTCGTGGTGACCGCTTGACGGCGGACGATCACCGCAGCACCGCTGAGGAGTGTCCCGAGCAGCGCGAGCCCCTCCCCGAGCAGCGTCGGTGTCGAATCCGGTGACCGGGCGCCGGTGGTGGGCACCGGTGGCGTCGGGACCGTGACGGCGACGCTGGCGCTGGACACGTCGTTCCCCAGGTTGGGGTCCGTCTGCGTCTCCGCCGATTTCGTCGCGGTGTTGACGATCGTCCCGAGTCGTTCGGCAACGACGCTCACGTGGAGCGTCGCCGTCGCGCCGTCGGCAAGCGCGCCGATCGTCCACACACCGTTTGCAGGGTGGTACGTCCCGACGGACGCGCTCGAGCTCACGTAGAGCAGACCGCTGGGCAGCACATCGGTGACCGTGACGCCGGTCGCGCCATCCGGACCGTTGTTGCGAGCGGTGACGGTGTAGACGATCTGCTGCCCGAGGATGGGCTTCGACGTGCTGGGCGTCTTGACGACAGCGATGTCCGCATAGACGCCTGGGGCGACGATGTTCAACGAGTTGCTGAGCACCTGGCTCGGGTAGTACGTCCAGAGATCGAGCCCCTTCGCGTCACCGAAGCTGCCGGTGCACGGCACGTTGGTGTTGGAACCCGGGTCGGCACCGAACGCGCGCTGCGTGCCGGCCGTGTCGAAACCGGTGATCGGATCGCTGAAATCGACGGTCGGATGGTTGCTGCCGCAGAGCACCGCGCCCGGCGTGCCGACGGGGATGCCGGAGTTCGTCGTGTAGCCGCGATCGTCGTAGAAGCCACCGCTGCACCCGCCGGTGAACGGCGGGCACGCACCACCCGGCGGGTTGAGCATGGTGATCGTCGGACCGCCCTGCGTGTCGTTCTCGTCGTCGATGAAGGGGAAGTGGTACTCGCCGGCGTGGACGTCGATCTTGAACTGATACGGTCCGCCCTCCGGGAAGTAGTTGTCGGCGTTGTCCTTGCCGTCCCACGTCACCGTCTGTGTGCCGGCAGGCTTCAGGCCGCTCAACACGCGGTTGAGCGGGTTCGTCGGGTCGAAGTTCACCCCGTCCCGGCTGATCACGATCTGATAGACACCCGCGACGTTGGACGTGTACGAGAAGGTCCCGCCGGTCTGGAAGAAGCTCGTGCTCCCGACGACCGTCCCGCTGAACCCGATGTTGCTCACCACCGACGCGATCGGTGTCAGCGGGATGCCGAGCGCGGTGAGCGTCACGTTCGCCGGCGGGGTGAAGAAGATCGGATACGCGGGCGGCGCGAAGATGACGCCGCCCTGAATGGTCGTGAGCTGCGCAGGGGTCCCGGCATTGGCGGCGAGCGCGTCGTGATAGAGCGGCGTCGTCCCATCGGGCTCGAGGAACCCGAGCTCGCTCCCGTACTCGACCCAGCCGTTCGGGTCCATGCCGCGCTGGTCGATCCGGTAGCGGAATCCGTCGGTGGTCACCGCGTACATCGTTGAATCGACCGGCAACCCGTTCCCGCCTGTGAACAGCGAGAGCACGTAGGTGAAGACGCGGCCGGCCTGCGTCGTCGCGGGGTTCGTGACGTCGTCACGGACGGTGACGTCCCATGCGGCGATCGAGGTTCCCTGCGCGACGCTGAAGTCGCCCGCGGCGGTCAGCGCAACGTCGGCGGCGACTCCCCCGTCGACGTCGGACGACCGCCCGTCGGGACCGACCATCGCGATGCTGTAGATGCCGGTCGATGGTGCGGTGTAGACGCACGGCGTGTACCCGTTCGTGACTCCGCCGCCCGGGACCGTGTCGGGTCCCGCGAGCTCCTCCGCGCGGCTCGTGATCTCGCCCTGCGCGGCGATGCCGGACAACGTCCGCTGCGCCGCGCACGAGAAGGACGCCGTCACGGGGACCGTCTCCACGCCGGGCGTGCCCGTCACCAGGCCCGGATCCCAGACGAGGATGTCCGCCGTACCCTGGCCCATCGCCGTCGACCCGACGAGGAGCAACTCGCCCGTGGTCGCATACGCATGGAGCAGCGTGCGCCGCAGCACCGCGCCGTTGCCGTACGAGCTCGTTCGCCACTCGGTGTTTGCACGGGAGCCGGCGGCGCCGCTGGGATAGAGGTTCTGCGAGCCGTCGGCAAGGACGTTGAACGCGGAGGCGATGAACACGCCTCCACTCAACAACGCGGCCGCCGCCAGTCCCCGCCGCTGCACCGGGGAATGATGCGCGATCCTGCGCTAGAGCTGCCGCGCCTCGCGGAGCAGTGCCTGGAAGAACGGCCGGCCCCAGAGTCCGATCGACAGCGCGCCGCCGAACAGCACGACGGCGTCGACGCTCGCACGCCCCTGCTTCGTCCAGTACACGTCCTCGAGGTCGAGCCAGAGCGCGAACTCGTCGAGTGTCAGCGCCGACGCGCCGCCGTACAGGACCGAGGTGAACTTCGCGAGCGCGTCATCGCCGCGGTGGTCGGCTCGTGACTGCTCGACGTTGATCAACCAGATGTAGCCGCTGCCCAGCAGCCCCATGATCCCGAACACGAGGTGGTGCAGATGCCGGCCGCCCACCGACATGTTGTGAAACGGCCCCGCGCCTCGCCGGATCGCGTGGGTGATCGTGCGCGTCGCCGCGAACGTCGAGAAAAAAGACACTGACGACAGAAACAGCCGCTCCCGGCGCGTGTCCGCGAACGCCTCCCGCCAGATGGCGATCGCGCGGGCTGGTGTCACCGGACGCACAGCTGCCCCGATGTGATGCTAGGCGCGAGCGGATTTGGGTCGCGCGAAGTTCGCGGCGACGAGGCACAGGACCGCGAGCACCGTGAAGACGATCGCGTGCTTCCAGTGCAGCGCGGGGTTCCCGCTCGCGAGGAAGTTGGTCTTCACCGTGAAGTAGAAGACCGCGACCGCGGCGAACACCACCGCGAGCACGACCAGTCCGATGGCGAGTGGGGCGCTACCCCGCATGACGGATTCCCCCGTGAGTGCCGGTCATCGGCTCAGTGGATGAACACGAGGCCCGCCGCCCCGAGAGCCGCACAGTAATACGCGAAGGGGTCGAGCCGCCCGATCCTGAGGTAGCGGAGCAGGAAGCGCGCGCTGCCGTATGCGACGAGCCCGGCGACGACGGCCGCGGCGACGCTCACCAGCGCGGTCGGGGCGTCGGAGCCGAGCGACGGGACCTCGAGCAACCCGGCCGCGAGGATGATCGGGGTCGCCAGAAGGAAGGAGAAGCGAGCCGCCTCCTCGTGCCGCAGGCCCGCGATGAGTCCCGCCGCCATGGTGATGCCGGAGCGCGAGATCCCCGGCAGGAGGGCTCCTGCCTGGAAGATGCCGACGAAGATGGCGGTGCGGAGGCTGAGACCCTCGACCGCCTGGTAGTCCGGATCCCCCTCCTCATGTCCGAGCACGGGCGCCGGGGCCGCGGCTCGCCGGTGCTCGTCGCGACGGCGGAACCACTCGGCGGCGAGCAGGATCCCGCCGTTGACGATCAGGAAGCCGGAGGCCAGCCGCGGGTTCCCGAAGAGCGATTTCAGCGGGTCCTGCAGGAACAGCCCGATCACCCCCGCGGGCACCGATCCGACGACCAGCAGCAGCGAGAGTCGCTCGTCGGCGGTCTCGACGCGGCCGCGCACCGCGGCGCGGATGAACCCGGCGATGATCCGGGCCCAATCGCGGCGGTAGAGGAAGAGCAGCGCGGCCGCCGTGCCGAGGTGGAGCACGGTGAGGACCGGGACGAACGAGGGGTCGGACTCCCGAAAGTTGAGCCCGACGAGCGGCGGCACCACGACGGCGTGGCCGAGCGAGGACACCGGGAAGAGCTCGGTCAACCCCTGCAGGGCCGCGAGGAAGAGGATCAGACCGGCGCTCAGCACCGCCAGAGCCTACCAGCCGTCGGTGAACGCTCTGAGCTTGATTCGCCCGGTTCAGGCGGCGGCGTGCGCGGAGACGCGCCCGGGACCCGACTGGAGGAGCCGCGCGATGTCGCTCGGCGAGATGATCCCCACGAGGCGGTTCTCGTCATAGACCATGGCACGACCGTCGGACGCGGTGCCCATGCGCTTGAGCAGTTCGGTGAGCGGCTCGTCCGGGCGCGCGATCGGCACCCGTTCGGCCGGGATCGCGATGTCGATGGCGCGGCGCTTCGATCGCTGCTGGGTCGGGAGCTGCCGGATCCCGCGCAGCGTGACCAGGCCGTCGACGCGCCCGTCGATGCTGTGGGTCGGGAACGAGGTGAACTGATGACCCATCACGTACTGATCGACGAGCAGCTCGACGGTGATCCACGACGGCACGACCAGGGGGTCCTTCGACATGACGTCGCCCACCCGAACACCCTCGAGCGCGTGCCTGGCCTGCTCCCCGTGCGCCTCGCCGCGCGCGGTGCTGTCGAGGAACCACCCGATGAGCATCAGCCAGACCCCGCCCACCGGGTCGAGGAAGAAGAAGTCGAGCACGCCGATCCCGGCCAGCACGACGGCGAACACCCGTCCCGCGCGGGCCGCGGCGACCGTGGCTGACATCCGGTTCTTGCGCCGCATCCAGAGGAAGCCGCGGAGGATCCGGCCGCCGTCGAGCGGGAACGCCGGGATGAGGTTGAAGAGCAGGATCAAAATGTTCACCAGGGCCAGCCATTCCGGGACGACCACGACGAGCGCGGGGGCGCCGAAACCGGCAAAGAGCCACGTGATCCCGACGAACACGGCGGCGAGCGCGAACGTGATCGCCGGCCCGATCGCCGCAACGAGCATCTCCGTCTTGCCGGTCATCCAGTCACCGCTCATCTGGGCGACGCCACCGAACAGCCAGAGGCGGATGCCGTCGACCTCGATACCGCGGTGGCGGGCGAGCAGCGCGTGACCGAGCTCGTGAGCGGTCAGCGAGGCGATGAGCAGCATCGCCGCGATCCCGCCGACAGTCCACGCGAGCCATCCCGGCGTGCCCTTCGCGACCGTGGGGACCGCCGCTCCCTCGACGCCCCAGGCGAGGAGCGCTCCGATGACGAGCACGCTCCAGTCCGCCGTGACCTTGATCCCGGCGATGCGGCCGATCGGGACGCCTCGGCTCATAGCCCTCTCATAGTGCACGCCGCGACTTTCATATGCGTGAACGTACCCATCACGGCATCGATTCACAACAAGGAGCTGACAACGTGGACCTGCTGCACCTCGGTATCCCGGCCTGGGAGTTCGTCGTCCGCTGCATCGCCATCGACGCGGTCCTGCTGATCGCGCTCCGGCTGTTCGGCAAGCGCGAGCTCGGCCAGTTCACCCTCTACGACCTCGTCCTGATCCTGCTCGTCGCCAACGCCGTCCAACCGGCGATGACCGGGACCGACAACTCCCTCCTCGGCGGCCTGATCATCATCGGCGTCCTGGTCCTCTTCAACTTCCTCCTGTCGCGCCTCGACCAGAACCGTGTGTTCCACCGGCTGCTCGTCCCGGCGCCGCGCATCATCATCGAGAACGGGCGCTACAACGCCCGCGCCATGGAGCACGAGGGCGTCGATCGCGAGGAGGTCGAGACGGCGATCCGTGAGCACGGCGTCGACAGCGTGTCGGAGTGCCGTCTCGGGGTCCTGGAGCCCGACGGGACGATCAGCATCGTCCCCATGGACGCCAGGACGATCAGGACGCGCCGGACGGTCCGCTTCCTACGCCACGGCTGACCGGCGCACCGGACGCGCGTGCTCGACGCCGGCATGGGCGGCGCGGGCCGTCAGCGCGCACCACGTCGCCGCGACCATCAGCAGCGCCCAGGGCGTTGCCCGTCCCGGCGGCCCGACGCTGTTCTGCGCAAGGTCCTCGAGGCTGGCGAACGAGAGCACCACCCAGCCGGCGACCACCGCAAGCGTCGCCGAACCCGGCCAGGCTGTCTCGGTTGGCCGACCAGCCAACCACGCGAGTCCTGCCACCATCACCGGAGCGAGCAGGCTCAGGTCGTGCCCGAGGAGATGGGGCGAGGCGAAGAGCGACAGGGCGACGGCCGCGCACAGCGACGGCTCGAAGAGCTCGGAGCGCCGTCGCGCGACCGTCCCGAGCCACAGCGCGACCGCCGCAGCCGCGAGGCTCACGCCGATCGAGAGGTCGTACACACCCGGCGCCTGCCCGAGCAGCGATCCGAAGAGTCCGCTGCTTCCCTGCATCTGCGCCGTCGGTGAGTTGCTCGGCATGGCGATCGTGGTGATGAACGCCGACACACCGTGGGGGCCGACGGCGATGAGGCCGATGGCGGCGGTCACGAGCGCACCCGCAGCGGCACCTGCGACGCCCCGCCAGTCCCTGCGGCCGACCATGTAGGCGGCGACGCCGAGCACCAGCTGCGGCTTGGCGATCGCGGCGGTGAACCCGAGGGCGAAGCCGGCCATGCCGGGCTTCCCGCGGCGCCATGCCACGTATGCCAGCCCGAGCCCGAGCACCGACACGCCGTCCCACTGGCCTTCGACCAGGAGGAGTCCCGTGCCGAACCCGGCGAACGCGATGAGCACGACGGCGAGCCGCGGCAGGGACGGCAGCCGCGCCGGCCAGGGCGCGGCCCGGGCCACCAGCCAGAGCGACAGGGCGACGAGGAGCAGTTGGAGCAGCGACCATGCCCGCCACGCGGCGCCGGCGCTCAGCAGCGTGAAGGGGACGGCGACCACGGCGGCGGCAGGCGGATTCTCGAAGGGGATGTCGTCGTGGCCGGCCGGAGCGCCACTCTCGACCAGCGTGCGCCGCTCCACCGCGGGGTTGTAGATCTGCGCGGCATCGCCCTGGCGGATCAGGGTCGCGGCGACGTAGGTGCCGGCGAAGTCACTGGTGGGCGTCAACGAGGAGGGCACGACCGCCCACACCTGCGCGTAGTGGGCGAGCACGATCGACGCGACAGTGATGAGTGCGGCGGCGAACCACCGCGGGCGCGAGGACACGGCGCTGCCCACTGTATGGCCATCGCTCCCACGCCACCGTCAAGGTGGCGTCACAGGGCCCTCGCGAAGACCTCGACGTCGGCGGCGGAGAAGAGGGCGAAGGTGATCTCGCGGAGCGTGGTCCCCGGCGTCTCGAGCGCCGCGACGGCCGCCCGGATCGCGATCGGGGCTGCCGTCTCGATCGGAAAACCATAGATCCCGGTGCTGATCGCCGGCGCGGCGACCGTGGCGCAGGCGTGCTGGGCGGCGAGGGCGAACGCCGCGTCATACGCGGATGCGAGCAACGCCGGCTCGCCGTGGTGCCCGTCGCGCCAGCGCGGGCCCACCGCATGGATGACGTGCGCCGCGGGGAGACGGCCGGCGCCGGTGATCACCGCCGAACCGGTCGGGCAGCCCGGGTAGCGTTCGTGCAGCTCGCGCATGAGCTCCGGACCGGCTGCCCGGTGCACGGCGCCGTCGACGCCGCCCCCTCCTGCCAGGGAGGCGTTGGCCGCGTTGACGATCGCGTCGGCGTGCAGCGTGGTGATGTCGGCGAGCACCAGGGTGACGCGGCCGGGACCGGCCTCGCGGACCAGCGGGTCAGGCGCCATCCGCGCGAGCCAGCGCCAGGCACACGTTGTGGCCGCCGAACCCGTACGAGGTGCTCAGCGCGAACCCGATGTGCGCGTCGCGACCACGATTGGGGACGTAGTCAAGGTCGCATTCGGGGTCGGGCTCGTCCAGGTTGATCGTGGGTGGCACGAACTGGTCACGAATGGCAAGAACAGTGATCACCGCCTCGACGGCGCCGGCCGCGCCGAGCAGGTGCCCGTGCATCGACTTCGTCGACGACATGGGGATCGTGCCCGCCGTCTCGCCGAGCGCCGCCTTCACGGCGCGGGTCTCGGCAGCGTCGTTCATCTGAGTCGACGTGCCGTGCGCGTTGATGTAGTCCACCTCGCCCGGCTGGCGGCCGGCGCGCTTCAGCGATCGCAGGATGCAGCGGCGCGCGCCGTCGCCCTGCTCGTCGGGCTGGGTGATGTGGTACGCGTCGGCGGTGGCGCCGTAGCCGGCGAGCTCCGCGTAGATGCGCGCACCGCGGGCGACGGCGTGATCCCAGTCCTCGAGAATGAGCATGCCCGCGCCCTCACCCATCACGAAGCCGTCGCGGTCCTTGTCGAACGGACGCGACGCGCGTTCCGGCTCGTCGTTTCTCGTTGAGAGGGCCTGCATCGCGTCGAATGCGGCGACGCTGATGTTGGTGATCGACGCCTCCGTCCCACCGGCGATGATCGCGGTCGCCTCGCCGCGCCGGATCCATTCCGCCGCCTCGCCGATCGCGTGCCCGGATGACGAGCACGCGCTCACGATCGCGTAGTTCACGCCCTTGGCGCCGCAGTCGATGGCGATCATCCCTGCAGGCATGTCCACGATCATCGACGGCACGGTGAACGGCGACACGCGGCGCGGTCCCTGGTTGTACAGGGCGAGGATGTTGCGCTCGATCACCTCGATCCCGCCGACCCCGGAGGCCACGAGCACGCCGACGTCCTCGGCGATGGGCTCGATGTCGAGGCCCGAGTCGGCGACCGCCATGCGGGCCGCGTAGACGCCGAGCTGCGTGCACCGGCTGCTGCGCCGCGCCTCCTTCCTGCCGAGCACCGCCTCGGGGTCGAACCCCTTCACCTGTCCGGCGATGCGCGTCGTGAGATGCGACGCGTCGAAGGCAGTGATCGGGCCGATGCCGCCCTGACCGCGCCGGCACGATTGCCACGTCGCCTCCGCGTCGAGGCCGAGCGGGGTCACGGCGCCGATGCCGGTGATCGCCACGCGCGTGGCGCCGTTGTGCTCGCTCACCGGGTGACCTCCGCGGGCTGGATGAGCGGCGCGCCCTGCGAGTGATAGCCGCCGTCGACGTGGATCATCTCGCCGGTGATCGCCCGCGCGAGGTCGCTGAGCAGGAACGCGGCGACGTCGGCCACCGGGCCGCTGTCAGCGCTGTCCCAGCCGAGGGGCGCCTGCCGGCCCCACGACGATTTGAGGATCTCGAATCCCGGGATCGAGCGCGCCGCGATCGTCTCGAGCGGCCCGGCGGCGATGGTGTTGACCCGGATGTGGCGGGGTCCGAGCTCTCGAGCCAGGTACCGGGCGATCAACTCGAGCGCAGCCTTTGCCGGCCCCATCCAGTCGTAGAGCGGCCACGCGATGCGCGCGTCGAACGTCAGCGCCACCACGGACCCGCCGCTCGCCGGCATCAGCGGCGTGAATGCCGCCGCGAGCGTGCGCAGCGAGTAGCTGCTCACGTGAAACGCCGTCGCCACCGAGCTCCACGGCACGTCGAGCACGCCGTGGCCGAGGCAGTCCTCCGGCGCGAACCCGATCGCGTGGACGACACCGTCCAGGCCGCCCATCAACTCCTTGACGTGATCCGCGACCGCCTGCGCCTGGGTGGTGTCGGTGACGTCGAGCTCCAGCACCTCGGGGCTGGGGTGCAGCCGCTGCGCGCTGCGGCGCGTGAGGCTCATCGCACGACCGAACGACGTCAGCACGACCTCCGCACCGGCGTTCTGGCACGCCGCGGCGATTGCAAAGGCGATGCTCTTCGGGGTCAGCACCCCCGTGACGAGGATGCGTTTCCCGCGAAGAAGATCCGTGGTCTGGTGCGTTCCTCGCGTACTCACAGGCGACGTACCTTATAAGGCCCGGACCGCGCTCCGCAGTTACGACGCGACGATCTCGAGCATCACCTCGTGCCACCTCGGGCTCCCGGCGAGGATGTTGCCGGTCGTGAAGACAGCGTCGGGATCGCCCGTCCAGTCGGTGACGACACCGCCGGCCTCGCGAACGAGGAGCGAGCCCGCGGCGATGTCCCAGAGACCGAGGCCGAGCTCGAAGAACCCGTCGAAGACCCCAGCGCCGACGTACGCGAGGTCGAGGCTCGCCGCGCCGGCCCGGCGCAGGTCCTCGAATCGCTCGAGCGCTCGCTCCATCACAGCGAGGTAGCGCGGCAGGCGCTCCTTGTGCCGGAACGGGAATCCCGTGGCGACGACCCCCGCGCCCGGGTGCGCGGACACCGCGAGGCGGCGTCCGGCCTGGTCGGTTGCCCCCTCGCCCTCGGCGGCGCTCCACGACGCGCCGAGGAGCGGCGCGCTCACGGCCCCCACGACCGGCCTGCCGTCCTCGACGAGCGCGACGCTCACCCCGACGACGGGAAACCCGCGCACGAAGTTCGTGGTGCCGTCGATCGGATCGACGACCCACATCCGTTCGGTGATGGCGCCCCCGGCCTCCTCGGCGAGGACGGTGATGTCAGGAGCGCCGTCATGCAGCACCCGGATCGCGGCGCGCTCGGCGGCGCGGTCGACCTCGGTGACGTAGTCGCCCGGGCTCTTGACCTCCGCCGTCAGCGGCGCCGCGCCGTCGGCGTGAGCCCGAACCACCAGGTGCGACGCCGCCGCGGCTGCCGCGACGGCGAGCTCACGCAGGGTTTCGCGCTGCTGCACCCGATGAGGGTACGCGGCGAGGTCGCGTGGTCTTCTTCGGCCGGGTCGCCCGCGCCGGCGCCGCCGTGCGCGCGAACTGCGCGGGGTCGAGGCCACCCGCCTTGAGCAGAGCGTCCATCGTCTCGGCGTCGCACGGCCGTGCCAGGTGGAACCCCTGTGCCAGCGCGCAACCGAGCGTGTTGAGACGCTCGACCTGGAGCGGCGTCTCCACGCCCTCCGCCACGAGGGCCAGGCGCAGCGCCTCGCCGTGCCGGACGACCGTCCGGGCGAGCTCGCCGCTCGAGTTCGGGTCACCGAGCTCCGCGACGAGGGGGCGGGCGATCTTGAGGATGTCGATCGGGATGCGTCGCAGGTACGCAAGCGACGTGTAGCCGGTGCCGACATCGTCGATGGCGACATGAACCCCCGCTCGCTGCAGGGCGTCGAACGTTGCGATGGCCCCGTGGAGATCCTCGAGCACCGCATTCTCGGTCACCTCGAGGATCAGCGAGGCGGGATCGACCTCCAGCCGCTCGAGGCATCGGGTCACGCGCTCGACGAGCTCGCCGCGGCCGAGCTCTCCCGCCGCGACGTTGACCGAGATCGCCAGCTCCGGGGTCGCCGGATACGCGATCTGCCAGCGCCGCAGCTGGGCACAGGCGGTGTTGAGCACGTACTCCTCGATCCGCCCGGCCAGCCCGCGTTCCGCGGCGAGGGGGAGGAAGTGCAGCGGCGCGACGAGACCGCGAACCGGGTGCTGCCAGCGAACGAGGGCTTCGGCGGCGAGGATCTTCCCGGTCTTCAGCTCCACGATCGGCTGGTAGTGGAGGACGAGCTCCCCGTTGTCGATCGCAGCCTCGAGCTCGTCCGCGAGGTCGGGGTCGGCGGGTCCCGCGGTGGCTCCACCGTGGATGCGGTACGTGCCCGAGCCCGCCTGACGGGCGTCCTTCGCGGCGGCCGTCGCGTGGCGGAGCAGGAGGGCGGCGGACACATCCTCGGCGGTGGCGCACGCGAGCCCGACCGAGGCGGTCACCTGCAGCTCGACGCCGTCCACGACCACCGGCGGCGCCAGGGCCTCCACGACGCGCTGGGCGATCAGCTCGCCCTCACGTGGGTGCAGCACCTCGGGAAGCAGGAGCGCGAACTCGTCGCCGCCGAGCCGGGCGGCCGTGTCGGTGCGGCGGAGACACTCGTGCAGCCGCCGCGCGACCTCGATCAGGACGGCGTCACCGGCCGCATGACCATGGTCCTCGTTGATCCTGCGGAAGTCCTGGAGGTCGACGTACACGACGCTCACCACGTGCCGCTCCGGGTCACGCTCCAGCAGCGCGCGCTCGATCCGGTCGATGAACAGCACTCGGTTGGCGAGCTGCGTCAGCGGATCGTGGAAGGCGCGGTCGGCGAGCTCGTTCTGGAGCGCGGCGAGGCGCAGCAACCCATCGTGCAGGCGGCTGTGTTCGATCGTGAGGGCGACGATGTTGGCGAGTGCCTGGAGGGTCTGATCGTCGGCGCGGCTCTTGCGGATCTCGGGCCTGCGCATGCCCACGGCCAGGTAGCCGATCGTGCGCGCGTCGACGCGGAGCGTCACAGCGAGGCCGCGCGAGACGCCGAGACGGCCCGCGAGCCGAGCCACCCAGGGGTCGGCGCCTGCGGCGGCGAGATGCACGACGCCGTAGATGGGCGGCGCCAGCGTGCGATCCTCCTCGTCGTCGAGGTCGACGGACCGCATCACGTCCAGCGCCACGCCGTCGCGGACGCTGGTCCGGAACGCGGCCGGTGTGCTCGTGTCGGGGAGGAGCGTCAGCTCACCGCAATCGGCGCCGAAGCGTCTGCAGGCGCGCCGGAGCAGGTCCACCGAGGCGGCCTCCAGGTCGCGGGACTCGAGCAGCGCTCGTGACGTGGCATGCAGGAACCCGAGCCGGGTCTTCTCATGGCGAACCGCGGCCCACGAGATCGCCGCGATCCCGATGGCGATGACGGCGAGCACCAGCACGGCGAGCCACGGCGACAGATCGATCATCGGAGCGCCCGCAGTCGCAGCACGTTCGGCGAGGGCTCCGGCTGCGAAGCCAGCCGCGTGCGGTCGATCCCGCCATTCCGGAGCAGGTGCTCCACCTCCGAGGCGGGAAGCGGATGGCTGAGGTGGTACCCCTGGCCGGCGAGGCAGCCCAGGCTGAGGAGCCGTGTCACCTGCGACGCGGACTCGATGCCCTCGGCGATGACGTGCAGCTGGAGCGCCTCGGCGATGCTGACGATGGCGCGAGCGAAGTCCTCACCGGCGCCGCCGGCGAGGTCGTCGACGAAGGGCTTCGCGATCTTCAGGATGTCGACGGGGAGGCGGCGCAGGTAGCTGAGCGAGGAGTAGCCGGTGCCGAAGTCGTCGATCGCCGTGCGGATCCCTCGCGCCCGCAGCGCCTCGAGCTTCGACGACACCAGGACGGCGTCCTCGAGCAGCATCGACTCGGTCAGCTCGAGGATGAGCGTGTCCGGGGCGATGCCGACCTCCTCGACGATCGCGAGCACGTCCTCGACGAACGTCGGGGTGTTCAGCTGCACCACCGACACGTTCACGCACACAGCGAGGGGCGTCGCATCGGGAAACTGCCGCTGCATGTGCAGCGCGTCGGTGCACGCCGTCCGCAGCACGAACTCGCCGAGCGGAAGGATGAGACCACTCTCCTCGGCGAGGCCGATGAACTCACCCGGCGCGACGAGGCCGCGTGACGGATGGCGCCAGCGGACCAGCGCCTCGAGACCGGTGATCTCCCCGGTGATGAGGTTGACGATGGGCTGGTAGTGGAGGACGAACTGCTGCTCCTCCATCGCCCGTTCCAGCTCCCCGCGCAACTTGCGCCGGTGCACGACCTCGTTCTCCATGCCGGGGACGAAGAGCACGTAGCGATCACGCCCCGACGCCTTGGCGGCGTACATCGCGACGTCCGCGTGACGCATGAGGCTCACGGCGTTATCGTCAATATTGTCGGCAACAGCGATGCCGAGCGAGGCGCGGACCCTGATCGACGTGCCGAACACGACGAACGGCCGGCGCAGGACGTCGAGCACGCGTTTCGCGACGTGTTCCGCTTCGACGGCGGTGTCGACGCCCTCGATGAGGAGCGCGAACTCGTCGCCGCCGAGGCGCGCGGCGGTGTCGGGGCGGCGCAGGCAGGAGCGGATCCGAGCGGCCACCTCGACGAGCAGGGCGTCGCCGGCGGCGTGTCCGAGCGTGTCGTTGACGCCTTTGAAGTCGTCGATGTCGAGGAAGATCACTGCCAGGCTCGAGCTTCCCTCCGCGCTCCGCCGGAGCCCGTGCTCGATCTGCTGGCCGAACAGCGAGCGGTTGGCGAGATCGGTGAGCGAGTCGTGGTACGCCTGGTGGGTCAGCTGCTCCTGCAGCTCCGTGAGCCGGGCGATCGAGCGCTCCATGCGGCTGTTCTCGAGGATGACCGTCGTCCGCGTCGTCAGCGTCCGGAAGAGACGGAGATCGCGCATGTCGAACGTGTGCGTGTCGAGGTGGCCGCCCACCATGAGGCTGCCGATCATCCGCAACTCGCCGCGGAGCAGCGCGACCATCGCCTCGTCAACTCCGCGACGGGCGAGCATCTGCGCGCTCGGATCGTCGGAGGCTCCGCTGCGAACGATGACACCCGCGGTCTCGGCTTCGAGCACATCGTCGAGCTCGCCGAGCGCGATCGGCACCATCACCTCGTCGGCATGCCCGTAGCGGACCGTCGTGCGGAAGGCCTTTTCCGTCGGCACTGCCGGGAAGACGCTGAGCTGCGCGATCTCCGCGTGGAAGATGGCGCGAGCGCGGTTGAGCAGCAGCGTGATCGACTGTTCGAGGTCGCGGCCCGCGAGGGCGTCGACCGCGCCGATGAGGAACTCCGCCGCCTCATGGTCGTACCGCTCGCGCACCCACGCGCGATGGGTCATCAGCACAGCGAACGTGACGACGGCGAGCGGCACGAGCGCGAGCGGATCGACGGGGATCAGGCGCACGGCGATGAGCCCGATGCACATCGACGTGGCGGCCGCGACAGACGCCTGCCTGAGGTGGTTGCCGACGTCGACCCACGAGTTGCGATCGCGCGGACGGAGCACCACGCCCTCGGACAGCGCGCGTCGCAGGAGTGTGATCGCAGTTGCCGCGATGGCAGCGACCGCGCTGTGCCAGACGCGGAGGCCCGGGTCGCCCGCGATCAGCCGGAACGCGCAGATGGCTGCACCGCCGAACACCGCGAACCGGGCGATCTCGATCCCCGCTTGCAGGATCGCCACCGGTCTGCGCGTCGCCGCGGCGAGCCCGGTCCCGAGGGCGTATCCCACCAGCAGCTCGAGCGGGGCCGCGTGAAACAGGCCGACGACGAACGGCGCCGCGGCCACCGTGATCGCCTGCGTGCCGCGGCGCGGGCTGTCGATGGCGGCGAGGCGCGCTGCGATGAAGAAGGCGAATGCGAATGCCCACCAGGGCAGGCTCGGCGAGGTGTAGACGGGCAGCGACGCCACGTAGCCGGCCCACAGAGCGGTGGCGATGACCGCGAGGAGGGCGCCGGCGATCCACAGACGCGGCTCGACGCGCGTGCGCAGGCCGACGCCGGAACCAAGACGACGCAGCAAGGGCGTCATCGTTTGTCGGACGACTCCGGTTGATGCACCGGGCGGATCGTATGACCGGGAACGCCGTCGATCTGACCAGCTTTGGTGACAGCTTCGTTACTGTTTGCTCAGATGGGCGCGCCGATTGCGGTTGGGACGTGCAATTGGGCCGACCACACCGACTTCTACCCGCATGCGCTGGAGCACGGCCGCCGCCAGCGCGACAAGCTCACCTACTACGCCGGCTACTTCCCGATCGTCGAGATCGACACGACCTTCTACGGGATCCCGCGGCCCCCCGTGGTCGAGGGCTGGGTCGCGCGGACCCCCGATGCATTCCGCTTCAACATCAAGGCATTTCGGAGCCTGACCGGGCACGAACGCGACAACCGTCGGCCGCGCAAGCCCACCGCCGACGAGGAGCGCGACTTCATGGCCGCTCTGGCGCCACTGCGTCAGAGCGGCAAGCTCGTCGCGGTCCACTACCAGTTCCCGCCGTGGATGACCAACCGTCCCGAGGCGCGGGAATGGCTGCTCGAGGCGCGGGACCGCCACCCGGACGACCTGCTCGCCATCGAGTTCCGGCACCGCTCGTGGTACGACGGCGACGCCTGGCCGGCGACCGAGGACCTGCTGCGCGAGCTCGAGTGCGTCTACGTGGGCGTCGACTCGCCGCAGGTCGGGACCGGCACCGCGCCGCCCCTGCTCGCGGTGACCTCGAAGCGTCTGTGCATCACCAGGTTCCACGGTCGCAACTGGCGGACCTGGTACAAGAGCGGCGCCACGAGCGGCGATCGCTTCGACTACCTGTACGAGCCGTCCGAGCTCGAGGAATGGGTCCCGGGAATACGCGCCGTCAGCGATGACGGCGTTCCGGTCCACGTCCTGTTGAACAACAATCGCAGCAACTACGCCGTCGTCAACGCGTTCGACTTCGGAGCCCTGCTCGGGCTCGGACTCCCGCGGCCGCCCGAGCCGGTGATCGAGACGCTGCGGCAGCGAGACGGCCACGTGCCGGCGTGGGTCGACACCTCACTGCCGCCGCAGCCGCTGCTGTTCGAAGCTGATACGGGTGCGAGCGACGCTCCGACCGGAGATCAGCTCACCCTCTCGCTCTGAGGGGCTCGTTTGGGGGACAATGTCGGGGGTGGCCAGGCGCACGCCGGCCGGATTGCATGGAGGTGTTTGCGATGGCCATGGCGTCCTCTCGACGCAACGACCGTGGCCGCCGGCCGGCGGCGAGCGGCGTGGTCATGCGCAACGAGGCTGCCACCCACGAGGTCGAGGTCTCGCGGGCCCTCAATCAATGGGCGGTCACCGTGACGTCGCTGGCCGACAACCGGATGATCACCCAGGACTTCTTCTCGCGTCGCTGGGAGGCTGTCGCCCGCGCCGAGGACTTCGTCCGCCTCCTCAATCGCACCGAGCCGCCGCCCGGCTGGTAGCCCGGGCGGCTCAGCCGCCCTCGAGGTCGAGCAGCCAGCGCTTGCGCGGCAGCCCTCCGCCGTAGCCTCCGATCGCGCCTCCGGTCCGCACCACGCGGTGGCACGGCACCACCACCGGGATCGGGTTCGACCCGAGCGCGTTCCCGACGGCCCGGGCGCCTCGTGGAGCGCCGATGTCGTGCGCGACGTCCCCGTAGCTCGCGACCGACCCGTAGGGGATGCGAGCGGTGCGGCGAAGCACGCGCCGCGCGAACGGGCCGGTGAGCGTCCAGTCGATCGGGAGGTCGAAGTCGTGGAGCGTTCCCCCGAAATAGCGCTCGAGCTCGCGGCGGGCGGGGTCGAGACGGCGGGGCGCCTCGAGGATCCGCGGGGACACGTGTGCGGCGATGTCACCGAGCACCTCGTCGCGATCCTCGGACTCGAACGAGATCCGAACGAGACCACGGGGGGTGGCGAGCAGCAGCAGCGTCCCGATCGGCGTGTCCATCGTCGTCATCGCGACGTCGATGAGGTGCGCCGCCTCGGCCCGCTCCCGGAACCGCGTGACGAGCGCTGGGTCGACGGTCATGAGCGGTCCCTCCTCAGCTTCTTGAGGCCCTCGTGCACGCTCTGGCGGGCAGAGTCCTGGGTGGTCGACATCGCCTCAGCGATCTCGGGGTAGCTCCGGTCGCCGGCAAAGCGGAGGACGACCGCCTTGCGCTGCTTGGCAGGAAGGCGCCGAACCTGGTCCCAGAGCGCGTCGTCCGGCTCCAGCTGCGGGTCCGGAGCGGCGCCGGGATCGGGATCGGCGATCGGCGTCGGACGCCGTGCGAGCGCCCGGCGGGCGTCGATGACCTTGCGGCGCGCGATGGTGAAGAGCCAGCCGCGCAGATTGGACGCGTCATCCAGTCGCGGGTAGGCGCGGAGCGCGCTCAGCATCGTCTCCTGGAAGCAGTCCTCGGCCTCCGACGCCCCGACGGCGCCGTACAGGAACGAGAGCACGGCGGCGGCATGGTCGTCGAAGAGGCGCTGGAAGGGCGGCAGTGGGGTCGTGTGCACCGTGGTCACTCCATACCAAACGCCGGACCTGGAGCGGGTGTGAGCCGGGCCCGCGGGATCAGGCGGGTGGCAGGTTCTCGGCGGGAACCTCGACCGGGAAGGCGACCGCGACCTCGCTGGTGTTGCCGTCGCGCCAGACGGCGAGGAGCATCGTGTCGCCCGGCTGGCGGAGGGAGACAGCGCGCCGGAACTGGTCGGCGCCACCGTTGACGGTGTACGGACCGATCCCGGTGATGAGGTCGCCTGGGAGGATGCCGCTGCCTCGGCGGGCGAGCCCGGCTTCACCTGCCCGACCTCGACGCCGTAAGTGGCGGGGAGCCCCTTCGCCGTCGCGATGTCGGCGGTGACCGTCCGGACCGACGCGCCGAACGCGACGCGCTGATCCTCGGCATCCTCGCGAGGGAGGAATCGAGCCAGCTGCACGGGGTCGTGGCCGACCAGCAGCCGGTCGCCGACCTGGACGACGGGCACCACGACCTTGCCGAGGCGGCCGAAGAGGATCGCCGTCGCCGACGGGTCGTTGAGGACGTCGCGCTTCGTATACGACACGCCTCGCTGGTCGAGATAGCGCAGGGTCGCCTCCGAGGCGGGATCGCCCCGGCGAACGAACACCGTGACCGCGTCGCTCACCCCGTCAGCCCTCGGTTGCGTCCCCGGCGGGGTTCGCGGCCACCGGCGGCGGGGCGGCGGACGGGACACCCGCGCTCGGCTCGGAGGTTCCGGCCTGCGGATCCGTCCCCGGAGCGCCCTCGGGCTGTCCGGTGGGCGCACCGGCGCCGGGCCCCCGACCGCGACCGCGACGCCTGCGCCGGCGGCGGCGCCGCTGCTGGCCCTCCTGAGCCTGACCCTCGCCGTCGACGGGACGGGGCACCGCTTCGGCGCCTCCTTCTGCGGCCGGCGCCACGGGTTGAGCTCCGCCTCGCCGTCCGCGACGGCGGCGGCGCCGGCGCTTCGCGGCGCGCTCCGGGTCGATCTCCTCCCCGGGCTCGCCGGTGGCGCCCTCGCCGGGCTGACGTCCGTCGCCCCGGCGATGCTTCGGCTGGGACACGATCTCGAGCGCGCTGAGCCACCCGCCGGTCGAGCGAGCGGCATCGACGAGCGTGCCGTACATCGACTCGTCGCCGCTGCGCAGCGTCGCGCTGTCGCCGATGCAGGCCACGAGCCGCTTGGCGCGCGAGATGGCGACGTTGAGACGGTTGGGGACCCGGAGGAAGCCGATGCGACCGCGCTCGTTGGAGCGCACGAGCGAGATGACGACGATGTCCTCCTCGCGCCCCTCGAAGGAGTCGACGGTGTCGATCTTCACGGTGCGCTTGAACCGGCGCCGTCCGAGGGCCTGCCGGAGGCGCTCGACCTGCTCGGCGTACATCGCGATGACGGCCATGCTCAGCTCGCGCGGGCAGCGCTCGTCGAGGAGTCGCACCACCTGGGCGGCGACGCGCACCTCGGCCTCGTTGCGAAGCGCGCCCCCCGGGCCACGGCGCTCGCGGCCGCCGCGCATCCCCTCGGTGTCCACGAAATGAAGCGCGACCGGGAAGGGCTTGCGAGTGACGTACTCGTAGGCCTCCACCTCGGGCGCGTTCTCGAGCTGGCTGTCGTACGACGCCGTCGAGACGTAGGCGGCGATGTCGGGATGCATCCGGTGCTGGATCGTGAGCAGGCACTGCGCCTCGGCCGGGAGGCCGCCGTCCCAGCACTGCTCGAAGAGGCTGCGGTTGACGAGGTCCTCGAGCGCGGGATCGATCTCGACGATGCCGTAGAGCGCGTCGTCCTCCACGGGCGGCAGCTGCTTGTGGTCCCCCACGAGGGCGAGGCTGCGGCCGAGACGAAGGGCGGGCAGCGCCTCGTCGGCGCGGGCCTTGTTCGCCTCGTCGAGGATGACGATGTCGAAGTTCATGTCGGTGATGCCGGACGTGGCCGCGGTCGCGCAGGTGGCGAAGTAGCAGTTCGCCTCGAGGAGGCGCGGGTCGTCCTCGTCGTCGCAGCGGAAGCGGTCGACCGACGGATGCACCCGCTCGGCGCGCGCGACACGCACCGCGCGCATCCCGGGTGTCCCCGCGAGCCGCTCGAGGGCGTTGTCGACGGCGAGGTTGCTGTGCGAGGTCACCAGGATCCGCTCGTCGGGATTGAGGGACAGGCGGCGCTTGACGGCCTCGACGATCACCGTTGTCTTGCCGGTCCCCGGGGGACCCTGGATGAAGATCGCCTGTCCTGCGGTGAGCCGGCTCAGCAGGTCGACGGCCCGGTTCTGGGGTTTGTTGGAGATCATCCCGGGCGTGAGCCAGGCGCCCTCCTCGTCCAACTCGTCCTTGGGGGCGATGATCGTCTCCGGGCTCACGAGCAGCTGGGCGAGCAGACCGACGCCGAAGTCCTTGGTGGCGATGGCCGCGAGGACCGACCGCTTCGCTTGATAGAGCGCCTTGTTGAACGACGGCGCGATGTAGCCCTCGGTCCCGGCGTGCTCGAAGCTGCGCGTGACGATCTCGACGACGTGGCGCTGATGGTCGATGCGCGCCACTCGCCCGACGAAGTTGGTCTCGTCGTCCGGCTCGATGAGCACCGCCGCGTCAGGGGTCAGATTGATGGGCTCGCCGAGGGGGATCTGGAACTCGACCTTGCCGACCTCGGGGGACTTCCGGTCCGCGTCGGTGAACTCCCGCCCGCACGATGGGCAGCGCTCGCTCTCGGGACGCCAGAACGCCCGGCAGGTCTTGCAGCGGAAGTACTCGCGGGCGCCGTTGAACCGGGTCCGCTGCGTCTGGGCGCGCTGCTTCTCGGCGCGCTCGAGGCTGTCGACCAGCTTGAGAGTTGCGTACAGCTGCCCCGACCTCGCCGCGTGCTGCGTCGAGATGCGCCAGTCGAGCAGCCGGAAGGTGTCGCTGACGACACCGTTCGCCTCGGTGACGACCGGTTCACGCGTGGTGATCGTGAGGAGCTTTGCGCCCTCGGGCTGCCCTCCGGTCGGCCTGATCGAGACAACTCGAAGGCCGAGATGCTCGCGCGTGCCGTCGGGCCCGGGTTGCGGGACGCACTGGAGCACGAGGTCGGGAAGGTCGAGGCGCAGTTGCGGCGGGTCCTCGTCCCCGAACGACACCGAGACGTGGCCGACTTCACTGATGCGCTCGGCAAAGACGGCGCGCGGGTCGGCGCCGGGGTGCGAGCCGTTCGCCCATGTTTCAAGGACGACCATGGCATCGCTGCCGTCGGGCACGATCAGGTGCAGACGATCGAGCGCGAGGTCTGGGGCTATCAGCGGACTGTCAACCTCGGACGCGGCGGTGGCCCTGTCCACCGGCGCAATGACTGGACTTCGGGACGGCTTCCGGCCTTGCTCTTTGACGCGGGGCGACGATCGAATCGACGTCAACCGCGGGGAGGCCCAAAGGCTCCCGTCTGCAAATGACTATACCGGATCGGCGGGCCGATGCAACATGAACCGTCCGAACCGGTGTCTCCACTACGATCACGTCATGGCAGACACACCGCCCTCTGGCGTTGATCTCAGCGGGATCCATTCGGAGCTCGACAAGCTCAAGTCGCAGCTCTGCCGCTGCCAGCACCAGGGCACGTGCATGGCGTGCAAGGGGTTCGAGGTGATCCGCCAGCAGGTCCAGGTGGTCGCCGCCGCCGCTTCCCAGCCGGTGCTGATGCAGGTCGCCCAGGAAGTCCAGATGGAGCAGCTCATGTCGCAGCTCGGCGGCCTCCAGGAGAAGCTCGCCGAGGACCCGCAGCTCCAGGAGCTCATGGCGCGGATGTTCGAGCGAGTCCAGGATGACCTCGGTGGACCCGAGCAGTTCCAGCAGATGCTCGGTGGACTGTTCGGCGGGATGGGGGGCCTGACGCCTGAGGGCGGCAGCGACGTCCCTCTCGACGACCGACCCTCGTCGCCGGACGACCGCGCGGTTCCACCGGACGACCGGCCGACGCCGCCGGACGACCGGCCGGCGCCGCCGAAGGAATAGCGCGAGCGATGGCCACGCCACGGCTGCGGCGTTCGGTTCTTGCCGTCCCTGGCAGCAACCCGCGGATGATGGAGAAGGCCGCGGCCAGTGCGGCCGACGAGGTCTTCCTCGACCTCGAGGATGCGTGCGCCCCGCTGGAGAAGCCCGCCGCGCGAGGCAAGGTGGTCGACGCGTTGCGCACGCACGACTGGCACGGCAAGACGCGCGTGGTGCGGATCAACCAGGTCACGAGCCGGTTCGCGTTCGACGATCTGCGCGAGGTCATCACGGGAGCCGGCGCGCTGCTCGACTGCATCATGGTTCCCAAGGTTCGCAATGGTGGCGACGTCGCGTTCGTCGACCGGGCGTTGCTGCAGCTGGAGCAGTCACTCGGTCTGGAGGTCGGGCGTATCGGCATCGAGGCGCAGGTCGAGGATGCCGAGGGGCTCATGCGCGCGGACGAGATCGCGTTCTCCAGCAGCCGTCTGGAGACGCTGACGTATGGTCCCGCGGACTTCTCGGCGTCGATGCAGCTGCCGTCGTTGTCGGTGAACAACAACTACAACTACCCGGGCGACATCTTCCACTACGTGCTGTTCAAGCTCGCCGTCGCCGCCCGCGCCGCGGGGATCCAGGTGATCGACGGGCCGTTCCTGGCCATTCATGATGTCGAGGGGTATCGCGCCGCCGCCTCGCGCGCCGCAGCGCTGGGGTACGACGGGAAGTGGGTGCTCCATCCCGTGCAGATCGAGCCCGCGAATGAGGTGTTCACGCCGGCGCAGGCCGACTTCGACAAGGCCGCGCGGATGCTCGAGGCGTACCGCACGGCGACCGAGGTCGATCGGAAGGGGGCGGTGATGCTCGGCGACGAGATGATCGACGAGGCGTCGCGGAAGATCGCGCTGCAGTTCTATGCCCGGGGGGTTGCGGCGGGGTTGACCCCGTCGGCGGAGGAGCCGGGCGCGGAGTCTGCGGCGGGCTGACGTGGGGGCGCTCGAGAGCGGCCGTCTCGTTGCCTTCATCCCGACGACCAACCTCGTGCGGGCGCGTGCGTTCTACGCCGGGACGCTGGGGTTGACGGTTGCGGACGAGAGCCCGTATGCGTGCGTGTTCGACGCCAACGGGACGATGCTGCGGGTGACGCCGGTGCGCAGGGTGGCGCGTGGGCGGTACACGGTGCTCGGGTGGGCGGTCGACGACATCGAGGCGACCGTCCAGAGGCTTGTCGGGGCGGGGGTTCGGTTCGTGCGGTACCGGGGGATGGAGCAGGACATCGCAGGGATCTGGACGGCGCCGGACGGGAGCCGGGTCGGATGGTTCGCGGACCCGGATGGGAACCTGCTGTCGCTGACGCAGTTCGCGGGCGCGCACATCGGCTGACGGCGTCGACTGACGGGCCGGCCCGATGGGCGGAGGATTGACCGGTCGGTTTTGATTGCTCGTTCAGAACGGTGGAGGGCACCGTCGGCCGGACCTCTCGCCGAAGCACGCCTCGTCGGTTGCCGGCGTGCGTGCGTGCATGCGTTACGAACGTATGTTTGGTAGAATATGTGGATGCAGAACCTCGCCGCTGTGGAACTTCAGGAGCGGCTCGGCGTGCTTGCCGCGCGCATCCACGCGGCCACTGCGGAACTGGTGGAGCTCGCCGCCGAGCTCGACACCGACGGTGCCTGGGCGGACGCGGGAATGCGTTCCTGCGCCCACTGGCTCTCGATCAACATCGGCGTCGATGTCTGGACCGGAGGCGAGATGGTGCGCGCCGGCCACGCCCTCGAAGTGCTGCCCGCCCTGCGAGCCGCCTTCGCGGATGGCCGTCTGTCCTTCGACAAGATCCGGGCCGTCACCCGGGTGGCCACACCCGAGGAAGAGGAGGTGTGGCTGATGGTCGCGCTCCACGCCTCCGGCGGTCAGCTGGCCCGCATCTGCCGGGGTGTTCGGCGGGCGCTCGCCGCTGACGATCCCCGGCGACAGGACGATCCCCTGCTGAACCGCGGGGTGCGGGTCTGGTGGCGCGACGACGGCATGCTCGAGCTCATGGCCGTGCTGCCCGAGGAGGACGGCGCCGTGGTCATGGCCGCCCTCGAGGCGGCGGCTCACCGGGTCGACACTGAGGAGCGCCACGTGCCGTCCGGCGATGCCCCGCAGCTTGACTCCTCACGTCGAACTCGACCCATGCTCCGGGCCGACGCGCTCGTCCGCGTCTGCGAGGCGTGGGTGGCGGGGGCCGCGCAGGAGCCGGTGGTCGCGCCCACGGCGCAGGTGGTGGTGCACGTCGACGCGGCTGTGCTCAGCGGTGAGGCCCCGATCGGCCGCTGCCGCATCGAGGATGGCCCCTGGCTGTCGCCCGAGTCGGTCCGCCGGCTCAGCTGTGACGCCGATGTCGTCACGATCACAGAGCGGGATGGGCTGCCCATTGCGGTTGGCCGCGCTCGGCGGGTGATCACGCCACGGCTGCGCCTGGCTTTGCAGAGCCGAGACGAAGGTTGCCGCTATCCTGGCTGCTCGGTGCCGGCGCCGCGCACCGATGGACATCACGTCCGCCACTGGTGTGACGGTGGCAGGACCGACTTGAGCAACCTGATCTCGTTGTGCCGATTCCATCACCGCCGCCATCACGAGGGCAGGTTCCATGTCAAACGGGATCCGTCGGGTGGGTTCATCTTCACGTCCGCCGACGGGGGGCAGATCGCGCCGGTCGATGTGCAACCCGGCGCTGAAAGGGCTCACCGTCGACGCCCGGAGCGACCCCGAGGTGGCTCGCGCTCGTGACGCCGGCGCGCCGTGCGACTTTGCGCACGTCGTGTCCGTGCTGGCGACGCCCGTGCAGGCGACGGTACGTCACGAAGGCGACTCCCTCGCTGCGACGGTGCGCCACGAAGGCGACCGCCTCGCCGCCATCGGCGACAGCGACGAGCCGGATCCGGAGTTGGTTGCGCTCGCGTCGGCGGTTCTCGCTGACGAGGTGGCGGCCCGGCCCCTTACGAGCGTGTCGGCTCGAGCGGGTCCCGGCCGGTAGCGGCGAGCCTCGTGAGGCGATCGCGCGAGATCTCCACGGCTCGCGGGTCGATGTCCGCGCCGACGAAGTCGCATCCGAAGCGCACTGCGGCGACCGCTGACGAACCGCTTCCGCAGAACGGGTCGCAGACGATGAAACCGCGTTCCGCGCTCGCTTCGATCATCAGCTCGAAAAGGCGAACCGGCTTCTGCGTCGGGTACGCGGCGCGGTGCACGCGCGGCACCGCCCACACATCCGGGAGATCGCGCCGCGACACCTTGCGTTTGCCCTTGCTGGCAAAGACGATCTGCTCGTGCCGGCGGCGGAAGTAGTGACCCATGCCCAGGTGCACCTTGTCCCAGACAACGACGCCCTTCACGTCGAAGAAGTCGCGCACGAGCGCGCCGAGGGAGAGCATCGAGAAGCTGTCGAACATGATGTAGACGTGCCGGTCCTGTCGCAGGACGCGGCGACACTCGCCGAGGAACACGGCGTATGACTCAGGGTCATCCGAGAATTCGCGGAACCAGCGAGCGTTGTCGGGCTTCCCGTAGTGGCCCACGATCCGCCCATGACCGAAGCGCATGTGCTGGTTCATCCCTGAGTACGCAGGGTCGGTCGCGATGAGGTCAACCGACTGATCGGGCAGGTCGCGAAGGAACTCGACGCAGTCCTGGGTGCGAATGTCATAGGTGCCGGTCGCACCGGTGGCCGGCGCATCGTCACCACCCACCGAGCGGGCGATCATCTCGCGAACGGCCGTTCGCTCATCAGCGCAACTCTAGCAGCGCCGGACGGTGACTACACTGCGTCCCGCATGGGGTCTGGCTTCGAGCGGCAGGTGCGCGCCCGCGATGAATACCACCGCCGCAACCCCACCTGGGTTGACAGCGTGAGTCGCTATCGGGTGCTCGTCGGCAGCAGGGCTCATCGCGGGGCACGCATCCTCGACCTCGGCTGCGGGCGCAACGGACTCCACGGCGACGACCTGTCGTGCGCTCCGGACACCACCGTCATCGGCGTCGATCCGGATGGCCAGGCGCTCGCGAGCAACACCGTCGTCGCCCACCGCGTGGTCGGGTCGGGCGAGGATCTCCCCTTCGCCACCGGCTCGTTCGACGTCGTCGCGTCCGCGTGGGTGCTCGAACACCTGGATCATCCGGGCCTCGTCCTCTCCGAGGTGCGCCGCGTTCTGGTGGCAGGAGGCCATTTCGTCTTCCTGACGCCCAACGCCTGGAATTACAACGCCTGGATGATCCGGGCGATCCCTCACCGCTGGCATGCCGCACTCACCCGCCGGCTGTACGGCCGCGGCGAGGGGGATGCGTACCCGGTTCGGTATCGAGCCAACAGCAGCATGCGCCTCCACCGGCTGCTCAACGCCGCCGGTTTCGAGCGGACACAGCTCGCGTTCAACGGGGATCCGTCGTACATCGCATTCAACCGGCCGCTGCTCGAGGCCGCCTTCCGCATCGAGCGGGTGCTTGCCACACCACTCCTCAACACCGCACAGGTGCACATCCTCGGCGACGCTCAGGCCTGACGCTACACTCGGGGGATGACCATCGACGTCACGACCGAACAGCGCGAGATCGTTGGCATGGTTCGCGACTTCGTCGAGCGCGAGATCATCCCCGTCGCGCACGACCTCGATCACGACGACACGTATCCCGAGAAGATCGTCGCTCACATGAAGCAGCTCGGCTTCTTCGGCTTCGCGATCCCCGAGGAGTACGGAGGCGCCGGGCTCGACTACGCGACGTACGCGATGGTGTGCGAGGAGATCGCCCGTGGTTGGATGTCGATCACCGGGATCATCAACACCCATTTCATCGTCAGCTTCCTCATCGAGAACTTCGGCACCGACGACCAGAAGCAACGCTTCCTTCCCCGCATGGCGACGGGCGAGTTCCACGGCGGCTTCTCGATGAGCGAGCCCAACTGCGGCTCGGACGTGCAGGCCATCCAAACCCGCGCCGTCCGGGACAACGGCGAGTACGTGATCAACGGCACCAAGATGTGGGCCACCAACGGCGCGCACTCGACGGTGGTCGCGACGCTTGTCAAGACGGACCCCGATGCCAAGCCCGCGCACCGCGGCATGTCGTGCATCCTCGCCGAGAAGCAGTACCCGGGTTTCAACGTCTCGCGGCACATCGAGAAGCTCGGGTACAAGGGGGTCGAGACGACCGAGCTCGTCTTCGAGGACAACCGCCAACCCGCCACCAACCTGCTCGGGGGGACCGAGGGACAGGGGTTCAAGCAGATGATGGCGGCCATCGAGGTCGGGCGGGTCAACGTCGCCGCACGCGGCGTCGGCGTCGCCCAGCGGGCGTTCGAGCTTTCCATCGAGTACGCGCAGCACCGCCACGCTTTCGGCGTGCCCATCGCGCAGCACCAGGCCATCCAGTTCAAGCTCGCGGACATGGCCACCAAGATCCAGGCGGCGCGGCTCATGACCAACTACGCCGCGCGAAAGAAGGACGCCGGTGAGCGTGCGGACATCGAGTGCGGCATGGCCAAGCTCTTCGCCACCGAGACCTGTTTCGAGGTGGTGAGCGAGGCGATGCGCGTGCACGGTGGGTACGGGTTCTCGAAGGAGTACGAGGTCGAGCGGCTCTACCGCGATGCGCCGCTGCTCATCATCGGCGAGGGCACCAACGAGATCCAGCGCGTGATCATCGCCAAGGGACTGCTGGAGCGTTACCGGATCACTGCGTGATCACGCGCAGACCGGCGACCCCGGCGAGCCGCCGGCGCATCACCGCGATCGCGTCCGCCTGATCGTCGACCAGCAGGAAGCGCCGGCCCAGCTCCGACGCGGCCGCACCGGTGGTTCCGCTGCCGGCGCACCAGTCCACGACCAGGTCGCCCGGACGCGACGATGCGGCGACGATCCGCCGCAGGATGCCAAGGGGTTTCTGCGTGGGATACCCGGTTCGCTCGTGCGAGGATGTCGGCACGATCGTGTGCCACCAGACATCGGTGGGCAGCTTGCCGCGCGCCGCTCGCTCGGGGGTCTGCAGCCCAGGCGCCATGTAGGGCTCACGTGCGACCTCGGACGCATCGAAGTGATAGGCACGCGGATCGCGCACATACACGAGGATGACGTCGTGTTTCGCCGGCCAGCGGCGCGTCGCCCGGGCGCCGAAGTCATACGCCCACACGACCTCGTTGAGGAAGCACGCTCGCCCGAAGATCTCGTCCAGCAGGATCTTGCAGTAGTGCGACTCGCGCGGATCGATGTGGAAATACAGGCTGCCGTTCCCGCTGAGAATCCGTCGCGTCTCCACAAGACGCGGCCGAAGCCATCCCAGGTAGTCGTCGAACCGATCTTCGTAGCGAGCCCCCGTCCGCTGCTCGACGCGATAGGTGCGGCCGGCGAACCCGCGACGCGATGCGCTCGCATCGGCAGTCGCGCTGACCCGAAGGCCCTCGCGTGCACCGCCCGTGTTGAACGGCGGGTCGACGTAGACGAGGCCGGCGCACCCGTCGGGCAGTGTGCGGAGCACCTCGAGCGCCTCACCGTGGACGATCGTGGCGTTGCCGGTCGACGCGTCGGGGCGGGATCGCATCGCAGGCTCGTACAGTAGGGCGAACCATGGCTGCCCGTGCATCTCTCACGCCGACCGGCGTGTCGCGCCCAGCGTTCCTCGAGGCCTGAACGGCGTGCAGTTCGGTCGCTACTACGAGGAATTCGACGTCGGCGCGACGTACAAGCACTGGCCGGGAAAGACCATCACCGAGGCGGACGACCATCTCTTCTGCCTGCTCACGATGAACCACCATCCGCTGCACACCGACGCCCACTACGCCGAGACCCAGACCGAGTTCAAGCGCAACGTCGTCGTGGGCAACCTCGTCTACAGCCTCGCGCTCGGGATGAGCGTCGCCGACATCAGCGGGAAGGCGATCGCGAACCTCGAGGTCGAATCGCTCAAGCACGAGCATCCGACGTTCCACGGCGACACCATCTACGCCGAGACCACCGTGCTCGAGAAGCGCGAGTCGTCGAGCAAGCCCGACCGCGGGATCGTCACCGTCGAGACGCGCGCCTTCAACCAGCGCGGCGAGCGCGTGTGCATCTTCAAGCGGCGCGTCATGGTGCCCAAGCGCATCGCCGGCGAGCTGCAACCCGCGGACGTGCCGGCCGGCGAGGGCTGACGTGGGCGCGGCGAGCGCGGGGATCGCCGCTCGGTACAGCGTGCGACCTCTGCTCCCAGGTCCCGAGGATGCGCTGCGCGACGAGGTGCTCCGCCTCGGTGTGGCTGCGGAGAAGCTCAGCGTGCTGGCTCGAAAAGGCGCCGTGGAGGCGCTTGCTCTTCGCGGTTTGAGCTTCGATCAGACGCGGGTCATCGAGCGTCTCGTCGCCGAGGGCGGTGGCGAGGCGATCACCAACAGCGACGGCGACCGAGCGGTCCTGCTGATGCCGCTCATGACCGCGGGCGCGCTGCCCGCCCAGCTCGCCGCGTGGAGCGACCACGCCGGCGAGGTCGGCGTCGCGATCGGCGCCGCGCTCGCCGCTCGAGGAGCCGCACCGGCACCCCTCGAGCTTGCGGGAGGAGGCCGTCTCGTCTTCGGCGCGCGCACGCTCGTGATGGGAATCTTGAACGTCACTCCCGACTCCTTCTCCGGGGACGGGGTCGGTGACGACGTGGATGCGGCGGTCGCCCGGGCGCTCGCCCTGGCGGAGGAGGGCGCGGATGTCATCGACATCGGCGGCGAGAGCACCCGGCCCTCCGCGCAGCGCCAGCCGGTGTCAGCGGAGGTCGAACTGGCTCGCGTCATGCCCGTGATCACCGGGCTGGTGGGTCGCCTCCAGGTGCCGATCAGCATCGACACCCGGAAGGCGTCGGTTGCTGCCGCAGCGCTCGACGCCGGCGCCGTGATCGTCAACGACGTCTGGGGACTTCGTGGTGACCGCGACATGGCCGGTGTCGTGGCCGCGCACCCCGGCACCGGTGTGGTCGTCATGCACAACCAGCACGGAACCGAGTACGCGGACCTGCTCGAGGACGTCTGCCTCGGCCTGCGCCAGAGCCTCGCGACTGCCGAGTCGGCCGGCATCGCCCTCGACCGGGTCATCGTCGATCCGGGATTCGGCTTCGCCAAGACGCCCGCCCACAACCTCGAGCTGATCCGCCGCCTCGGTGAGCTCCTCGGGCTGGGACGCGCACTGCTCGTGGGCCCGTCACGCAAGTCGACGATCGGGCTCCTGACCGACGGAGCCGATCAGTCCGGGCGGCTCGAGGGCAGCCTCGCCTTCGCGACGCTCGCCGTACGCGGCGGAGCGCACATCGTGCGGGTGCACGACGTCGCCGAGACGGTGCGTGCGCTGCGCGTCGCGGACGCAGTGGTGCGCGGCACGCCCGAATCGCTGCGGGGTCTGCCGATCCCGGGCCCGACCGGGTGACCACCACCGAGGAGATGAGCACCGCCACCGCCTGGGTGGCGCTCGGAAGCAACGTCGGTCATCGCGGTGGCAACCTCGCCCGCCTCCGGGAGGCGCTCACGCGCGAGGGAGTCGAGATCGCGGCGTCCTCCGGCGAGATCCTCACACGCCCCGTCGGCGTCACCGCCCAGGGCGATTTCCACAACCAGGTCGTCCGGCTGCGCAGCCACGTCCCGTGGCAGCCGAGGCGCTGGCTCACGCACTGCCAGAACGCCGAACGCGCCTCGGGACGGCGTGAAACGTGGCACTGGGGGCCGCGCGCCGCCGACGCGGACATCCTCCTGCTCGGTGACCGTGGCGAAATCCGCGTCGACGAGCCGGGTCTCACGGTCCCACACCCCGAGATCGGACATCGCCCCTTCCTCGTCGAGCTCCTCCGCGAGGCCGGCTTCGATCGCTAGATGGGGAGGCGGTCGGCGAGTTGCGGCACCAGCTTGAGCGCGGTGTCGATCTGCTGGGCCAGCTGAGCGAGGTCCGGTTGCTTCTCGAAGTCGAGGAACCAGGAGTGCTCTGCGGTGAACTTCTCGACGAGCGTGGTCGTGCCGAGCACCGCGATGCCGACGTGGACGCTCGGGCGGTCGTCCTCTGAGAACGCCTTGCCCAGCAACGACTGCACGGTCTCCACCCAGCCCCCGACCTCATCGAGATCGTGGAGCTCGTAGCCACCGTCACCGAGGACGAACTCAGCCTCGACGTCCACGAAGGCCTGCGGCGTGATCTGCTGGTGCGGGCAGTCCTGCGCCTCGTCGTCGTCGTGATAGAGCTCGCAATCCGCACCCGGCCCATATGCCGAGATGAACGTGAGCAGGGCGTCCCAGGTGTAGCTGACGTGCACGTGGTAGCGGGGTGGTGGGTCGCCCGTGAGGCGGACGGTGCACTCAAATCGGCGCTCGCCGAGCCCGGGCTCCAGATGATGCCGGACGTCCTCGATGCTGAGCCCCGCGCCGTCGATCGCCTCGAGGAGGTCGGAAGCGAACTCCTCGTACGACGGGAACGTCGGCCGCTCCGCCGTCTGCTCGGGGCCGGGCTGGCCGCCGGGATGCTCTGCCACGCCTAGGTACCGGTGCCGGTGCGGAGGTGGCGAACCGCCAGCCGGACGAGGTTGGCGCCGAGGACGACGACGAAGCAGAGCACGATCGCGATGACCAGTGGCAGCTCGACGTCAGGCGTCGAATACGTGTACACCGCCAGCACCGCGGCGGCGAATAGTGCAGCCGCGATCACGGAGAGCGCACCGACGGTCAACGCGGAAACGGGATCGGTCCGTCCCCGCCGGAGGTCGGGCTCGCGCGGGTCGAGCATCGGAGGAGTGCCCACCATGCCGAGTGTACTTTGCGGCCACCCCGCATCCGCGATGCAGCTCAGCGCGGCAGTCCGGCGAAGCGGTAGCCGATGCCCGGAACGGCGAGGATGTGGCGCGGCTGCCCCGGGTCCGGCTCGATCTTGCGCCGCAGGTTGCGCACGTGGACGTCGATCACCCGCGTCTCGATCGGGTGCTCATACCCCCACACGGCACTGAGGATGCGTTCGCGGGACAGCACCTTTCCGGCGTTCGACGCGAGATACGACAGCAGGTCGAACTCGGTGTGGGTGAGGATGATGTCCCGGTCTCCGCGGCTGACCCGGCGCTCGGCCGTGTCGATGACAAGGTCGCGGAAGACGAGGCGTCCGTCCGCGGGCTTGTCGTCGGCCCGGCGCTCCTTGGCCCTGCGCACGTGGGCTCCGATGCGCGCGAGGAGCTCTCGCGGTCGGAACGGCTTGGCGATGTAGTCGTCGGCGCCGATCTCCAGCCCGAGCACGACGTCGATCTCGTCGTGCTTGGCGCTCAGGATGATCAGCGGCATCCGGTGGCCGGCGCGACGGATCTCCCGGCACACGTCGAAGCCGGAAAGGTCGGGGAGCATGACGTCGAGCACGACGACGTCGGGATGAAATGTCTCGAGGCGCGACAAGGCCTCGGTGGCACGATCCGCCTCCTGGACGGAGTACCCCTCGCTCTCACATGTGAGGCGCACTGCCCTGCGTACGAGCGCGTCGTCGTCGACCACGAGCACCCGCACCTGCTGTCCATCCACGCCTATTCCTCGAAGTGACCCGCGTCATTCTGGGGTATCGAACCTCGTTCGGAACGGCGAAGGGTTGCTACTATACGGGCCGACTGCAATTCGGACCGCCCCCCAGGGGACGGCCTCCATTCACAAACTGGAGACCCGCACCGGTGCAGACCCAGGGCACTCTTCGTGATGGCGGGCTCGCGACGCTGCTCCAATCGATGCAAGCGGAACGGGCAACCGGCACCTTGACCATCGACAACGGTGGCGACAACTGCTCGCTCTATTTCCTGTTCGGACACCTGTTCCATGCGAGCGGCCCGGGAGGTCAGGGTGAGGAGGTCGTCATCGACGCGCTTGGATGGGAGGACGGCTCCTACCAGTTCGACCCGAGGGCGAAGCTTCCGGCCGAGGAGACGATCAAGGCCTCCCCGGCGGAGTTGATCGCGGCCGCGGAAAGCAGGCACGCCCCGGCCGCCGCGGCGACCGGCGGTGCGTCGTCGTGGCCGGAGGCGTCGTCGGCGTATTCAGCCGACAGCTATGCCGGCGCACCGGCCGCCAGCCTGCCCGCGCCGATCGAGGAGCCCGCATACGCGGTCAGCACCTCCGCGGCTGCCGAGCCTGCTGAGGCCCCCGCCGCTGCTGAGCCGGAACCTGCTCCCGTAGCGGAGCTCGAGCCCGCGCCCGCGGTGACCCCGGCGCCTGAGCCGGTTTCGTACCAGCCCGCCCCAGCCTCGTACACGCCCCCCGCAGCGCCTGCCGCGGCGCCCGAGCGGCCGGCCGCGACAGGCGGTGGCGCTGTGTCGGCGGGCCCGATGCCGGTTCGCGTCTACCCCCTGCCGTCGGGACGGGCGCACTACGAGGGACTGAAAAGCGCATTCGTCGACTTCCCACGCCTGTTGCGCACGCTCCGATCCGACCGCCACACGGGGTATGTGAATCTCAGCGGGAACGGCTACAGCGGGGTCATCCTCCTCAACGACGGCCAGGCGCTCCAGGCCCTGTGCAGCAACGGCACCGCCGTGCAGGGCGAATCGGCGTTCCTCCAGATCCGCAGGCACATGGATGCAGGTGACGGGGTGATCGACGTCATCGAGCTCGAGGGCGAGACCGTCACGGCCCTCGCGCAGCTCTTCACCTCGCCGTACCTCTACAGCGGGTTGCTGGGTCGCTTCGTCAACCTCGACGCCCTGCTCGAGTACCTCGCGGAGGAGCACGTGAGCGGGTCCGTGGTCGTGCAAACGCCGTCGGAGGCGGGGATCATCCTGCTTCGCGATGGCGACATCCTCGGCACCTACACCGAATCCCAGCGAGGGCTCGACAAGGCGACCGCTGCCGTGGCGACGCTTGCCACCGATCGTCAATCCAGCATCGAGGTCAAGGGCGGGGACGGCACCATCGCTGCCATCGACGTCGACGCCGCGCTCAACCGCGCCTACTAGACCGGCTGCGCGTCGAGGGCGGCTCACCCGGGGTGTCCGGCGGACCTCCCTCTGGGCAGCGACCGGACTGATCTGCGCGTCACTCTCGGGATGCTTCAGCAGCCCGCCCCAGATCATCCAGCTCACCCCCAATCGCGGGGCGGTCGGGGTCCCGGCCGACGCGGCGATCACCGTCCAGTTCGACCGAGCGGTCGTGACGGGGTCGGTGGTGGGTCGCTTCACCGTCAACCGTGCGATCCCATCCTGCGACCTGGTCACGGCGTTCAGCGCCGGCCCGCTCGCACCCTGTCGAATCGTATGGCTCGCCGGCGACACCGGCTTCACGCTGCTGCACCCCCGCGCCATCCTGCGGCCGAGCACCTCGTACACGTTCACGCTGGCGGGTGGGATTCGCGACCCGAGCGGCGTCGTGAACTCCGTCGACCACCAGTGGACGTTCACCACCGGTCCCGCTCCCGCGATTCGGAGCGTCACCCCACCCCAGGGCTCGACCGGTGTCCCCGTCGACACGCCGATCTCGGTGAGCTTCTCGACGGGCATGGCCGCACCGGCAACCGAGGCCGCCATCGCTCTGAGCCCTCCGGTGCCGGGGACGCGGGTCGTCCGAAACAGGCGCGATCCGAGCCGGTTCGTCGTGCTTCCCGGGCGCACGCTCGAATCCGGGGTGACGTACCGGATCACGATCGCACCGAGCGCAACGGACGCCCACCAGCAACGTCTGCTCACCGGGGCCTCGACGACCTTCACCACCGGCAGCCTGTCTGCAGGACCGCACGCGGTGATCCTCGCCCGCGCTCCCGGAGAGGGTGCGAGCACGGTGCTGATATCGCCACTCGCTCCGGCCGAACCCGGTGAGCCGGTCTCCAACGAGGCGGTGCTCGTCGCCCCCCGGTGCGCGGCCGAGACGGGCTGCGGCGCCGCCGTCCAGGACGCCCCGCTCTACACGTACGGCGCCGCGGTGCTGTCCCCGGGCGGCCACTGGCTGGCCGTCGTCGAAAACGACGCCACGCTGACCGCCCCTCAACCCGCGCTCGTCGTGCTCAACCCCGCCACGGGATCGGTCATCGCCACGTTCACCGACTCGGCCATGCCGTCGTGGTCACCGGACGGCGCGACCCTCGCATTCCTCAGGGGTTCGGCCGTGTCGTTCTTCGATCCGGGGATCGGCACGGTGACGTCGCTCCCGCCGGGCGATCCGCTCGTGGCGCCCGCGGTGTGGAGCCCGCTCGGCGAGCAGCTCGTGCTCGACGTCGCCGGTCCCTCGGACCTCGAGCATCTCGAGCTTGCCAACTCCGTCGTGCGGGCGCGGTACCCGGTTCCGGGCCTGACCGGGCGGTCGAGCGACCCCGCCGTCTCGCCGGACGGAACCCAGCTCGCGCTCCTCCGATCGAACCCCGACGCGCAGGGCACGTGGCTGGCCGGCATCGGCCCGGCACCGGCCGCACCCCGTCAGATCGACCCCTCGCTCCAGCCGCTCGGCTTCACGGCAGCGGGCACACTCGTCGGGATCGTCACCTCCGCTGCAGGCACGCCGTCCCTCGTCCTCGTCAGTGTTTCCGGCGATGAGCAGATCCCGCTCCAGTCCGGGCCCGCGCCCGGCTCGCTCGACACCGTCGTGGTCGCGCCCTCGGGGCGCCAGCTCGTCTACCTCTCCCCCGACGCCGCCGGGATCGTCCAGGCGTACGTGGAGAACGCCGACGGGACCAACGCGCTGGCGATCACCGGCTTCGCCCCTCGAACGTTCGAGGCCGCGACGATCACCGTGAGCGGATGAAGCGGCTCCTGTTCCTCATCGCCGACACCGGCGGCGGGCACCGCGCAGCGGCCAACGCCGTCGCTCGTCAGCTCACCGAAACCGGCGCCGGCGCGTTCGACATCACGATCCTGGATCCGTTCACGGCAGCAAAGCCGCGGATCATCGGAGGGACGGCCGGCCTCTACGGACCCATCACCCGTCACGCGCGGTGGTTGTGGGGCGGCCTGTATCACGCCACCAACAGCCGGCCGGCGGTGGGGATGCTCGAGCGAACCGTGCTCCGCTCGGTGACCGGAGCCGTCACGGAGGCGGTCGACCGGCTCGCTCCCGACTGCGTGGTGTCCTTTCACCCCTTGCTCAACCACATCAGTGTCCGTGCGGTCCGCGCGGGAGCGCGGAGGATTCCGGTGGTCACCGTGATCACCGACCTCGTCGATATCCACACGGCGTGGGCCTGTCCCGACGTCGATGCGGTCGTCGTGCCGTCGCCCGGTGGGCTCGACCACTGCCGGCGAGCTGGGATCCCCGCCTCGCGCTGTCACGACTTCGGCCTCGCGGTCGACGGTCGGTTCACGCATCTCCCCAACGATCCGGAGGGGATCGCGCGGCTTCGGCAGCGACTAGGGCTCCGCCCGAACCAGTTCGTCGTCCTCGTCTGCGGCGGTGCCGACGGTTCCGGCGGGCTGGTGCGCAACGCACGCGCGATCGCCGCTCAATCGATCGATCTCGATCTGGTGGTGATCTGCGGGCGCAACTCGCTCGCTCGCTCGAGCCTCGAGGGGCTGCGCACCGCGATCGGGCACGAGGTGCGCGTGCTCGGCTACGTCGACAACATGCACGAGTGGATGCGCGCGAGCGACGTCGTGGTCTCGAAGGCGGGCCCCGGAACGATCGCCGAGGCGCTCTGCTGCGGCCTGCCCCTGCTCCTCGTCTGGTACCTCCCGGGACAGGAGCGGGGCAACGTCGAGTGGGTGGTCGACATCGGCGCCGGCCGGTTCGTGCCGCGCGTGGAACAGCTCGTCGATGCCGTCGCCGAGCTGGCGATCCCCGGATCCGAAACACTGGAGACGATGCGCCAGGCCGTGCGCGCCGCCGCCAGGCCGGATGCGACGCGCCGCATCGCCGACCTGATCGCCGGCATGGCAGGCGAAGCGTCGTGAGTGTCGACGCGCCGGTCATCGACCCGGCGGCGGACTCCGATCCTTCGTCCGCGCCACGCTGCGCCGTCGTGCGCCTGCGCGTTCACTGCTTTCGCAACTACGCGGAGACCACGGTCCACTTCGGTCCTGGTCTTAATGTCATCCACGGCCACAACGCGCAGGGCAAGACGAACCTGCTCGAGGCGATCGCGACGCTCGCGCTCACTCGCTCACCGCGAACGTCGAACAGCGCGGACCTGCTGCTGTGGGGCGAGGATGCCGCGCTCGCCGAGGCGGAGGTCGCGCGGCCGCCGGCCAGCGTCACGCTGTCACTCCGTTTCGAGCGCGACTCGACCTCGGGGCGCGTGTCTCGATCGGCACGTGTCGACGGCAAGGCGCGTCCGGCTCGATCGGTCCTCGGCGTCTGCCCGGTGGTGCTGTTCTGGCCCGAGGACCTTGCGCTCGTGCGGGGCGGGCCGGACGGGCGCCGCCGCTTTCTCGACGTCATCCTCGCGCAGACGGATCCGCAGTCCACCGACCATATGTCGCGATACCGGCGTGTCCTCGAGCAGCGCAACGCGCTGCTGCACCACCTGCGTCTCGGAGGCGGAGGACGCGACGCGCTGAACAGCTTCACCAACGAGCTCGCGCGCCACGGCGCCTGGCTCGCACTGGCGCGCAGCCGGTTGCTGACCACGCTCGCGCCGCTTGCGGAGGCGTCGCTGCACGACCTCAGCGGCGAGCGCGAACACATCGCGCTTCGCTACACGGCGGCACACACCGACGCGATGCCCGGGGATCTCGACCAGGCTGAGCAGTCGCTGCTCGAGACGCTGCACGCGCGAGCGGCCGAGGAGGTCGCACGTGGGATGACCCTCGCCGGTCCGCATCGCGACGACATCGCCATCGACCTCGACGGGCGCGTCGCCCGCGGGACGGCGTCGCAGGGCCAGCAGCGCAGCATCGTCCTGGCGTGCAAGCTCGCCGAGGTCCGGTACCTCCAGGACGCCGCCGGCGTCGCTCCGGTCATCCTGCTCGACGACGTGCTGAGCGAGCTCGATCCCGGCCGGCGGCGGCGCCTGCTCGCGCTCCTTGCGGGTGATGGTCGCCACCAGGTGCTGGTCACCACCACCGAGCCGATCACCGAGGTGGGTCATTTCGCCCACGTGCTCCACCACGAGGTCAACGCCGGCGTGGTCACGCGGAGTCCGGACGCGTGAGCGAGGAGCGTCTCGGCGATCTCATCGACCCGGCCCTCCGCGGTCTCGGCGTCCGCGGCCCCGTGCGGGAGGAACGCCTCCGCCTCGCGCTCGCGGAGGTCGTCGGCCCGGGTCTCGCCGCACTCTGCCGCGCCGAGCGGCTGGACCGCGGAGTCCTGCTCATCGCGACAGCGAACAGCGCTCTCGCGCATCAGCTGCAGATGGACGCCCCGCGAGTCATCGCCGCGCTCAACCGGCGCGTCGGTCAGGACCTCGTCCGCCGGATCCGATTCACGGCACTCTGAGCAGCGGCGCGCCCGTCGCTACGCGACCCGCACCGGCATGATGATGCAGAGGTAGTCGTCGCGCCCGACGGGACGGATCACTCCGGGCTGCAGCGAGCCGTTGAACGACAGGAGCACCTCGTCGGAGTCGAGCGCGGAGAGCGCGTCGAGCATGTACCGGGCATTGAACGCGATCTGCACGTCGTCGCCCTTCACGGTGGCGCTGAGCGGGGCTTCATCGTCGCCGACCTCCGCCGTCTGCGCGAGCAGGGTCAGCGTGCCGTCGCCGATGCGCAACCGCACCGGGTTCGCGGCGTCACGTGCGAGGACCGCCGCGGTCTTCGCCTCGCGAAGCAGTGAGGCGGTCGAGAGGCTCACCGTCGTGGTCGACTCGCCCGGAATCACCTGTGTGTAGTTGGGGTAGGTCCCCTCGATCAGGCGCGAGGAGATCTCCACGTCCTTGAGCGTGAAGAACACCTGGTTGCGCGCGTGCGCGAACGCGATGCCGACGGTCGGCCGGCTCGGACTCACCGCACGCGCGACCTCCGCAAGGTGCCGCGACGGGACGATCACCGATGTCACCGGGGGCGTGCCGTGCACGGTGACGTCGAGCGTCTTGACCGCGAGCCGGTGGCGGTCCGTGGCAGCCAGGGTCAGACGTTCACCGTCGATCTGGATGAGCACGCCGGTGAGCACCGGTGATGCCTCATCGGAGCTGGCGGCCATCACCGTCTGCGTGATGGCGCTCTGCAGCGCCGGGGCGTCGACCTCGATCGCGGTGTCGGCATCGCGAGCGGGGAGCGGCGGAAACTCCACCGCGTCGATCCCGTGAAGGTTTGCCCGATGCACTCCACCCGTGAGCTTCAGCACCTGCGTGGCGGTGTCGAGCTCCATGGTGCAGGGAGCGTCGCCGAGCGATGACACGAACTCACCGAGCAGGCGTGCCGGCACGGTCGTCCGCCCTTCCTCGAGCACGGTGGCCGGGACCGCCACGGTGATCGTGAGATCGAGATTCGTGGCGGTGACCCGCAGCCCGTCCTCCGCGGTCTCGAGCAGGACGTTGCTGAGCACCGGCAGCGTCGACCGCGGTGAGACTGCGCGTGAGACGAGCCCCAGAGCGCTGCTGAGTGTGGAGGACGAGACGGTGGTCTTCATGGAGTGCTCCTCTCTGGAGGCTGCGTTGTCACCAGACTCAGTGAGTATGACCTGCAGAGTCTAGAGATCAGTAGACGATGTAGTAGTGGGGATACGGTGGACAACCGCGAGCATGATCTCACCGCGACCATGCCGCCCCGCTCGGCGCTGTGCAGAAGTGGCATCCGTTGTCCACCGGTTGTCCACCGGCGCTGAGCCTGTCCACAGAGTCCACATCCTCTCCCCGACGCGACAACAGTGTTGTCAACGGCTGTGCAGGTGCTCGCGGATGCTGCGCACCTCACCCTGGAGGCGGACATCCTCGCGCATCAGCTCGGTGATCTTCTCGATGGCATGCAGCGCCGTCGTGTGGTCACGCCCTCCAAAAGCGCTTCCGATCACCGGCAGCGATGACTCGGTCTCCTCGCGGATGAGGTACATGGCGACCTGACGGGGGAACACGATGTTCTTGTCGCGGCGCTTGCCTTTCATCTCGTCCACCGAGATCCCGTAGTGCTCCGCCACCGAGGCCTGGATGGTCTCGATGTTCATCGGCGTCGAGTTCCTGGACCGGGATGATGTCGCGGAGAATCTGCTGCGCCGCCTCGAGCGTGATCTGCTGGCCGTTGATGGACGCGTGCGCGAGCACGCGGATGAGCGCGCCCTCGAGCTCGCGGATGTTCTTCTGGATCTTGTGCGCGATGAACGAGCACACCTCGTCCGGCACGAGCCGGCTGTACGGACCGAGCTTGGTCGTGAGAATCGCAAGGCGGGTCTCGAAATCCGGCGGCTGGATGTCCGCCATCAGTCCACCTTCGAAGCGGCTGCGGAGGCGATCCTCGAGGGTGGGGATGTCCTTGGGCGGCCGGTCGCTGCTCACCACGATCTGCTTCTGGAATTCCTGCAGCGCGTTGAACGTGTGGAAGAACTCCTCTCTCGTGTGGTCCTTGCCGGCGAGGAACTGGATGTCGTCGATGAGGAGCACGTCGACGCCGCGGTAGCGCATGCGAAACTCGGCCGGCCGGTTCTCGACGATCGACGCGACCATCTCGTTCATGAATTTCTCGGAGGTCACGTAGGCGACCTTCGCGTGACGATGCGTCTCACGCACCGCGTGGCCGATCGCGTGCATGAGATGGGTCTTGCCGAGACCCACGCCGCCGTACAGGAAGAGCGGGTTGTACGTCTTGCCCGGCGCCTCGGCGACCGCTCGGCATGCCGCATGCGCGAAACGGCTCGAGTTGCCGACGACGAACGTGCTGAAGGTGAAGTTGGGGTTGAGGCGCGAATCGCTTGCCCCGTCCTCAGGCTCGCTCACCTGCATGTAGCTCGGGTCCGGGAGCATCGGCGGCGTGTCGGGCGGTTGCGCGGCCTCCGGGTCGACGGTGATCACCACCTCGCAATCGCGTCCGAGCACCCCTGACAGGGTCTCCCGGATCAGGGGGACGTACCGCTCGCTGACCCAGTCTCGGGCGAACATCGTGGGGACGCCGACGGTGAACGTGTGGCCGTCGGACTCGACGAGGACCGCGTTGGCAAGCCAGGCCTCATATCCGGGCCGTACCACCTGGAAGCGGAGCTCCTCCTGGGCGACCTGCCACAGCTGTTGCGGGTCCATGCTCGCGGTCGAGCCGGCCGTGTCGAAGATGGGCTCCAGTCGCGGCGTTTGGTCGCCAACGACTCCGGCGCCGGATGTTCGCTCCACTCGTTCCTCGGGTTGGCCTTCCGATCACAGCGCACTTATCCACAACTTGTGCACAGAGGTGGATAAATGCTTGGCCGCTGGTGGCCGGGGGGCTTGGTGGGACGAATGGAAGGGCTCCCGCTCCCGCTGCAGCCCCGGGAGTCTAACAATGCATGACCCCGGCGACAAGCGGAGCGAGCGCATCAGGGTGGGGGCGGTCGGCCGTGGCCTTGGTATACTCGCCGGGCAACCCCGTCGGGCATTGCGGCGCCCAGAGCGCCCCCGACGCGATCACTGTCTCGGGGAGACGGCCATCAAGCGCACGTACCAACCCAAGAAGCGCTACCGGCGCAAAACCCACGGGTTTCGTATCCGTATGGCGACGCCCGGTGGTCGTCAGGTGCTCAAGGCGCGTCGTCGCAAGGGCCGCAAGCGGCTGACTCCGGCCGCACCTCGATGAACCGGCGGCATCGCCTCCCCGGGCGACGCCGCATTGCCGCGGTTCGGGAATCCGGCAGCGAGGCGCGCTCGGGCGCGGTTCGTGTTCGGGCCATCGCAGGCGAGACCGAGGTTTCGCGTGTCGCATTCGCGGTGCCCGCGGCCGGCAGTGCCGTCCGTCGCAATCGCGCGCGGCGGCGGCTTCGCGCGGCAATCGCCCCACTGCTCGCCGGCCGGCCGGCCCTCGATCTCCTCGTGAGCCTGCCCGGGAGCGCCACCGAGATGCCGTTCACGAAGCTGTCCGCCGCGCTCGCCACCGCGCTCGATACCGCCGGCCGCTCGGTGCGCGCACAGGCGCTCGGATGAACCGCGTCAGCCTGGTGATCATCAGGGTCTACCAGGTGACCATCGGTCCCCTCTTCGGGATGATGAGCAGCTGCCGCTACGAGCCCACCTGCTCGCACTACGGATACGAGGCGATCCAGCGCTTCGGCTGGCGTCGCGGATGGTGGCTTGCGATCCGGCGGATCGCCCGGTGCCATCCGTTCCACGAGGGTGGGCTCGACCCGGTGCCGGACACCTACGTCAGCTGGCGCGCGGCGCGACGGAGCCACCACGAAGCCACCCAGGCTGGTAGGGCCGCGTGATCGTCGCCGCGTTCAACCCGATCTCGATCTTCACGATCCTCGAGGGGCCGTTCCAGTGGGTCCTGCAGCACCTCGACGACTTCTTCGCGAGCGTGGGGCCGCTGAACACGATCGGGGCGTTCGGCCTCGGCGTCATGGTGCTCACCATCGGCATCCGCGCGATCCTGTTCCCCGTCTTCGGGTGGCAGCTCCGGACGTCACGGCGCATCCAGGCCGAGCAGCGGCTCGTCGCGCCGCAGCTGCAGGAGCTCCGCAAGAAGTACAAGAAAGAGCCGCAGCGCCTGAGCCAGGAGATGAACGCGCTCTACAAGGAGCACGGCATCAGCCCCTTCTCCAGCCTGACCGGGTGCATCCCGGCCCTGGTCCAGATGCCGGTGCTCATCGGCCTGTATCAGTCGATTCGTGCCTTCACCAACGGCGGGACCGGCAAGATTGCCGGGAACGTTCGATTCCTCTGGATCACGGACGTGCGGCAGTCGGCGCAGGAGGCGTGCTGCGCGGTGAAGGGCTCCACCCTCCTCAACGTGTTCGACCACCCGGCGCTGCTCATCCTCCCGATCCTCGCCGGCGCCTTCACCTTCGCGCAGTCGCGGATGATGATGCCGCCGCTGCGCCCTGACATGTCCGATCAGGAACGCTCGATGCAGAACGTCACCAAGCAGATGTCGTTCATCTTCCCGGTGATGATCTTCGCGTTCAGCTTCCTCTTCCCGCAGGGCCTCGCCATCTACTGGGTGACCGGCACGATGTTCATGGTCGCGCAGCAGTACCACCTCCTCGGCTGGGGCGGGCTGAAGGTTCCGGCCTGGTTCCCGGGTGCGGGGAGGGTGACCTCGTTGTCCCTGCCGCGCCACCCCGCGGGGCCGGCGAAGACCGGCGCCGCGAGGTCCGCCGGCGTTGTTGCCACGAGCGGCAAGAACGCGTCACGCAACGGCACCGCGCAGGCGGGTGCCGGCAAGGCCGCGGCCAACGGCACCAAGCCGGCGGGGGACGAGCAGGAGCACGGGAGATCACAGAGCGCCCAGGCACGTTCGCTGGCGCGAACCGGGACGCGTCCCAACCGGCCGAACAGACGGAGGCGGCGTCGCTGAGCACGGCGCCGGGAGAGAAGTGGTGAGTGAGACACGGTTTCCAGTGGCTGAGGTGGAGGCCGAAGACGGGGTCGAAGCGCATGGGGCCACCATCGAGGAGGCGGTGAGCAACGCCCTCGCGCAGCTCGGTGCGAATCGCGAGCAGGTGGAGGTGCAGGTGCTCTCGGCGCAGAGCCGGGCGCTCCCCGGCGAGCGGCTTTCGAGCGGCGAGCGCAGGGTGCGCGTGTATCGCATCGATGAGCACGCCGCCAAGGCTCGCGCCCTCCTCGAGGAGCTGCTCACGCGCATGGAGGTCCCCTGCCGGGTGAGCGTCCGCCGCGGGACCGGCACGAGCGGGGCTGCGGGAGCCGGGCCGATCATCCTCGACATCGCGGGCGACGATCTCGGACTGCTGATCGGATGGCGCGGTGAGACACTGCGCTCGCTGCAGACCGCCCTCAATCTCATGCTCGGCGAGGAGGGCGTGGAGACCAGGCGGGTGATCCTCGACGTGGAGCGCTACCGCGCCCGTCGCGAGGACCAGGTTCGCGAGCTCGCGCAGCGTCTCGCGCAGCGGGTCAAGCGCACCGGTGAGGCGTACACCCTCGATCCGATGCACGCCTACGAACGGCGGGTCATCCACATGACACTCGCCGACGATCCCGGCGTCACCACGGAGAGCACCGGGAAAGAGCCGGCACGGCGCGTGATCATCAACCCGACCGGCCCGGCGCAGGGCGGACCGCCCGAACGCTACGAAGGAGCCCGCCAGGGCCGCTCGTCCGGGCGGCCGTACTGACCGAATTCGCCGTCTCCACCCTCGCGGGGGGGACGAGGCTCACCGCCGTCCCGCTGCACGGGCGCGCGTCGGTCGCGGTCGCGTTCATGGTCGGCGTCGGTTCACGTCACGAGCGTTCGTCGAACAGCGGCATCAGCCATTTCGTCGAGCACATGGTCTTCAAGGGCGGCGCCCGCTACCCGACGGCGAGAGACGTCAGCGAGGCGATCGAGGGCGTCGGCGGGGTCCTCAACGCCGCCACCGACCGCGAGGCGACCGTCTTCTGGACGCGGGTGCCCTCGGACAAGCTCGGTGTCGCGGTGTCGGTCCTCACCGACATGCTGATGGCCCCGGTCCTCGATACCGGCGAGGTCGTCAAGGAGCGACAGGTGGTGCTCGAGGAGCTCCGCATGTACCAGGACAACCCGCAGGACTACGTCCAGATCGCCTTCGACGAGGTGATGTGGCCCGATCATCCCCTCGGGTGGGACGTCGCCGGCCGCGAGGAGACGGTCCAGTCCTTCACCAGCGAGGACTGCCGGTCTCACCTCCGGCGGCACCTCCAGCCGTCGACCCTCGTGGTGAGCGTCTCCGGCGGGTTCGATCCCGCCGGCACCTCCGCGATGATCGACGAGGCGATCGGACCCTGGGCTGCAGCGCATCGTCCAGTCCCGGAGGCGGTGCTCCCGGCCACGCCTCCCTCAGGCCCGCCGCTGCGGGTCATCCGGCGCAGCGCCGAGCAGGCCAACATCCTGGTCGGCGCGCGCGCGCCGTCGTACAACGATCCCGACCGGCACGTCGCCGACATCCTCAACGCCGTCCTCGGGGAGGGGATGTCGAGCCGCCTCTTCCTCGAGCTCCGCGAGCACCGCGGGCTGGTCTACGACGTCCACTCGTTCGTCAGCAGGCTCTCGGACAGCGGAGTCCTCGGGATGGGCCTCGCGTGCGAACCGCGGAAGGCCGCCGTTGCGCTCGAGGCGGCGGTCGCGGAGCTGCGCAGGCTCGCGGAGGAGCCGGTCGGCGAGGCCGAGATGACCAAGGCGCGCGAGTACACGAAGGGGCGGCTCCTCCTCCAGCTGGAGAGCACGTCCGCGCTCTGCGAGTACGCCGGGCAGCAACTCCTCCTGCAGGGCAGGATCATCGAGCCCGAGGACCTGGTCGCCCGTCTCGAGGCGGTCGAGGCGGCGGACGTGAGCGCACTTGCGGGCCGCGTGCTCGCCGCAGGGCTGCGCGCCGCTGTGGTGGGACCGTTCCGCAGCGAGGCGCGCTTCGAGAAGGCGATCGCCGGTTGACGCGCGCGTGTCAGACTTGCGCGCCGTGAGCGTTGAACGCACCCTGGTGCTCGTCAAACCCGACGGCGTGCAACGTCGCCTCGTCGGCGAGGTGATCGGACGGTTCGAGCGCCGGGGGCTCCACCTCGTCGCGCTCAAGCTGCTCCACATCGACCGGGCCCTTGCCGAACGGCACTACGCCGAGCACGTCGGGAAACCCTTCTTCGAGGGGCTCGTCTCGTTCATCACGTCGGCGCCCGTCGTCGCCATGGTCTGGGAGGGCGTGGACGCCGTCGCGCAGGTGCGCGGGATGATGGGCGCAACCAACCCGTCGAATGCGGTCCCGGGCAGCATCCGCGGCGATCTTGCGGTCAGTATTGGCAATAACGTGGTGCACGGCAGCGATTCCCCGTCGCGCGGCGCGGAGGAGGTCGCGCTGTTCTTCGACGACGCCGAGCTCATCGAATGGAGCGGCGCCGATGCCGCATGGGTGAACGGCTGAGCGCCTCCGGGCGCCACGGTCAATCGGCCGGCGGGATCTCCCGATCCTTCGCGTGCTGTGCCGCCGCGGTTCTGCGCAGGCGGCGGCGTCGCCAGCGCCACGATTCGAATGCGGCGATGCCGAGGGCGGGCAGCGCGAGCGCACCCGTCGTGGCGATGCCGAGTGTCGGTCCCGCGCCGAGGCCGCCGAAGTGGTCGAGCGGCCAGATCCGCAGGATCGCCTTCGCGAGGATGTTCTTCCTCGGGACGGGCCCGAACACGCGCGAGTCGCTCGAGTAGTTCCGGTTGTCCCCCATCACGAAATACTCGCCCGCGGGAACGGTGTACGGCGTCGGCGAGGACGACGCCTGACCGGTGGCGTCGCAGCAGTCCTTGAGCGTCGTCCAGGCCTGCGGCAGATACGGCTCGTTGAGCACCTGGAACGGCCCTTTGCCACCGGGTTTGATGAGCAGCTGCGTCGGCGTGTGGTCGCCGTTGATCTCGATGACGTCCCCGGGAAGGCCGATCACCCGTTTGATGAAGTCCTGTGACGGGTCGGTCGGCGGGATCAGGATGACGATGTCGCCGCGCTGCGGATTGCCTCCGAAGTCGTAGGAGATCTTGCTCGCGAGCAGCAGGTCCTGGTCCTGCAGCGTGTTCATCATGCTCTGCCCGTCGACACGAACCGTTTGCAGCGCAAAGGCGATCGCCACGTAGAGGATCACCGCGATGAGGAGCACCTCGACGGTGTCGCGAATCCATGCTGCCCGCCACCATGGCTTCGCCGGCACGGTCGATTCCGGGGGCGAGACTACCTGGGTCACTCGGCCCGATTATGAGGGGAATCCCCATCATGGGCTCGTGACAACGGCCCTCCGCCGCGCCGCGGCATCACTCGTCGTGGTCGGTGCGGCGCTGATGCTGATCCCTGCGGCGGCGTCAGCGCACGCGTTGCTGGCGTCGGCGTCACCCAAACCGGGCGCCCACCTCGGCACCGCACCCGGCGTGGTCGTGCTCGAGTTCAGCCAGACACTCAACGCTCAACTGTCGCACGCGACGCTCACCGATCCGACCGGTCACCGATGGAACGGTGAGGTGGACAGCGGCGAGGAGATCCGGATCCCGCTCGCGACCAACGCATCGGGCGTCTACACGGTCGACTGGACGACGGTGAGCCAGGTCGACGGCCATCTCATCACGGGCAGCTTCACGTTCGACGTCGGCGTCGTGGGGTCGGGGTCGTCCCAGGAGGCGGCGAACGCGGTGCCGGGTCCGGCGGCGTCCGACATCGCCATCGGCACGGTCAAGTGGGTCGAGGCGCTCGCATTGCTGTTCCTGGTGGGGCAGGTCCTCGTCGGCGGGCTTGCGAGGCGTGCCCCGCCGCTCGAGTGGGTCCAACCACGGTTCCGCGCGGCGAGTGTCGCCCTGTCCGCCGGGCTCGTCGTCGTGTGGGCCGAGGCGACCGTCGGATCGGGTGGGCACAGCATCTCCGGATATCTCTCGTACTTCGGCGCAGGTCTCTCGGGTGCCGCGCTGATCGCGCGGCTCGGCTTCGAGGCGCTGGCATTGGTGGCGGTCGTGCGCGGCTGGTGGACGCTCCCCCTCTGGCTCGCCGGGGCGCTCGCCATGCTGGCAGCCGGTGGCCACGCCGCCGGAGTCCAGCCTGCGTGGATCGGCATCGGCCTCGATGCGGTGCATCTCGCTGCCGCGGGGCTCTGGGCCGGAGGGATCGCTGCGCTCGCCTCGGTACGGCCGCCCGGTGGCTGGCGGTCGTCAGAGGCTCGGGCTCTGATCCGCCGGTTCTCCCCGGTCGCGCTCGGCGCCTTCGGCGCGACGGTGGTCGCGGGCGGGCTCGAGGCGGTGATGCAGCTCGGATCGGTGCAGTCCCTCGTCGGCACGGCGTACGGGAGGGTGCTCATCGCCAAGATGGCCCTGGTCGCGCTGATGCTGCCGCTCTCGGTGATGGCGTGGCGGCTGGGCCGCCCGAAGGTGCGCATCGAGGCCGCCATCGCGGTGTGTGTGGTGGCCGCGGCCGCCCTGCTCGCATCCTTTCCGGCGCCACCCAGCGCGGCCGCGGAGAAGGCGGCGGAGCTCGCCTCGGCCACGCCGAGCGCGGGGCTTCCCTCGCCGGGGGCGCTGACGATGGCAGGGCCGGCCGGCAGCGTGCTGGTCGGACTGAGCCTCTCGCCGGGGAAGCCCGGTCCGAACCGCGCCCTCGTCTATCTGGTGCCGATCACCGGGACCGCCGCGGCCGCGGCGCTGCCCGCGAACATCGCGGTGAACGGGGTGTACAAGGCGCTCGGTTCGTGCGGCGACACCTGCCGCACGGCCACTGTCGACATCCAGTCGGGTGATGCAGTCGCGATCGACGTGCTCGGCGTCGGAGGCGGGGAGGCGAAGTTCGTCATGCCAAAGCTCCCCGCGCCCTCGGGGAGCGCGCTGCTGTCCCGGATGCAATCGGCGATGCACACGCTGACGGCCTACCAGGCCACGGAGGTGCTGTCCTCGGGGATCACCACGATCAGGAGCGTGTACGCATCCGATGCCCCCGACCGCACCACGTGGACGGTGGGCGGGACCGGTCAGACGATCTGGATCGATACGACCCAGTACACGCGCACCGGCGCGAGCGACCCGTGGCACAAGGAGACCGACCTGCCCGCGAACACGGTGCCGTACTTCGTATGGGATTACTTCGAACCGTTGAGCGACGCGCACGTCCTCGGGAACGCCACGTTGGACGGAGTACCGACGACCGTCGTCTCCAGCTTCGGGAACAAGCAGGCCACCGCGATCTGGTTCACCTTCTGGATCGACGGATCGGGCCGGGTCCGCCAGGTGGAGATGGACGCGCCCGGCCATTTCATGACCGACACCTACACGAGCTACGACCATCCCGTGGACATCGTGGCGCCGCCGCTCGGGTGATGCGGACGGGCGTACCGCGCTGGCAGAATGGACTCCCACGCGGGACCCCTCCAGCGATCGATTTCACATGCGAGGCGAGAGATGGCGCTGCTGACCCAGAACCCATACAAAGCACGGACGTTTGACCTGTCCGGGCTGACCGGCATCTCGGACAACACACTCGAGGTGCACTTCGGACTTTATGGCGGTTATGTCAAAAACACGAACCTGCTCAACGAGCAGCTCGTGACGATGCAGCAGGGTGGTCAGTCCGCGACGCCGGCCTATTCGGAGCTCACCCGCCGTCTCGGGTTCGAATACAACGGGATGGTTCTCCACGAGTGGTATTTCGGCAACCTCACCAAGGCGAGTGGTGGCGGCATCTCGTCGTCATCGCCGCTGGGCCGGGCCCTCGGCGAGTCGTTCGGTGACATCGACACGTGGCGCAAGGACTTCACCGCGATCGGTGGCATGCGCGGCGTCGGCTGGGCGGTGACGTACCTCGACACGGCGACCGGCCGCCTCAGCAATCACTGGATCACGCTGCACGAGGACGGCAACATCGCCGGCTTCAAGCCCATCGTCGTGATGGACGTCTGGGAGCACGCGTTCCTGCTCGACTACAAGCCGGCCGACCGTCCGAAGTACATCGAGGCCTTCCTCGCCAACTTCGACGCCGACGCTGCGGAGGCGCGTCTCACGGGAGCGGCGGACCGGCCGGTCGGCTGATCCCGACGCCCCGTGCGGGGCGTCAGAGCTCTGGGCCGCCCAGCTTCCGATAGAGGGCGTCCAGGTCGGTGTCGTCGGCCCAGTCGATGACGATCCTGCCGCCGCCACCCTTGCGGCGCTGCAGGCGGACGGGAACGCCGAGTGCCTGCTCGAGGCCCCGCCGCAGCGCGACGTCGTCGGGCGCGGGCGGTGCCGCAGCCGGAGTGGGTGTCCGGACCCGATCCGGCGCCGCAGCCTGAGCCAGTCTGTCCTGGATCGCGCGTTCGGTCTCCCGAACGCTGAGGCCGTCGGCGATGGCGGTGGCAGCCATCGTCTCCTGGTCGACGGCGTTCGGCAGCGCGAGCAGCGCCCGGGCGTGCCCGGCGGTGAGCTGGTCCGAGGCGACCGCCTCCTGGACCGGCGCCGGGAGGTTGAGGAGCCGGATGGCGTTGGTGATCCCTGAACGGCTGCGACCGAGCCGCAGCGCGATCGCCTCGTGGGTGAGCCCGAACGCATCGGCGAGCCGTGCGTAGGCGGCGGCCTCCTCCATCGGATTGAGGTCGGTGCGGAGCAGGTTCTCGGTGAGCGCCATCTCGAGCGCGTGGCGACCGGACTCGGCGGCCGGGCGGACGATCGCGGGGATGCTCGCGACGCCGGCGAGTTGAGCGGCACGCAGACGCCGCTCACCGGCCACGAGACGGTAGGCGTCACCATCGCGCTGGACGACGATCGGGTGGAGCAGGCCGTGCAGGCGGATCGAGTCACCGAGCGCTGTGAGGGCATCGGGATCGAACGAGTGCCGTGGCTGCTCGGGGTTGGGGGCGACGGTGTGCGGGTCGACGCTGACGAGCGGCGACTCCTCGCCACCGCCCTCGGGCTCGTTGGAGAGCAGCGCCTCGAGACCGCGCCCGAGCCCCCGGCGCCTGAAGGAGCGCGGCTGGCCCGCGTCGTCGGTCATGCCGGGCCCGGCACGCCGGCCGCCAAGAGCCGCTCGCCGCCATGGAGGCGGGCATCGAGGTTCGCGCTCAGCTGGCGGTATGCGATCGCTCCGCGGCAGGTCGGGTCGTAGAGGGTGATCGGCAGCCCGTGGCTCGGCGCCTCGCTCAGACGCACGTTGCGGGGGATGAGCGGGGTGAGGAGTTGATCCCCGAACCGGGAGCGCACCTCGTCGACCACCTGGTGAGCAAGCGCGAGCCTCGCGTCGAAGAGGGTCATGACGATGCCGGCGACGCCCAGGGTGGGATTGAGCTCCCTGCGGAGGAGTGCGAGCGTGTGCATCAGCAGCCCGAGCCCCTCGAGCGCATAGAACTCGCACTGGATGGGGATGAGCAGCGCCTGCGCCGCGACGACGGCGTTGACGGTGAGGAGCCCGAGGCTCGGTGGGGCGTCGATCAGCACGTAGTCGTCGTCGGTCACGTGGGCTTCGAGCGCGTACTGGAGGCGTCGCTCGCGGCGCGCCAGGTCAACCAGCTCGATCTCGGAGCCGGCCAGCGCGATGTCGGAGGGCACGATGTCGAGACCCGGCACCACCGTGGGGATCCTGGCATCCGTGAGGGCGCGGCCCAGCACGACGACGTCGTAGATGCTCGTCTCGACCCTGCTCCTGTCGATGCCGAGGCCGGAGGTCGCGTTCGCCTGCGGGTCGATATCGATGAGCAGGACCTTCCGCCCCAGTTCAGCAAGGCACGCTCCGACGCTGACGGCCGTGGTGGTCTTGCCGACCCCGCCCTTCTGATTGGCAACAGCAAGGATGCTTGGTGGCACGGTGAGCGGCTGATTATGGGCGGATGGCTGCGCCCGTCAGCCTGACGGTGAGTTATCCCGTCTTTCCCCAGGGATCCGCACCGGCGCCGGGCACGCATCCGAGTTGGATATGGGAGGACCAGCAGGCCGGCCTGTGGAAAACTCCCCTCGACCGCACCGAGCACTCTGGACACTGTTCCACGCCCAACTTGACGGTGAAACAACACCACGGCTACCGTTGACGCCGTGAGCGCCACCGGCGACCCGAGCACCGATCTCGCCGCCGGGGATGCCGGTGACGACCTCTCGACGGGATTCCTCCTGGGGCTCCTGGTCGGTGAGGGCCACTTCGGCGGCGACGGCCGGCAGCCCCAGGTGACGCTGCGCATGCACGTCCGCCACCAGGCGACCTTCGAGTGGCTGCGCAGCACCTTCCCGGGCAGCGCGCTCTACGGGCCCTACCATCACGGCGGGCGCTCGTACTACCAGTGGTCGGCCCGAGGCAGGTACCTCAGAGAACGGATCGTTCCGCTCGTACAGCGCCACCGGGACCTTCTCGACGCCTATACGGCCGACCGCTTCGACACCATGTGCGAGCGCTACGCGATCGATCGCCAGGGCTCCCTCCCGGCCTCGGGCGGTTGAGCCCGCCCGGCTACAATCCGGACGATGCTGGCTCCTTCCGCCCAGACCTGGCACCTCCTCGCTGCCGCACCACCGCGCGAGGTCTTCGCGATCGTGGAGCAGATGATCGGCACCCCGCCGTACCGCTACGAGGTGGTCGGTGAAAGCGAGGCACGGATCATCGAGCACCGGCGCCGCGGCCTCTTCGGCCAGTGGGGGCGGCCGAAGATCCGCACCCGCTGGGTGCGCTGCCGTGCGGTCGAGGTCGCGGAGGGAACCTGGGTCGAGGTCGAAGCCAGCTCGGGCGGCGGCTTGATCTCGAAAGCGATGGGCAAGGCCGATCGCGGCCCGACGACGCGAGCGCTCCAGGTCATCCGCCTGCTCAGCGCGGGCGCCGGCGACGCGCGCACGGTCTACCGCGACCGCCGGATCCCACCCGGCCCGGTCACGCTCGTCGCCTCGTGGGCCGGGGTGCCGTACCGCCTCTTCACCGAACCCCGCCATGACGCCCCCCGTGGCCGCGAGATCTTCACCGCCACCGAGGTCGAGGCCGTCGCGGAGCGCCAGGGGGCCTTCGTGAAGGTCCGCGTGGCAGGCGGCGACGAGGGATGGGTCGAAACCGATCAGATCGTTCCGTCGCCGGCCGTCTCAACCCGCGAAGCGCAGATCCAGACGGCGCGTTTCACCTGATGAAGCCGGTGACAGGCTCGAGCCGCGGCTGTGCCGCGGTTAGCGCGAGTGCGTGGAGAGACCGCCGGGTGCGGCGGTTTGCGCCTCTCTCCGAGTGGTGACCTGGCTCCCTGCGGTCAGCTCTCCACCACAGCGCTGGTCGGGAAGGAGGTGGTACTCGAACAATCGGTCATGGGCAAGGGTCCTCCTTTTGCCTGAGTGCCACGGCACCGTCTCCGCATGCGTCGTGGTCAGGGCGGGACGGGTCCGGGCCGAGAGACGCCTGGCAAGTGTATCCCGGTTTGGCGATACGTTGTGAGCGGCGCGCCGGATCGCTCCCCGCATCGTCTCGAGGACTTCCACCTCGGCGCGACGGTGCGCACCGCCGACGGGCGTCACGCGGGCAGCCTCGAGCGCGTCGTCATCGACGGCGAGACGTGGGATCCCCGTGCGCTCATCGTCCGCGAGACCGAGTGGTTCTCGGGCAGGACGTTCGCGCCGGGAGCCGGGATGATGGTGGCGGAGGTGATCGTCCCGCTCGACGCGGTGGCCGGTGCGACGCACGACGAGATCCGTCTCAGCCTGGATGCGCGCGCAACGCGGCGGCTGCCACCGTATCTCAGCTACCAGTACCGCCCGGTGCAGCGCGGCAGCGCCCTGATGTACGCCGCGGCGCTCGCGGGAGGCTCACTCGGGGTGGGGCCGATGTTCCCGATCATCGACGAGACCGCGCACAAGGCGGAGGGAGATCTCGAGATCCGTCATGGCGAGAACGTCATGATCGGCCACGGCGGCGAGAAGCTCGGCACCGTCCAGGACGTGCTGTTCGATGAGGGCGAACTCGTCGGAATCGTGGTGCGCCCCAACGGGTTCTTCCACCACGACGTCGTCGTCCAGGTGCGTTTTCTCGACCGCAGCGACGACCTTGCGCTCTTCGTGCGCATGACGCCCGAGGACGTCCGGAAGCTGTCGGAGTTCGACGCCGGCACGCTGACCCGTGGTCAGAGCGGCTGGCGTCCCATGAACCCGGTGTCGCGCGGGTGGAAATATCCGATGCGCTCCTCGCCGAGCCGCCAGCAGAGGTAGATCTGCTCGCCCTCGCGCACCGACGCGAAATCGACGAGCCCGGTCTCCGGGTCGCGGAGGATCACCCCGAGCCCTTCGATCTCGCCGCCGAGGCGTTCGACCTCGAGCATCGGGGCGGAGGCGGTCACCGCGGCGGCCGCGGAGCCGTTGCTGGAGACCGTGTGACGCGCAGATGCGCCACCCAGCTCCATCGCCATCCGCTGCGCGTCGCGAAGCGCGGTGAGCAGCTCGGTGAGCTGCGGCAGCAGCGCCGTTGCCTCCTCGAGCGTGAAAACGCGCTCCATGACGCCAACGATGCCAGACGGACGCCGCCCGCGTCGAGGGTCAGTAGATGCCGAGCTCGAGCCGGGCTTCGTCGGAGGCCATCGTGCGGGGATCCCACGGTGGCGTCCACACCAGGTTGACGTGCACGTCGCGCACACCGGGCAGCGGCGCGCAGACCGCGTGCGCCTGCGTCTCGATGATCGGACCGAGGGGGCAGTACGGCGTGGTCAATGTCATGTCGATCGTCAGCAGCCCGTTGTCGTCGATGTTGGTGGCGTAGATCAACCCGAGCGACACGATGTCGATGCCGATCTCGGGGTCGTACACCTCACTGAGCGCGGCACGGATCAGCTCGTCGGAGGCGCGCGCCTCGGGCTGCGCAGCCGGTTCGGCAGTGCTCATTCGTGTTTCCTCGTCGCGTTGTCGCTGAGCCCTTCGATCAGTGCGTTCCACACCAGGGTTGCGCACTTGACCCGGACCGGATATGCGCGCACGCCGCGCAGCGCCTCGAGATCGCCGATGTCGGCAGCGTCCGCCGCCGCCGCCGCGTCGCCGGTGAGCATCGCGCGGAAGCGCTCCGCGAGCCTCGTCGCCTCCTCGACGCGCATCCCGGTCACCGCCTCGCACAACATGCTTGCGGAGGCCTGGCTGATCGAGCATCCGCGACCCGTGAAGCCGATGGCGACGACCCTCCCGTCGACGAGGCGGTAGCTCAGGTCGATCTCGTCGCCGCAGAGCGGGTTGTTCGCCTCGATGACCTTGTCCGCGGGGACCACCGCCTCACGGTGACGGGGGTTGCGATAGTGGTCGAGGATGATCTCGCGGTAGAGGTCGTCGTCGACCGGCGTGTACCCGACTGCCATGGGGACATCGTAGTCCAACGGTTCGAGAGCAAAACCTGGGAAGCCACCGTGAGAATGGGCCGGATGGCTCGCTCCCTCGTCCGCAGGCGCGACGGGAAACGCCCGCCGGACCCCGCGTTCTGGTTGCTGGTGGGTCAGCTGATCATGTTCACGGGCGTCGCCGCGGTGTTTCCGATCGCGCCGCTCTACGTCGCCAGCCGGGGTGGGAACTCCATCGCGGTCGCCGTGTTCATCGCCGGCCCGCTCGTCGCGAACACGCTCGTCCAGGTGCCCGCCGGTCGCCTCTGCGATCGATGGGGCCGCAAGCCGTTCCTCGTGGGGCCCCGGCTCGTGTACGCGTTCCTGTCGATCTTCCTGTTCTTCAACATCGGGACGCTGGCCGTGCTCACCGCGATCCGCATCGTGATGGGCGCGTGCGCTGGTGCCTACGTCCCGGCGCTGCGGGCCGCGCTGACCGACCTCAGTGCCCCTGAGCGGCGCGCGGAGCGCTTCTCCCAGCTCCAGGCCTATGAGATGGTCGGGCTCCTCGTGGGGCCGCTCATCGGAGGTGCCGCGGCGCTCTGGCAGGATTCCGCGGTGTTCGGCGTCACCGGAGCCGCGATGTTCATCGGTCTCGGGCCGATGCTTCGCGTGCCGGAAACCCGCGCCGCGCCGGCACCCACCACGGCGCGGAAGAACCGCTTCCGCTGGTGGCGGCTGCGCGGGATCGTCGTGCCCATCGCCGCGCTGTTCGCGGTCGGCACGATCTGGTCGATGTACGACGTGGTCTGGCCGCAGTACCTCGCCGCGCGCGGCAACAGCCCCCTGATCATCGGCCTGTCGGTGAGCCTGTTCGCGCTGCCCATCCTCGTGCTCGCCCGTGCGGGTGGCCGGCTCGCCGATCGAGCCGACCGGCGCAGGCTCGTCACCACCGGGATGCTGGTCGTCGCGGCGTGCGCAGCCACGTATCCGTTCCTGCGGATCCTCGCGGTGATCCTGACCGTCGGAGCGATCGAGGCGGTGGCGACCGTCATCCTCGAACCGAGCCTCTTCGCCGTGATCGGCGACAGCACGCCCGAATCGCTGCGGGGGCGGGCGATGGGCATCGGCGGCCTCTACCAGTTCTCCGGGATGGCGTTCGGCGCCGCGGTCCTCGGATCGCTCTACGGCGTCAACGTCGGGCTCCCCTTCTGGGTCGGCAGCGGCGTCCTCCTCTGCGGCGCGCTGGTCTGCGCCACGTGGCTTCCCCGGCGGCCGGTCGCCGTCGCTCGCGTCGTGCAGCCCGTCGCGTTCCCGGTGCTCGAACGTGAGTAGGGGAAGGCCGCCCACGGCCACCACGACCCCACGTGTGCTCCTGGGGCACGGCGCGTCAGGAACCGCCGCGTCGATGCGACCGTGGGTGGAGGCGCTGGCGGCGCACGGCGTCCGCGCCGCCGCGCTCGACCTGCCGAGGTCGAGCCCCGACCGCGCGGTGGGCGTGTTTCGCGACGCGCTGGCGGCGGAGCCCGGCGCGGCGCTCGGCGGCCACTCGTTCGGCGGCCGGATGGCGAGCATGCTCGCCGCCGAGCAGCATGTCGCCGCGCTGGTCCTGCTGAGCTACCCAGTCCACCGGCCCGGACATCCCGAGGAGTTGCGCACCGCGCACTGGCCCCGCATCGACTGCCCCGTGCTCCTGCTCTCGGGTGAGCGCGACCCCTTCGCGAAGATCGACTTGTTGCGGCGCGAGGTGCGCACGCTCGCCGACGCCGAGCTGGTGACGTACCCGAGGCTCGGGCACGGCCTCCTCTCGGTCCGCGAGGACGCGGCGACGCGCATCGCGGAGTTCCTGCGGATCAGGGCGGGCGACCGCGCGAAGCTCGTCTAGAGCCGGAAGACCCGCCGAACCTCGCCCAACCCCGCACCGAGGGCGTCGATCTCCTCGTGCGTCGTGTACAGGTACACCGAGGCGCGAGCCATCGACGGCACGTCGTACCGCGCCATGAGCGGCTGGGCGCAGTGGTGCCCGGCCCGCACCGCGATGCCGAGGCGGTCGAGGATGGTCCCGACGTCGTGGGCGTGCACGTCGGCGAGGTTGAAGCTCACCACCCCGCCTCGCGCCTCGAGATCGCGCGGCCCGAAGATGGTGATATCGCCAACTTCGTCCAGAACATCGAGCAGATGACGGGTCAGCGACATCTCGTGCGCGTGGATGCGATCGCGCCCGATCCCGTCGATGTAGTCACAGGCTGCCGCGAGGCCGACCGCGCCGGCGACGTCGGGCGTCCCCGCCTCGAACTTGTGGGGCACGGTGTTCCACGAGCTGTGCTCGAGCGTGACCCGGCTGATCATGCTGCCGCCGCCGAGGAAGGGCGGCATGCGCTCGAGGAGCTCGGGCCGCGCCCACAGCGCGCCGATCCCCATCGGACCGCACATCTTGTGCCCGCTGAACGCCATGAAGTCGCAGTCGAGCTCGCGTGCCGAGACGCGCATGTGGGGGACCGACTGCGCGGCGTCGACGCACACGAGCACGCCCGCCGCGTGCGCGCGCTCGGCGATGGCGCGGATGTCGTTGACGGTGCCGAGCACGTTGGACTGATGACCGATCGCCACGAGGCGCGTCGGGGGCGCGAGGAGCTCGTCGAGGTTGGACAGGTCGAGCCGTCCCTCCGCGTCGATGTCGAGTGACGCGAGGTGGAGGCCCCGCCGTTCGGCCGCCAGCTGCCAGGGCACCAGGTTGCTGTGGTGCTCCATGACCGTGACGACGATGCGGTCGCCGGGCTCGAGCAGCTGCGTCGCGTACGACGACGCGACGAGGTTGAGCGCCTCGGTGGTGTTGCGTACCAGCACGAGGCCCTTCGCCGGAGCGTCGATGAAGGCGGCGATGCGGATCCGCGCATGCTCGAAGGCGTCCGTGGCCTCGTTGCCGAGCGTGTGCACGCCGCGATGCACGTTGGCGTTGCTCGACGCGTAATAGGCGTCGACGGCTTCCACGACCTGCCGCGGCTTCTGGGATGTTGCGGCGGAGTCGAGGTACACGAGCGGGTGCGTGCCGACCTCGCGCTCGAGGATCGGGAAATCGGCGCGGACACGCGCGACGTCGAGAGCGCTCTGCGTGGCGACGTGCGCGGTCACTGGGCAGCCACGCCGTCGGCGAGCGCGACCCGCACCATGCCGGTCTCCGTCGTCTCGACGCGATGCGCCCGCACCGGCTCGACGGCCGGCAGCGAGAGCGGTTCACCGGTGCGCAGGTCGAAGCTCGAGCCGTGGAGGGGGCACTCGATGGCGCAGCGGTCGAGGTCGAGATCGCCCTCGCTCAGCGACGCCTCGGCATGGCTGCAGGTGTCATCGAGCGCGTAGTACGTCCCCTCGACGTTGAAGATCGCGATCGGAACGTCGTCGATCTCGACGCGCGCGGCGCATCCCGGCGGGATGTCGCCGGTGTGCGCCACCTCGACCCAGCCGTCGCTCACGACGCCGCCTCGACCCCGGCCACGTACGAGCCGGCGATCTCCTCGTCGAGCAGCGTGCCGGCGAGCTCGGCGAAGCCGCGGTGCGGGACGCGGTCGAGGACGTCGTCCATGAATCCGCGCACGATGAGCGAGCTCGCCTCATCGGGCGGCACGCCGCGCGACATGAGGTAGAAGCGCTGATCGGCGTCGATGTGCCCGGCCGTCGCGCCATGTCCGCACTTGACGTCGTTCGCGCGGATCTCCAGCCGTGGGATCGAGTCCGCCTTGGCGCCCTGGCTGAGCAGGAGGTTGCGGTTGGCGACGTAGCCGTCCGCGTGCACCGCCGACGGGGCCACGTCGATGAGGCCCGCGTACACCGACCGCGCCTGGTCCCGCACCGCGACCTTGAGCAGGAGGTTGCTGCGCGTCTCGGCGCCCGTGTGCGCCTGCAGGGACTGATGATCGATGTGCTGCGTGCCGTCGCCGAAGCAGATGCCATAGATGTCGGCCTCGCTGCCGACGCCGTCGAGCAGCACCTCCCACCACACCTTCTGCAGCCGCGCGCCGAGCGTGAGCCCGGTGAACCGCAGCTTCGCGTTGGCGTCGAGGCGTGCCCGCTGCAGCCCGATGTGCCAGACCCCTGAGCCCCACTGCTGGACGGTGCAGTAGTCGAGGTGCGCGTCGCGCCCGGCCGACAGGATCACCATCGCATCGCTGAAGAGCGATTCGGCGCCCGCCGGCGACGCGTAGGCGTCGATGACCGTGAGCGAGGCGCCCTCGTCCAGCAGCACGACCGTGGTGGGGAAGACCGCCGCATCGGCGCCACTCGCCGCGTGCGCGATCCAGACCGGGACGAGCGCGTCGACACCCCGGGGGACGTACACGAACGCGCCGCCACGCCACATCGCGTGCCAGAGCGCGGCGAATTTCGACTCGTCGGGGCGGACGTTCGCGAGCGCGCGTTCCACCAGCCCGGGATGGACCTTGGCCGCCTCCTCGAGGGTGGTGATGATGATCCCCTGCGCGAGCAGCGTGTCGGCCTGCTCGACGGTCCCCGTCACCGGCGCGTCGATCACCAGGGCCGCGTCGGGAGCTGCGCCGTCGCGCTGGGCCCGCATCGCGTCGAGCACCGAGGTGTCGATGTGCTCCATGGGTGCGAAGCGCTCCGGGTGCAGTCCCGAGATGTCGGTCCGCCGCCAGTCCTCGTCGCGATGCGACGAGGGCATCGGAAGCGCCTCGAAGGCGTCCCATGCGATCTGCCGGCGAGCCCCGAGCCACGGAGGCGACGTGGCTGCCCTCGCCGCCGCGACCTCTGGCCCCAGCGCCGCCGCGGGCGAGTCGGCCAGCGGTGTCGTCATGGCCGGTGATTCACCCGATCGCACCCTCCATGGAGAGCGCCAGCAGACGGTTGAGCTCGACCGCGTACTCCATCGGCAGCTCCTTCACGAACGGCTCGAAGAAGCCGTTGACGATGAGCGCGGTCGCGTCCTGCTCGGTGATGCCGCGCGAGGTCAGGTAGAAGATCTGATCCTCGCCGACCTTGCTGACGCTCGCCTCGTGGCCGACGGTCACGTCCGGGTTCTCGATGTCCATGTACGGATACGTGTCGCTGCGCAACTCCTCGTCGAGGAGCAGCGCGTCGCAGCGCACGTTCACCTTGACGCCGTGCGCCTTCGGCAGCACCTTGATGTGGCCGCGATACGAGGTGCGCCCGCTGCCCTTGCTGATGGAGCGGGACACGATGTTGCTCGTGGTGTTCGGCGCGACGTGGATCGCCTTGCTCCCCGCGTCCTGGTGCTGGCCGCTGCCGGCGAAGGCCGCGCTCATGACCTCGGCGTGCGCGCGCTCGCCCATGAGGTAGACGGACGGGTACTTCATGGTCACCTTCGACCCGAGGTTGCCGTCGATCCACTCGACGGTCGCGTCCTCGTTGGCGATGGCGCGCTTGGTGACCAGGTTGTACACGTTGTCGGACCAGTTCTGGATGGTCGTGTAGCGGATCTTCGCGCCCTTGTGGGCGATCAGCTCGACGACCGCGCTGTGCAGCGAGTCGCTCGAGTAGTTGGGCGCGGTGCACCCCTCGATGTAGTGGACCGACGAACCCTCGTCCGCGATGATGAGCGTCCGCTCGAACTGGCCCATGTTGTCGCTGTTGATCCGGAAGTACGCCTGGAGCGGGATCTCCACGTGGACGCCCTTGGGCACGTACACGAACGACCCGCCGGACCACACGGCGCTGTTGAGCGCGGCGAACTTGTTGTCGTTCGGTGGGATCACCGTCCCGAAGTACTTGCGGAAGAGCTCCTCGTGCTCGCGCAGCCCGGTGTCGCAGTCGCTGAAGAGCACGCCCTGCTTCTCGAGGTCCTCACGAATGCTGTGGTAGACGACCTCGGAGTCGTACTGGGCGCTCACCCCTGCGAGGAACTTGCGCTCCGCCTGGGGGATGCCGAGCCGGTCGAACGTCTGCTTGATGGAGTCGGGCACGTCATCCCACGAACGGCTCATCTCCTCGACGGGCTTGACGTAGTAATAGATGTTCTCGAAGTCGAGGCCGGAGAGGTCGGCGCCCCAGTTGGGCATCGGCCGTTTGCGGAAGTGGTCGAGCGCCTTGAGGCGGAACTTCAGCATCCACTCGGGCTCGTTCTTGTGCTGCGAGATCGACGCCACCACCTCGGGCGAAAGACCCTTTGCGGTGCGGAACACCGAGACGTCGACGTCGGAGAACCCGTACTGGTAGTCCTTGGTCAGCTCGCGTGCCTGAATCGCCATAGAGGATCCTCCTAGGCTGTGGCGGCGGCTGCGGCCACCCCGAGTAGTGGCTCGTATCCCTCGCGCTCGATCCTCTGTGCCAGGTCGGGTCCGCCCGAGGTCACGACGCGGCCTTCGCTGAGCACGTGCACCCGGTCCGGCCGCATGTACTCGAGGATTCGAGGGTAGTGGGTGATGACGAGCACGCCCATGTCCGGCCCGCAGAGCCGGTTGACGCCCTCGGCCACGGTCCGCAACGCGTCGACGTCGAGGCCGGAATCCGTCTCGTCGAGGATGGCGAGGCGGGGACGGAGCATGGCCAGCTGCAGGATCTCGGCGCGCTTCTTCTCGCCGCCGGAGAACCCGTCGTTGATGTAGCGGGCGCGGAAGCTCTCGTCGATCTTCAGCTCCGCCATCTCCGCGTTGAGCCGGCTGATGAACTCGCGCGCCGGCATCTCCTTGCCCTGGGCGCGGAGCGCCGCGCGCAGGAAGTTGACGGTCGTGACGCCGGGGATCGCGGTGGGGTACTGGAAGCAGAGGAACAGGCCGAGGCGGGCACGCGCGTCCGCGGTGAGCGGGAGCAGGTCCTCGCCCGCGAAGTGCGCCGACCCGGCGGTGACCGTGTACTTCGGATGACCCATGAGCGTGTAGGCGAGCGTGCTCTTGCCCGAGCCGTTCGGCCCCATCAGCGCGTGCACCTCGCCCTGCTTGACCTCGAGGTCGACGCCCTTGAGGATCTCCTTGCCCTCGACGGATGCGTGCAGGCCGGTGATCGAGAGGGTCGCCTGGCTCACCGTCCTGCCTCCGCAGGCACCGGCGCCATGGAGTCGATCAGGGACTGATCGGCCACCAGCTCGGCGAGCGTCGTCTGACTGAGCACCGCGTCGATGCTCCGCTTGAGGCGGAGCCAGAGCCCGCGCGAGGCGCACTCCCCCTCGCGCTGGCAGGAGCCGGTGACATAGCCGTGCGCGACGCACTCGACGGGCGCCACCTCTCCCTCGATCACGGTGACCACGTCGAGGACGCTGACCTGGTCGGCCGGCCGTGCAAGCGAATACCCGCCGTGCACGCCGCGGGTGCTCTCGACGAGGCCGCCGCGGCGAAGCTGCGAGGCGAGCTGCTCGAGGTAGGCGAGGGGGAGGTGCTCGACCCGGGCGACCTCGGCGATGCTCATCGGGCCCGTGCCGTACGCCTTGGCGAACTCGGTCATCATCCGAAGCCCGTAGTGAGCCTTGGAGCTCACCCGCATCGAGAACGAGGCTGCGGCAGGCGCGTTGGGGTCCGCGGCGTGGCGGTGCGAGGCCGGGCGCCCTGAGCTCACTGGAATTCCGACTGTCATGGTCAGAATTATAGCCGACCGGGAGGGAGGGCGAGAGGTCCGCGGCCGCGGCTGAGATACTCTCGGCTGGCCCGATGCCCCCCCATCTCCGGCGATCCCCCATCTCACGACCGGTGCGCGCATGTCTTGCGATCGGCGCCGGCCTGACCGCGAGCCTCGCCGCCTGCGGAGGGTCCAACAGCGTCACGTCACCGACGGCGACGCCGCTGACCCCCGCCCAGATTCAGTCGCGATACGCGGCGGCGGCGACGACCTACAACCGGACGATGAGCCAGGTCTCCCTGGCGGAGAACGCCGCGTGCGACGCGGCGAGCCCGAGCGTGTCGCTGAGCGCGTGCCAGTCGGCGCTGAGCGAGCAGCGGCAGGCGACGATCGCGTACGACAACGCGCTCCGGGCGACGGCCTTCAGCGGTGCGGCGACGACGGACGCCAGCCACCTGCTCGGCGACGACGCCGCGATCGAATCACTGCTCGAGCAGGCGGCCACCGCCCCGAACGTGACCCTGATCGCGACGCTGCAGGCGCAGATCGTCCCGCTGCTCGCCACCGCCGCGACGGACGCCGCAGCGCTTCGGACCGATATCGGGCTTCCCACCCCCTCCTGAGCAGCCCCGGGTCAGACGGCGGGTGCCGCTTGGCCCACCCCCAGGCGCTCGCGCACCTGCGCCACGGTCTGCGCGATCAGCTCGGCCGCGCGGTCCACGTCCTCGGTCGTGGTCGCCCGGCCGGTGGTGCAGCGCAGGGCCCCGGCGGCGACGTCGTCGGGGTAGCCCATGGCGCGCAGCACGTGCGACGGCAGCGGGGCCCCGCTCCCGCACGCCGAGCCTGCCGAGGCCTCGACACCGGCCATGTCGAGCGCGGCAAGCAGGACGTCGCTGCGCGTGCCGCGGAACGCGAAGGTCGCGAACCCCGGTGCGCGCCGCGCCTCGGCAGCGGTCACCGTCGCGTCCGCAACCTGGGCGCTGACGGCGGCCGTGAGACGGCGGCAGAGCGCCTCCTGCCGCGGGGCCTCCGAGGGGCGGAGCTCGTCGGCCATCGCCGCGGCGGCGGCGAAGCCGACGATCCCCGCGACGTTCTCCGTGGCGCTCCGCCGGTTGCGCTCCTGCCCGCCGCCGGTGGCCTGCGCGGCGAGGAGGACGCCGTGACGCACCCAGAGCGCGCCGACCCCCTTGGGCCCGTAGAGCTTGTGGGACGAGAGCGACAGCAGATCGACCCCGAGCGCAGCGGGATGCACCGGGATCCGCCCGAGCGCCTGCACCGCGTCGGTGTGGACCAGCGTCGCCGGGTTGCGCCGACGCACGGCCTCGGCGATCGCGGCGACGTCCTGGATCGCGCCCGTCTCGTTATTGACGAGCATGACTGAAACAAGAACGGTCTCCGGTCCCACCGCCGCGGCCACCGCCTCGGGCTGGACGCGCCCTGCGGAGTCGCACCCGGCGACGGTGAGTGTCGCCGCGCCGGTCTCCTCGAGGCGCCGCCCGGTCTCGAGCACCGCCTCGTGCTCGATCGCACCGACCACGAGGTGCCGTCCTCGCTCGGCGTGCCACCGTTCCAGCACACCACGGAGCGCGAGGTTGTCGGCCTCGGTGCCCGAACCGGTGAACACGATCTCGCGCTGGGCGCACTCGAGCACCGCGGCGAGCCGATCACGCGCCCCGTCGACGGCCGCCCGCGCGGCGCGACCGGACTCGTGCACCGATGAGGGATTGCCCTGCGTTGTGGTCAAGTACGGCAGCATCTCATCGAGTACCCGAGGCGCGACCGGCGTCGTCGCGGCGTGGTCGAGGTGGATGCGGGTCACGTCGCCGGCGACGGGTGCGCCGCGCGGATCCCCGTGCGCACGTGCTCGATCACGGCATCGGTGAAGGCGGACGTCGACGCGCTGCCACCGAGATCCGACGTCCGGATGCCGGCGCGGAGGACCTCGAACACCGCGTCGCGGATGACCGTCGAGGCGGTGACGCAGCGTGGGTCGGACGCGAACCCGAGCACGGCGGAGGCCGCGAGGATCATCGCCATCGGGTTCGCGACGTTCTTCCCCTCGAGCCCGGGAGCCGTGCCATGAGGCGCCTCCGCCATGACCACACTGGGGACGAGCGGGTCGTCGTCGAATCCGAGGAGCAGCGATTCCGCCCCCGCGATGCTTCCGAAGAGCGGGAGGACCAGGTCGCTGAGGCAGTCACCGTCACGGTTGAGCGCCGGGATCACGAGGGCGTCGCCGGCCCGGCTGAAGAGCAGGGCGTAGGTCGCGTCGATGAGCTGCGGCTCGTAGTCGACGCCGGGATGGCGTCCCGCCGCCGCGTCGAGCTCCTCCTTGAACATCCCCTCGTAGGTCCTCGAGACGGTGAACTTGGGGCCCCCGAAGACCCGGGCGTGCGTGCGCTCCGCGTGCCGGAACGCGAACTCCGCGACGGCGCGGCACGTCGCGCGCGAGATCTGCTCGGTGCGGTACGCGATCTCGTCGTCCCCCCGCTCCTCCCGCCACTCCTTGGCGTTGTAGGCATCGTCGACGGCCATGCGAACGATGCTGATCGGGGCGCTGACCCCGGCGATCCCAGCAACGCCCGGAAGGCGCTGCCCGGTTCGCAGGATGACCCGGCCCCCCACCCGTTCGCGGAGCAGGGCGTTGGGACTGCCGACCGCGTCGCGGTCCTCGGGCGTGACCGTCGCCGCCTTGAGGCCGAACCCCGCGGCGCGCATGGCATCCGCCGCCTCAAGGACGACCTCGTTCGCCGTGGCGTGACGGTGCGCGAGGGACAGGTCGAACGTCTGGAGGTCCAGATCGACGCCGATCACGCCGGGGGCGATGACGCGCAGCGCCTCCTCGAGCAGCTCCTGCCCGGTCTGATCGCCACGGAGGACGACGATGGTGGTCATCGCGACAGGGTACGTCGCGAGCCCGGAGCGGGAAGCGACGGTCGCGATGGCATCATCGCGGGCGTGCCGAACTCAGTCACGTCGCGTCAGGACGAGCAGGAGCGCCGCCCGGCGGCCGTCCTGTACGTCTATACCCTCGACCTCCTCCTCGTGATCCTCGCGCTGCTGGAGACCCTCGCCCCGTTCGCGGGCGCAGTCCAGAGCAGCACGGGCGCCAAGCCGCTGCCGCTCGCCGCACAGGTGATCGATGCGGTCGCGGCGGCGTCGTTCGCTGCGACGCTGATCATCCTCGCCGCGTTGCTGACCCGCCGCCATGCCTGGGTTCGCACTGTGCAGATCGGCACGCTCCTGACACAGGTCGCGTTCGCGGTGATCTCCGAGGTGGTGCTCGCCCTCGTCGGCAACGGCTCCGGGCTGCCGGGGCTCCTGGGGACGCTGATCCTGGTGCTGCTCGACGTGCTCGCGATCCTCGTGATGACTGACCGGCGCGTGGCCGGCTGGTACGTCGCGCCGGCGCGAATTCCGGTGTACGTATGGGCAACCCTCGGCCTCTGGGTCGCCGGCAGCGGCGTGAACATCGTGCTCGACGCGGTCTTCCACTGACACGTCCGCCGCGTGGCGTGCGACGCCCCGGGTCAGATGTACGTGAGCAGATCCTCGACGATGTCGACCAGCTCGTCGCCGCGCACAGGTTTCATCATCACGGCCGCCGCGCCGAGCTGCTGAGCGCGCTCGCGCGCCACGATGTCGCCCGGCGCGGTGAGGATGACCACGCCACCGCGCGGGTGCTCCGGCGCGAAGCGGATCGCCTGGAAGAACTCGAGCCCGTCGGTGTCGAGCGTCGTGTCGAGGATCAGCACGTCGGGCTCGAACACCGGAAGCTCGGCGCGAACCTCGCGCACCGCTCGCGCCCAGCGCACCTCATGACCGATCAGCGTGAAGCGATTGATCACCTGCTGGGCAATCGCGCTTTCATCCTCTGCGATCAGGATGCGGGCGCGTGCTGGCGGCATCACCGCGCATCCTAGGGCTCGGGTGCCTGCCCGTGCCACGGCGCTCTCGGGGCCGCTCGTCGCGCGCGTACACTTGCGTTCGGCGATGCCGCTGCCCCCCCACGTCCTGATCGGCACCGAGCGGAACCGTCGCAAGCCGTTCGACGGCGGGCGGTTCACGCGCTGGCTTCGCCGCCCCGTTCGCGGGCACATCGAGGTCGTGGAGACGGCTCCGCTTGCGGAGGCTCCGAAGCCACGGACGTCGCAGGTGGACGCGGAGACCCGTGCATTCTGGGCCGGCAGCGAGACGGCCACCATCACGTCACGACGTGCCGCCGCACTCGTCGACGCGCACGAGCGCGGTCACAAGCGGACGGCGTCACGGCCGCCGGGCAACCCGGCGTTCAGCGAGGCGCTGTTCGTCGAGCTGATGCGGGCGAACCAGTTCCGGCGCGCGTACTCGCTCCTGAGCGAGGACTGCCAGCTGAGCTGGGGCTCTCCCGAGGCGTTCGCCGAGGCGCAGGGCGCGTCGACGATGCGGCGGCTTCGTGGCGTCAACGTCAAGGAGGTGCGCTACCTCCCCGAGTGGACCGACGCGTCGCGCGGCACCACCTATCAGGACGTCGCCGAGCTGGAGGTGGAGTACGAGGTCGGTGACCCGGAGCCGGTGGCGGTGATCCGCCGCGTGGTGCACCTGGTCCCCGGCGGCGGCCGCTGGCGATCGATCTGCTACCCGATGTAACAGGGATTTGCGCAGCCTCGCACCCGCAGCCGCGCGTGTGACAATCCGTTGGTGCACGCCGCCGCGACACCTTCGCAACCGGGCCCGATGGAGCGGACCTGCCTCGAGATCGCTCGTGTGGAACGAGAGGCAGCGTTCCGGCGTGAGCGCATCTCGCGGACCAGAATCCGGGTGCGAGAGGCTGACGCGCTCATCGACCTCATCGAGGAGTGCCGGGTCCGGTCGTTCCGGCTGATCCCCGCGTCCGTCTGGAGCGCGGTGGTGCGGGCGGTCGGCGCCGTCGACCCGGGTCTGCGCGACCGCCTCGGCATCGACCGCCAGCCCGACCACGTCGCGGACATCCTGTTCGAGGCACAGGAGATTCTCCTGATGCGCGCGGTCGAATCGCGGCGACCGATGCTTGCTCCGATCATCCCGCTGTTCGGCGAGCGGGACCGGACCGCCGCGGCCGGCTGACGCCTCGCCCGAGGTGACCTGGGAGGTCGCCGTCGCCGGCACGGTCCATCACGACGACATCACCACGCCGGTGGGCCGGCGCGACGTCCTCGGCGGCTCAGCGGTGTACTTCGCGCTGGCGGCGTCACGCTACGCGACGGTGCACGTCAACGGGATCGTCGGCGCGGACACGGAGGCGCAGCACCGCCGCATCCTCGACGGTCCGGGGATCGACCTCAGCGGGCTGGTCGTCAGCCCGCGCCCAACGTTCATGTGGCGCGCGGTCCACGACTTCGAGCGGTGGGTCACGTCGCACGAGTTCGCCGAACCCGGCTGCGACCCGGAATGGCGGCCGGCGCTCCCCGGCGCGTCGCGACGCGCCGAGGTGCTCTTTGTCGGCAGCATGGATCCGCGCCTGCAGCATGAGGTGATCGACCAGTCCGAGGCGCGGCTCATCGGCGTGGATTCGATGACGGTCTTCATCGCGAACCGGGGAGCGGAGGTGCGATCCGTCCTCGAGCGCGCCGACGTGCTCTTCCTCAACGTCGCCGAGCTGTCAGCCCTCACAGGGAGCGATGACTGGCGAGGCTCGGCCGCCGCGTTGTGCGGTCTCGGCCGCTTGCGCGCGGTGGTCGTCAAGCGCGGTCCGCTGGGCGCCGCATGCGTGAGTTCCGAGCGGGTCGTCGCGCTGCCCGCGGCGCCGGTCCCGAGAGTCGTCGATCCGACCGGCGCGGGAGACGCGCTCGCGGGCGGTTTCCTCGGTACGGCGGCGCGCGGCGAGCGCGCGGACGATGCGGTGTTCGAGCTCGCACTCGCCGAGGGGATCCGCTGCGCCGCGGATGCGGTCGCCGAGTTCGGGACCGCTGGTCTCGAAGCGACACGCACCGTATGATCGGCGGCCAATGGCAACGCACGCATCGGGCGGTCGTGACCTCGGGACTCCGATCGACCGCAACCTCGCGCTCGAGCTCGTGCGAGTCACCGAGGGCGCCGCAATGGCGGCAGCGCGTCACATGGGCCGCAACCAGAAGGAGGCCGCGGACGCGGCGGCGGTCGACTCCATGCGCCGCAGCCTCGGATTCGTCGACATGGACGGAGTCGTCGTCATCGGCGAGGGCGAGAAGGATGAGGCGCCGATGCTGTACATCGGCGAGCAGGTCGGCAATGGCAACCCCCCGGCGGTCGACGTCGCCGTGGATCCGATCGACGGCACGCGGCTCGTCGCGCGCGGGATCCCCGGTGGCATCGCGACCGTTGCGCTCGCGGAGCGTGGCTCGATGTTCCACACCCACATCGCGTACATGGAGAAGCTGATCGTCGGACCTGCGGCGGCGAAGGTGATCGACATCACCGCGAGCGTGGCCCAGAACCTGAAGCGGATCGCCCGTGCCGAGGATCGCCGGGTCGAGGACCTCACCGTCGTCGTGCTCGAGCGCGACCGGCACGAACCGCTCCTCGAGGAGATCCGGTCCGCGGGCGCGAGGGTCAAGCTGATCATGGATGGCGACGTCGCAGCCGGCCTCATGGCCGCGATGGAGCATCGCACCGGCATCGACGTGCTGATGGGCATCGGGGGCGCGCCGGAGGCGGTCCTCGCGGCGTGCGCGATCAAGTGCATCGGGGGTGGGATGCAGGCGCGCATCTGGCTCCGCGACGGGGAGCGCGCGGTGCTCGAGCGTGAGGGCAAGAACGAGGGGGACGTCCTCGAGCTGGACGATCTCGTCGCCGGGGACAACGTCTTCTTCGCCGCCACCGGGATCACCAGCGGCGAGCTGCTCGAGGGGGTGCGCTTCCTCGGCGAGGACCGCTGCCGCACCCAGAGCCTCGTCATGCGCTCGTACTCCGGGACCGCGCGCTACATCGACGCGGAGCACAACCTCGACAAGCTGCGGAAGCGCCGCGATCCGGTGGAGCTCGCCTCGAAGGGCGAGGTCAGGGGCACCCCGCCCGCCTGAGCCGCCGGAACGCTGGAACGGGCGGTCTGCGTTCCACATGCCAGAATCGGGGCGCGGGTATGAAGGTACGATTTCGTCCGAGCGCGAACCTGGTTCGCTGGTTCACGCCGGGACTCCACGTCAAGCGCTGGCTGCTGCTCCTGTTCATCGCGATCGTGATGATCAGCCTGGCGGTCGGCTACCTCCTCCGCGACCTCTACAGCGCGCCGTTCCACTTCCCCTCCTGGGTCGGCGAGCTGACGCTGCAGTTCCTGCCGCGCCTCGTCCGCGCGCTGCTCTTCGCCCTCGTGGGCGTCGGCTTGATCGTCCTCTGCTTCTACAAGCTCGGCCAGTCGATCCTCGGCCCGTTCCTGCCCGGGCGCGGCAGCACGGATCGCGGGATCGCCGAGCAGCTCTACACGTTCCGGCTGCTCGCCAAGGGGCCGCGCGTGGTCGCGATCGGCGGCGGCACGGGCCTTTCGGCGCTGCTCCGCGGCGTGAAGAAGTACACGGGCAACATCGTCGCGATCGTGACGGTGGCTGACGACGGCGGGTCGAGCGGCCGCCTCCGCGAGGAGTACCGGGTCCTGCCGCCGGGCGACATCCGCCAGTGCCTCACCGCACTCGCCGAGACCGAGCCGCTGATGACCGAGCTGTTCCAGCACCGGTTCGGTGGTGAGGGAGCGCTCTCCGGCCATTCATTCGGCAACCTCTTCATCACGGCGATGGCCGAGATCACCGGTGACTTCGAGCACGCCATCCGTGAGTCCGGGCGCGTCCTCGCCGTGCGCGGCCAGATCGTGCCCGCGACCCTCCGCGACGTCGTGCTGTGCGCCACCGCAGGCAGCGAGGTTCGGGTGGGCGAGTCCAAGGTCCCCCAGGGGGCCGACCGGATCGATCGGGTGTTCCTCGATCCGCCCGACGCCGAGATCAACCCGGAGGCCGAGACCGCCATCCTCGCGGCCGAGCTGGTCATCGTGGGACCGGGCTCGCTGTACACCTCGATCCTGCCCAACCTCCTCATCGAGGGCATGGTCGAGGCGCTGCGCGCAAGCCCGGCGGTGAAGGTGTACGTCTGCAACATCGCCGGGCAACCCGGCGAGACCATGGGATTCTCGGTGAGCGAGCACCTCAGCACCATCGAGGACCACGTCGGCGCAAACCTCTTCGACTACGTCATCGTGAACAGCAACGTCGGGCTGCCCCTCCCGCCGTCCGCGGTGGAGGCGGGGGTGACCAGGGTCGGCTTCGATCGGGAGCAGGCGACCCGCCAGCCGGTGAACTACATCCTCGCCGACGTGGCGTCCTCACAGATCTCCACCCACCACGATCCCGAGAAGCTGTCCAAGGTGATCATGAAGCGGATCTGGCACTGATCCCGCGGGGGAATCTCAGTACAGCAGGTCGTGTCGCACCCGGTACGCCCACTGGTGTGCCGCGCGTTCGGCGATGGCGTTCCACGCCGCGAATCGCCGCCGCTGCACGGGCAGATCCCACGTGCCGACGAACTCAGTGATCCGGTCGCTGAACCCCGATTTGAAGCGATACAGGCCATAGAGCCTGTGCCGTGGATCGAGCTCGGCGCGCGGGGGGACGGCGACGAGGTCGTAGCTCTCGACGCCGCGCGCGCGCAGCCAGCGCATCACCTCCCACTGGAGCACGTGCGGCGCCATCGCGTCGGAGTGCTCCTTCGTCGATCCGCCGTCCTTGTACCAGGCCTTCCGTCCGACGAAGGTGGCGAACACCCCGGCGAGCACCTCGCCGTCCAGGGAGGCGAAGAACAGCTGCCCCTGCCCTGCCGCCTCGTGCAGCCGCCAGTACCCTGAGAAATACGCCCTGCTGCGCAAGGTGAATCCGGCGCGATCGCGAGTCGACGCCATGAGCGAGTACATCGTGTCGATGCTCGAGTTGTCGAGCGGGACGGGCGCGACGGTCACGCCTCGCCGTGCGGCGAGACGGATGTTGTAGCGGCACTTGGGTTTGAACGACGCGATGAGCGCGTCCTCGTCGGGCCGGAGATCGACGATGATCGTCGCCCGGCTGATCTGCACGTCGTGGCGTGACTTCTCAAGTCCCAGACGGCGCAGCGCGGCAACCGCCGAGTCGCTCGCCTCGATCTCCGGCTCGACCTTGACCGCGAACGCGCCGCCGGCGTTGGCGCGCAGGCCGTCGAGCACCGGCCCGAGCTGGTCGACGGTCGCGACGCCGGGCCCCTTGGGAACGTAGCCGAGCGCGCCGAGCCCGGGCACGAGGTGCCGAAGCATCATGACGGCGACCGGAGGGCCCGTTTCTGAGACCAGGTAGTGCGGAGTCCATCGGTGCGCGCGCTTGAACTCCCCCCATGCGCGGGTCTGCAGGATCTGGCCGCCGTCGGGGTTGGTCGCGACCAACTCGTCCCAGCCGCCAAGCTCGCTTCGCGTTGCAGGTCTCACGGTCGAGTCCGTACGCCCCGCTGGTGGCGCGTCGCCGGTTTCACCGGCGAATCCCAACCGCCAAGCTCGCTTCGCGTCGCCGGTCTCACCGGCGCAACCGCACCATCGCGCGGTAGAGCTTGTGGCGCACGGATCGCGCTCCGAGGTCCCATGTGCCGGCGCGCTCGACGGCCTCCCCACCGAAGCTGCGTTTGAACTGCGAGAACCCGTCCCACGCGTGACCGCCCGCCCCGCCGGGGGTGATCCCCCAGAAGTCGAAGCGCCGCGCGCCGGCCTCACGTGCGTCGAGGATCATCCGCCACACCAACGGGGCGGCCGCCTGAAGCCTGCGCCCGCGGTCCGGGTCCGAAACCGCGTGCGCGTAGTACCGGGTTGCTGCGAAATCGAAGCAGAGCGCCGCGGCGACCGCGGACCCCTCGGCCTCCGCGATATAGAGCGTCGCTGCGCGCTCGGGCATCAGCGTCGTCGCTTCCGCGCGGTGGTAGGCGGCGGACTGGCCGTGGAACCTTCCGGCGGCGCCGGCACGTTCCTGGAGGCGCAGGAACACCTCGATGTCGTCGGGAGCATTCGTGGTTCGGATGGTGAGGCCGCGCCTGCCTGCGGCATTGATGGCTCCACGATGGCCCGCGCTCAAGCCCTTGCGGAGCGTTGCCTCGTCCGGCGTGATATCGAGCACCCAGGTCCACAACGGCTGGATGGACCTGCTCGGAAGCGCCCCCGCCGCCTCGAGGGCGGCTTGTGCCACATCACCGCCGGGTTCAACGCGCGCGAAATCGAGCGAACGCTCGCGCGCGGCGATCACCGCGCTGCTGAGCGCGTCGGTCATCGCGGACACCGAAAGTGCGGTGGGGCCGTGCGGCAGGTACACGTATCGAGGAAAACGCCCTGCTCGAATCGCGCCGGCCCACAGCCACTCCCCATCACGCGCCCAGATGACGTCATGACCGAGAGCGCTCTGGACACGTTGCCAGAGCGTGCTCTGCAGGAAGTGGCCGCCCATGCGCTGCAACGCGGAATCCCACTCCGCACCTGCGACTCCGGCGTTCGCGGCGGACACGCGTTGCGACGCTAGCACAGCGACAGACACGCTCGAAGTTGAGAAACCGCTTCGGTTTTCCCTACAATCGCGCGCACTTCCCGTCAGAGTCCTGGAGAGAACGCATGGCCACAGTCGTGACACGCGATGTGCTCGCGAAGCAGCTCGCAGATCGTGCAGAAATCACCGTCACCGCCGCACGCGACGAGGTGCGCTGGTTCTTCGACACGATCGCGCAGTCGTTGGAGAAAGGCGACGAAGTTCGCATCCACGGCTTCGGCAACTTCAAGACGGCACAGCGCGCCGCTCGCCTCGGTCGCAACCCGCGCACCGGCGAGGCTGTCAAGGTTCCCGCCCGCCGCGTCGTCCGCTTCTCGGCGAGCACCTCGCTCTCGAGTGCCGTCAAGGGAGCACGGGGGCCGCGCCGGGCCAAGGCCTGAGCACACGGCGAACGTGATGTGACGCCGCCGCGAGCGCGGCGTCGCCGAGGGTAAGCACGCTCGCATGCTACGGGCAGACGTGCGAACGTGAGCCGGATGGCGGCGACTCAGGGCGCGCGGTGGCCGTGGATCCTCTGGACCACGGTGGTTGCCGTGCTTGTCGTCGCCGCCGCGACGTTCGGCGTGGTGCGGGTCATCGCGTCGCCGCCTGAGGCAACGGTCACCATCGATGCGCCTGCAACGCTTTCGCTGGGTGGCAGCGTGGCTCCCCCGGTCCCCACGCCGCGGCAGGGGAGCTTCGCGCTCGCCACGAGCCTTGACGGCATGATCTCGGCGCGAGCGGGGACCACGCCGCGGCCCATCGGCTCGGTGGCGAAAGCGATGACGGCCCTGGTGGTCCTCACCGCCTATCCGCTCGCCCCCGGTGCCGCCGGGCCGCCGCGGACGATGACGTCCGCGGATGTCGCCCTGTACCGGCAGGCGCTCGCCGGCGGCGGATCGACGGTTCCCGTCCGTGCCGGCGAGGTGCTCACCGAGCGGGACCTGCTGCTCGCGCTGCTCCTGCCGTCGGCCAACAACATCGCCGAGACACTCGCCGTCTGGGTGTCGGGAAACCGGACGGCATTCATCGCCAGGCTCAACGCGACCGCGACGGCGCTGGGTATGACCCACACCCATTTCGCGGATCCGAGCGGGGTCAGCCCGCAAACCGTCTCGAGCGCCGCGGATCTCGTGCTGCTGGCGCGGGCGGCGTTGTCGAACCCCGCGCTGGCTCAACTGGTGGCCACCCGGCAGGCAACCCTGCCCGGCGGCACGATCCTGACGAACCTCGACATCATGCTGGCGAAGCAGCCCGGGTGGCTCGGGATCAAGACGGGTTGGACGAGCGCGGCCGGAGGCTGCCTGCTCTTCGCGGCGCGTGATGCGTACGCCCCCGATCTCGTCATGACCGTCTGGGGTGCGGTCCTCGGCCAGCCGGCGATGAAGGCGCCCGACCCTGCGCATCCCGAGCTCGGCGCCGCCTTCGTGGCGGCGCAGAGCGCGGTGGTGGCTGCGTTCCGGCGCTACGCTGCCGTTGATCTCGGAGGCCTGGCACCCGTCGTGACCGGCAGCGTCTCGACGGCGTGGGGAGATGACACGCAGGTCGTCGTGGCCGCGCATCCGCGCGACGTCGTGCTCGTGCGCGCCGGCGCGACGATGCGGCTGACACTCACCCGGGTCACGCCGCCCGTTGCGCCGATCGGATCAGGGGTGACGGTGGCCCGGCTGACCGGCGTCGTCGACGCGAAGACGTCGGTGACATGGCAGATCGTCAGCCAGGACGCCGTCCCCGGACCGTCGGTGTGGTGGAAGCTGCTGCACGGCTGACGCCGCGCCCGCGCTCACCAGCTGGCGTCGGTTCGTTCCGCCGCGTCGCGCAGGGCCGCCGTGACCTCGGCGTCATGCCCCGCGAGATCCGGAGCGATCCTGAGACTCTCGATCCGCTCCTTCGCGGTGACCATCTCGAGCTCGTGGAGGCCCAGGTGCGCGCGTGTCGAGGGCTGTCCCTTGAACGCGAGCAAGGGCTCCCGCCACTTCTGGCGAAGTGCGCGCGGCGAGAGCTCTCCCGCCTTCACGGTGTACCCGGCGCCGCCGCGAGCCGGGAACAGCCTGAACCGGAAGGCGATGCGCCCGGCTTTCGCGCATTGCTCGCAGCGTCCGTACCGCTCATCCGGGATCTCGGGTCGCTTCAGACACACTCGGCACACGCCTCCGAGGATACCGTTCAGGGTGATGCTCGAAGAGCCGGTGCTGCGGACCGAGCGGCTGCTCCTGCGGCCGTTCCGTGACGATGATCGCGCGGTGTTCGCGCAGCTCAACGCGGATCCGCGTGTGATGGAGTTCTTCCCGTCGACGCTGACGGCGGCAGAGTCGGACGCGCTGGCGGATCGCATCGTGGCGCTGTTCGACGAGCAGGGCTGGGGACTGTGGGCGGTGGAGGTCGTCGGATCGGCGCCGTTTGTCGGCTTCGTCGGCCTGAACAAGGTCGACGCGGTGCTGGGGTACCCGTCGGTGGAGATCGGATGGCGGCTCATCCAGCCCGCATGGGGACATGGATACGCGACCGAGGGCGCCACCGCGGCGCTGCGCTTCGGCTTCGAGGATCTCGCTCTCGACGAGATCGTCGCCATGGCCGCGGTCGGCAACGCGCGATCGCGGCGCGTCATGACGAAGCTCGGCATGACGTATCGGGCGGACGAGGACTTCGATCATCCACGCGTTCCGGCCGGCTCGCCACTCCGCCGCCACGCTCTCTATCGCATCGGACGCGCAGTGTTCGCGCAGCGCAGCGGGGCGCCCGGCGAGTTTGACTTGGCGAACCGGAGCACCTAACATCCCCCTTCGGTCGTCGTCATCGCGCAGAGGAACGCTATTTGTGAACGGCAGCACTTGCCTCAGACCCGGGCTCATCTCCACCGAGGGACGAGTCCGCATGTCGGGTGTCGCACCTTGACCTGTTGAGCATCGACGCGTTTCCGCTCACAGGATCGTGCGGCACCGGCCGGCACGGTCTTTTTGTTTGTCCAGAGAACAGCAACACGTGAGCAGGAGACATCGGTGTCCAGGGTAGGTGACGGCGGAACCGCCGTCGAGGTGACGAAGCTGGTGAAGTCGTTCCGTCGCGAACGGCCGGGCCGGCCGTGGCGGCGGCGTCCGCAGGGACGCGAGTTCCATCGCGCCATCGATGCCGTCGACCTGTCCGTGCGCGACGGCGAGATGGTGGCGATCGTCGGTCTCAACGGCAGCGGCAAGTCGACGCTGCTCCGCGTGCTCGCGACGCTGACCATTCCCGACGAGGGAAGCGCGCGCGTCTTCGGGCGCGACGTCGTTGCCGACGGGCACGAGGTGCGCCGGCACGTGAATCGCGTGTCCGTCGAGGCGAGCTTCTTCAAGGAGATGAGCCCGTGGGAGAACCTCTCCTATGCGACGCGTCTGTACGGAAGCGGCGGCAAGGGAACCCGTGCGGCGGCCGTCAATGCCCTGACGCGGCTCGGGCTGCCACGGGACACGCTCGACCGGCCGATGAAGCAGCTGTCGCGCGGGCAGCAGCAGAAGGTGGCGATCGCGCGCAGCCTGCTGACGAGCCCGTCGCTGCTGCTCATGGACGAGCCGACCACCGGCCTGGACCCCCGCTCGAAGCGCGAGGTGCAGGGGTTCGTGCGCGACATCAGACAGCAGTCGGGGGTGACGGTGCTGCTCAGCACGCACGACCTCGAGGAGGCAGAACGGCTCTGCGACCGCGTGATCATCCTCGACCACGGCCGCATCCTTGCTGAGGGAACGGCGGAGGCACTGCGCGCCGAACACTCGGTCGCCGGTGACGGCGCGACCCTGGAGGACGTCTTCCTCAGGCTCACCGGCAAGAGCTTCGACGACGACACCGAGGCCGGCGAGGAGGCGTCATGAGCACGCAGACACGCGACCTCGATCGAGCCGCCGGCGGGCTCCGCATCGAGGCGAACGCGTTCCTCGGCTTCTTCGAGCGGCAGCGCAACCTCTACCGGCGCTACTGGGTGTGGGAGGTCGTCTGGCTCGTCTACAGCATCGTGAGCACGCTGAGCATCGGCTACCTGGCGTCCGGGCTCACGACGTTCAACGGTCCGAGCGCGCCCGCGGAGATCGCGCACGTGCAGCTGTACCTGCTGGTCGGGTCGCTGCTCTGGAGCTACCTGTCACTCGTGTTCTTCGAGGTGTCGTTCGCCATCGGCTGGGAGCGCTGGGAGGGAACCATCGAGTACACGTTCATGGCGCCGGTGCGCCGTGTCACGCACCTCCTCGGCATCTGCTCCTTCGCGATCGTCTACGCGATGCTGCGCAGCGTCGTCATCCTCGTGGTCGTCGCGCTGTCCTTCCGGCTCGACCTGTCGCACGCCGACATCGTCGCGGCGCTCGTCGTGCTCGCCGCGGCGACGCTGCCGGTCCTGGGCCTCGGGATCTTCACCTCGATCCTCCCGCTGCTCTCGCCGGAGAAGGGCGAGCAGATGACCGTCGCGGTGCAGGGGGTGCTCCTGCTGGTGTCGGGTGTGTACTACCCGGTGCAGGTGCTGCCGGCGGTGCTGCGCGCCGTCGGGCAGGCATCACCGCTGACGTACACGCTCACCGGGATCCGTTCGGCATTGCTCGATCACGCCGGCGTCGGTGCGCTGCTCGGCACCATCGCACTGCTGGTCGCGATGGGCGCGGTGCTCATCCCCGGCGGCCTGCTGGTGTTCTCGCGCGCCGAGCGCCGTGCCAAGCGGCTCGGGCTCCTCAAGCGGAGCGGGTGACCTGGAACGAGTCGCTCAGAGGTCGAGATGGTGCGTGTACGTGGGGAACCGGCCGAGCCCACCGTGCATGCCGCCTTCGAGCACGCCGTCGCGAGTGAAGCCGAGCCGCTCCGCCACCGCGAGGCTCCGCCGGTTCTCCATGCCGGCGTTGAGCACGATCCGGCGTGCGCCGGCGCTGTCGCGCGCCCACGCAAGGAGGGTGAGCGCCGACTCGGAGACGTAGCCGCGGCCGGTGCGGTCGGTCCGCAGCCAGTAGTGGATCTCGAACTCGGCATCACCCCGCCGGTCGATGCCGATCACCCCGATCGCCACCCCGTCCTCCGTGATCGCGAAGTGATAGAGGTCTCCCTGGTCCCAGCCCGGCACCGCTCGATCGGCGTACGCCACCTGGGTCTCCAGGGTGACGTCGACCGCCCACGGCATCCACGGCAGCAGCTCGGGGCGCGACGCGAGCCGTGCGCGAAGCAGGTCGTCGTCGTGGTCGTGGGATACCGGCTCGAGCACGAGCCGGTCGGTGCGGAGTGGCAGCCGCGGGACGTTGCTCACACACAGGGTCTAGCAGACCCGGACCCATCCGGGTCCGGTTGGTTTGACCAAAGCTGTCCTGAGGGAGCCACAGAGCACGAGCTGTTGATCTCGAGCCCTGCTCGATCGTCGCGGCCACGGCGGCTGCGGCGGCGACCCCCACGGGGTCGGTTGCGTTGACGAACACACTCACAGGTGCGTATATTTGTTCGTATGAACGTCGAGGTGAGGGCAGTCGGCCTCCGTGCGATGCGGGACAAGCATCACCTCACGCAGCGCGAGCTGGCGCGCCGGCTCGGGGTCACGCAGAACTACATTCCGGCGCTCGAGGCGGGGACGCGCAACCCGGGTCCCAAGCTGCGGCAGTCGCTCATGCAGCTCTTCGCATGCGATTTCGAGGACCTCTTCCAGGTCGTGATGGTCAATCCCGTCGACCATCGGGAGCAGGTGCTCCGTCCCGAGGGCGAGGTTCGCGGGGTCTGACCGGCCGGGGATCCCGTTCGGGAGGCCCGGCACGCCTTCGTACAATCGATCGGTGTCCGGCGATCGCGACCTGCTCGTGCTCGAGGGAATGTCGTTCTACGGGCACCACGGCGAGACGGAGGAGGAGCGGACGGTCGGCAACCGGTTCCACGTGGACGTCGAGATCCGCATCGACCTGTCCGAGGCGGGCCGCAGTGACCACATCGCCGACACGCTTGACTACGCGCACGCGTTCGTGCTGATCCGCGAGATCGTCGAGGATCATCGGTACAACCTGCTCGAAGCGATCGCCGACCGGATCGCCACGCGGCTGCTCGACGAGCCGCGCGTCGAGGGCGTCAAGGTCCGGGTCGGCAAGCGGCCGCCGATCGCCGGGGACATCGAGCGGTGCGCCGTCATCATCAACCGAGGCGCGGGGGGACCGGGATGAGCGCGCAGATCATCGACGGCAAGGCGGTGGCGGCGGAGATTCGAGCGGAGCTTGCCGAGGAGGTGGCGCGCATGACCGCCGGCGGCGACGCGCCACCGTCACTCGCGGTGGTCCTGTGCGGCGACGACCCGGGCTCGGCCCTCTACGTTCGCAACAAGGGTCGCGCGGCGGAGCGTGCCGGCGTTCGGTTCGCGCTCCACCGGCCGCCGGCGGAGAGCACCACCGGCGAGCTCATCGACCTCGTCCGCAGCCTCGACGCCGACGACGACATCGACGGCATCCTCGTGCAGCTGCCGCTGCCCAGGCACGTCGACGCCGCGGCGGTCACCGAATGCGTCTCGCCCGGCAAGGACGCGGACGGGTTTCACCCGTACAACTTCGGGCGGCTCGCTGAGGGACATCCGGCCGAGGTGGCGCCCTGCACGCCCATGGGGTGCATGGAGCTGTTGCGGCGCAGCGGCGTGGAGGTGCGCGGCAGTCGCGCCGTGGTCATCGGCCGCAGCACCATCGTCGGGCGCCCGCTGGCGCTGCTGCTCACCAACGCGGACGCGACGGTCACCATCTGCCATTCCCGAACGCGCGACCTCGCGGCGACCTGCAGGGAGGCGGACATCCTGGTCGCGGCGGTGGGACGGCCGCACATGGTCGACGCCTCGTACGTCAAGCCGGGGGCGTTCGTCATCGACGTGGGGACGACGCCGCAGGACGGGGTGGTGGCCGGCGATGTCGATCGCGCCTCGGTCGAGCCGGTTGCGGGGTGGCTGACGCCGGTGCCCGGCGGGGTGGGGCCGATGACGATCGCGATGCTCCTCCGGAACACGGTTGCGCTGGCGCGCGCGCGCCGCTTCCCCGCGCGGGTGTGAGCGATGCCGTCGCTGCGAATCCGCTGGAGTGAGTCCGAGGCGCGCAAGCCCTATGCCCGCCCGTTCATGGTCACCTTCATCGCCGACGACGGCGCCGACGTGGGAAGCGTCGCGGTCAGCGGCGCAGATCTTCTCTACTACTCGCAGTTCCAGGCAGCCGTGCTCGCCTTGACCGGCGAGCTCTTCACGGACTTCGCCGTCGAGGCGACCGCCGATCCGCAGGGCGCCTGGCTGGACGCCCTCGCTGCGTTGCTCCCGGCACTGGGGGAGATCACCGTGGCACCGGCCTCGTCGTTCGACGAGCACCACGGCAGGGTGTTCCGCTTCATCGTGAGCGCCCGTGACAGCACGGCGAGCGTCGATGCTGCCGTGCTCCTCGAATACCAGGAGTTCCAGGCGGTGCTCGCCCACCAGACGGGCCGGATCTACCGCGACGTCGAGATCGAGACCGTCCCCGACGCCGGCACCAGGCGAACGGCGTGGAACGCGACGCTCACGAGGCTGGTGAGCCGCCCCACCGCGGGCGAGGCGATGAGCGAGGTATGGCCGTGGCGGTGAGCGGCACGGCCTACGTGCGGGCGGTGGCAAGGCTCGACGCGGTCGCCTGGCGCGGGATCATGCCGGGGCTCGAGCGCACGCGGGCGCTGCTCGCGGCGCTCGGGAACCCGCAGACGGGGCTTCGCGGCGCGCTGGTCGCGGGCACGAACGGGAAGGGATCCGTCTGCGCGACCGTCGACGCCGTGTGCCGGTCGGCGGGATACCGGACGGTGCTGCTGACGAGCCCGCACCTCCAGTCGTACTGCGAGCGGATCGTCCGCGATGGGGTCGCGGTCACCGAGGCCGAGTTCGGGGTGCTGGTGGCGACGGTGGTCGATGCGGCCGAGGCGCTGCCCGACGAGCTGCAGCCGACCGGCTTCGAGGTCCTCACCGCCGCCGGAATCCTCGCGGCGCGCGAGGCGGACGCGGAGGTGCTGGTCTGCGAGGTGGGGCTCGGCGGCCGGCTCGACAGCACCAACGTCCTCGACCTCGGCGTCGCCGTGATCACGAACGTCGCGCTCGATCACCAGGATCTGCTCGGCGCCACCATCCCCGAGATCGCGCGCGAGAAGGCGGCGATCATCAAGCCCGGCAACCGGGCGGTGACCGGAGCCGTCGAACCCGCGCTCGCGGTGGTCAGGGCTCGTGCGACCGAGACCGGCGCGACGCTGTCGGTGGTCGGGGGAGACGTGCCCTTCAGCGGCCGGTCGGCGGGAATGAGCGGTGTCGAGGTGGAGACGCGCTTCGCCGGCCACCGGATCGCCGTGCACGCGCCGCTGCGGGGCGACTTCCAGGTCGCCAACATCGCCACCGCGGTCGGCGTCTGCGACGCGCTTCGCGAGACGGGATTCGCCATCGACGCGGAGGCCGTGCGGCGGGGGTGCGACAGCGTCCACTGGCGCGGGCGGATGCACTGGATCGAAGGTGAGCCCTCGATCCTCATCGACGGCGCTCACAACCCCGCGGGGATGGCGGCGATGGTCGCGGCGGCGCGTAACCTGATCGGCGGCCGCCGGTGCGTCGCGGTTTTCGCGGCGATGCGCAACAAGGACGCGGCATCGATGGCCGCCGGTCTCGCGGAGCTGACCGGGGAGATCGTGGTGACCGCTCCGGCGGTGGAGCGCGCCACGCCACCGGAGGACCTCGCCGCACTGTTCGATCCCGGGGCGGCGGTCGCTCCGGACGTGGGCTCGGCGCTCGAGGAAGCGCGCCGGCGCAGCGGGCGCGACGGCGTGGTCGTGGTGTGCGGCTCGCTCTACCTCGCCGGCGAGGCGCTCACACTCCTCGGCGTGTGAGGGTCAGGCGGCGAGCACCGCCAGGAGCTTGGCCTCGAGGGACTGCTTCGGCTGGTAGCCGACGATGCGCTCCTCGGCCTTGCCGCCGCGGAAGATCATCAGCGTGGGGATGCTCATGATCCCGAACATCCCCGGGGTGATCGGGTTGGCGTCGACGTCGACCTTGGCCACCTTGACCTGACCGTCGTACTGGGTCGCGAACTCCTCGACGATCGGGGCGATCATCTTGCACGGGGTGCACCACGAGGCCCAGAAGTCGACAAGGACCGGAATGTCGGAATCCAACACCTCGTCCTTGAAGGTGGTGTCGGTGACGGTCACGGGGTGGGCCATGTGGGTCTCCTGATAGTGGGGCAGACGCTGATCCATCGTACTCAACGGGCGGTGTCGGTCGAGGCAGAGGACTTGTCGGACGAGGCGGTCGACGTCGATGCGCTCGTCGTGCCGGCGTCGCTCTTCGTGGCGGTCGAGGCCGTGTCCGAGCTCTTGTCCGAGCTCTTTCGCGAGGCCGAATCTCCGCCGTCGGAGGTGATCGACGACGAGGACGCGCCGCGACTGTCGGTCTTGTAGAAGCCGGAACCCTTGAAGACGATGCCGGCGGGGAAGAACAGCCGGGCTGACGCGCCCCCACACGAAGGGCACGCGGCCCCCGGCTCGTCGCGCATCGTCTGCCAGACCTCGAACTCAGTCGAGCAGCTCCGGCAGCGGTATCCGTATGTGGGCAAAGCGTGTGTTCCCTGGTCGCGGGTGGTGATGCAACTCTACCCGGGCGGGGTCGCGGCCCAAACACGTCGCGCCGCGCGGGGGTCACACCTCGTAGAGCACGAGCCCGGTGGGGACCTTCGGGTAGAAGTAGGTTGATTTCTGGGGCAGGGTCTCCCGGGCTTCGGACACGGCGATGACCTCCTTGGTGGTCACGGGCGCCACGCCGAACCCGAGGACCGCCTCCCCGTCCTGCACGGCAGCCTCGAGGCGGTCGGTGTCGCGGGTGTACGTCAGCGCTCCCGCCGTGATCGCGTCCGGCGAGACTCCCGCCGGGCCGAGCACCTCGGTCTCGAGGACCATGACGTCGAGCCCCTGGCGGGGCGACTCGGTTGAGCGCCGCGGGCGGCTCAGCACGGCAGCGCCGTCCTGAGCCACCACCGCGAAGGCGTGGTGCGTCGCTCGCAGCTCGGCGGCACGGGCGAGCGCCGCACGAGCGCCGGCGGCAGGCGCCGTCTCGTAGGTGTCGTCGAGCCGGGCCCAGAGGTCGTCGAGGCTGAAGGCGATCCCCGGGCCGGGACGCACCAGCCGGTGGGTCGGCAGGATGGTGATCCCCGGGTCGTGCGCCGCCGTCAGGTAGACGAGGCTGCGCTCGAACGGCGCGTCAGTGGGCGCGGACGGATCCGCCGCACGCCGCTCGGCCGCGAAGGCCGCGGCGGTCTCGTAGCGATGGTGACCGTCGGCCACGTAGAGCCGGGCGTCGCGCAGGGCCGCGACGATCGCCGCCACATGCGGGGGGTCCGACAGCCGCCATACCAGCAGCTTCTCGGAGCCGAACTCGCCGTCGATCCGCCCGCCGAGCAAAGCGTGCCCGGAGGTGTCACGGGCGAGCACCTCCTCGATGTCGCCGGCGGCCCCGGACCACATCGCGAACACGGGGCTCGTCTGTGCGTGCGTGGCATGCATGAGCGCGAGGCGGTCGGCCTTCGGGCCGCTCATCGTCAGCTCGTGAGGGAGCAGATCGGATCGCTCCCAGGCGGTGGCGGGGACGGTGCCGAGAACCCCGCGCCGCCGCCGCTCACCACCCCCGGGGTTCGGGAAGTGGTGATCGACGACGTAGAAGCTGGGCGCGTCGTCGCGCACGAGGACGCCGAGATCGAGCCACGATTTGAGAAACGAGGCCGCCCGCGTGTACCGGTCGCGCTCGCCGTCGACGTCGTCCGGGAGGCGTTCGCCGTCGTCGATGCGCACGATGTTGCGCATGTCGCGGCCGTAGAGCTCCTCGCGCTTGGCGTCGCTGATGACGTCATACGGTGGCGCGAGCACGCCGCCGAGGTGGACGTGCTCGGGGTTGTACCGCGTCCCCGCGAAGGGTTGGATATCGGCCATGCGTGCTGACGTCCCGGGCGGACCGTCAGCGCCTCAGAGCCGCACCTGGCGGAGCTGGTCGAGCTTGGCGGTCTCCCGGATCCCGTCGAGCAGCTCGGCGGTGACGGGATCGTCGATCTCCATCAGCATCACCGCGTGGCCCCGGGGACGGTCACGACCGAGCTCGATCCCGGCGATGTTGACGTCGTTGCGCGCGAGCAGCGTGGAGATGGCCGCGATGACCCCCGGCCGGTCCTGGTGGGTGACGATCAGGTACGTGCCGGAGGGTTGCATGTGGACCCGGAAGTCGTTGATGCGCGTGATGCGCGGCCCGTCCTCGAACTGGGCGCCTGCGATGCGCAGCCGCTCCTCACCGAAGACCTCGACCATCAGCGACCCTTCGGGGTCGAGGCTGCGCGTCGTCTGCCGCTCGTCGACGTCAACGCCCATGGACATGGCCACGGCCTTCGCGTTGACCGGGTTCACGCGCGTCTCGGTGAAGTGCGCGAACAGGCCGCGCAGGACGTGCGCGGTGATCATGGAGGTGTCGACGGCGGCGAGCTCCCCCGCGTAGCTGCACACCACACGGCTCAGCTTGCGGCCCTCGAGCTGGGCGGCGAGCGACCCGATCTTGCCGGCGAGCTCGAGGTACGGGCGGAGCCGCGCAAGCTCCTCCGGCAGCACCGTCGGCGCGTTCACCGCGTAGCGCGGGGTGCCGCCGGCGAGGTACTCGACGATCTGGTCGGCGACGTCGAACGCGACGTTCACCTGCGCCTCACGCGTGCTCGCGCCGAGATGCGGCGTCACGACCACCTGCTCGAGCTGGAAGAGCGGGTGCGCGGGGTCGGGCGGCTCCTTGGTGAAGACGTCGATGGCGGCGCCCGCGATGTGCCCGCCGCGGATCGCGGCGGCGAGCGCGTGCTCATCGATGATGCCTCCGCGCGCGACGTTGATGAGCCGCGCACCAGTGCGCATCCGCGCCAGCTCCGCGGCTCCGATCACGCCGCGCGTCGCGTCGGTGAGCGGCACGTGAACGGTCAGGAAATCTGATTGAGTCAAGAGTGTCTCGAAGTCGCAGAGCTCGGCACCCGCCTGCTGCGCCCGGTCCGCCGTGACGAGCGGGTCGTGCGCGATCACGCGCATGTGCAGCCCTTCGCGGGCGATGCGCGCCACCTCGAAGCCGATCTTGCCGAGCCCGTAGACGCCGAGGGTCTTGTCGCGCAGCTCGATCCCCATGAAGCGGGACCGTTCCCACAGCCCCGCGCGGAGCGACCGGTCGGCGGCGGGAAGGTTGCGCGCCAGCGCGAGCATCATCGCGATCGCGTGCTCGGTGGCGGCGATGGTGTTGCCGGTCGGCGCGTTGAGGACGAGCACGCCGCGCTGCGTCGCCGCCTCGATGTCGATGTTGTCGACGCCGACGCCGGCACGGCCGACGACGCGAAGCCGCGGCGCGGCATCGAGCACCTCGGCCGTCACCTTGGTCTCGCTGCGCACCACAAGCGCGTCGTACTGCGCGATGCGCTCGCGCAGCGCCGCGGGGTCGAGACCGACTGCGACGTCGACCTCGCCGGCCGCGCGAAGACGCGCGACGCCGTCCTCGGCGATGGGGTCGGCGACCAGGATGCGCGTCGAGGTGCCGGTCGCGGTTCGCGGCTCGGCGATGATGCTCACCCGACGGTCACAGGCTCCGCGGCAGCGACGCTTCCGCGCGCCTCGGCCTGCGCCGCCGCGACGGCGAGTTCCGCGCGCGTCCGAAGACCCGTGTCGATGAGTCCCGCTTCGAGCAGCGACAGGATCGTGTACGCGTCGGCGTCGTCGATCCATCCGAGGTGGCCGATGCGGAAGATCTTGCCCTGCAGCGAGTCCTGCCCGCCGGCCAGCACGAGCCCGTGCTTGGTCCGCAGCGTCGTGAGCAGCTCCTTGAGCGCATCCGGCGTGTCGGCAGGGCTGTGCACCGCGGTGACGGTGTCACTGCGGTGACCGTCTGCGGCAAGCAGCTTCATGCCCATCGCCTCGATGCCCGCGCGGATCATGCGGCCCACACGAGCGTGCCGCGCCCACACGTTCTCGATCCCCTCCTCGCGCAGCATCGCGAGTCCTTCCTGCAGCGCGTACATCACCGACACCGCGGGCGTCGTGAACGTCTGCCGCCGGTCCTGGTACTTCTTCTCCTTGGCGAAGTCGAAGTAGAACCTCGGCGTTGTCGTCGTCTCGGCGCGCGCGAACGCCGCTGCGCCGACCGCGACCATCGCGATGCCGGGAGGCGCCATCCAGCCCTTCTGCGAGCCGGTCACGAGCACGTCGATGCCGAGCGCATCCGTGTCCAGCGGCAGGCATCCGGCGCCGCTGACACTGTCGACCGCGAAGAGCTTGCCGCGGCCCTTCACGACGCCGGAGATCGCGGCGAGGTCGTTGGTGACACCCGTCGAGGTCTCGTTGTGCGTGACGAACACGGTGGTGATGCCGGTGTGCTCGGCGAGGATGCGTTCGACGTCCTCAGGGTCGATGGGCTCGCCCTGCGGCATCGCGAGCCGAACGACATCGGCGCCGTACGTGTCGCCCATGTTCGCCCAGCGGTCACCGAAGGAACCCATCGTGCAGAACAGCGCCTGCTCGCCGGGGCTGAGGAGGTTGACGACGGCCGCTTCGAGGCCGCCCGTGCCACTGCATGGGTACAGCAGCACGTCGTTGTCGGTGCGCAGCGCCCAGCGCAATCCGCCGACGACGTCGTCGAGCACCGCGGCGAACTCCGGGCCACGGTGGTTGATCATGGGACGGCTCGCGGAGCGGACCACGCGAGCGGGCAGCGGGGTCGGACCGGGAACGCGGAGTTGTGGTTCACCCATGGGCCGCAGTCTACCGAAGGCCGCTGCCGCGACCGCCCTCGTCAGCGCCGCCTGAGACTCGCCGGCGAGTGAGACTCGCGACGAACGCTAGAGCGGGATGTCGTCGTAGACGGAGCCGTGCGGGCGCGTCGGTCGTGCAGCGACAGGGACGACCGCATGGTCCATGTGCGTGCGCTGACGTCTGCGCCGCCTCCGTATCGCGGCCCGGCGCAGCCACATCACGCCGCCGAACGCGCGGATGATCAGCGCGAAGAACAGCACCAGCACGCGCGCCACCGCGTCGTGCCAGAGCAGCACGGCGCCGACGAGCGCGATACCGGCGAGCCAGGCGAAGAGCGGTCCGAACTGGAAGCCGCCCGACCCGGGGATCGCCGCGGATGCGGGCGCAAGCGAACCGGGCGCGGCGCCGGCGTGATGGGCCTGCCGCCAGGCGAGGATCGCGTCGCGGCGGGCGATGATCGACGGCATGTACGCCTCGACGCCGTCGCGGACGCCGGCGGCCACGTCCTGGCGGAAGGAGGTCGTCGCGAGGAGGGCTGCCTCGGTGGGGTTGGTGAGGTACGCCATCTCGACGGTGGCCGCCGGCACGCGGGTGCCGAGCCAGGATGGATCGCCCAGGGTGGTCCCGCCGTCGGGCACCCCGTCCCGCCCGATCTCGGCGCCGAGCGCGTCACTCAGGGTTCGGGCGAAGGCCAGGCTCGACACCGCGGGGTAGGTCACCACGGCGCCGGCCGCCCTCGGGTTGGTCGAGGCGTTGCCGTGCACGCTCACGACGAGCGCCGCATGGTGAGTGGCTGAGATCTGCCGGCGCCGGGCGTCCGTCACGTAGACGTCCGAGGTTCGCGTCATCACGACGTCGACGAGGTCGGTGCGGAGCAGCCCGGCGAGCCGTGAGGCGACGTCGAGGTCGACGTCCTTCTCGAGGAGCCCGTTGGTGCCGACCGCCCCTGGATCGAAGGGGGAGGTCGGATGCGCCGGCGTGGGCTGCCCCCCGTGACCGGCATCGACCGTCACAACGATCGGCGCAGGCGGCTTCTGCGGGGCCGCGAGGGCGTGGGACGTCGGGCCGAGGACACCCGCGAAGATCGCGGCGACCGGGGCGAGGGCGAGGACGTGGAGAGAACGTGCCCGGTGGCGCATGCGCCTGCGGTCCAGTATAGGTGCGGGTTGTCAGCAAAACGAAGCTCGTGAGCGTTAGGAAGGGTATGGACGCATCGGTGAGCGCCATCTCCCCCGACCAACCGCGGTCCGCTCGGGCTTTCGAGACCGCCGTCGTGCCCGACGCCCGCAGGCTGTACACGCTCTCACTCTCGATCCTGCGCGACCCTGGCGAATCCGAGGACGCGGTGCAGGAGACGTTGCTCAAGGCGTGGCGCTCGTGGCCGTCGCTCTCCCACAGCGACCATGTCTCGCGCTGGCTCACCCGGGTGTGCGTCAACCACTGCATCAGCCGGCGCCGGCACCTTCGGTCTCGGGGCTGGCCGCCGATCGAGCTGTTCGAGGCAGCCGGATCAACCGGCGATCGGGACGACGGCGCGGAGGTCGTCGACATCGATCGCGCATATCGCCGCCTGTCGCTGCGACAGCGGGCGGCGGTCACCCTGAACTATCGGTACGGCTACTCCGTGGAGGAGTGCGCCGGACTCATGGGATGTCGGCCCGGGACCGTGCGCAGCCACGTGGCGCGCGGTCTCGCCACCCTTCGGAAGGAGCTCGGCGATGCTTGATATCGATCCAGGACTCGACAGCAAGCTGCGAACCCTCTACGAGCACATCGAGGCCCAGACCCCGTCCGATGCGCTGCAGGGCTTCGCGCCGCCGCTGGGCCACGCGCGCAGGCGGACGCTCAATCTTGTGGCCGCGGTGGTGGGCATCGCGGTCGTCGTCGCGGCAGTCGCGCTGTTCGCGACGGAGCTCGCCCATCGCGGCGCTAAGGCCCCGGCCCCGGCGATTTCGCCGTCCGCCTTGGCGCGCGATCTCCCGAAGCCCTCGCAGCTGACGTCCCAGCTTCCGTCCATCAGCCACACCGTGGTGGCGATCAGGTACGGAAAGGGCTCAGCGACGTTGCCGACGTTCACGCCGCAGGGCATGATCTTCGTCGAGTACGCCTGCAGCGGCAACGGCCCGTTCTCGATCCTTTCGACGAACCACAAGGTGGGCAGCACTGCGACGTGTTTCACAGGACCCCCTTCCTTCTCCGTGCTGGGCACCATCGTGCCCGCGAACCCGGCGATCGATGGGACGCCACTCACGCTGCACATCAATGCCGCAGCTTCGATGATATGGGAGATCGTTGTCTCCGACCTCGGGCCCAGCACTCCGCTGCCGGCACTTGGCGCCGGCAGCATTCCAGCCGGCGCGCGGATCGTTATCCCCGCGACCTTCGGCGTCGGGACGTCATCGTTGGAGACCTTCACCCCGACCGGTGCCTACTACGTCGTGTATGCGTGCACAGGCAACGGGACGATCGACTTCACGTCAAGCGACGATTCCGGGCACTGGGTCCGTGAGGACTGCGGCAGTGGCGCCACCCTGAACTCGGAAGTGTCCGCGAAGCCACCGGAAAGCGGACCGATCGACGTCACCGTGGTCACGGCGCCGAAGACGCTGTGGGAGGCCTTGATCTACGAGGTGACCGGCCCGAAGGCCTAGCGGATCTCCGCAAAGGGAAGCAGCGCGATGTGCCGGGCGCGCTTGAGCGCGACCGTCAGCGACCGCTGGTGGCGGGCGCAGGTGCCGGTCATGCGGCGCGGCAGGATCTTGCCCCGCTCCGAGAGGTACCGGCGCAGCCGGGTCACCTCCTTGTAGTCGATGAACTCGATGTGCTCCAGGCAGAAGCTGCACACCTTGCGGCGGCGGCGATCGAAATCAGGCATGGCTCTCCAGCTCAGAACGGAATGTCATCGGGGTCGACGTCACCGCCGGGAACGCCTTCAGGCCCGGGGACCGGACGCGCCTCGCCGCCGGGCGCACCGGCGCCGTCCTGGCGCCCGCTGCTGTCGAGGAACTGGACGTCGTTGGCGTTGACCTCGGTCTTGTAGCGCTTCTGGCCGCTCTGGGTGTCGTCCCACGAACGCGTCTGCAGCCGCCCCTCGACGTACACGAGACGGCCCTTCTGCAGGTACTGTGCGCAGGTCTCGGCGAGCTTGCGCGTCCCCTGGTTCCAGACGACGACGTCGTGGTAGTCGGTGAACTCGCGGCGCTCGCCGGTGGCCTGGTCGGTGCCGTAGCGGTTGGTGGCGAGCGCCAGGTTGCAGACGGCGGTCCCGCTCGGCGTGAAGCGGAGCTCGGGATCGCGGGTCAGCCGTCCGATCAGCATCACTCGGTTGAGGGAACCTGCCATCAGATCTCTCCTTCGTCGTCTTCGCTTGCCGAGGGGACGTCGTCCGACTCCATATCCTCATCGGCGGCGGCGGACTCCGACGAGACAGTGGCGCCCTCCAGGTCGTCGTCATCGGGCACGGGCTCGATGACCAGCGTCTCCTCGATCTCACCGTCGGGCTCGGGCATCGGGCCCTCGTGGACGACGATGAGGTGCCGGAACACGGTGTCGTGGATCCGGAGCGCGCGCTCGATCTCCGCGATCTTGCCGCCGTCGAGGTGGAAGACGACGAGGACGTAATGTCCCTCACGGAGACGGCGAACCTCATACGCGAGGCGCCGCTTCCCCCAGAGCGTGGTCTTCACGACCTCGCCGCCGAGGGACTCGATCAGCGTGCGCACCGATTTGACCGCGACACGCACGGCGTCATCCTCCAGCTCCGGCCGGACGATGTACATCAGCTCGTAGTCACGCACCATGCGTGGCTCACCTCCTTTCCTCTGGGCTTGCGACGCCCGGGGTGCTGCGGCCGCCGAGGTGGTCAGGCGGTCGCGATCCGGGCGCAGGAAAGCGTTGTGGGAATACGCTCCTCGATCAGGAGCGTCCGCAGTGTAGCAGGAGCCCCGCCGCGCCAGCGGCGGTGCCCCACGTCGAGAGACGAGATCCTTGGCGATCGGGCGAAGCCGTGACGACCCCACCGCCGCCGCGGCGTGATCTCAGTCGAGGTGAAAGATCTTCGGCAGCGTCGTGAGGTTGCGGCAGCCCCGCCGCGCCGGCGGCGGTGTACTTCAGTCGAGATGAAAAATCTTCGGCAGGGTGGTGAGGTTTCGGCAACCCTCTTCTGTGACGACGACGAGGTCCTCGATGCGGATGCCGCCGAGGTTCGGGTCGTACAGGCCGGGCTCGACGGTGACGACGTCCCCGACCTCGAGCACGACGTCGGACTCGCTGACCCGGGGGAACTCGTGGATCTCGAGCCCGAGCCCGTGACCGGTGCCGTGGATGAAGCGCGCGTCACTCTGGATGTCGCGGTACGGCTTGGCGAGCGACCCGAACCCGTGCCTCTTGAATGCGTCGCAGCACGCGAAGTGGACGTCCCGTCCGTTGATGCCAGGTTTGACGGTATCCAGTCCTGCCTGCTGCGCCTCGAGCACCGCCTCCCACATGCGCTCGACGGCCGGTGGCGGGGTGCCCCGCACCACGGTGCGAGTCATGTCACCCCAGTAACGGCTGCGCTTGTCGAACGGATAGATGTCGAGGACGATCGGCAGGCCGGCGCGGATCACGTCGCTCGATGTCCGATGCGGGTCGGACAACTCCGGTCCGCCGCAGCAGATCGAGTCCACGGTGCTGTACCCGCCCTTGAGCAGGTCGTTCTCGACGGTGAAGATGAGGTCATCGCTCGTCATCGGGCGACCCTCGTGCATGAGCAGCCCGTCGTGGATCTCGGCCGTGGCGATCACGTCGATGGCCCGCTGCAGCGCGGCCATCCCGGCGTTCTCGGTGGCGGTGATCCACTCGATCTCCTGGGGGGTCTTGATGCGCCGCCGCTGCTGGTAGATGTCGGTGCGCGGACGGACGTCGACGTCGTTGGTGCGCAGGTGGTCGGCGAGGACGGTCGGAAAGTCGGCGCCGACGTCGACGCCGCTGAGGCCGTGCTCCCTGCACACCGCCACCACCAGCGCCGCCCAGCCGTCGAACTCGTTGCCACCGGCGCGCGTGGGCCCGAGGTCGAGCTCCGCGGTGCTGCGCACGGCGCCGACGTGGGCCTGCTTGCGGGCGCGACCCTCTTCGAGCGGGCTCGTCCAGAGCACCGTGTCGTCGCCGCCCCGGTCCACCACGACGACGGGATCTGGCACGAGGAACCCGGTGCGGTACAGGATGTCGGGATGGTGGTAGGTCTCCCCGAAGAGCAGGACGGGACGGTCGTCAGTCATGTCGCGGAGCGTACCAGCCGGGTGTCACGCTCTCACCGTGCGTCGACGCGTCGGTAGCGGGCACTCCCGGCGGGGGACCGCGTGGTTTCTCGCGGGCTACGCAGGTGTGGCCGGGTTCTTCGCCCTGGAAGCGGCGACGCGCCAGCGCGGTCGCGCGTCGAGCCTCGAGGCGTCGAACGAGGATCGCGGCACCACGCGCATGATCCTCGGCGCCTACGCCGCAGCGGCGCTGCTGGCGCCGGTGCTCCGGCGCGCTCCGGCGCCTCGGTTGCCGCGCGGCGCGGGGGCGGCGGGCATCGCCGTCGAGGCAGCAGGGCTCGGTCTTCGCGCCTGGTCGATGCGCACGCTCGGCGATTCGTACACACGGACGCTTCGCGCCGAGACCGATCAGTCGGTGATCGAATCCGGCCCGTACCAGCTCGTGCGCCACCCGGGGTACGCCGGATCGCTGCTGGTGTGGACGGGATTCGCGCTGACGTCTCGCAGCGTGCCGGTGATCGCCGCCGTCGGAGCGCTGCTCGGGACCGCGTACCGGCGGCGCATCCTCGCCGAGGAAATGCTCCTGCGCCGCGAGCTGCCCGGGTATGCGGCGTACTGCGAGCGGACGCGGAGGCTGATCCCGTTCGTCTGGTGACCGGACGGCGAGTGCCCGACGGAGCCGCGCGAGAACGCGAGGTTCGGGCACATTCCGCGATGCTGTGAGTCCGCAGCAAACGCAGGAGTGTTCGATGGAACTCGGCATCCACTTCATGAACTTCACCCTTCCGGGTGGGAACACCGCTCTCGGACCGACGCTCGCCGCCACCGCGGAGGCGGCCGACGAGGTCGGCTGCACCACCTTCACGATGATGGACCACTGGTTTCAGATGGAAGGGTTCGCCACGGCGCACGACCCGATGCTCGAGGGGTACACATCGCTCGGCTTCGTCGCGGGCCGGACCAAGCACATGACGCTCGGGCTCATGGTCACGGGCGTCACGTACCGCCACCCGGGTCTGCTGGCGAAGATCGTCACCACGCTCGACATCGTCTCGGGCGGGCGCGCGATGCTCGGCCTCGGAGCCGCATGGTACGAGCGCGAGCACCTCGCCCTCGGCGTGCCGTATCCGCCCATCGCCGAGCGCTTCGAGCGGCTCGAGGAAACGCTGCAGATCTGCCGGCAGATGTGGAGCAACGACGATGGACCGTACGACGGCAAGCACTATCACCTCGCCGAGACGATCTGCGTCCCGCGGCCGATTCAGCAGCCGCGACCGAAGATCCTCATCGGCGGCGGTGGCGAGCGCAAAACTCTGAAGTTTGTTGCGAGATATGGCGACGCGTGCAACCTCTTCGCGATGGGGCCCGATGCGGTCAAGCACAAGCTCGACGTGCTCGCGGAGCACTGCGAAGCCGAGGGCCGTGATCCCGCGGAGATCAAGAAAACCATGCTGTATGCGGCGGATCCGACCATCGACCTCGACTCGTTCTTCCGAGACATGGAGGAGTACGCGAAGCTCGGCATCGATCTCGTGGAGGTGAGGGACGCGGCGCCGGATCCGCCCGCGAAGGTCAGAGAGTTGGGCGAAAAGGTGATCCCACGCCTATCGGAGATTGCAACGGCCGGCCGCTGACCACGGAACGGCCCGTCGTTCTCCTCCGTATATGTGCTACAAATAGCACATGGAGACGGTGGGTGTGCGTGAGCTTCGCCAGCGCGCAAGCGAGCTGCTGAGACAGGTGGAGGGTGGCGCGACCATCGAGATCACCGATCGGGGGCGGCCGGTCGCGTTGCTCAGCCCTTTGCCCGAAGCCGGTCCGCTCCAGCGGCTCCGGTCGAGCGGCGATATTCGGGCCGCGGAGGTTGTGCTACGTGACCTGCCCGAGCCCCTGCCGCTGAAACCAGGACAGGAGCCGCCCTCGGTCGTGCTGCAGCGCCTGCGACGCGATGAACGCTGAGCGGGCAACCTACCTGAACTCATCCGCGATTGTGAAGCTGGTCATCGAGGAGGATGAGTCGGCGGCGCTGCGACGATACCTGCGCTCGCGCCGACCCTGGGTGTCGAGCGCGCTTGCCCGAACAGAAGTCGGCAGGGCCCTGCTGCCGTTTGGACGGCCAGCGCTTGCGCGGGGGGACGACGTCCTGGCTCGGCTGGAGCTCGTGCGTTTGTCCGACCGGCTGCTGGTCGCTGCGGCTCGCCTACTGCCGGCAGAGCTGCGCTCGCTCGACGCCATCCACCTCGCTGCGGCGGGTCAGCTGGGCGGCGATCTCGCCCGCGTGGTCACTTACGACGAGCGGATGGCCTCTGCGGCCAGGGCCATGGGCTGGACTGTCGCGGCTCCATCGTGAATCTGACGGCCGATCACCGCACCGCCAAGGGGTGGGGCATGACAAACCTGCAACCGGCGGGAGTGGTCGCGGACTGGAACGGAGAATGTGCCATGCCTCCTGCCCATCACGCTGGCCGCCCTCGTGCTGACCGGCTACGGCGTCGTAGCCCTCGTGGTACTCATCGGGTATGTCTTTCTCCATGTGTTCCTCACGGTGCTTGTCCAGACCGTTCTACTTCCACGAGCACGCCGCAGAGCAGGGCGCTGAATCGGAACCGTCAAGCGCTCCATGAAAGGGCCGTGGTGGTCAGCGGGGGACTCGAACCCTCGACCTCGCGGATGTGAACCGCGCGCTCTAACCAGCTGAGCTAGCTGACCTCTCGCACGAGTCTAGTCAGGCGCCGGCCTGTGCCGAGTACGCGGCCTCGTCCATGAGGTCGCCCGCGGCGCTTGCGTTGTCGAGGCGGAGCATCCAGCCGTCGCCGTACGGATCGGAGTTCACCAGCTCGGGATGGTCCGTCAACGCGGCGTTGACCTCGGCCACCGTCCCGCCCACCGGGGCGTACAGGTCGGAGGCGGCCTTCACCGATTCGATGGCGCCGAATCTCGCGCCGGCCGTCAGCGTCGCCCCCACCTCGGGAAGCTCGAGAAAGATCACGTCGCCGAGCTGTGCCTGGGCGTGATCGGTGATCCCCACGGTGGCCGTCGAGCCTTCGACGCGCACCCACTCGTGGCTCGCGGTGAACCGGTATGCGGAGAGATCGGCCACGTTCACGCTCCCTTGGGGCGGCGATAGAAGGGAAGGGGCACGACCGCCGCCGCCGCGAAGGTGCCTCTGATGTCGATCGAGAGCTCGGCGTCGGGAGCCACGTCGCCGTCGAGCGAAGCGGTTGCGATCGAGTGCTCGAGCGTGAAGCTATAGGTGCCGCTCGTGATCTCGCCGGCCGGCCTGCCGTCGGCGAGGACGACCTGACCGTGGCGGGCGATGGCGCGGCCCTCGGGGGCGAGGCCGACGAACCGGCGCGGCGGATGGGCACGGTCGATCCCCGCCAGCGCCGAGCGACCGATGAACTCCCCCTTGCCGGGCTTCACCGTCCAGCCGAGCGCGCAGCTGTACGGGTCGGTGCTGTCGTCCATGTCCTGCCCGTAGAGGCGAAGGCCGGCCTCGAGGCGCAGGGTGTCGCGTGCGCCGAGCCCGCACGGGATCATCCCCTCGGACGCGCCGGCCTCCAGCAGCGCGTCCCAGAGCCCGGGAGCCTCGGGCGCATCCACGTACAGCTCGAAGCCGTCCTCGCCCGTGTAGCCGGTTCTCGAGACCGCGGCGTGGACCCCGGCGACGCTCGTGTCCTTGAAGTGGAAGGGCTCGACGTCGCTGACGTCGTCCGCGGCAAGCCCGCTCACCACCGCGACCGCGCGTGGTCCCTGCACCGCCAGCAGCGCGAGGTCGTCGCTGAGGTCGGTGAACGTCGCGTCGCCGGTGTGCTGACGCATCCACGCGACATCCTTTGCCCTGCAGGCGGCGTTGATCACGATCATGTAGCCGCCAGGATCGCGGTTGACGATGACATCGTCGACGATGCCGCCCGCCTCGTTGCACATCACGGCATAGAGGGCGCCGCCGATCTCGAGCCGGGACACGTCGTTGGTCACGATTCGCTGCACGGCATCGAGCGCGGCATCCCCGGTGATCCGCACCTCCCCCATGTGCGAAAGGTCGAAGAGACCGCACCGGGTTCGCACGGCGATGTGCTCGTCGCGGATGCTCGAATACTGCAGCGGCATGTCGAAACCGCCGAACTCGACCATGCGCGCCCCTGCGGCGACGTGCCTGTCGTAAAGGGAAGTCCGCGCAGCCATGGGCTCGCGAGTGTAGTACGTTCCCAGACCCGTTCCCATGATCATTGCCCTCATCGTGGTGGCGGCCGTCGTGGTCGTCCTCTGTCTCGCCCTGCTGGTCGCGCGCCATCGCCTCCTCGGCGTGTCCGCGCCCAAGCTCCGCGGGAAGCTCACCCTCCCCGGCCTGACCGCCCCCGTCGTGGTGGGCCGCGACCGCTGGGGCGTGCCCCACGTCTCAGCGGTGTCGATGGAGGACGCGGCCTTCGCGATGGGGGTCGCCCACGCGCAGGACCGCCTCTGGCAGATGGAGGTCACCCGGCGGGTGGCGACCGGCCGGATCAGCGAGATCGTCGGACTGGAGGGCGTCAACATCGACCGCTTCGTCCGCCGGGTCGGCCTGCACCGCGTCGCGCGCGACGAGGAGCTCCGCCTCGGCCCGGAGCCGCGCCGGATGCTCAAGGCGTACGCGGCGGGGGTCAACGGCATCGCGTCCTCGGGACGCCCGCTCCCGCTCGAATTCCGGCTCCTCGGCGTGACGCCGGAGCCCTGGGAGCCGATGCACAGCCTGGCGGCGCTCAAGCTGCTCGCTCTCGGTCTGAGCATGAACTGGGACGCGGAGCTGCAGCGCCTGGAGCTGCTCCGCGCCATCGGCCCGGAGCACGCCGCCCGTCTCGACATCGTCTACCCGGACGCGAACCCCACGATCCTCGCCGCAACGCTCCGCGCATCGGGAGGTGCCGAGAGCCGCTCTCAACTCCTCGCGATGTTCCGCGAGGCCGCCCGCTGGATCCCCACCGCCGGCGGGATGAGCAACTCCTGGGTGGTGTCCGGCGAACGCTCGGTGACGGGGAGGCCGATCCTCTGCAACGACCCCCACCTCGTGCCGGGGATGCCCTCGATCTGGTACGCGGCGCACATCCAGGCCGGCGAGGACTTCGAATCGACCGGCGTCACGATGCCGGGGCTGCCCTTCGTGATCATCGGCCACAACAAGCGCGTGGCATGGGGATTCACGAATTCCTTCGCCGACTGCCAGGACCTCGTCATCGAGGAGTTCGACACGCCGGCGGGTGAGCGGTTCCGCACCGAGCGCGGGTTCGAGCCGACGCGGCGGCTCCGCGAGATCATCCACGTCAAGAACTCCTCGGACGTGCTCGAGGAGGTGGTGATCACCCGCCACGGTCCCGTGGTCGAACGGATCGAGGACCCGGAACGGTCGATCTGGCGCGGCCTCGCGCTCCAGTGGACCGCGCTGCAGCCGGGTGGCGGCGCGGAGGGCCTGCTGCGTCTGCAGCGCGCCGGTGACTGGAGGAGCTTCCGTGAGGCGTTCGTCCCCTTCGACGCTCCATCCCAGAACGTGGTGTACGCGGACGTCGACGGCCACATCGGCTACCTCCTCTCCGGTCGCATCCCGGTGCGGAAGAGCAAGCCGAGCGGGCTGCCCGTCCAGGGATGGACCGGCGACGCGGTGTGGAACCGGTACCTCACCCCTGACGAGATGCCCCACGTGCTCGATCCGCCGGAGCAGCTGATCATCACGGCGAACAACCGCATCGTCGGCGATAACTTCCCCTACTACATCGGGGCGGATTACATGTCCGGGTACCGTGCGCTCCGCCTCGGCGAGCTCCTGTCGGAACGGGTGATGGACCTCGCGTACATGGCCCGGGTGCAGATGGACATCGTCTGCCCACCCGCCCGGGACGTGGTCCGCCTGCTCGGTGCGATGCGCTGCACGACCCCGGTCGCCGAGGGTGCGCGGCGCCGCCTGGCGGCATGGGATGCGGTGATGGATCCGCACCGGGTCGAGCCGACGATCTACGAGGCGTTCATGGGCCGCCTCGCCGAGCACTCCCTGAGCCCGGTGTGCGGCAACGCCTGGCGGATCCTCGCCGGCGTCGATCTGAGCCACCCCGTCTTCCAGTACCCGGGCAACCTGGTCGGCCGGCTCACGCCATCGCTCATCGAGCGGTGGGAGCTCGGTGACGACGGGCTCTTCGAGGGGATCACGACGTGGGCCGAGGTGATCAACAAGTCGCTGGAGGATGCGATGACCGACCTCCGGAGCCGCCTCGGCCGCCGAATGCGGCGATGGTCATGGGGTCGCGTCCACCGGCTCGAGCTGATCCACGCCTTCGGGCGGCGCCGCGGCCTCGGCGTGCTCTTCAACGCCCGGGCGATCCGGGTGGGCGGCAACACCGACACCGTGCTCGCGACCTCGGAGGTGCCCGGGCAGGCCTTCGAGACCCGCCTCTCGGCGCCCTCTTGGCGGCAGGTGCTCGACGTCGGCAGGTGGGACGCGTCCGGGGGCATCCACGTGCCGGGACAGTCCGGTCAGCCGGGATCGCGCCACTACCGCGACCTCTCACGCCGCTGGCGGACCAACCGTCAGTTCCCGCTCTACTGGAGCGCCCCGGAGCTGCGCCGCCATGCGCGGGCGCGCCTGACCATCTCCCCGGCCTCCCCGGCGCCGGGAGCGCACGAGGCAGGAGGGCGGGCATCAGGCGGCTGAGCCGCGCCGGCGAGCTCGGGATCGTTCGGGGCTGCTGCCTCGGCCTCATCCTGCTCGTGGTGATCGTGGGTGGCTCCGCGTTCCTCGCCGATCGAGCCCTCGCCGCCCCGGACCTCGGGGCTCCACCCGCCGGGCCGTCGCACGGGAGCAGCGAGACCGGCATCGCCGCCGCCCTCGGTGGTCAGATGGCCGGGGAGCTGATCGTCGGAGGCCACGGTGTGGTGACCCTCAGCGAGCAGGACCTGACCGTGCTCGCGGTCGCGAACAACCCGCATCCCGACCAGTACCGTGAGATCGAGGTGCGGGTGCGGTCCGGTCTCGTCGTCGCCTCCGCGCGGATCGCCGCGGGACCGTTCACGCCGACGGTGGTTGCGCACATCGCCCTCGCATTGCGCCCGGGACCGCATGGTCCGGTGATCGCCGCCCAGGTGCCGGAGGTGGACGTCGGCCTCCTCGGGCTGCCGGGCTTCGCCGGATCCGGTCTCGTGAACGAGATCGACGCGGCGCTGTCACTCGACCGGCTCTTCGCGTTCGACCCGCGGCTGAGCCCGCTGCGCGATGACATCGAATGCGTCGCGGTGGTGCCGGGCGGCGTCGCGGTCGGCGTTCACGACCCGGGAGTTCCTGCCGACCCAGCCTCGTGCGGCGGACCGTGACAGCGGTCTGAGGGTCAGTGCCCCGGCGACTGCACCGGCGGCGCGGTGATCGCGAGGGCGAATGCCGCGTGGCTCTGCACCTGCGGGTAGTTGCCGAGCGGCGTGTGTGTCGCCGGTTCGGCGACCTCGCCGTAGAGCCCGAGCGGGCTGCGCGTGCCGAGAGCCGCTTCGAGCCATCGCGAGCCGTCGCGCCCGGTGGCCGGGAGCGCCGCGGCTAGCCAGAACGTCGGGAACACGAATGGCGCGCACGGATCGGTGAGCGTGTCCGGCTGGCCCTCGTACCGGTCGACGAGCCCGCCCCGGTCAAGCCGCTCGACGATCAGATCGAGGGTGGGGGCGACGCGGTGGCGAAGGGCGTCCAGTCCGCCGATGAGCGCGATCTGGGCGAGGGCCGCGTCGGCGCCGCCGCCGTCGAGGCGCAGCTGCAGCGCGCCGCCGGTCGTGCCGAGGCTCTCGACGACCTCGGAAGCCGCACGGCGCCACGCGGCCCCGTCGCCGTCGACCAAGCCGCGCGCGGCAAGATCCGCGGCGCCGGCGAGCCCACTGGCGGCGGTGATCAGCGAATGGGTGTAGTGGCGGGGTGCGCCCCGGATCTCCCAGATGCCGTTATCGGGGTCGCGCCGGTGCTCGGTCAGCCAGTCGGCGAGGATGGGGACGGCGGCGCGCAACTCGCCGGGCATCGCGGACATGCCCGCCAGTGAGGTGGCGAGCTCGATCACCTCGCCCGGCACGTCGAGCTGTGCCTGTCCTGCCGCCGCATTCCCGATGCGCACCGGCCTGGCCCCGCCGTATCCGGCGAGTGAGGGGATCTCCTGCTCCGCAGGCGGATCGCCGCCGTCGACGCGGACCAGCGGCACGGGCCCGTGCTCGCCGATGACCCTGCCGATGAAGCCGCCGAGGTCTCGCGCCGCGTCGACCATGCCGAGGCGGAGCATCGCGATCGCCGCGAGCGACGAATCGCGCAACCAGGAGTACCGGTAGTCCCACGTCCTCGCCGAACCCGGCCACTGCGGGAGCGACGTGGTCGGCGCGGCGACGATGCCGCCGCCGCGTTGGCGCAATCCGGCGAGCACCGCGGCCGTGGTGCCGAGGAGCTCGCGCAACGTCGTTTCGTCGGTTCGCGATGTTCCGCCGAGGGAGAGGGACGCAAGTTCGGGGACGATCCGCCGCCACTCGAGGAGGGTGCGGTCGATGCCGGACGCGCTGGAGTCGGTCCCCGGGGCACCAAGGGTCACCGCCACCGGGCTGCCCGCCGGCACGACGAACCTGCAGACGAAGACCCCGTTCTCCTCCGTCCAGGTCGACGGTGCCCGCGCCACCAGAGGCCCGCCGCCGCCAACCTCGAGAACCTTCCCGTTGGTGCGCACCGTGAGCCCACGGCCGGGCCATGCCGACGCGCGGAATCCGACCTCCACGGCGATGTCGCCACCGTCGGAGCGCAGCCGTCGCACGAGGACCGCTCGGTCGCCGAGGTCGAGCGCGTCGTCGACGATCAGCCGAGCATCGCCGGCGTCCCATGTCGTTTCGAGCACGAGGGATCGCGAGTGATAGCGACGCGAGACGACGGTCGCCCCTGCGCGCGCAGGTCGGACGTGGAATTCGCCGCCCCGCTCGCCGTCGAGGATCGAGAACAGCATCGGTGTCGAGTCGACGCGCGGCCAGCAGAGCCACGCGACGCTGCCGTCCGGATCGACGAGGGCCGCGGTTCTCGAATCCGCGAGCAGCGCGTGCGCGCCGATCGGATGCAGCATCCGGTCAGCCTAGAGGACGGCCGGGACCCCTGCGGCGATCGAGCGAAACGTGCTGCCGCGCGTGGAACGTGCCCGCGCGATTTGCTCAGCAGAACTCTCGTGCGATCTCTACGGTCAGGCTTTCGCCCCGGAGACGGCGCCGAATTGAAGAACAGTATACCGCACTTCGTGAGATCGGTCAAGGATTTCGTTGGTGAGTGTGGACGTTCTGGGAAAACGTCCTCCCTGAGGAGTTCTGTGACTTCGTCCCTCATGGAGGACAGCATCACCTTGAGACGATCGGATTTCGTTTGGTGAGGCTGGTCGGCGTGGTGAGATCACGCCGTCGTGCGACAGGTGTGTGACCGTCGATCGCCATGAGCGCCGGGCGGCGACGATGACGAGGTGAGAATGCTGTGGAGGGTCGTGCCGGGGACTGTGTGCGCGACCGGTGCGGCGGTCATGTTCGTGGCTGCATTCCTGCCGTACACAGGGGGTAATTGGGGCGACGGGTTCAACGCTCCCAGCCAGGTCACGATGAGCATCATCAGTGGCTCCGACGTCTGGTTCGTGCTCGGTACCGTCGTCATCCTGGGCGTCGCCGCCGCATGTCACCTGGGGGGAATTCGACGCCAAAGCGCAGGCTTCATCGCGCTGGCCGCATCGCTCGTGGCGCTCGGACTGGCACTCAAACTCCCTGGAACGTGGAAGCAGGACGGCGTGGTGTACGGAGAGCCCTATCTCCTGTTTGCCGGCTTCTACGTGTTGCTCGGCGGCGCGGTGACGGCGGTCGTGGGCGCGCTGCTGATGGTCGTCACCGGTGGCGTGGGGTTCTCTCGAAAGGCCGCAGCCCCGATGTCCCCGTCCCCCTCCTGATCGGGCTCAGGGGACGACGGTGATCGGCGGGATCGTGTCGGCGATGCTCGCGATCTTCTCGGCCCAGTTGGGGTCGCTCGCGTAGTCCACGTTCATCCCTCGCAGCGTGGGGCCGTGGTAGAAGGAGCCGCCGAGTGTCAGGTAGTTGCTCTCGATGAATTGCGCGACGTACTGGATGCACGCGTCGAAGCTCGGGAAACTCGTCGCGTCGCCGTACGGGTTCGCGTCGTCGGCACCGAACCCGAAGAGGTTGTGCTTGTTCTGCGCGATCGCGCTCGTGCCCCATCCCGAACTCGAGGATGGCGTGCGCGACGAAGTACCGGGCGCTCACGTGGTACGTCGCCTCAGCCTGCATGAACGAGTCGCCGAGCCCTGCGAGCGCCGAGCCGGCGAGGAACTGGTTCAAGCTCGCCGCGGTCTCGCCGCTCGGCAGCGTGAGGTTGGTGTCGATCGTGAACAGTGGACCTGGAACCGGCGGGTAGATCGCGTCGCGTGCTCGCGCGGCGGCAAGCGCGGCGACGGCGTTACTGAGCGCCTTCTGCGCCTGCGAGACCTGCTTGTGGGCGGCGATGTCGGCCACGAGCAGGTCCTGCTCCTGCACCTTGATCACCGCCTGCGCGGTGATCGCCTGCTCCTGCGCCGACGCGAGCTCGGCGAGCGCTGCGTTGTTCTGAGCCAGGGTGTTCGCCGCCTTGGTCTCCTCGGCGCCGATGCGCGTGACCAGCTGCTGGCTCGCCGATGCGATCTCGTTCACCTGCACGTCGCGCTGAATCGCCCCGGCGATGGTGTTGGCCGAGATGATGTAGGCGAGCATGGCCTCGGATCCGCCGCTCTCGTACGACTGGCGAAGGTACGCGGCGAGGTGCGCCTGATCGTTCGCAAGCTCGGCATCGACGGTGTGCAGCGTCGCGGTGTCCGACGCGATGGTGACGTGCAGTGCGCTGATCTGTGCGTTGAGCAGGGCGAGGCTTGCGTTCGCTGCGGCGAGCGCGGCCTTCGCCTGCGCGAGCGCGGTGTCCGCGTTATTGGCGGCGTCCTTGGCGTTCTGCGCGGCTTTCTTGGCCGCGTTTGCGGCCTGCTGCGCGCCGCTCACCCCGTCCTGCGGATTCGCCGAGGCCGGCGATGCGATCAGACAGAGCGCGAGCGCACACGGCAGGGCGAGCACGAACCGGTGACGGGCAAACGGAAAACGGGGGCGACGCATCGCAGCCAGTCTCCCATCGGCCCCCTGACACGAATCTCGATGTCATCGCGCCGTGACCGGCTGTCACCGCCGCGTCACAGCGCCGCGTGGGAAACATCCGAGTGACGCACCGCCGGGCTCGTTGAGCCCGGAAGGGTCAGGAGGCCTTGCGCTCCAGGAGGCGGCGGCGCAGCTCGTCCGGGCCGGCCCCGAGGTCGAGCGCGGTCCGCGGCCCGCAGTCCGGACAGATCCGGTGGCCGCCGACGGACTCGCCCTCAGCGCCGTAGTACAGCACCGAGAGCATCTCGCCCTTGCACAGCGGGCAACGGTCAGTGGTCTCCGGGGTCGTCTCCATCACTCGCTGACATGATCGCACGGCCGGGCCATGTCGGGGTGGGAGTCGAATCACCGTCACCGAGCCGCTATGCGCGACGGCCGGCGCTAGGCTCGCTCGTGTGCAGTCCCTCGGCGCTGCGACCACCTCGATGCTCGACGCATATTTCGATGAGCTCGCGCGCTGGTCAGAGCGATTGAACCTCACGTCGATCCCGCGCGAGCGAATGTGGTTGCGCAATGTCGGGGATGCGCAGGACCTGCTCGACGTGGCCGCCCCCGCCCTCGGAACGCGCGTCATCGACATCGGGTCCGGCGGCGGCGCACCCGGAGTCGTCGTGGCCATCCTCCGCCCGGACCTGCAGGTCACGTTGCTCGAGTCCGACGTGCGCAAGGGTGGATTCCTCGTCCATGTCGCCGGGTTGCTCGGCCTCACGAGCGTGACGGTCCAGACCATCCGCGCCGAGGAGGCGGGGCACCGGGACGGCATGCGTGAGGCGTTCGACCTCGCGACGTCTCGCGCCGCGGCGCCGCCTGCCACGCTCTGCGAGCTGGCGCTGCCGTTGCTCCGTGTCGGCGGGAGCCTCTGCGCTCTCGTCACGGACGCCCCGGCGGCGCTGGAGTCGTGTGCCGCGGCCGCTTCGGCGTGCGGCGGCGGGCCGCCTGACGCGCCGGCGCCCGGCCTGCTCCGGGTCGGCAAGATCGCACCGACCTCACCCGAGTACCCGCGCCGAGCGGGCGTCCCGAGCAGGCGGCCCCTCAGCTGAGCCGGGTTCGGATCGCCGCCTCGGCGACGGCGCGCTCGTTCCACGGAACCTCGCCGTCCGCGGTCTCGAGGGTCTTTTCGTGGCCCTTGCCGGCGCACACCACCGTGTCGCCGGGAGCGGCGTGGGCGATCGCGTAGCCGATCGCCTCCTCGCGGTCGGGGATCACGAGCACGTTGTCGCCGCGAACGCCGCCGGCCGCCACGGCGCCTGCGGCGATCTGCTCGAGGATCAGAGCGCGATCCTCGTGGCGCGGGTCCTCGTCGGTGATGATGCTGACGTCCGCGATGCGGGCGGCGACGGCGCCCATCGCCGGCCGCTTCTCGAGATCCCGCTCGCCCGCCGATCCGAAGACCGCCCAGAGCCTGCCGGCGGTGGTCTCGCGCACCTCGAGGAGCACCGTCTCGAGGGCGTCGGTCGTATGCGCGTAGTCGACGACGACCTCGAAGAGCTGGCCGAGATCGATGCGCTCCATGCGCCCGGTCACCGGGCCCGCGGCCTCGATCCCGCGCACGGCATCGGCGAGCGTGGCTCCGGTCGAGCACGCCGCGGCCAGCGCTGCGAGCGCATTTCGGACGTTGAATCGCCCGGCGAGGCGCAGGGTGACGGGCACGGTGCCCCATGGCGTGGCGGCGGTGAAGCGCACGCCGCCACTCCCCACAACGATGTCCGCGGCGCGCAGATCGGCGCCGGCATCGGCGATGTCGGTGTAGGTGAGCCGGGTCGCGACAGGGATTGCGGAGAGCCGCGGATAGCCGAAGGGGTCGCCGGCGTCGAGCACGGCGATCCCGTCGGCACGGGGCGACACGCGCTCGAGCAGGCGTGCCTTGGCCGCGAGGTACGCGTCGCGGGTGCCGTGGAGCTCCAGGTGCTCGGTCGTGATCCGGGTGAACACCGCGGCCCGGAACACGACGTCGTCGGCGCGGCGCATCTCCAACCCGTGCGACGAGGTCTCCATCGCGACATGGGTGCACCCGCTGTCGCGGATGCCGGCGAGCGCCGCCTGCAGCTCCGGCGCCTCCGGGGTCGTCTGCCGTGACGGGTTGGGGATCACCGCGTCGTTGATCCGGCGGTCGACGGTCGTGATCGACGCGGCGGCAAGGCCCGCCGCGCGCCAGGCATGCCAGAGCAGCGTGGCCGTGGTGGTCTTGCCGTCGGTCCCGGTGATCCCCGCGACGCAGAGCCCCCGGCTCGGATGGTCGTAGAAGGCCGCGGCCAGCCCCGAGAGCGCCCGGCGGCTGTCACCGACGAGCACCAGCGGGACGGACGGGTCGACGGCGGGGTCGGGAAGGCGCTCGGCGACGACCGCCACGGCGCCGCCGTCGACCGCCGCACGGCAGAACCGATGCCCGTCGTCGCGCAGCCCGGTGATGGCGACGAAGAGGCTCCCGGGGCGAGCCGCGCGGGAGTCCGACTCGATCGAGCTGATCTCGACTCGCGCATCCATCGCCGGTCCTGACGGTTCGATGCCCGCCGCCTCGAGCAATGCGGCAAGCCCCCATGGCGACCCCTGGTGAATCACCGTGGCAGTCTATGGTAGGGTCGCTCCGATCATGGCTGGAAAGAAGCAAAAGCGGCAGGCGGGCACAACGTCGCTCGCTGACGCCCTCAACGCGACGCGCTCGGCGCGGCGCCGGGTCCTTGCGCTCGCGGCGCGCCTCGAGGCGACCGAGCGAACCATCCTCGTCGCCATGGCGTCAACGCCCGCTCCGCGCCCCGCCACCCCGGCCGCTGCGCCGGCTCCTGCCGCCAAGCGCCCGGTCGGGCGGCCGCGGAAGGCCCCGTCGGCTGCTCCCGCGGCGACGCGCCCGGTCGGCAGGCCCCGGAAGACCTCGCAGGCTGCCACGCCCGCGGCGAAGCGTCCCGTCGGCAGGCCACGAAAGACCCCGCAGGCGTCGCCGGCCCCGGCCCCTCGGACCAACGCCGCGCGCTGAACCCGGACCCCGCCGCGCAGCGGCGGTTCGGCAGGTGATCGCGGCTGTGTCGAATCCAGACCCGCCGCGCCGGCGGCGGTACGGAAGGTGATCGCGCCGGGGGGCTGAATCATGACCTGCAAGGTCGGGTTTTGGGTAGACTGGCCACATGGCCAAGTCATCCCGCGACCTCCTCGACGACGCCCGGCGCACCGTCCCGGAGGTCACCCCTGCGCAGGTTCGTGCTGCCGGCAGCTCACGGATCCTGATCGACGTTCGCGAGCGGAACGAGTTCGACGAGGGGTACATCCCCGGCGCCCTCCACCTCAGCAAGGGGTTCATCGAGACGCGCATCGAAGACCTGGTGCCCAACCACGACGCCGCGCTGACGCTCTACTGCGCGGCCGGGGTCCGGTCGCTGCTTGCGGCGCGAGCGCTCCGTGACATGGGCTACGGCGACGTCGTCTCGATGAGCGGCGGTTACGGCGCCTGGAAGCAGGCGGGGTTCGACTTCGTCGTGCCGCGCGTGCTGACTCCGCAGCAGCAGCAGCGATACAGCCGCCATCTGCTCATCCCCGAGATCGGCGCCGAGGGCCAGGGCAAGCTGCTCGACGCTCGCGTGCTCCTCATCGGCGCCGGCGGCCTCGGCAGCCCCGCCGCGCTCTACCTCGCGGCGGCCGGGGTCGGGACCGTCGGGTTCATCGATTTCGACACCGTCGACCGGAGCAACCTCCAGCGGCAGATCCTGCACACCGAGGACCGCATCGGGATGCTCAAGACGGCGTCGGCGAAGATCGCCCTCGAGGCACTCAACACCGACGTCACGGTGATCGAGCACAACGTGGTGCTCAACAGCGAGAACGCCCGCGAGATCTTCGATCAGTACGACATCATCGTCAACGGCTGCGACAACTTCCCGACCCGCTACCTCGCCAACGATGTGGCCATCTTTGCCAAGAAGCCGCTGATCGACGGCGGGATCTTCCGGTTCGAAGGCCAGGTGACGACCATCGTGCCCTTCCAGTCACCCTGCTACCGCTGCCGGTACCCGTCGCCGCCGCCGCCCGAGGAGGCGCCGTCGTGCGCCGAGGCGGGAGTGCTCGGTGTGCTGCCCGGGATCGTCGGCGTGCTTCAGGCGACCGAGGTCATCAAGCTCATCACCGGCGCCGGCGATCTGCTCACCGGCCGGCTGCTCCACATCGACGCGCTCGACATGAAGTTCCGCGAGTTCCGGGTGCCGCGCGATCCGCAGTGCCCGGTGTGCGGCGAGAATCCGACGATCACCGAGCCGATCGACTACGAGGGCTTCTGCGCCGCGCCGGCGTCCGTCGCGACCGAGGCGGTCGCCGCCGCCATGGCCGTCTGACCGCTCCGGTCAGGAACCCTCGGGAGCCGCGGGCTTCGGGCCGAGCGACTCGGCCTCGTGGATGAGCATCACGGGGATGCCCTGCTCGACGCGATAGCGCAGCCTGCAGGTGTCGCAGCGCAGCGAGGCGGTCTCCACCTCGAGCGGACCGCGGCATTGCGGGCACGCGAGGATGTCGAGCAGGTCCTTGGGGAGGCTGCTCATGATGCTGCCGCCACCGGCACGAGGAACTCGCCGAGCGCCGCGTTGAACGCGCGCGGCTCCTCGAGGTTGCAGAGATGCCCGCACCCGAGCTCGACCAACCGCGAGCCCGTGATCTTGTCAGACATGGCACGAACTTCGGCGCGCGGAATGATGGCATCCTGGGTGCCTGCGACGACCAGCGTGGGGACGTCGATCGATGCGAGCAGCTCGGTGCTGTCAGGGCGAGCCGCCATCGCCCGCTGCGCGAACGCGATCCCCGCCGGTGAGCATCGCCGGATCCTTCCGCGGACCGGATCCACGATGTGCGCCTCCACGCGTGCCTGCGGACCGAGCAACCGCGCGACCATCGGCTCGACGATCGATTCGACCGAGCGGTCCCGCTCGACCTGCGCAGCCATGGCGAGGCGGTCGATGCGGGCGGCGTCGGCGTCGGCGGCCGCGCGCGTGCTGCAGAGCGCGAGCGCGCGGATGCGCTCCGGCGCGAGCCTCCACAACGCGAAGGCGAGGTAGCCTCCCATCGAGAGACCGACGACGCTCACACGATCGATGCGCAGCGAGTCGAGCGTCGCGAGCACGGCACGCGCGAACCCCTCGAGCGTGGCATCGCCGGCGGGCGGCGGCGGGGAGTCGCCGCAACCCCAGCAGTCGACGCGGATGCAGCGAACATCGCCCGACAGGGCGGCGACCTGATGGTCCCACTGCGAGGCGTCGAGCGTGAACGCGTGCAGGAAGAGCACGGCGCCGCCGGACCCCGTGTCGTGCACGGCGGGCAGCGTGTCCGCGTGCGTGGTCACGGCCTCAGGCCTCGGCGCTGATCGCAGTCGCCGGGAAATCCTCGTCGAGCGTCGCGGGCTCGATGTGCGTCCGCGCGTGGCGCTCCACATCGCGAAGCTTCAGGATCTCGCTCGGCGTGATCAGGGTCACCGCGACGCCCGCACGGCCGGCGCGACCCGTGCGTCCGACCCGGTGCAGGTACTCGTCGGGGGTGAGTGGCACGTCGTAGTTGATGACGTGCGAGATGTCATCGATGTCGAGGCCTCGCGCCGCGACGTTGGTGGCGATGAGATAGCGCACGTGCGTCGCGCGGAACTGCTGCATCGCGCGATCACGATCGCGTTGCGTGAGGTCGCCGTGCAGGAGGCCCACCTGGTATCCGCGTGAGCCCAGCTGTGCCTGGAGCACGTCGGCGGTGCGTTTGGTCTCGACGAAGATGAGCGCCATCACCACGTCGGGTTGATCGAGGATGCGCGCGAGCGCGTCGGTCTTGTCCGCCCACGTGGTCTGCACGTAGAGCTGACGGACCTCCGCCGGTATCTCCGGCCGGGTGCTGATCTCCACCGTCTCGGGGTCGTGCATGTGACGGAGTGCGAGCCTGCGCACCCACTCCGGCATCGTCGCGCTGAAGAGCAATGTCTGACGCTGCGGCGGGCACTGGCGAAGGATGCGCTCCACGTCGGGCGCGAATCCCATGTCGAGCATCCGGTCGGCCTCGTCGAGCACGCACACGCGCACATTGGCGAGGGTGAGCGAACGCCGCTGGATGTGATCACCGAGGCGTCCCGGCGTGGCAACGACGATGTGCGCGCCCTGACGCAGCTCCTCGATCTGACGGCCGATCGAGTCGCCGCCGTAGATCGCGACGCTTCGCAGCTCATGACGCCGGCCGAGGCGCGTGAGCTCCTCGTGCACCTGGACCGCGAGCTCGCGAGTCGGGCAGAGCACGAGCGCCTGCACGGGCCCGTCACGCGGATCGAGGCGCTCGATGATGGGAATCCCGAACGCGGCGGTCTTGCCGCTCCCGGTCTGCGCCTGACCGATGACGTCGCGGCCGGCCATGGCGAACGGCAGTGACCCCGCTTGAATCGGAGTCGCAACGGTGAATCCGAGCTCCGCGATGGTGTGCTGCATCGCGAGACTCAGCGAGAGCTCATCGAAGCTCACCGGCTCGGGGGTTTCGGTACTCAGGGCCTCATCGACCGACGGCTGTGCGACGGGACGGGGCCTTGCGGCGGACGGTCTTCCAAACCGCGCGCGACTAGTCGAACGCAAGACAATTGCAGTGTACCTTGAAGTGGCGCGTCGCCGTATGCACAAGATCGCTCCCACCGCACGCACCGACATCCGTGACTCGGCCGCGGGGCCGGGTTCTTTCGTCCCTCGCGCGCTCGTCCTCGATCTCGACGGCACCACGATCGACCACGATCAACGGCTCAATCCGCGGGTGCGCGACGCCGTACGCGCTGCAGCGCGACACGTGCCGGTGGTCGTGGCGACGGGCCGCATGTTTCGCTCGGCCCTGCCGTGGGCGCGGATGCTCGAGGTGATCGAGCCGCTCGTGTGCTACCAGGGCGCGATGGTCCGCGGGATGCCCGCCGCCGGCGGGTCGACCGGAGAGCGCATCTTCGAGCAGCCCCTGCTCGCCGCTCCCGCGCTGCACGCGCTCCACGTGGCCCGCACCCACGGCTGGCACTACCAGGCCTATCAGCACGAGGAGCTCCTGTGCGAGCAGGATCGCCCCGAGGCGTGGTTGTACTCGCGCATCAGTGGCGTGCCGTTCCGCCTCGTCCCGGATCTCGAGCCGCTGCTCCGGCACGGCACCACCAAGGCCGCGTGCGTGTTCGAGGATCTCGCCGAGGTCGACCGCGCCCTCGCGATCATGAGCAGCGAGCTCGACGGCGCCGCCCGGGTCACGCGGTCCAACCCCGAGTTCGTCGAGATGCTCGACAAGGACGTGAGCAAGGCGACGGGGTGCGAGATCGTGTGCGGGCGTCTCGGCTGCTCGCTCGCCGACACGCTCGCGATCGGTGACGCCCCCAACGACGTCGAGATGCTCGCCGCGGCAGGCTATGCCGTCGCGATCTCCACGTCGCGTCCCGAGGTGCTCGCGGTGGTCGATGCGACGTGCGCCCCACCGGAGGACGCGGGAGTCGCCGATGTCCTCGAGGTGTTCGGACTCGCCTGACTGGCGCTACCCTGCACGGCGTGAGCAGAGCTGCCGTCGTGGCCGTGTGCCGGGCGTTCTTCGCCGCGGTGGCACTGGTCGCGATCGCCGTGCAGCTGACCGACCTCGCCGGCAAGGGGGTCCTCAACCCGGTGAGCTACTTCAGCTACTTCACCATCGACAGCAACCTCATCGCCGCGGCGATCCTGCTGGTGGGCGCGGCGAGCGCGGGCCGGGGCAGCGCGCGCTTCGATCTGTTCCGCGGTGGGGCGGTCGTGTACATGAGCATCACCGGCATCGTGTTCACGCTCCTGCTCTCCAACACCGACGTTGACACCGCGATTCCCTGGGTCAACACCGTCGTCCACGAGCTCATGCCGCTCGTGATCCTCGCGGACTGGCTCGTGACCCCGCCCGTGACCCGGCTGCGCCTCCGGGACGGGTTGCTCTGGCTCAGCTTTCCGCTCGTCTGGATCGTCTACACGCTGATCCGCGGGAGCATCGTCAACCTCTACCCGTACCCGTTCCTGAATCCCGCCAACGGCGGCTATGCGAGCGTCGCCGTCTACGCCGCCGGCATCCTCGTCGCCATGCTGGTCGTGTGCGGGCTCACGGTCGTGCTCGCGAACGCGTCGGGCGGCGTGCAGCGCCGAGCCGAGCCCGCGTAGGGGCGCCCTCGCCGCCTACGACTTGCTGAAGAAGCCGCCGCCGGTCTTGTTGCCGAGCTCGCCGCGCGCGACGTGGTCACGCAGCAGCGGCAGCGGCTCCCACCGCTGATCGCCGGTCTGCCGGGCGCCCTCCGCGAGGATGGCCTCGACGACGTCGAGGCCGACGAGGTCGGAGAGCTCGAACGGTCCCATCGGCCATCCCAGGGCGTTGCGCACGGCGAGATCGCAGTCGCGCGGGGCGATGTAGCCACCCTCGACGAGCGTCATGGCCTCCTGGATGGCGATGAAGAGGATGCGGTTGGCGATGAAGCCGTACTCCTCGCGAGCGAGACGCACCGGTGTCTTCCCGATCGCGCGGGCGAACTCCATCGCGTGGTCGACCGCCACCTCGGCGGTGTGCGGACCGGGCACGACCTCGACCAGCGTCATGAGCAGCGCGGGGTTGAAGAAGTGGATGTTGAGGAACCGCTCGGGGTGCGACACCAAGTCCTCGAGCAGCGACGAACCGAGGGTCGACGAGTTCGTGCCGATGATGGCATCTTCATCCGCATAGTCGGAGATGCGGGCATACACCTCACGCTTGACGTCGCGGTCCTCGGCGACGGTCTCGATGATCGTGCTCATCCCGCGGAGCGCCGCGAAGTCAGTGCTCGCGGTGACGCGCGCGAGCGTCGCGTCGCAGGCCTCCGCGGTGAGCTTCCCCTTGTCCACGCGCCTGCGGAGCAGTGCCGACGAGGACGCGCACGCGGACTGCAGGCCCTCCTCGCGCCGGCTGACCAGGTGCACGTCGAACCCGTGCAGCGCCGCCTGGTACGCGATCTGACCACCCATCGTCCCGGCGCCGACGACGCCGAGCGTGTGACGCAGCGCCATGATCAGCCGGCTCCGATGCCGGCTTCGCGACCGGGATGGGTCATCGCCTCGGCGTCGAGCAGCCGGGTCAACTCCTCCTCGTCGAGGCCGCTGCGCTCGCGCGCGACCTCGCGCACGGTCCGGCCGGATGCGTACGCCTCCTTGGCGATCGCCGCCGCGGCGTCGTAGCCGATCCGGGGCGCGAGCGCTGTGCAGAGCATGAGACCGCGCTCCACCAGGGCGGGACCGTTCTCTGTCGCCGTGATGCCGTCGACGCACTGGACCGCGAGGTTGCGGGCCGATGCGGCGAGCAGCGCCGACGACTGCAGGAGGTCGTACGCGGCGACCGGCATCATCACGTTGAGCTCGAGGAGCGAGCCGGCCGCGCCGCAGAAGGCGACGGTCGCGTCGTTGCCGATCACCTGGGCGGCGACCATGGTCACCGATTCGCAGATGACAGGGTTCACCTTCGCGGGCATGATCGACGAGCCGGGTTGCACGGCCGGGATCGCGATCTCCGCGATGCCCGCCCGCGGCCCGCAGCCGAGCAGCCGGATGTCGCAGGCGATCTTGTACAGCGCGACAGCCGTGGCTCGGAGCGCCCCGCTGGCCGCTACCACCGCGTCGAGCGTCGACTGCGCGCTGAAGTGGTTGCCGGTCTCGACGAAGGGCAGTCCGAGGTCGGCGGCGAGCAGCGCGATCACCCGTCCCGGGAACTCCGGGTGGGTGCCGACGCCGGTGCCGACCGCGGTGCCGCCGAGGGGCAGCTCGACGAGGGTGGCGATCGCCTCCTCGCAGCGCCGCACGGCACGTTCCACCTGGCCCGCGTAGCCGAGGAACTCCTGACCGAGCCGGATCGGGGTCGCGTCCTGGAGGTGGGTCCTCCCGGTCTTGATCACCGGCCAGAGCTCGTCCGACTTGCGTCGCAGCGACGCCTCGAGCACCCGGAGCCCCGGGATCGTGTCCTCGTGCAGGGAGACGGCCGCGGCGACCTGGATCGCGGCCGGGATCACGTCGTTGCTCGACTGCCCGAGGTTCACGTGGTCGTTGGGGTGCACCGGGGTGCGTGAGCCGCGCGTCCCGCCCAGGAGCTCGATGGCCCGGTTCGCCACCACCTCGTTCGCGTTCATGTTGGTGGAGGTGCCGCTGCCCGTCTGGAAGACGTCGACGATGAACTCGCCGTCGAGCGTCCCGTCGACGACGTCCTGTGCGGCGCGGATGATCGCGCCCGCCAGGTGCTCGTCGAGCAGCCCGAGCTCCCGGTTGACGACCGCCGACTGCTGCTTGATCAGGCCGATCGCCCGGATGAACCCGCGGGGCAGGCGCAGGTCGCTGATCGGGAAGTTGACCTTCGCCCGCATGGTGTTGGCGCCGTAGTACGCGTCCGCGGGCACCTCGAACTCACCCATCGAGTCGCGCTCCGTGCGTGTATTCATGATGCGGCGGTCTCCTCCCTGAGCAAGGGGATGGTCATGTCGAACTCGGCGCCGCTTCCCGGCGCGCTTCGGGCCGCCACGGTTCCCCCGTGCCGCTCCGCGACAGTACGCACGATATACAGACCGAGGCCGCTCCCGGGCACCTTGCGCTGCCGCTCGGCGACCGACCGGAAGTACTTGTCGAAGAGATGGGGCGTGTCCGCGACGGGGAAGCCGTCGCCATGGTCCCGGACGGTGAAGCGCACGGAGCGGCCGTCGCGAACCGCGGTCACCTCGATCGGCGAGCCGGGCGGGCCGTGCTTGACCGCGTTGCCGAGCAGGTTGGTCAGCGCGAGGATGAGGCGGCGCCGGTCCCCTCGCAGGATCAGGCCGTGCTCGCTCTGGCTCGTGATCGTCGAGTCGCGCAGCTTGGCCTCCATCGCGACGTGCTCGATCGCCTCACCGACCACCTCCTCGGCGTCGATCACCTCGAGCGCCAGCTGGTCGTCGGGGTCCTCGAGACGGGCGAGCTCGGCGAGGGCGTTGACCATCCGGACCATCATCTCGGTGCTCGCCGTGATCCCCTCGATCGCGACCGTGGCCGTCTCGGGGAGGGTGCCGAGCATCCCCGCGCTGAGCAGCTGCCCGTAGCTGTTGAGGATCGTCAGCGGCCTGCGCAGCTCGTGCATGGTGATCGAGAGGGAGGTGCCGCGCGCCGACGACTCCGAGGTCGCGCTGGCGAGGCGGTGCTCCAGCGAGGCGACGCACGTCGTCGCGAGCCGGTGCGCCACGGCGTCGATGTCGTCGGCCGCGTCCGAGGCGAGGCTCATCGCCGCGTCGGTGTCGAGCCGCTCCTCGCGCGCGGCCTCCGACGTCGCCTGCCGGAGCGCGGCGAGGTTGCGCAGCGCCACGTCGAGACGCCGCCCCACGCTCGACTCGGCGTCGAGGTGGTGGTACGCGATGAGCGGGCGGAAATCGTCCGCGCTCAGCGCGACGAGGACCGCGTTGATGAACTGGCGGGGGCCACGAGCCCGGTCGGGGGGCTCGTCCGGCTCAGCCGGTAGGGCCTGTCTCGCCCACAGGTCGGCGATCCGCGCCGCATGGGCTGCCAGAAAGTCGCTGAACTGTCTGGTCACGCCGCTGAAGTCTAGGACCCGGCTCTGAGGCCGCGATCTCCTCGACCGTCGCGATCGCCGCCGTGAGCGGGTCCGCACGGCGGGCCACCCGTCGGTGGTGCATCCACAGCCCGGCGCCGAGCACCGCGAAGGGCAGCATCTGGAGGTCGATGAGGAGCGAGAGCGCCCCGGCATGCGCGATCGAGACGCCGGTGCGTGAGAGCAGGGCGACGAGCACACCCTCGCGCAGCCCGAGGCCGTTGATGCTGAAGGGCGCGAGCGCGACGAGGAGCGTGATCGGGATGCACACGGCGAGCACCGTCCAGCTCAGGTCGACACCGATCGCACGTGCCGCGAGGCTCAGCGCCAGCAGGTTGACGCCCCAGCCGGCGGCGCCGACCAGCAGTGACTGGGCGACGGCGTGGGGATGCTTCCGGTACCCGCCGAACGCCTCGAGGAAGGAGCGGACTCCGCGGCTCAACGCTCCCGAAACACGGGAGAGCAGCCGGTAGGGCACCAGCTTGTCGGCGCTGAGGGCGCAGAGCCAGATCACGATCACGGTGACGGCGAGGGCCGCGATGGCGATCACCGTCCCGGTGCCGAGCAGGTCGCGGAGGAGGATCGCCGCGGCGATGCCCCAGCAGGTCATGCCCAGCATCCCGGCCATACGGCTGCCTGCCAGGGAAGCGAGCAGCCGTCCGTGGCCGACCTGGCGCCCCATCTGGACGGTGCGCATGGCGTCGCCACCCACCCCGGCGGGCAGCATCTGGCTGAAGAAGAGGCTCTGGAGATACGACGAGCCCAGGCGCCGCCACGTGAGCAGGGAGCCGGCGACCGCCCCCGCCGGTCCGCCGGCGGTCCGGAGCAGCACCCCCCACTCGACGACGCTCGCCGCGACCGTGAGCACCGTGAGCCCCAGCGCGGCGGCGATCCAGCGCAGGTCGGCGTGAGCGAGGCTCGCCGCAGCCTTGGGGATGTCGATGGTGTGCGCGAGGACCGCGAGCCCGACGACCGTCCCGCTGACCCGAACCCAGGGGGATCCCATGAGGGTGCGGGCGGTGCGGATGCTGCGTCTCACAAGGCTCATTGAACAGGGTTCCCCGGGTCTCCTCGACCTGAATGTCCGGAACGTGACAGATCGACAGACAGACGTGACCGGCTGTCGCGTCGAATGTCACTCAGCGGCGAGATACGGCTCCCGGAATGCCGTCTGCTCCGCGATGAAGACGAGCGGAAGGTCGTCGATCGGCCCGTTGCGGTTCTTGGCCACGATGAGCTCGGTCTTCGCCCGGTCGATCTCGCGGTTGTGCATGCCCTCACGGTAGAGGAAGAGCACGACGTCGGCGTCCTGCTCGATCGAGCCGCTGTCACGCAGGTCGCTCAGCTGGGGCCGTTTGTTCTCGCGACGCTCGGATTCACGCGACAGCTGAGAGAGCGCGAGCACCGGGACGTCGAGCTCCTTCGCGATCGCCTTGAGGCCCGAGGAGATGTCGGACACCTCCTGGACCCGCGAATCGCGGCGGCCGCCCTGCATCAGCTGGAGGTAGTCGATGACGATCAGCTCGATCTTGTACTGCGCCTTCATCCGGCGGGCACGGGCACGGAGGCTGTTGATCGCCAGGGCGGGCGAATCGTCGATCCAGAGGTCGGCATGGGTCAGCGTGTCCATCGCCTTTGCGATCTGCTGGAACGCCATCGAGTCCGCCTGGCCGGTGCGGAGCATGTAGGCATCGACGTGGGCCTCGCTGCAGATGAGCCGCTGCACCAGGGACTGGCGCGACATCTCGAGCGAGAACACCACGACCGGCCGCCCTGCGAGCACCGCCGCGTTGCGCGCGATGTTGAGCGCCAGCGAGGTCTTGCCGACCGAGGGGCGGGCGGCGAGGATGATCAGCTCGCCGGGCTGCAGTCCCTGGGTGAGCGCGTCGAGCTTCGAGAAGTTGGTGGGGACGCCGGTGACCAGCTGCTTGTTCTCGATGCGGTGCTCGAGGGTGTCCCACCACTCGCGGACGACCGGGGCGATGTTGCGCACCTCCGAGCCCCGCCGGTCCTCGCCGATGCGGAAAACGGTCTGCTCGGCCTGGTCGATCGCCTCCTGCACCGGGGTGGTGTTGTCGAACCCGAGCCGGCTCACGTCGCTCCCCGCCTGGATCAGACGGCGGCGGAGCGCGTGCGAGATGACGATCTCGGCGTAGTGGCGGACGCTCGCGGCGCTGGGCACGACCAGCGTGAGCTCGGCGATGTAGTCCATGCCGCCCGCCCGTCCGATCCCGGGGCCACGCTCGAGCTGGTCGCGAAGGGTGACCGTGTCGATCGCCTCGCCGCGATCGTCGAGCGCGAGCGCGGCCCGGAAGAGGACCGCGTGGCGCTCCGCGTAGAAGTCCTCCGGAACGAGCACCTCGCGCACCGCGGCCATGGCGTTGCGATCGATGAGGATCCCGCCGAGCACCGCCTGCTCGGCGTCGTTGTCGTGCGGCGGCACCCGCATCGCCGGCCCGGTCCCCGCCACGGACGCGTGGCCCACGAACTCGGCGTGCGGGATGGACGTCATTGGGCCGCGACGACGACCTTGAGTGTCTCCCTGACGTCCGGGTGAAGCTCGATGCTGGCCTCGTGCGGGCCGAGCGATTTGATCGGCGGATCGATCTCGATCTTGCGCTTGTCGATGTCGATCCCCGCCTCGCGCTTGAGCTGCTTGGCCACGTCGGCGGTGGTGACGGTGCCGAACAGCCGGCCCGCCTCGCCGGCCTTCGCATACACGGTCACGGTGAGCTTGCGCAGGCGCTGCGCGGTGTCCCTGGCGTCGGTGAGCGCCTTCTCGGCGCGCCGACGGGTTGCCTCCTCGCGCCGGCGGATCTGGTCGACCGTGTTCTGATCGGCCACCACGGCCAGGTGCTTCGGGAAGAGGAAGTTGCGCGCGTAACCGGGGGTGACCTCGCGAACGTCGCCCGGCTTGGCAGTTCCTGCCACTTCCTTCAAGAACAGAACCTTCACGAGAACGCCTCCCGCTCCTCGGGACGGAGCCTGCGATAGATCATCATGGCGATCCGTTCCCCGCTGCGGACGTCGTCATCGAAACGGCTGCGCCGCAGCGTGATCAGCTGCTCCTGCTCGGCGACCACGTGACGCGGGCACGCCGCGATGAACGCGCGTGTCGCGAGGAGGCTCAGCGCGAGCACGTCGAGCTCACCGACGACCGGCAGCGACTCCGGAAGGTCGATCACCGGCAACGCGATCAGCGCGAGTCCGCCTCCGAACGCGAGCTTCATGTAGCGGGGCACGCGCGCATCGAACATCAGGCAGTACGCGAGCCGCAGCATGCGCGGAAGGTCGACGAAGAGGCGTTTGGCGCCGCGGAGCTTGCTCAGCATCTCGAACCGCGCATTCTACGTCTGTTGGGGTTGACCCCGAACGGACACGCGCCAAAGGCGCGGTTATTTCGAATCCGGCAGGCGAGGCCACTCTCGCCAGCATCTGCAGCGATCGTTCCCAGACCCGATCCTGCAGTGTGCCCAGCCGTCACAGAGGTGGTCGGGTGGCCAGTAGATGTGATGCTCTTCGCTATGGAGGCACACCGGACAGGTACCGCCTTTCACGGGCGCTGGTTGCGCGGTCACCTCCATGACGGCACCTCAGCGTGGTCCCGCAGTCCAATCTGATACACCTGCGCCGGTTGCCGGCGCAGGTGTGCGCTCAGGCGCCCGCGAGCAGCTCGCGATGCTCATCCAACCATGCGCGCGCAGCGCGCTCGTCGCCGGGTGGGATCGTCCCGTCGAGCACCGCCTCGCGCAGCGCCGACTTCACGACTCCCACCCACGGGCCCGGGCCGCGGCCTGCGATCGCCATCAGCGCGTCGCCGCTCAGGGGATCCCGCATCGCCGACACGACGCCGCCGGCGTCGAGGGTGGCCATGCGCGCCTCGAGCTCGTCGATCTCCTCGAGCGTCGGGTAGGCCGAGGCGATCGTGTCGGCGCGGGCCACGTCGAGCATCCGCGCCCGCAGGTCGCCGGCGTCGCGGATCATCCGCCGCACCGCGGCATCGCTGAACGTGGACCGGTCGTACTGGATCGGACGCAGGTGGAGGCGGACCAGCGCGGTCACCGCGGCGATCTCGTCGTTGCTGAACCGCCAGCGCGTGAGGATCGCCCGAGCCATCTCCGCGCCGACCTGCGCGTGGTCGTAGAACGTGTGGCGGCCGTCGGCCGCGAGCGCATGGGTCGACGGCTTGCCGATGTCATGGAGGAGCACCGCGGTCCTCGTGACCAGATCGGGGGGCGCCGCGTCCAGCGCGACGAGCGTGTGCTCGTACACGTCGTAGGTGTGGAACCCGCTCTGCTCGACGTCGACCGCGGTGAGCAGCTCGGGGAGGACCTGCTCGAGGAGACCCGCCTCGCGGAGCACCTCGATGCCGGCGCGCGGATGGGGAGCCACGAGGAGCCGCCGGAGCTCCTCGCTCACCCGCTCGACCGAGAGGATCGACGTCCTCGCCGCCTGGGCGCGCATCGCCTCGATGGTTCCGGGAGCGAGGGCGAATCCGAGTCGCGCGACGAACCGGGCGGCGCGGTACATCCGCAACGGGTCCTCGGCGAAGGTCTCGGCCGGATCCATGGGCGTGCGGAGCACGCCCGCTCGAAGGTCGTCGAGCCCCATGCCGGTGATGTCGATCACCGCGCCGTCGAGCGTCTGGCAGAGGGCGTTCACCGTGAAATCGCGTCGCTTGACGTCTTCCTCGAGCGTTCCCGGGCGGACGTCGGGATTCCGAGAGTCGGGGTCGTAGCGCTCCGCCCGGGCGCGGACGCCCTCGACGACGAAGCGGGAGCCGCGGATCTGGGCCGTGCCGAAGCGCTCGAACCGCTCGGGTGGGTGCCAGCCGAACGCCGAAGCTACGGCGGCAAGCAGCGGCATCGGGTCCATTCCGACCGTGACGAGGTCGACGTCCTTGCTGAGCGTCCCTCCGAGCAGCCGGTCGCGAACGAATCCGCCGACGAGGTAGACCTCGGCATCGAGGGTGCGTGCCGCGGCGGCGATCGCCTCGAGGAGGTCCTCGAGCCCGGGTGCGTCGGGCTTGATCACCCGGATCGTGGCGCTCATGAGATCACCGGGCTGAGCCGCCGCGGGCGCCCGCGGAGCAGGAACGCGGCGAGGACGGCCGCCACGGCCGCGCAGACCCCCGCTCCGAGAAAGACGGTGCGCAGCTCGGTGACGATCGCGCCGGTCACCTCCGCCTCGTATGCCGGGCAGTTGAGCGGGGTCCCCGGGCAGAGCGCCTCGGGGGTCGGCAGCGTCGCGGTCGTCGTGTAGAAGACGTGCAGGCTGATGGCGGTGAGGATGGAGATGCCCACGAGCATCCCGATCATGCGCGCCACGACGACCAGGGCTGAGGCCAGTCCGTGCATCCGCTCGCGAACCGAGACGAGGATCGAGGCGTTGACGGGGGCGATCGCGAGCCCGAACCCGAGCCCGCACACGAACAGGACCGGGTCGCTCGGGTGCAGCCAGCCGGGGCCGAACGGGTCCGATAGCGTCGTCGCGGTCCAGCGGGTCATCAGGAGGAACGCGGCCGCCGTGAGCGCCATCCCGGCCGCGGCGACGGCGCGATTGCCGGCTCGTTGGGACAGCCAGCCGCCGAGCACCGCGCCGATCGGCACCCCGACCAGGAGCCGGAGCAGCACGAGCGCGGCGCCGAGCTGGGAGTCGGGAAATGCGGTCGCCCTGGCGAGCACCGGCACGTCGAGGAGCGCCGCCATGAGCGCTGCACCCACCGCCAGGTTGGTGAGCAGCGCCCCGTAGGCGCCGCTCGACCGCAGCTCGCCGGCGGCGAGGAGCGGGTTTCGCGCCCGGCGCTCCCTGAGCACGAACGCCGCCGTGGACACGGCTCCGAGCGGCAGCAGCCACACCGCCGCGGGGGAGACCGCGCCGGTGGTGGGATCCTCGGCCGCGAAGCTGATGACGATGGTCGTCAGGGCGAGGCCGAGCAGCGCCGCTCCGGGCCAGTCGATCGCCGCGGCGAGCGCCGGCAGCCGTCGCACCGCGATGAGCGGGCGCGTGGTGGTGGGCGCGCGCAGCTCCCAGAGGACGAGGAGGAGGGCCGCCGCGGCAGCCGCGATCGCGAGCGGCGTCAGCCACAGGAACCCGCCGATCGCGGAGTACGCGACACCGATCGTGTCGCTGTCGGTGAGCGGCGCCGGCGCGGCGATCGCCAGGCACCCCGCAACGAGCGCGACCACCCCGAGGACGATCGAGACGGTGCTGATCCGTGCGCTTGAGCCCTGTGGGGCCGGTGCGATGCTTCCCCGCCGGGCGGCCACCAGCCCGAGCGCGAGCACGCCCGCGATCGGCACGTTCAGCCAGAAGATCGTCTGCCAGTCGGCGACCGTGAGGATCAGGCCGCCGTACAGTGGCCCCAGCACGCTCCCCAGCTCCTGGACGCCGCCGATCACGCCGAGGGGGAGGCCTCGCCGGTCCGCGGGCCAGAGGTCGGCGACCAGGGCGAGGGTCACCGGCACCAGGCCGCCGCCTCCGAGCCCCTGGAGGGCGCGCCCCGCCACCACCGAGCCCAGGTCGTGCGCCGAAGCGGTCACCAGCGACCCGGCGGCGAAGACCGCGAGGCAGAGCAGCAGCAGCGGCCGGCGACCGTAGAGGTCGGAGAGCCGGCCCAGGAGGGGCATGACCACGACGTAGCCGAGCAGGAAGCCGCTGACGATCGGCGTCGCCGCCTGCAGCTGATCGATGCCGATCCCGACGTCGGCCATGATCGCCGGGAGCGCGAGCACGATCACGTACGTGTCGATGGCCGCGACGAGCACCGATGCCGCCGCGATGCCGAGGATCCAGCTCCGCCGGGTGCTCACCCCGTGGGCGGCGGCGTCACGGACACGTTTTCGCCGTAGTTGGCAAGAATAAGCGTGTAGGTGCTGTCGGTCGTCTTGCTGACGAAGGGACCGGTGAGCACCACGCGGCGAAGCTGGCTCGAGCCGGTGTCGATGCCGAAGGTCGCGGCCACGTTCTTCGACGGATCCGCGCTGGTGAGGAGCGCCGCCACCGCGGTGCCGGGAAGCGTGCAGCCGATCTCGTGCAGCGCCTCGCCGTTGTACCGGTCGTCGCTCTCGACCTGCGGCGACGCGCAGCGGAGCAGGAGCGACGACAGGCCGCTGTCGGGGTCGATGAGCTTCGCGGGATCGGCGAAACCATAATCGCCGGGATTCGCCGCGGTGAAGCCGGAATCGGTCGGCAGCTTCACCGAGAATGTGCCGCCCACCGACACCACGGGAACGCTCACCGCCAGACCGTAGATGGACACCTGCAGGGTTCCGGACATGCTCGCCGGACGCTTCATGTCACCGCTTCCCGCGGTGAGCAGCGGGCCGGAGCCTGACACGTTCGTGCCGCTGAGCGTGAAGTGAAACGACGGCGTCTGGTCGAGGACCTGCTTGGTCCGCTGGAGCAGCGTGGACGGGTTGACCGCAGGCGAGCCGCAGCCGCTGAGCATCAGCAGCGATGCCGTCGTGGCGACGGCGATGCGGCACCAGCGGGTGATGAGAAGACCTCCGTGTCGCGGGCGAGTATAGGTCTGCCGATACACTGCCACACGTGACCGGCTCGGAGAACGTCGCGCTGCCCGAGGTCGACGCGACGCAGTTCTTCGGCGTCGACATCCGAGTCGGCACGGTCGTGAGCTGCGACGAGTTCCCAGAGGCGCGACGGCCGGCGTACAGGATGGTCATCGACTTCGGTCCGCTCGGCACGCGGAAATCGTCCGGGCGGCTCACCGATCACTACCGTCCTGAGGAGCTCATCGGCACCAGCGTTGTCGCGGCCGTGAACTTTCCACCGCGCCAGATCGGTCCGGTGCGGAGCGAGGTCCTGGTGCTGGGTGTCTACGAGCACGGCTCCGACCGGGTCGTGCTCCTCCGTCCCGACCGCCCCTGTGCGCCCGGCGATCGGGTCGGCTGAGACACGCGCGATGCGGCGCTCATGAATCCGGCGACGGTGATCGGGGAACCCGGAGCGCGACGCGTCAGCCCGTTCCTGTTTCTCCTCGCGATCATCAGCTTCTTCCTCGTGTTCACCGGCGTGTCCTGCAACACGGGTGCGACCAAGTCGGCGCTGCATGCACTCGGCGGATCCGCGGGCATCACGTCCTCGCAGACTTCGGCGCTCGAACTCGTGCCTCAACTCGCTCAACGGCGTCAACTTCGTGACGTACGACGGCTGGGCGCTCGTGTTCGGCAAGGACCCGACGGTCGCGTCGCTGCCCGCTGCGTGCGCGGTGAACACCGGTCCGGTTACGCGCGCCGATGCCGCGCAGGCGAACGTCGGGCCGCAGCTGCTCGCGATTCTCGGCCTCGTCTGCGCGGGCCTGGCGATGGTCACGGGACTCATCGCGCTCCTCGGTTTCGCCCGGGGGCGGAGCCGCGCGATGGTCGCGGTGATCTTCGGCGCGGGCAGCGGGGTGCTGCTCGTCCTCAACGAGCTGCACGTGCACGACATCGTGCTCAGCAAGATCGCCGCCAGCGCCGGGTCGAGCGTGCCGGGCTTCAGCCCGAGCGCGTACTTCAACGTGAATCCGGGCATCGGCCTGCTGGTCGTGCTCGTGATCCTCGCCGTTGCGGTGCTCTACAACCTCAGTGCGCTCATCGTCGGCGCAGGCCCCGTCGCGATGGCGCCGGCGGCACCGGAGCCGCAACCACCGCTACCGCCGCCGCCGCCGCCACCGCCGTAATCAGGCGTGCGCCGGCTCGAACTCAGTTGGTGCCGCCGAGAAATGGGATGCCGTAGGTCTCGGGCTGCGCGCCGACCGAGCTCGCCCACACATCCGCGATCGAGTCAGCGGTCCATCCACCCTCGCGAAAGGCCACGGAGACCTCCTTGGGGTGAGCCCAGAGCGACAGCTTGTCGCCACCAAGGCCGATGCACTGGCCGGTGATCCCCGCGGCCGCGTCGGAGCTGAGGAACACGAGGAGGGGCGCCACATCCTCGGCGGTGCCCATGCCCATCTGCTGGCGCACCGCGGCGGGCAGCGGCTGGCCCTGCTCGGCGGCCTCGACGAGCGGCGCCATCCCGGGGATGGTCGAGATCATCCGCGTGATCGCGTTGGGAACGATGGCGTTGACCGTGATGCTGTGCTTGGCGCACTCCATCGCCCAGGTGCGGGCGAACGCCGCGATCCCCGCCTTGGCCGCCGAATAGTTGGTCTGCCCGAAGTTGCCGCGCTGACCGGCGATCGACGAGACCACGACGATCCTTCCGCCCGATCCCTGCTCGCGCATCCGGCGCACCGCCGCCCTGGCACACGTGAAGGTGCCGCGGAGATGCGTCGCGATCACCGCGTCGAAGTCCTCGTCGGTCATGTTCCAGAGCACGCGATCGCGAAGGATCCCCGCGTTCGTGCACATGATGTCGAGGTGCCCGAAGGCCTCGACGGCTCGGGCAACGAGCTGGTCGGCCGCCTCGGCGGCTCCGACCGCGCACACCTCGGCGACGGCCGTGCCGCCGGCTCCGGTGATCTCGCCGGCCGTCGTCTGAGCGACGTCCGGGTCGACATCGTTGACCACGACGGCGCAGCCCGCCGCCGCAAGTGCCCTCGCGTATGCGCGGCCGATCCCGCGGCCGCTTCCGGTGACGATCGCAACCTTTCCTTCGAGATTCATGCAGCGGACACTACGCGAACTCGATCTCGACGTGCTCGCCGCGCAACTCGTAGCCGGCCTGGCGGTAGATCGAGTTCGAGACAGGGTTGTCTGCATCCGTGAACAGCATGGATTGGTGCACGTCCGGCCGCGCCATCTCGGCGGCCGTCACCTCGTAGGTGAGGCGTCTGCCGTATCCGCGATTGCGGTGCTCGGGCGGCGTGTACACGGGTCCGACACGCAATACGCCGGCCGCGACGCGGTGTCCGACGAGGCAGACCGTCGTGCCACCGTCGATCCAGAGGTCGGCGTGTCCTGCGGCGACCATCCGCTCCGCGATCGACGCCGGCCCGGCGACGATCGCGACCTCGGCGGCGAAGGCGAGCAACCACTCGGCGATCAGCGCGACGTCGGTCGCGGCCGCGGGGCGCCGGCTCCCGGGCGGCGGCGGCACGTCGACGAGCTCCCGGAGCTCGTGGAGCAGCATGAGCCGCTCTCGCTCGACCGCGTCGCCGCCGGCGCCGGTCCACGCCGCGGCGACGGCACGCGCAGCGTCCAGCGGCCCGTTGACGCCGGGCGGGCGGATGCCGAGCGCGGCGGCGCGTTCGAGCATCGCCGCGGCGAGTCCGGGCGCCGCCGCGTCCGGCATCGACGACACGAGCAGCGGAAACGGCGGTGTCCAGCTCGCGGCGCCGACGACCCCTCCGGAGTCGGTGATCCACCAGAAGCTCGCGGGCGCCGCGTATGCGCCGGGCGCATCGCGCACCGAGTCGACGACGCTGAGGAGCACATTGCGTTCGCACGGCTCCGCCTCGAGAAACGTCCGCGCCGCGGCTGCGTACTCATCGACGTCGCCGGTGCCGTGGATGTGCATGGCGCCCCGATTGTGCACGGCTCAGAGCGTGAGTCGCCCACCGGTTGCGAGCTGCACGACCACGTACGCGAGCCACGGCACGATCGTGAGCATCAGCAGGACGCCGCGCGCGCTGCCGCGCCACAGCAGGACGAGCAGGAAGATCGCGGTCGCAACCGTCAGCGTCGCGCTGGCATACCCGGCCGACCCCGGATGCCAGGTGGTGAACATGATGCCGATGCTCGCGAGCACGCACGACTGAAAGGCAGCCGAGCCGGCGACGTTGCCGAACGCGAGCATGTCGTCGCCGGTGCGCACCCACAGCACGCTGTTCAGCGTCTCGGGCAGCTCCGTCGCGACGGGCACGATCACGAGCGCGAGGACGAGCGCCGGCACCTGCAGCGCGGACGCCGTCTGATCGAGCGCGGTGACGAAGAGCTGCGAGCCGAAGATGAGGAGCACGATGGCGATGGCGAGCTGCAGCGTGACCAGCATCGGATGCGGCGAGCCGGGCCGCCAGCGGACGATGTGCAGCGGCTCGGGCATCGTGTCGGCCTGACCGCTGCCGCGGAGCGTCGCGACCACATAGACCGCGTACGTCGCGAGCAGCGCGATGCCGACGGCGATGCGCGGCCCCGACGGCAGCAGGCTCGCCAGCACCGCCACGGAGAAAGCGCCGAGGAACACACCGAGGTCGCGTCGCGCCTGGTTCGGATCGATGACGAGGCGCCCGTGGCGGCCGCGCCGGCTCAGCACGGCGATGCCCGTCGCGCCCGCGCCGATGCCGAGGAGGAGAAACGGCGATCCGAGCACCGCGCCGGTGGCGACCGAGTTCGCGTCCGGGGAGTGCGTCGCGAGCGCGACGATCGGCACCACGGTCTCGGGCAGCGACGTCCCCAGGGCTGCGAGCAGGCTGCCGGTCGCGCCGGTCCCGAGATTGAGGTGGTAGCCCGCCCACTCGATCGCGTTCGTGAAGAGTCCGGCCGCGACCACGACGAGGAGCAGGCTCGCGATGAACAGGAGGGCGGTGGTCATCGTCGCCGGAGGAGCCGGTCCACCGGCGCATTGAGCCAGGCGGTGGCGAACCCGAGCACGTGCCGGATGGTGACCGGTTGGACCCGGTGCACCGGGGGTGCTCCCGCGGCCGCGGCCACTGCGTCCAGGGCTCGCTCCCGGATCCACGGGAAGACGGTGCGCGGCAATCGTTCGGGGGCGGCCATGCGCATCGACCATGCCTCGAGGCTGCGTCGGGGGGCGCCGCCGACCACCTCACCGAGGAAGACGACGTCCCCGGCGGATCGAAGACCGCGCCAGGAGTACACGCCGACGGTGCCGACGACCCGCACCTTGTACCCGGTCTCCTCGAGGGTCTCGCGGGTCGCGGTCGCGGCGGGGTCCTCCCCCGGCTCGCAGTGACCGCCGGGAAGCTCCCACCCCGGCGGCCACGGCCGGAACTGGACCAGCACGCGACCGCGCTGGACGATCGCCATCTGCGCGCCCTCGACAGTCCATTCCACGCCGTCGATCAGGACGGAGTTCACTGGAACAGCGTGAAGAAGTTGGGCAGCCCGAGGAAGATCGGGCTCACACCGGGAACGACGAGATGCTCGAAGGTGAGCGTGGAGGCGCCGACCGTCACGGCCGAGAAGGGGTCGACGCTCCCGCCGCTCAGCTGCGGCGGGAGGATCGCCGCGAGTGCCACCAGCGCGTACAGCGCGTAGCGGTACTGCTCGGCATAGAGGAAGACTCGCGGAAGGCGTCCGAACAGCAGGCTGCGAAGCACCGCGTAGCCGTCGAGGCCGGGCAGTGGCATCGCGTTGAAGATGAACAGGGCGATGTTCACGAGAAACCCCTGCAGCAGCACGCCGAAGATCACTCCCTGCAGGGTGAGCTGGGCGAGGATGTCGAAGCCGCCGGCGTCGAATCCCGCGCCGAGCAGCTGGACGCGAAGTGCCAGCGCGAAGATCGCCGCGACCACGAGATGCGCGAGCGGACCCACGGCGGCGACGGCCGCGCGCCGTCGCGGGTCACGCAGGAACATCGGATCGAGCGCCACCGGCCGGCCCCAGCCGACACCGGCGATGAGCATCGCGGCACAGCCGAACGCGTCGATGTTGCGGCGCGGGTCGAGCGTCATCCGCCCGTCCCGGCGAGGCGTGGGATCGCCGCAGCGCAGCGCGATCGCGCCGTGGCTCAGCTCATGGATCACCGATCCGATCACGAACCCTGGCAACGTGTAGAGGACGACTGCCAGGTAGGTTCCGGGACCCGTCACCCGGCGCGGCTACTCGAGCTCGACGCGTGCGGGTCGCCGCGACCGCCGGGTGCGGCTCCGCGTCCGCTTGCCACCCGCGCTTTCGGGCTCGCCCTCGACCGCCTCGTCCTGCGCGCTCCGCGCGTGATGCTCGATCGTGGCGGCGATCGCGAGCAGCAGCTCGCGCTGCGCGATGAGCAGGTGACGCTGCGCCTCCGGCGGCACCAGCTCGTTGAGTGACGTGCCGAGCAGCTTTGCGGCGTCGTCGACCAGGCGCGCCGGGCAGGCGCGACACGTCTCGCTCACGGCTTGGTGTCGGAGAAGGTCACCGAGAGCATCCCCTCCTCGAGACGGCCGCGCGTGACGTGCTTGCCGTTGAGCACACGCGGGAGGGTGATCTCTCGCTTGTACGGGCCGACGCTGATGAACAGGTCGCCCTCGCGGTGCTTGATGTCGACGTCCTCCTTGCCGATGAACGGGAGGTGCAGCTGCAGCTCGTAGGAGTTGCCGACCTTGCGGATCCGCTGCGGGACGGAGTGGTAGAAGATCTTCGACGGGTCCTCGTCGCCGTAGATCGACTCCGCCATCTCGGCGAGCGCGTCGAGGCCGACGATCTCGTGGTCGAAGAGCTTCGTCTGCAACGTCGGAATCGGCGAGAAGGCGTTGTCGACCATGAGCGAGTACCGCTGCTGGGCCTCGCGCCACGAGTCGAAGTAGCTGTCGGTGACCTCGGGTGGCAGCACCCGGTTCACCACGATGAGGTCGGTGAGATAGTCGTAGAGGCTGAGGTACGTGAAGGCGCGCTGCGCCTCCTTGACCACCATCTTCTCGAGGTTGAGGACGATGCGCGTGGTGCAGACCTTGGGGTCGCCGAGGATCTTCTTCATCCCCTCGAGGTCGAGCAGCAGATCCTTGACGTTGGTGAAGATGTCGTCGCTCGGCAGCGGGATGCTGATGAACGGCTGCATCACCGGACGCGCCACCTTGGTCATCATCCGGTGGATCGGGAAGATGCGGTTCAGGTACCACTTCGCGACGTCGGGGAACGCGAGCAGCTGCAGCGTCTCACCGGTGGGCGCGCAGTCGACGATGAGGACGTCGAACTTGCCCTCGCGCTTGTGGTGCTTGATCCACATGAGGCTCGCGACCTCCTCCATGCCCGGAGGGGACGCCATCTCCTCGGCGACGATGTCGTCGACGCCCTGCGACGCGAAGAGCGATGTGAGGTAGACGTGGATGCGATCCCAGTGGTCTTCGAGCTCGTGGAGCGCGTTGACCTCCTGTCCCCAGAGGTTCGGCGCGAGCTCGGTGGGATGGTCGCCGATGTCCTGGTCGATGCTGTCGGCAAGGCTGTGTGCCGCGTCGGTGCTGATCACGAGCGTCCGGTATCCGAGGCTCGCGCATTTCACGGCGGTTGCGGCGGCGACCGTCGTCTTCCCGACCCCTCCCTTGCCTGTGTAGAGGATGACCCGCATCAGCGTGTCTCGGTGATCACGGGTTGATTCGCGTGACCACGAAGGCGGCGATCAGGATGAGCACGATCATCAGCGAGGCCATGATCGCGACGCGGCGCAGGTCACGGGGTACGTACGGGACCCGGTCGAACGGGATCGCCGCGTCGTCGGAATCGAGTGGCTGGAACAACGCGGCCGCGCTCACCCCGGTGCGGGTCTGAGCCCTGCCCGGCCGCGGCGCTGCTGCCGGGTTGATCCGCTGGATCCGGCGCCGGCTCGCATAGTCGGCGGTGTCGACCCCGGCCTCCGCACCGGTGCCGGCGGGCTCGGCGGCGACATCGACGTCTTCGGCAGGCGTCGAGACGGCGGTCTCCGGCATCGAGCGCGCGGCGACGGACCGGGCGACCTGCGCAGGCGCCGGCGCCGGTGCTGCCTGGCGCGCCGCCGCGCCGGGAGCCGGGGCGCGCCGGACGGCGGCGCGCTGTTTCTGTTTGCGGGTCTTCTTGGCCATGAACTCACCGAAGCGTATCAGGGGGCCGGGGGACCCACTCGACCGCCCGGCGCGGGAAGCGTCAGAGACGCGATCAGGTGGGGCAGGCAGCGGGCCTCCGGATGGGAACGGCCACGATGGAGCCGTGGCCGGAGCGGTGGCAGAACCCGGCGCCCGCTGCCCGACGAGCCCTGGATGGAGGGGGTGCAGCCCTACATCTTGTGGCCTGGGCGCAAGGCTAGCACATCATGCGGTGGTGTTCAATCACCGGTCGAGGTACGGCGCGAACCCGGCCGCGAGCGCCTCGGCCAGCTCCTCCCAGGTCACGGGACGGCCCGTGATCTCTCGCACGCTCGCTCCTGGGACTGAGGCCGGCTCGCCCGAGTTGAGATAGCGCGCGGCGCTCGGCGGCTCGAGCAGGACCGACCCGTGCTGGAGCAGCGCCCCGCCGCGGCGTGCCTGCGCGCTCCCGACGAGCTTCCGGCCCCTTGCGTCGAGCAGCTCATGCGCGGCCGGTCGGGCAAAGCAGTCGGCGACGGCAGCGCCTTCACGCGCATCGCGACGGAGGTCGGCGGGCAGCGCCCGCTGCGCGGTGACCACGCCGAGCAGCGCGAGCCCGGCGGCGATCGCTCCGTGGATCCGCGCGCACAACTCGAGCACCCGTCCCCCGAAGACGGGATCGCTCGCGCGGCAGACCACGCAGTAGGTGACCTCCGCGTCGTGGAGCACCGCCCGGCCACCGCTCGGGCGCCGGACGACGTCGACGCCGTCGCGCGCGCACGCCTCGAGGTTCACGTCGCTGAGCGGCTGCATGCGTCCGAGGCTCAGACACGCCGGACGGAATCCGTAGAGACGCACGGCACCGGTGGTCGTCCCCCGTGCGCACTCGTCGAGCAGCGCCACGTCGCGGCGCATGTTCTCCTCCCCCGGGGCCGGCGCATCGATGATGAGCGCGAGCCCGGGTCGGGCGGCGACGGGCGCGACCTCAGACATTGAAGCGCACGTGGATGACGTCGCCGTCGTGCATCACGTAGTCGCGTCCTTCGAGCCGCTGCCTGCCGCGCTCACGCACCACAGCATAGGAACCGGCGTCGAGCAGCTCCTCGGCATCGGTGACCTCGGCCCGGATGAAACCGCGCGCGAGGTCGGTGTGGATGCTCGCGGCCGCGTCGAGCGCGGTCTCACCCTCACGCAGCGTCCATGCGCGGACCTCGGTGTCCCCGGCGGTGAAGAACGTGATGAGCCGGAGCAGCCGGTATGCCGTACGAGCGACGCGGTGCAGCCCCGGCTCCTCGAGCCCGAGGTCGCGGAGGAAGGCGATGCGATCACCCGGATCCAGCTCCGCGAGCTCGTTCTCGATGCGCGCCGACACCGCGATGGCGTCGCCACCCGCCTCTGCCGCACGCTCGACGATGGCGGGAGCGACGGGCTTCGACGCCGACTGCTCGTCCACGTTGACGATCACCACGAGCGGCTTGCCGGTGAGCAGCCACAGCTCGCGCAGTGCAATCCGTTCCTCAGCGCTCAGTGACATGGTGCGCACGGGCCTTCCCAGGTCGAGGTGAGCCTGGACGCGCTGCAGCAGCGCGATCAGCTCCGGCTCCTTGTCCTTCTGCAGCCGGGAATTCCGCTCGGTGCGTTCGAGCCGGCGCGTGATCGTGTCGAGGTCGGCGAGCTGGAGCTCCAGCTCGAGCACGTCGATGTCGCGCACCGGGTCGACACCGCCTTCGACGTGCGTGACGTCGGGGTCCTCGAACGCGCGCACGACGAGCGCCGTCGCGTCGGCTTCGCGGATGTGTCCGAGGAACCGGTTGCCGAGACCCTCGCCGCGGCTCGCGCCCCGCACCAGGCCCGCGATGTCGGTGAACGTGACCGTCGCGGGGATCACCTTGGGCGGCTGGAACAGCGCCGCGAGACGGTCGAGGCGGTCGTCGGGCACCGGCACCACGCCGGTGTTGGGCTCGATGGTCGTGAACGGGTAGTTGCCGACCGCGGCGCCCGCCTGGGTCATCGCGTTGAAGAGCGTGGACTTCCCTGCGTTCGGCAGCCCCACGATGCCGACATTGAGGCTCAAATCCTTTCCAGCTCGAACGCCGTGTGCAGGGCACGGACCGCGTCGCGGACTCGCGGGCGGTCGATGATGCAGGTCACGTGGATCTCGCCCGTCGCGATCATCTGGATGTTGATGCCCTTGTCGGCGAGCGCTCGGAAGATCTTCGCGTAGATGCCGGGCGCGCCCTTGAGCCCGCTGCCGATCACGCTGACCTTGGCGATGCCCGCGGTCGCCAGATAGCCCTGGGCATGCACGCTGCGGGCCACGCCGGCGAGCATGCGGCGCGCCCGCGGCAGGTTCAACTCCGCGATGGTGAAGCTGACGTCCGTCGTCCCGTCGTGGGAGACGTTCTGCAGGACGATGTCGACGTCGATGCCCGCGTCGCCGAAGGGTCCGAAGATCGATGCCGCAACGCCGGGCTGATCGGGGACGCGCAGCAGCGTCACCTTCGCCACGTCGGTCTCGTGCGCGATGGCGCGCACCTTCTGCCGTGTCTCCATCTCGCTCGTTCTCGCGATGATTGTCCCTGGTTCGTCGTCGAAGGTGGATCGGACGCGGATCTCCATCCCGTAGGCCTCACCGATCTCGACGGCGCGCGGGTGCATGACGCGCGCGCCGGCCGATGCGAGCTCGAGCATCTCGCCGTAGTCGATCGCGGGGATGACCCGCGCGTCGGGAACGACGCGTGGGTCCGCGGTGTGCACGCCGGGGACGTCCGTGAAGATCTCGCAGTGGTGCGCGTGGATCGCGACCGCGAGCGCCACGGCCGTCGTGTCGGAGCCGCCGCGGCCGAGCGTCGTGACGTCCATGTCCTCCGTCGCGCCCTGAAACCCGGCGACCACCACCACGTTCCCCGCGGCAAGCTCGTCGAGCACGCGCTGCGGGACGATGTCGACGATCCGCGCCGTGCGATGCGCGCCGCTCGTCCGGATGCCGGCCTGCGCGCCGGTGAGCGATATCGCCGGCGTTCCCGCGGCGTGCAACGCCATCGCCAGCAGCGGTGCGGTGATCGTCTCGCCGCTGCTGAGCAGCATGTCCATCTCGCGCGACGGCGGATCGCCGGTGACGCGGTGCGCGAGCGCGATGAGCTCGTCCGTGGTGTCGCCCATGGCGCTCACCACGACGACGACCTCGGTGCCTGACCCGAGGGACTCGCGGATGCGCCGCGCGACACGCCGCAGCTTGAGCGGCGTGGCCACGCTGGAGCCGCCGTATTTCTGCACGACACGCGTCACGGCGAGACGTCCACCCGGGTGCCGAAGTTGCGGGGCGCGAGCACCATGGTCACCCCGGCGACGCCCGCGGCAGCCGCGGCGGCCTGCATCGCCGCCTCGATCGGCGTTGTGTCGAGCGGCGTCAGCGCGACGATCGACGGTCCCGCCCCGGCAAGTGCCGCACCCGATGCGCCCGCCGCGCGCGCCGCGTCAAGGATCGACCGGCCCCCCGGGATCAGTGCGAAGCGGGCGTCCTGGTGCCATCGATCCTCCATCGCGACGCCGAGCGCGGCGTGGTCCCCGAGCGCGAGCGCACGGACCAGCAGCGCGCACCGCGACGCGTTGAAGATCGCGTCCTCGCGACCGAACTCCTCCGGGACGGCGAGGCGCGACTCGTTGGTGGCGAAGGGACGGTCCGGGATGAAGAGAACCGCGCGGAGCTCATCGCTCACCGCCATGCGCTCCGCGGCCGCTCCCGGCGCGCAGATCGCGAGCCCGCCGAGCAGCGCCGCCGCGGCGTTGTCGCGGTGGCCCTCGAGCACCGTGACACAGTCGAGCACGTCGGTCTCATCCCACGGGGCCTGGTGCAGCGCGGTCGCCGCGAGGACACCGGCGAGCGACGCCGCTGCGCTCGATCCGAGACCCCGGCCGATCGGGATCCGGTTGACACAGCTGAAGTGCACGCCTCGCGCCTCGACCCGGAGCCGGGCGCAGGCGTGGGCGTATGCCCGGGTCACGAGGTTGGTCTCGGGGTCGCGAAGCTCCTGAGCTGCGCCGGGACCCGGGTCGATCGTGAGGTCGCCGGAACGCTGCTCGGCCCTGACGTCGTTCTGGAGCTGCAGCGCCAGCGCGAGGATGTCGAACCCCGGACCGAGGTTCGCGACGCTCGCTGGCACGGCGACCCGGACGCGCATGGGGTGGTCAGACTCCGACGGCGCGCGCCAGCGCGCCGGCATCGGCAGGGATCTCCAGGATCGACCCGAGCGCGCCGTCCATCGCGCCGGGGTCCTTGAGGCCGTTCCCGGTGAGGACGCAGACCGCGTGCGCGCCGGGCGCGACCAGACCCTGCTGGACCGCGTGCTCGAGCACCGCGAGCGCGGCCGCCGACGCGGGCTCGCAGAAGATGCCCTCGAGCCGTGCGAGGCGTCGCTGCGCGTCGAGGATCGCCTCGTCGGTGACCGCGGCGATCATCCCCTCGGACTGGTCGCGAGCATCGATCGCTCCCTGCCACGACGCCGGGTTGCCGATGCGGATCGCCGTCGCGACCGTCTGCGGGTCGTCGACCGGGCGCCCGATGACGAGCGGCGCCGCCCCCGCGGCCTGACCGCCGATGAGTCGCGGCAACCGGCTCGCGCGGCCGTCGCGGTGATCCTCGCGGAAGCCGCGCCAGTACGCGGTGATGTTGCCGGCGTTGCCGACGGGGAGCGCGAGCACGTCGGGCGCGTCGCCGAACTGCTCGACGATCTCGAATGCGGCCGTCTTCTGCCCGTCGATGCGGCTCGGGTTGACACTGTTCACCAGCGTCACCGGATGCTGCTCGCACAGCTCGCGAACCATGCGCAGCGCCACGTCGAACCCGGCGTCCACGCTGATCACGGTGGCGCCGTGCACGCGCGCCTGCAGCAGCTTTCCCGACGCGATGCGTCCCGCCGGCACCACCACGCAGGTGCGAAGCCCGAAGCGCCCGCCGTACGCCGCCGCCGATGCGCTGGTGTTCCCGGTCGACGCGCAGATGATCGCCCGGCTTCCGGCGTGGAGGGCGGCGGCGACCGCGACCGCCATGCCGCGGTCCTTGAACGATCCGCTCGGGTTGAGGCCCTCGAGCTTGAAGTGCAGCGATCCCAGACGGAGTGCCCGGCCGACGTGCAGCGACTCGACGCACGGCGTGTCACCCTCACCGAGGCTCACCCGCGGTGCGTCCGCGGGCAGATCGAGGCGCTCACCCCAGCGGGCGATGACGCCGCGTGCTCCAGGGCTCATGCGGTCTCGACGCGGCGCTCGACCCGGTCGAGCGCGCATTCGATGGCATCGACGGAGGACAGCGTGTCGAGTGTCTCGAGCGCGCGGTCGTGCACCGCACGGGGCGCCACACCGGTGAGCACGGCCAGCTGCGGTCCGGGCAGGTCGACCGCCGCGTCGACTGCGAGGCCGCGGTCCTCGAGGGCCTGGAGGACGAGGGCACGCCCGTCCCCCACCCCGCTCAGGCGAAGCCGGACGTACCCGGCGACCTCGACGTCCTCATCGCCGAGGATGGTCGCCTCGCCGGGCACCGGCAGGGCGGCGCGCGGAGCGTCGCGCTCCCGCACCGCCTCGACCACGTCGCTGACCACGGCGCTTGCGGTCGACGCTCCGCCGGCGCCGAGCCCGCGCAGCATCACCGTCCCTGCGAGATCGCTCGAGATGATGACAGCATTGTCAGCATCATCGACGTCCGCGAGCAGGTGGCCCGGTCCCACGGCCGTGGGCCGGACGCGAAGGTGCACCGCCTGGTTCGACGCGCGCTCCGCGTGCGCGACGAGGCGCACGCGGTATCCCAGCTCGGAGAGCACGGCGACGTCATCCCCGTGCACCCTCCTGATGCCCACACGATCGACCGTGTCCGTGGGGACGTATGCCCCGAACCCGAGCCAGGCGAGGATCACGAGCTTGTGCGTCGCATCCCAGCCGTCGACGTCGAGCGTGGGATCCATCTCGGCGAAGCCCCGGCGCTGCGCGTCCGCAAGGGCCGCGTCGAAGCTCGTCCCGGGGCTGCGCAGGCGCGTGAGGATGACGTTGGTCGTGCCGTTGATCACGCAGTCGATCGCGCTGATGCGATCGCCGAGCAGGCTGCGCTCGAGCAACGACACGATCGGCAGCCCGGCGCCGACCGCCGCCTCGAAGTACAGGCCCGCGCCGTGCTCGTGCGCAAGGGCGGCGAGCCGGGGGCCCGATGCCGCGATGACCGCCTTGTTCGCGGTGACGACGCTCTTGCCGGCCCGCAGCGCCGTCTCGATGAGCCCCGTGGCCGGGTCGGTCCCACCGATCGCCTCGACGACGACCGCCACCGCCGGGTCGGCGACCACCGCCTGCGCGTCCCCGACCACGCGGACGTTCTTGAGGTCGAGGTCGCGGCGCCGAGCGACGTCCCGGACTGCCGCGCAGCGCAGCACCGGAGTTGCGCCGGCGCGCTCGCCGAGCAGCTCCCACTCCGCGATCAGCCGGCTCGCGACGGCACTCCCCACCGTGCCGAGCCCGAGCAGCCCCACGCCCACCGATTCCATTGGCGGGCAGTGTATTGGGGCTCAGATGATGTGCCGCCTCCAGGCGAGGAGCACGGCGGCGGCGCGGTCCTTGCAGCCGAGCTTCTCGAGGATGTTGCTCACGTGCGTCTTCACCGTGTTCTCGCTGAGGAACAGCTGCACCGCGATCTCGGCGTTGTTCTTGCCGTCGGCCATGAGCCGGAGCACGTCCCGCTCGCGACGGGTGATGCTCGGCATGCCCTGGACGGCATTGCTGACCAGCTGCGGGTCGAGCAGCGACTCCCCCGCCGCGACGGCGCGGATGGCGCCCGCGAGCTCCTCGCGCGTGGTGTCCTTGAGGAGGTAGCCGAGCGCGCCGGCCTTGAGCGACGGAAAGATGTAGTCCTCGTTCCGATACGTCGTGAGGACGATCACGCGCGCCTCGGGGTCGTGGGAGCGGATCTTCTTGAGCGCCTCGATGCCGTCCATCACCGGCATCTGCACGTCCATGAGGATGACGTCGGGATGCGTCCGCCGCGCCTGCTCGACGGCATCGGCGCCGTCGGCGGCGCGTCCGACCACCTGGATGTCCGCTTCGAGCTCGAGCATCGTGCAGAGCCCGTCACGAACGACCGGATGATCGTCGGCGACGAGGACGGTGATCACGCGGTGTCGGCTTCGGCGCCGGCCTCGGTGAGCGGGAGCCGCGTGGTGACGGTGGTGCCGTGCCCCGGGCTGCTGACCACCGTGAGCGTGCCGCCGGCGTTCCGCGCCCGTTCTGCCATGCCCTCCAGCCCGTAGCAGTCCTCGCGAGGCGTGCTGGCAGCCGGATCGAATCCGACCCCGTCGTCACTGACGGAGAGCACCAGCTCCTGACGCTGCGCGCGCAACTCGACCTCGACATGCTCCGGCCGTCCGTGCCGTGCCGCGTTCGAGAGCGCCTCCTGGCCGATGCGCAGCAGCGCCACCTCGGACGCGGGCGTCAGGGAGGGGTGATGCGGCATCGCACGGGCCTTGAACCGCGCCGGGATCCCGGTCCGCTCCTCCCACGCCTCGACCTCGTGGCCGATCGCGGCCACCAGGCCGGTCGCCGAGAGCGGCGCGGGGCGGAGGTTCCACACGGATCGCCTCGCCTCCTGCAGGGCGCTGCGCGCCAGCTCACGTGCCTTCTCCACCGACACCCTCCCGCGCTCGGAGCCGCGGTCGAGCAGGGTGTCCGCAGCCTCGAGCTCGAGCACGATGCCGGTGAGCTGCTGCGCGAGCGTGTCGTGGATCTCGCGCGCGAGCCGGTTGCGCTCCTCGAGCACCGCGTGGTCGGTGAGCGCCTGCACCGGCAGGTACATGCGGCGCGAGAGCAGCGTCGTCGCGACGAACGCGAGGCCGACCAGGAGGACGAGCACCGGGAGCACCATCACCGGGAAGAGGCGGTGGACGCTGTCGTTCACCCCGAGGGTCAGCGAGCTGAGATTGGGCTCCAGATCGCTCACCGCGACCGGTGTGGCCAGCACCCAGCGCGCGCCGAAGATGGGAGCGGTGAAGACGTCCTGCGCAACGTGGTTGAGGTTCGCGGTGATCGCGGTCTGCGGCGGATCCTGGGTGGCCTCGACGCGGCGCAGCGCCGACATGAACTTGGGCTGTCCGGGAACGCTGAGCACCGTGCCGACACCGTTGTCGGGCCCGTACGTGCTGACGAGCTGAGGGCCTGCCCACATGAGCATGCCCGACGCGCTGACGACGAGCGACGATCCGCCGAGGTCCGACCCGCTGATGAGCGATCTGCCGATCAGCGCCGTCGGGGAGATGTCGACCCCGACGACCGTCCGGTCGTCCGCGAGCTTGAACCACGCGCTGACGCCGGAGGCGCCGTCCTCGAGGAGCGGGTACGCATCGGTCCAGTACGGATCCCCGCTGGTGCCCCCCGCGACGTTGGCCGAGTTCGACAGCACCGGTATCTCATCGCGAAGCCCGGGCCGGGTCGGGTCGTACCGGGGCACCGTCGTATCGATCGCATCGGTCACGTCGAAGCCCGGATAGGCGCGCAGGGCGCTCGTGGTCTCGTCCTCGAGCCAGACCGCGCTCGCCTCGGGGTCGGCCTTCAGGAGCGCGGCAACCTGCGCCACGACCGGCGGAGCACCGCTCGCGGCCGCGAACCTGCCGTCGGTGGCGCCTGGCCGGGAGCTGACCAGCAGCGAGCTCTGACTGCCCTTCTCGCCCTGAGAGAGCACCGTGGCGCCGGGAGCGCCGGTGAGAAGTCTTCGGGAGCGGGGTTGACGCTGCCACGCTCGCCAGCTCCCGGGTGAGCTCGCTGCCGAGCGCGAGGATCTGGTTGTCGATCCGATCGACCCGCGTGGCGATCTGGCTCGCTCGCGAGCTCAGCCCCGCCTGCTGGCGGGCCTGCTGCCGCTGCAGGATCGCCGACTCGGTTGCGTTGGCGGTGCTCTTCGCGACCGTGTCCAGCTCGAAGATCGCCAGCACGGCAAAGGTGACGAGCGGCAGGAGCGCGACCCCGACCATGCCGACGAGCAGACGATTGCGAAACCGTCTGCGCGGATCCCTTCTGCGCGGACGGCTCCGGAGGCCGATCCTCATTGCACACCTCCGGACATCGCCTCTGCCTCGAATCGCCCCATCGTCGCGTCGGACACTCCGGTTCCACTATACGGGCGGGGCACAATGAGCGCTCGTGGATTGTGCGGACCCTCGACTCATGCCCTCGGCCCCGCCGAGGTGGCGGCGCATGGTGCCCCTCGCCGCAGCGCTGGCCGTGGTCCTCGCGGGCTGCAGCTCGTCGCCGGCGCCCACCCCCACCGCGCCGATCGATGTGCCGATCGCAGCCGGCGGGACGCTGACCGTCGGCGTCTGGCAGTCGCCGTCCACCCTGCTCGACGCCGGCATCGTGGGCGATCTCCCCTTCGCGGACATCATCGCCGCCCCCGTGGAGGAGGGGCTCCTCTGGTATCGCTCGACCGCGGCCACCGCAACCACGACGTCACCGGCGGACTACTGGAGCCCTGACCTCGCGACGGAGGCGCCGACCATCGCGAACGGCGGCGTGCAGACGAGTGGATGCGCGAACACCGCAGCGGTGATGTGTGTGACGTGGCATCTCCGCCAGGGCGTTCACTGGGACGACGGGAGTGAATTGACCGCGCACGACGTCTGCGACACGTTCGCGATCCACTGGCTGGCGTACGGCGCTGTCGGCAAGCCGAGCCCCACGCCGCTCGCCTCGACCGCGGGGTGGAACCAGGTGATCAAGTGCACGGAGGTGGACCGCTACACGGCGCTCGTCGACTTCAAGAGCCAGTACGGGCCGTACCTCGCGCTCGGCAGTGGCGTCGACGGGATCCTGCCGGCGTCCGTGGTCGATCCCATCCTCGCCTCCGGTGGCAGCCTCGCGTCGAGCACGCACAGCTTCGACCTCAGCTCGGGATCGGGCAACACCGCCGCGTTCCACGGGACGGCCGATCTCGGGCACGTGCTCGACGGCACGGGGCCGTTTGTGATGTCCAGCTACACGCCCGGCTCGGAGGTCGTGCTCGTTCGCAATCCGGACTACTGGAACACACGGGCTCTCGCGCACCTTGACAAGCTCATCTTCAGGATCGAACCGGATCTCGCCACCGAGGAGCAGGACGTGCGCTCGGGCGCGGTGCAGGTGGGGCTCGATCTCGGGCTCACCGTGTTGCCCGACCTCGTGGCCGCGGCGAAGAAGGGGAAGGTGCCCCTCGAGGTCGAACCCGTGGCCGGCGCCGGCGCCGAGGTCCTCATGTTCAACCTCTGCGCGACCGACGGCGGTCTCTGCGCGAACCCGTCAGCGACCGAGAACGAGGACACCGCGGATTCCACCGTCCGCCACGCGATCCTCCTCGGCATCGACCGCGAGGCGATCGTGGCCGCTGTCGCACCCGGTGCCACCACGATCCCCCCCAACTCGTGGATGAGCCTCGGGGCGAGCTATCTCGCAGGTTCCGGAGTCGCCACCACCGCATATGACGAGACGCAGGCGAACGCGCTGCTCGACGGCGCGGGTGACACGCGCAACGCGAAATGCGGCAGCGCCCCCGACGGGCAGGACTTCCGCGCGTTCAAGGACGGCACCTGCATCGTCATCAACCTCGGCACCACCAGCGACGACGCGGAGCGAGTTGCCGTCGAGTCGATGATCAGGAGCGATCTTGCCAAGATCGGCATCAACGTGCCGGCGCCGTTCGACCCCAACCTTCCGGCCGCACGCTTCTTCGACACCCTCGCCGACTCGGGACCGCTCGCGACCCACGCCTTCGACATGGCGATGTACTCGGTGAGCCTCGGCCTCCCCGGTGAACCGGACACCTATTCGGCGACGTGGCACGGTGACTGCGGAGGCGCCTGTCCGAGTGAGGACGAGATCCCGTCGAGCGCCAACCTGGGCGTGGGAATGAACTTCAGCGGGCTGAATGACACCCAGCTCGACAGCGACCTCGACATGGGCCGCACCACGGCGGATCCGACCGCACGGACGCACGACTACATGGCCGCCGATCAGGAGCTCGCGACTCTGCTGCCGGCGATCCCGCTGTACCGGCAGGTCATCGTCAACACGTACTCGACGAGCCTCTTCGGGGTGGTGCAGAACGAGCTCATCCCGGACTTCGACACGGCGGCGTGGTACTGCGCAGGAGGCACCTGCGCCCGGTAGCGCCGGGGGCCCGGACCGGGTCATGGACGCCGAGCCTATACTCGGCCATCGTGCGTCAGGTCAGCGAGCGAGCGCTCGATGCGGCGTCCGCCGCGGGCGCCTCGTACGCCGACTGCCGTGTGATCAACCGCACCGTGCAGAAGATCACCGTCAAGAACGGCGTGGTCGCGTCGGTGGAGCTGCTCGAGGACGAGGGTGTCGGCATTCGCGTGATCACCGACGGCGCATGGGGATTCGCCGCCGTCGACGTGCTCGACGCGGCGGCGGTGGAGGATGCGGCGCGTCACGCCGTCCGCATCGCGAGGGCTTCAGCGCGGGTCAATCGCGTCCCGGTGCGTCTCGCGCCGGCGCCGGCGCTCACCGGCGAGTACCGGACGCCCGTCGTGCGCGATCCGTTCGCGGTCTCGCTCGACGACAAGGTGGACCTCCTGCTGCGGACGGATGCGGCGATGTCGCATCTTCCCCAGGTCCGCATCCGTGAGTGCTCGCTGGAGTTCGTGCGCGAGCAGCGCCATTTCGCGAGCAGCGAGGGCGCGCTGCTCGATCAGACCATCATCGAGTTCGGGCGGCGGGCTCGACGCCACCGCGACGAGCGATGACGAGGTGCAGACCCGGAGCTTCCCCAACAGCTTCGGCAGGCATCAGATCTGCGCGGGCTGGGAGGCGATCGAGGCCTTCGACCTCCCGGGCAACGCGGAGCGGATGGCCGAGGAGGCGGTTGCGCTCCTCACCGCCGATCCGTGTCCCGCCGGCACCATGACCGTGATCCTCGACGCGACCCAGGCGGCGATGCAGGTGCACGAATCGTGCGGACATCCGACCGAGCTGGACCGGGTGCTCGGACACGAGGCCGCATATGCGGGCACATCGTTCCTGACGCCCGACCTACTCGGCACGTTCCGATACGGGAGCGAGCACGTGACGCTGACGGCCGACTCGACGCGTGCTCCCGGCCTCGGCACCTTCGGGTGGGACGACGAGGGGGTCGCCGCGCAGCGTTCCGTGCTCGTCGACCAGGGTGTGTTCACCGGGTACCTGTCGTCGCGCGAGACCGCCGCGACCATCGGCCAGCTCAGCAACGGCACGATGCGCGCCGACGGCTGGTCGCGTCTCCCGATCATCCGCATGACGAACATCAACCTCGAACCGGGGACGTCCTCGCTGGAGGAGATGATCGCGACCACCGAGCACGGGGTGTTCCTCGAGATGAACCGCTCGTGGAGCATCGACGACCGCCGCCTCAACTTCCAGTTCGGCACGCAGAACGGCTGGGAGATCGTCGACGGCAAGCGGACCCGGCTCGTGCGCAATCCGATCTACAGCGGGCAGACCCCCGAGTTCTGGCGGTCGTGTGACGCCGTCGCGGGTCCGTCGGAATGGCGCATGTACGGCGTCGTCAACTGCGGGAAGGGGCAGCCGTCGCAGCTGATGCACGTCGGTCACGGGGCCGCTCCGTGCCGGTTCCGCAATGTCCGGGTGGAGCCCGCGCGGTGAGCGCCACCGAGCTGCTCGCGCTCGGCGACAAGGCGCTCGCCCGGCTCGAGCACGGCGAGGCCGAGGTGATGATCCTCGACGATCACAGCGAGCTCACCCGGTTCGCCGGCAACGAGATTCACCAGAGCGTCGCCGAACGCTCCCGGTTCGTTCGCGTCCGTCTCATCCACGACGGCAGGTGCGGCGTCGGCGAGGTGCGGGGGCACGGCGAGCGCGCGGTCGAGCAGGCGATCGCCGCGGCGGAGCAGAGCCGGCGCATGACCTCGGTGTCCGACGTCTCGCCGCTGCCGGCGCCTGACGGTGGTGCGGACGGCCCCGTCGCGTACGCCGCCGCGACCGCGGCGGCGACACCGCAGGAACGCGCCGACCGCGTGTCCGTCGTCACGAGCGCGGCCGCGGGCCGGGGTCTCGACGCCTACGGCGCGCTGAGCACGACGACGACGACGACCGCCATCGTCAGCAGCGCGGGAGTGCGCCGCGCTGCGGCGACCACCCAGGCAAGCCTGGTCACGGTCGTGCGCGGCTCCGACGGGGGTGGGTACGCGTCGCGGCACTCCGCCGACATGGACGCGCTCGAGGTGAGCGACCTCGCGGCCGAGGTGGTCGACACGTGCGAGCGCAACCAGCACGCGACCGCGATCGATCCGGGCGACTACGAGGTGATCCTCGCGCCGTACGCGGTGACCGACATGCTCGAGCACCTCGCGTGGGTGGGATTCAGCGCGCTCGCCACGCAGGAGCACCGCAGCTTCATGAAGATGGGCGAGCGCCTGATGAACGAGCGGGTGACGATCCGCGACGACGCCACCGCGCGTGACGTGTTCCCGTTCCCGTTCGACGACGAGGGCGTGTCAACCCACCCGGTGACGTTGATCGATCGCGGCGTCTGCGCCGGCGTGGTCTACGACACGCCGACCGCGCTGTGCGACGGCGTCGCGTCCACAGGGCACTCGCTGCCCCAGCCCAACACCTGGGGACCGCTGGCCCGTCACATGACGATGGAGGGCGGCGACGCCGCCTGGCAGGACCTGGTCGGCTCGGTGTCCCGCGGGCTGTACGTCACAAGGTTCTGGTACGTCCGCGACGTCCACCCGTTGCGCACCGTCATCACCGGGATGACACGCGAGGGGACCTTCCTGATCGAGGACGGCCGGATCACCCGTCCGGTGAAGGACCTGCGCTTCACCCAGAGCATCGTCGGCGCCCTCGACGCGGTGGTCGGGGTGAGCCGCGAGCGCCGCCTCGAGCTCGGCGAAGGCGCCTCCGGCGTGCTCGCGCCCTGGTTGCAGATCGGTCGCTTCACCTTCACGTCGTAGACGGCGCGGGTAGGATCGCTGCCCATGGGACGCTCGCCGATCATCGGGATCACGCTTCGCGGTGGGCCCGCCCACGCGCCTCCGCACGTCGTCGGTCGCAATCGCGCGTACTTCGACGCGCTCCAGGCCGCCGGCGCGACCCCGGTCGGGATCAGCTCGTCGCTCTCCGAGACGGGGCTGCGCGCGATCTTCGACCTCTGCGACGGGCTGTGCCTGCCCGGCGGTCCGGACGTCGAGCCGGCCCTGTACGGCGAGGAGTTGCGCGCGGACTGCGCGGTCGAGGTGGACGTCGAGCTCGATCGCGCCGAGATGCGGCTCACCCAGTGGGCGCTCGACGCCGACAAGCCGCTGCTCGCGATCTGTCGCGGCGCCCAGGTGCTCAACGTCGCGCTCGGCGGGACGCTCTGGCAGGACGTCGGGGCCCTCGGCGCGACGGAGCACGACCATTACCCGGAGGCATCGCGCGCCGACCTGACCCATCACATCGAGGTCGATCCCGGCTCGCGGCTCCACGCCATCGCGGGCGAGGAGCTCGTCGACGTGAACAGCATGCACCACCAGGCGGTGCGCGACCTCGGCCGCGACCTCGTCATCACGGCGCGCGCACACGACGGGCTGGTTGAGGCCGTCGAGCACCCGGGCAGGCGGTTCGTCGTCGGGGTCCAGTGCCATCCGGAGGAGCTGTACCTCGAGCGCGCGTGGGCTCGCCGGCTCTTCGTCGACTTCGTCGCCGCGTCGCGTGGGTGACGGGGAGGCGAACCCGGACCGGTTGCGCCGCCGGATCTGGATCGGCGCCATCGCGATCGGCGCGGCCCTCGTGGTCCTCCGCAACCTCGTCGATCTCTCCGCATCCCCTCCCGGGCTGTACGTCGACGAGGCGTCGATCGGCTACAACGCCTGGACGATGGCCCACTTCGGGGTCGACGAGCACGGGATCCACGTGCCGCTCTTCTTCGAGGCGTTTGGTGAGTACAAGAACCCGATCTACGTCTACGCGGTCGCGGCCCTGCTGCGCTTCCTGCCGCTGACCGTCGCCGTCGAGCGGCTCCCCGCGGCGATCTTCGGGCTCGTGGCGGTGGGGTTTCTCACCGCAACCGCCTGGCGGCTCACCGGGTCACGCGTGATCACGCTCGGCTTCCTGGCGCTCACGGCGCTCACCCCCTGGCTGGTCATCGAGAGCCGCGTCGGCTTCGAGACGATCTCGATGGTGGCGCTCCTCGCGGCGGCACTCTGGTGCCTGGCCGGCAGCCCCCCGTCGGCGCGGCAGTTCGGCGCCGCGGGTGTGCTGCTCGCATTCGCCATCTACGGGTACACCACGGCGCGCCTCGAGATCCTGCTGCTCGCGATCGCGCTGGGCATCGCCTGGGGCATCGCGCGGACTCCGGGATGGTGGCGCGCGATCGTGCCGGTGGTCGCGGGCTACGGCGTCCTCGGTGTCTACATGCTGCTCAACCCCGGAGCGCTGACCGGGCGGTTCGCGCTCATCAGCATCTGGGCCGACGGGGCGCCGCTCGGCACCGTCATCGACCGCTTCCTCGTCAACTACTTCTCGTACTTCGGGGCGGGGTTCCTCTTCCTCTCGGGTGACGCGAACCCGCGGCAGAACACCGAGATCGGCGGGATGCTCCTCTGGGTGGCGGCGCCGCTGATCATCGCCGGGATTCTCGTCTGCTGGCAGCGGCGCCGCGAACCGCTCGTGCGATTCCTCGTCGCCGCGATCCTGCTCGCGCCGATCGCGGCCGCGCTCACCAACAACGGCACCCCGCACGCGCTGCGGTCCTCGGTGATGCTGCCCTTCCTCATCGTGCTGGCGGTGCTCGGCGCCGACGGCATCCGCCGGATGATCGGCAGCCGGGCGGGCCTCGGCATGGGTGTCGCCGCCGTGCTCGGCGCCGGCATCCTCGCCCAGGGCGCCGTCTACACGATCGATCTGTACTCGGCGTACCCGAACCGGGCGGCGGCGTTCTTCGACACCGGCGAGACCGCGGCCATCGCGACGGCGCACGCGGACTCGCTCGGCCACGCCGTCTACCTCTCGGAGTCGCTCGACCAGCCCTACATCGAAGCCTTCTTCGCGCTGCTCCCACCACCACCGCATCAGCCGGTCACCGACGACGCCACCCCGGGACTGACCGCGCTCGGCATGCAGGTGGCCACGCCGCAGATCGCAGAGCAGCGAGCCGCGACGGGTGACCTGCTGGTGCTCGCCTCGTTCGATCCCACCCCGCCGAGCGGATGGTCGCTGGTCGCGACCGAGCGCGCACCCGCGAGCGCGGCGGATCCTTCGGCGCCTCGGCCCATACTGATCCGCGTCTACCGGTTGGGCGGATAAACGCCCGTCCGCTGGTATGGTTGGCTATCCGACCAAGCGCCCTGAGAGGGAGATGAGGAGACCCATGACTGACGTCGTGATCGTCGAAGCCGTGCGCACCCCGATGGGTCGAGGCAACCAGAAGAATGGGGATCTTCGCGACGTCCATCCGGTGATCCTCGCTGCGCACGTGCTCCGCGAGGTCACGAGCCGGGCCGGTATCGAGCCGGAGATGGTGGGCGACGTCGTGTTCGGCTGCGTCATGCAGACCGGTGAGCAGGCGATCAACATCGGACGTCAGGCGGTGCTCGCCGCGGGGTTCCCCGTCGAGGTGCCGGCCACCACCGTGGACCGGCAGTGCGGGTCGTCGCAGCAGGCGATCCACTTCGCCGCGAACCTCATCCAGTCCGGCGTGTGCGACATCACGATCGCTGCCGGCGTCGAGAGCATGAGCCGTGTTCCGCTGGGGAGCACGATCATCCAGGGGCCCGGCGCGCCGTTTCCGCCCGAGCTGCTCGAGGCATACAACTTCGTGAATCAGGGGCTGGCCGCCGAGATGATCGCGGAGCAGTGGCACATCACCCGCGAGCAGGCCGACGAGTTCGCCGCCCGCTCACAGCGTCTCGCCGGGGCGGCGCAGGCGGCGGGCCGCTTCGACAAGGAGATCGCTCCGGTCGTCGTCGGCGCCAACGGCGACGGCCACGTCGTCAGCCAGGACCAGGGCATCCGCCCGCAGACCACCGCGGAGGCCCTCGCCGCGCTCCAGCCGTCCTTCAAGCCGGACGGCATCCTCCACGCGGGCAACAGCTCGCAGATCACCGACGGTGCGGCCGCCGTGCTGTTGATGTCGTTGGAGCGTGCCAACGCTCTCGGCGTGACACCGCGAGCTCGCATCGCGGGTCAGACCGTCGTCGGCGTGGACCCGGTCACGATGCTCACGGGTCCGATCCCGGCGACGGCGAGGCTCCTCGAGCGCTCCGGGCTGAAGATCGGCGACATCAGCCTCTTCGAGATCAACGAAGCCTTCGCACCGGTCGTGCTCGCCTGGGAGCAGGAGCACCACCCGGACATGGACCGTGTGAACGTGAACGGCGGCGCGATCGCGCTCGGCCATCCGCTCGGCGCGAGCGGCGCACGCCTCATGACCACCATGCTCCATGAGCTCGAGCGGCGCGATGCGCGCTACGGGCTGCAGGCGATGTGCTGCGGCGGCGGGCTCGGCACGGGGACGCTGATCGACCGGTCGATGTGAGGTGAGCGAGCGGCTCGAACGGGTGATTCCGGGCCGGAAGCCGCAGGGTGACGGGTTGGTCACGCCTCTCCGAGATCGCCGAAACCCCGCGATATATTCAGCCGGCTTCCGGCATGACCCCAGCGACGAGTACCGCTATGAAGAGAGTCCTGATCATCGAGGACTACTACGCGCTCGCCGACATCGAGTCTCTGCTCTGCACGATGGAGGGCTATGAGGTGAAGGTGGCGAAGAGTGGAGACGAAGGCCTCACGGCGTTCGGAGAGTTCCAGCCGGACCTCGTGCTGCTCGACCTGATGCTCCCGGGTGATCTCTCCGGCCACCAGGTGCTCGAGCGCATCCGCGCGGATCACGGCAACGACCCGAAGGTGCTGGTGGTCAGCGCGCTCGTCAACGCCTCGACCGCCCCGAGCCTCGAGGCGTACGGCAACGTCCAGACCCTGGCCAAGCCGTTCAAGATCAAGGAACTCGCGTCGCGCATCCACTCGATGCTCACTCCGTAGGAGCACTACACTCAGGGGGGACGATGCGAGCAGAACCACCGCCGCCACAGCGCGGCCGGCCCGAACCGCAGCGCCAGTCGGCGCCGTCGCGGACGCGCGGGCGCCGATGCCCGTACCTCGAGCAGATCATCAAGGAGAGCGCCGGTCCGTTCGGCCTCCTGACCCGCTTCAAGGCCGACTGCCATGTCGATCGGCAGACCCATCACTTCACCGGGCGCCATCCGGTGCCACCGTGCGTCTCCTCCCCCGAGTCCTGCGCGCTGTACAAGCACGAGCACGGGGCCGAGGACGACCGCATCCGCCGCTACACCGAGTAGGCCCGGTCCGGAGCCGCATGGGTTCCGGTGGTCGTCCCGGGGTCGGACGTCCTCAGGTCGGCAGTGGCGCGTGGGTCAGCGTTCTCGCGTGGTGTGGAGCGATGTCGCTCAGATACAGAAGGGCCACGCCGACCAGGGCCGCGGCCTCCGTGATCGCCCACGACGGCGGCAGCGCCAGATCGAAGAGGAAGGCGGCTGACAACGTGATGGCGGCGGCGAGCGCGTGACGGCTGTGATCGCGCGCCCAGAGAACGATCACCGGGGCGACGATCATCAGGTCGTACGGCAGCAGGTGGGGCGCAGCGACCATCGAGAGGAGCACGCCGAGCGACAGCAACCGGTCGCCTGTCAACGACCGCAGCCATGTGCGGCCGCCCAGCAACGCGAGGGTGATCCCGGCCGCCAGGAGGCCTGATGCCACGACCACCCCCGCCGGCGAGGCCCCGAATGCGGCCAGCATGTGCGGGAGCGAGATGCCGGGGCGGGCGACGATGTTCGGCGAGATCTGGTGGAGCCATCGCGCGGCGTCGGACCATCCCAGCACCGCGATGCTGGAGATCACCATGACGGCCGCGCCGGCGACCATGCCGTAAAGAACGCGCCACCGTCCGCCGATCACCAGCACGACGGGCACGAGCCAGACGAGCTGGGGCTTCAGCAGCAGGATGGAGAGCAGCAGCCCGGCCAGCACCGGGCGATCGCGCCGGAGCACGACGTACGCGCCCGTGAGGGCAAGGGCGAGCAGCGCATCCCACTGTCCGTACGCGAACGCCATCGCTGCCGGGAGCGACCCGAACGCCGCGACGGCGGTCAGCACCTGGCGGCCGTCGCGCGGCGTCTGGCGCAGGAGCAGCCACGCCGCACCGGCGGCGGCGGCCAGTGACACGCCGAGGAACAGGGCCAGCGCGACGCGCGGGCTCAGATAGGTCAGCGGCTGCAGCAGCCAGGCGCCGAGCGGCGGATTGTCGTACTGGAACGAGAAGATCGGCACACCGGTGGCGAAGAGGTGCTGCGCGTGTGCCTGGAGGCACCCCGAGCAGTAGATGGCGTGGTCGCCGCGGCGCAGCATGTCCGCCGCCGTGAAGAAGCTCGACAGGAAGTCGGTGTTGAAGGCGTCGCGCAGGGCGCGCAGCATCTCGGCGACGACGTTCGCCAGGAAGACGCACGCCATGAGGAGCCCGGCGCAGCGCGCCAGCCATCGGGTGGCGGCATTCCCCATGGGGGCAAGGTACGGTCGGCCCCGCGCCGCCGCCCGAGCGGCAACCGAATCGTTTCCCTGTTGAGTTTCGGGCTACGCGCCGGCGCTCGTGAGGACCGGCTCCGGTGCTCCCGGCGCGTCCTCCTCGACCGCCACCCCGCCGTACACCGCGAAGTAGCGGGCCTCGGGATGGTGCATGACGATCGCCCCGGTCGATTGCTCGGGGACGAACTGGTATCCCTCGGTGAGGGTCACCCCGATGTCGCCGGCCGGAACGATCTGCATGAGGATCTGATGGTCCTCGAGATCGGGGCACGACGGGTATCCCCATGAGTACCGCCGGCCCTGCTCCTCCCGAGCCGCAGCTCGCGGCGGATGCGGTGGTGGACGTACTCCGCGGTGGCCTCCGCCATCTGCGTGGCGAAGCCGTGGACACGGAGCATGTCGTCGTACGAGCCGTCCGCCTGCAGGCGGTTCGACAGCTCCGAGGCGGCGGGTCCGGTGGTGACCACCTGGAGCGCGATGACGTCGCGTTCGCCGTCCGCCGCGTCCTCCGCGGGACGCACGTAGTCGGCGAGGCAGAGCCGGTGCTGCTCGGCCTGGCGCGGGAACCTGAACCGCCCCAGCTCGCGGTCGATGTCGCCCGGGTCGTACACGACCACCGTGTCACCGTCCGCGAGCGCCGGCCAGTAGCCGTACACGGCCTCGAGGCGCAGCCATCCCTCACGGGACGCCTCCTCCATCGAGCGCTGCAGCCGGGGTTCGAGCTCGGTCCGCAGCAGCTCATCCCATCGACCGGGATCGCGGACGCCGCGGAACTGCCAGCTCATCTTGAAGAGCGAGTTGCGATCGATGAACGGGTACACGTCCCAGATGGGGATGTCGCGCAGCACACGCGCACCCCAGAACGGCACGGTGGGGATCGGCGCGTCGCGACGGACCGAGCTCCGAGCCGGCATCGCGGCGGCGCCACTCGCCGCGGCGCTGCGGCGCTCGAGCTTCTCGCGCTCGCGTTCGCGGTGCACGAGCGCCTCCTCGCGCACACGCGTCAACAGCGCGTCGCGTCGATCCGGGTCGAGCAGCTGATCCACCGTGTCGAGTCCCTCGAAGGCGTCCTTGCAGTAGAAGACACCCGGCTCGTAGGCGCGCTGCTGATCGAGGTACAGGATCCGCCTCCCGAACCCACGGTTGATCGCAGCGCCACCGATGATCAGTGGATACGCGAGCCCGCGTTCGTCGAGCTCCTTGACGCACGCCGGCATCTGCTTGCTGGTGCTCACGAGCAGCGCCGACAAGCCGATCGCGTCGGCGCCGACCTCCTGCGCCTTGTCGATGATCGTGTTCAGCGGCACCTGCTTGCCGAGGTCGAACACCGTGTAGCCGTTGTTGCTGAGGATGGTGTTCACGAGGTTCTTGCCGATGTCGTGCACGTCGCCGTACACGGTCGCGAGCACCACCTTCCCCTTGGTGTACCCCTCGCGCTTCTCGAGGTACTGCTCGAGGTGCGCGACCGCGCGCTTCATCACCTCGGCGCTCTGCAGGACGAACGGCAGGATCAGCTCGCCGGCGCCGAAGCGGTCACCCACGTCCTTCATCGCGGGGAGGAGCACGTTGTTGAGCACCGACACCGCGTCCTGGTCGGCGAGCGCCAGGTCGATCTGCTCCTCGATGCCGTCCTTGCGGCGGTGGAGGATCTGCGCGTGGATGCGCTCGACGGTGCTCATCCCCTCGTAGGGATCGGCGGTCTCGGGCAGACCCGTGGTGCCGGTCCCCGCGTCGGCGTCGAAGTGCGCGATGAACCTCGTGAGCGCGTCGGGTGCGCTGTTGAACACCAGCTCCTCGGCGAGCCGCCGTGCCTGCGGGTCGATCTCGCCGTAGGGAACGACGTGCGTGGGGTTGATGATCGCGGCGTCGAGCCCCGCCTCGACGCAGTGGTGCAGGAACACGCTGTTGAGCACGGGCCGCGTGTGCGGGGCGAGCCCGAACGAGACGTTGGACACACCGAGCACCGTGAGCACGCCGGGAAGCTCGCGCTTGATGGCGCGGATCCCCTCGATGGTCTCGTGCGCCGAGTCGATCCACTCGGCCTCGCCGGTCGCGAGGGTGAACGTGAGCGCGTCGAAGATCAGCTGGTGCGGCTCGATCGCGTAGTCGTCGCGGGCGAGGTCGTGGATCCGCCGGGCGACGGCGAGCTTTCGCTCCGCGGTGCGGGCCATGCCCTCCTCGTCGATCGTGAGCGCGATGACGCACGAGCCGTGATCGCGCACGTGCGGCAGCACGGCGTCGCAGCGGAGGCGCCCGTTCTCCAGGTTGACGCTGTTGACGATCCCGCGACCGGGATACACCTCGAGGGCAGCCTCGATCACGTCGGCGTCCGTGCTGTCGATGACGAGCGGCGCGTCGACGCTCATCTGCAGCGTCTTCACGACCGTGCGCATCTGATCGGCCTCGTCGCTGCGCTCGGTGACCGCCACGCACACGTCGAGGGCGTGCGCGCCACCCTCGACCTGGGTGCGCGCGACCCCGAGCACACCGTCGTAGTCGTCCGCGAGGAGCAGGCGCTTCACCGCGCGTGAGCCCTGCGCGTTGACGCGCTCACCGATGAGCAGTGGTGGCGGCTGCTGGCGCAGCTCGATGGCGTGCATGCTGCTCGCCAGTCGCGGCTCGGCGTCGATGGTGGTGCGTGACGCGCGCGGCGCCGCGCGCACCCGCGCGACCAGCTCGCGGATGTGCTCCGGTGTCGAGCCGCAGCAGCCGCCGACGATGTTGACGCCATACTCGTGCACGAAGCTCCCCAGTTCGTCCGCCATGGGGCACGCCTCGAGCGGGTAGTGCGCGCGCCCGTCGACGTTCACCGGCAGGCCGGCGTTGGGGATGCACGCGACGGGGAGCGCGGTGTGCGACGTGACGTACCGGATCGGCTCGCGCATGTGCTCCGGGCCGGTCGAGCAGTTGAACCCGATGATGTCGACGTGCAGCGCCTCGAGGATGGCGAGCACCGCTGCGGCGTCGGTGCCGAGCAGCATGCGGCCGGTGACGTCGAGCGAGACCGACGCCATGATCGGCACCGCCCGGCCGGCCGTCGCCACCGCAGCGCGCGCGCCGAAGATTGTGGCCCTCGTCTCGAGGATGTCCTGCTGGGTCTCGATGATGAGCACGTCGGCGCCACCCTCGATGAGCGATTCCGCCTGCTCACGGAAGACCGGTACCAGGTCGCGGAACCCGAGCCGGCTCATCGAGGGATCGCTCGATGCGGGGAGGAATCCGCTGGGGCCCATGCTCCCAGCGACGAAGCGCGCCCGTCCGTCGGCCGCGTACTCGTCCGCGACGCGGCGGGCCATCCGTGCCGCCGCGAGGTTGAGGTCCCTGGTCGCGTCGCCCTGCCCCCATTCCTCGAGACGCGGGCGGGTCGACTGGAAGGTGCAGGTCTCGATGACGTCGCAGCCGGCGTCGAGGAACGATCGGTGCACCCGCTCGACGATCGCCGGCGCGTGGAGCACGAGGCCGTCCATCCATCCCTCGAGCGCGGCACCACCGAAGTCGTCGATGCTCGGGTTCTCGGACTGCAGGCTGGTGCCCATCGCGCCGTCGAACACGAGCACGCGGTCGCGGAGGGCGTCGATGAACGGCGATCGATCTCGGCCTGGCATGCTGACGACGTTACCAGGGAACGCCTCCGTGATACGCTCGCCCACCGCCCGTTCTGCTTCGAGGAGACCCTGTTTGGCACGACGCCCACCCCGGCCTGGCAGCACCCGCCGGCGCGGCCCCGTCCGTCGACGGGACGTCACCGACGGCGCCGCTCAGGTTGAGGTCAAGGAAGAGACGATCGAGATGGACGCGACCGTCGTCGAACCGTTGCCCAACGCCATGTTCAAGGTGCGCCTCCAGACGGGACAGGACGTGCTCGCGTACACCTCGGGCAAGATGCGCAAGTTCTACATCCGCATCCTCATCGGCGATCGGGTGCGCGTGGAGCTGAGTCCGTACGACCTGTCGCGCGGGCGCATCACCTTCCGCTACAAGTAGCGGCGGGGAGCCGGTGTGCCGGCGATCTACATCATCGCCGCGCTCCTCGTGGTGCTGTTCCTGATCGGTGCCTACCGTGCCATGGGAGCGGGCGCGACGACCGAGCACGACCCGGGCGGTGTGCTCAAGGCGGTGCTTGCGGGGGCGGGCGACGCGGCGCGCGCGCTCGGCGGGACGCCGGGGCCGGATGACGCGGGCAATGACGCACGCGCGAACCGGCGGCGCCTCGAGGGGTGCGCGCAGGCGCTCGAGGGGATCGTGGGGGCGCCTGTCGACGAGCACGTCGATGAGGCCCGGTCGCTGCTCGCGCACGCGGTCGACGAGCTGACCTGGGCCGCGAGGCTCGCCGAATCGCCGGGACACTCGAGGGACCCCGCGGTGCAGACGGCGGCGACGTCGCTGCGCGACGCGGCGGGCACGAAGCTCGAACGCGCCCGTGCCCTGCTCGGTGCCTAGCGCGCGGTTCTGAAGTACTCGAGGGTGCTGCGCACGCCGTCGTTGAGCGTGGTGACGGGAGCCCAGCCGAGCCGCTCACGCGCGAGGGTCACGTCGAGACACGAGCGTCGCTGCTCGCCTGGTTTCGCCGGTCCGTGGTGCGCCTCGTCAGCGACGCCCGCGGCTGCGGCGAGCATCCGGTAGATCGTGTTGACGTCCGCCTCGATCCCGGTGCCGATGTTGTAAACGCCTGCTGGACCGTCGACCGACGCGAGGTTGGCGCGCACGACGTCGTGGACGTGCACGTAGTCGCGGGTCTGTCCACCGTCGCCGTTGATGACGACGGCGTCGTGGTCGATGAGGTGGTTCGCGAAGATGGCGACGACCCCCGCCTCACCGTGCGGATCCTGGCGCGGGCCGTAGACGTTTGCGTAGCGGAGCGCCACGAACTCGAGACCCGCCTGGCGGCTGAACGTGCCGCCGTATGCCTCGGCACACAGCTTCGCGGTCCCGTACGGCGACGCGGGCTCGCACGCGTGACCCTCCGGAGTCGGGATCACGTTGGTATCCCCGTAGATGGCGCCGCCACTCGATGCGAAGATCACGCGCCGCGCCGCAGCGTCCACCGCCGCCCGCAGCACGTTCACGGTGCCGACGACGTTGACCGCGGCGTCATGGAGCGGGTCACGCACCGATTCGCGGACGTCGATCTGCGCTGCGTGGTGGAACACGACGTCGGGGCGCGCGGCGGCCACCGCGGCGGCGAGCCCCGGTCCTGTGATGTCGAGCTCCACGAACGTCGCACCCGCGTTGACCTGCTCGCGGCGACCGCGCGAGAGATCATCGATGACGGTCACGTCGTGTCCGGCGTCGACGAGCGCGTCGGTGATGTGCGAGCCGATGAAACCGGCGCCGCCGGTGACGAGCGCTCTCACGCCTCGGTGACGACCCGCTGCGCCCGCGGCGCATGCACCTGGGTGAACATGAAGACCACGAAGCCGAAGAGGACGAGGCTCGCGTAGCTGATGCTGCGGTCGAGCAGCGTGATCGACACCGCAACCGGGTTGCTCACGCCGCCGACGGTGATGAGGACGCCGACCATCCCGGCTTCGACGAGTCCGAGGCCGCCCGGAAGGAACGGCACGGTGGTGAGGAGCGCCGCGATGAGTGCGATGAGCAGGAACTGCGACGGCCCGAGGTGCACGCCGACGAGATGCAGCGAGAGCACGACGAGGCCGAGCCGGGCACCCTCCGCTGCCCAGACCAGCAGGGTCAGCCCCAGCAGCGCCGGCAGCCGTGCGAACGAGTCGACGGTGCCCACGCGGAGGCTCTCGTACCGGTGGAAGACGGCCTCGGGAAGCAGGCGGAGGAATCGCCGGCCCCGGCCGGCTCGCATGACGAGGATCACGCCGACACCCGCGAGGCAGACGAGCACGCCGATCACGACGTAGGGGATGAGGATGCCGGGGGCCTTGGTCCGGAACACGACAGCGCCGGCCGCGAGGAGCAGGGCCATGAGCACGCAGAGGTCGATGAGGCGCTCGGCGATGATCGTCCCGAGCGCCTTGCTCACCTGGATGTTGAGCCTCGCCTTCGCGAGATAGGCGCGATAGACGTCGCCCATCTTCGCCGGGACCACGCAGTTCACGAAGAACGAGGTGACCATGATCGGGACGAGCGAACGCGCCGGTCGCACCTCGCCGGCGTTGCCCAGGAGGACCTGCCAGCGGACCGATCGCACCACGAACGAGGCGTAGTACACCGCGAGCGCCGCCACATAAAGGAGCAGGTTGGCGTGACGGATGTTGTCCCACGCGGCGCCCCAGTTGATCTGGGCGCGCCACACGGCGACGCCGACGATCGCCACGGCGATGGCGAGCGAAGCGACGGTTCGGAGGGTGAAGAGGCGGCTCGACAGCGAGGGGGGGACTTCGCTTGCTTCCGGCTCGCCACGCACGAGCGTGGAGGTCACCTCGCGGACGGTATCACGCGATCGAAAAGCGCTCTCTCCTCTCGACAGGCGCGCGACAGGTCCGATATCAGGCCGCGCCGGGCGGGCGTCGCATCCGGGACAGCAGCGGGCGCCGCTGGGGCACGCCGCCGCCACCGTCGATGGTGCGCTCCCGCTCCGCGAGCACCCTCGCCAGTTGATCGAGCTCGGCGTGCTCGTCGCGCTCGCCCGCGGGGCGGCTGTCCCACTGGCGGATCTGGTACACGCCCTTGAGGGCGGCGTACGGCACCGCGATCGTGCGCAGCTCGGTCGATTCGGGCTCGACGATGTGCCACACGCCCCCGTACCGGCCGAGGTGCACGTCGGAACGGATGGAGGCGCGGAGCACCATGCCGTCGGCGAAATGGAAGGCGGCGCGATCCCACGTCTTCACCTCGGCCTCAGGTGGGGCGGGCTCAGGGTCACCGACCAGGATCTGACGGATCGCCGTCACCGGGAAGAGCGCTCGCTCGCTGTTCTGGTTGATCGAGCGGAGCTCGGCGTCGAGGATCGCGAGATCGAATGTGATCTCGGGGGCTTCGGCGAGCACCACCTCGCCGTCGACGAAGTTGATAACGACGATCGGCACGTGAAAAGTGTCACATTTCGGTCACAAGTCGCACCTGGAAACGGCCGTACCATCGTCACGGAGGCGACTTGCATATCAGGGCTCGGCCACTTCCGTCTGCGCTCGACCGGACGCGCCGCCATGGCATCGGGCTGAGACGCCCGCTCGTGATGCTGCTGGCAGGGGTGCCGCTGATGTGCGTCCTGATCGGGGCGAGCGCCACCGCGTTCGCCGCCGGCCTGTGTCCCGGACCGCCACACCGCGGATCCCATCGAGCCGACCGCTACGAGCATCGCGACGTGCGCGACGACTGCGACCGGGATGACACGCGCGTCGCGGCCGCGTGGTGGGATCGCGCGGACGACGTGGGGTCTCGCGTCTGCACGTCACCGCGACCGCGCTCCGACACGACGCCGCCACCATCACCTCCGCCGGCGCCGGTGCCCACAGCCACGCGGCCGCCGGCGCGCAGCGTCAGCACGACGGGATCGGTCCCGCCGGCCTCAGCCCCGCCTTCGGTTCAGTCGTTACGCCCCGCGCCCCCGCCGACCGTGCGCCAACCACCGGTGCTCGCTCCGCCCGCGTTGACGGTGCCACCCTCGCCGGCAATCGCGGCGCCGGCATCGGTCCCGGTGTCCATCTACGTCATCACGATCGCGACACTGCTCGCGGCTGCGGTGATCGCCGTCGCGGCACTCGTCCTTGTCCGGCGCGCCGACTGACCGGTGCCGATGCGTCGTCTCCGCGGTCTCACCGGGATCTGGCGCGGAGCGTCGTTCTCACTGAAGTTCGCCGGGGTGATCCTCGTCGCCGGGGCGACCATCGCCGTCGTGCCACTGCTGTTCGCGGAGTCGAACACGCGAACGCAGGCTGCAGGCAGCGCGGCGGACAAGGTCGGCATCGCAACCAACCTCATCGACGGTCAGCGCCAGTCGCTGGTGGTGTTCACCGCGGGCGTAGCCCGCCAGATCACGGCGGCGAATGACCTCTCGTCGCCGGAAGCCGCGCTTGCGACGCTCACCGAGGATGCCCAGGTGATCGGCACGACCGACGTTCTCGGGCTCGAGGAGTCCGACGGGAGCGTCGTCGCAGTGCAGGGATCGACGTCGCTCATCGGCACCGACCCTCTCATCACGACGCTGCGCACGGCCCTGAGCGCCGGGGCGAGCACGGCAGCGACGGCCGGCGCGGGCGCATGGCTCGTCGCGACCTCCCCGCTTGCGGGCACCGGGGCGACCGTGTTCGTCGCGCGGCCGATGACCGAAGCGTTCGTGGCCGCCATCGATCACAACATCGCGACGACGTCCGATCCAGTCGACCTGCTGCTCCTCCGCGCCGATGGACGCTACGCGCTGGCGGGCACGGTGGGTGGCAACGCGGTGGCCGCAGGCGATGCAACGAGCGCGCCCGTGACCGATGCCGTTGCGACGAACGCACCCACGATCGTGTCGCTCGACGGACGCCAGGTCGCGGTCGCGTCATCGCCGATCGGCGCCGGGCTCACGCTGGTGGTGATCACATCAGTCACCGGTGGGCCGTTCGCATGGCCGTCGGTGCTGCTGCTGCTCGCCGTGATCCTGGTCGCGATGCTGTTCATCGTCATCGTGGTGCAGATCGATCTGCGCCGGCCGCTCCGACGGCTCGACAGGGCGGTTGCGGCGGTGGGAACCGGTGACTTCGACGTCCCCGTCAGCGTCGACTCCGTCGACGAGGTCGGCCGGCTCAGCGCGAGCTTCGAGGCGATGCGGCTGGAGGTGCGCTCGACGATGCGCGCATCCGCGGCGCGTGCGTCAGTGGCGACCGAGCTGAGCCTCGCGCAGCCGCTCGAGACAGCCTTGAGCAACGTGTGCGACGTGCTCCGCTCCTCCATCGGTGTCCCGACGGTGGTGATCCTCGTCAACGGTTCCGAGATGTGCGACCCGTTTGCCGTGGGCGGTGAAGGTCGGGAGGTGGCCATCGACGGGCTGCTCGAAGGCAACGGTCCGCTCGGCGAGGGATACCGCCGCACCCGGCCGGGATCGCTCGTGCTGTGCGCGACGGCCGCGAGCGCGGAGGCACGCCTCGGCGTCCGCGAGTTCTGCGTTGCGCCGCTGCGTCTCGGCAGCCACGTGCACGGCGTGCTCGGGGTCGCGGGGTGGGACGTCTCATTCTCGAGCGGCGACACCGAGCTGATCGCCTCGGCGGCGGAGCAGATCTCGCTCGCGCTCGAACGCTACCGGTTCCTGGCGGTGGTGCAGCGACAGGCGAGCGTCGACGACCTCACCGGTCTGTACAACCATCGATTCCTCATCAACTCGCTCGGACAGCAGGTCGCGCTCGCCGAGCGTCTCGAGGCACCGCTTGCGATCCTCATGCTCGACATCGACCACTTCAAGGCCCTGAACGACACCCACGGTCATCACGCCGGCGACGTGGCGCTCACCTCCTTCGCGCAGACGCTGCTCGGCAGCGTGCGACGCGCCGATCTCGCGGCGCGCTACGGCGGTGAGGAGTTCGTCGTGGTGATGCCGAACACCTCGGCCAGCGAGGCCTTCATCGTCGCGGAGAAGATCCGCGCCGCCGTCGCCGCCACCGACGTGCGCCTGCCCGATCAGCCTCCCGCACGGATGACGGTGAGCATCGGCGTCGCCGCGTACCCGGAGGACACGACGAGCCCGGCCGAGCTCATCAGCCTCGCGGATCAGGCGCTCTACCAGGCGAAGCGCACCGGCAGGCATCGGACGTACATGGCGGGTTCGATCGAGGGCCGGCTCACGGGACACGCCACGACGCGCATGGTTCAGGATGCGCAGGTGACCCAGAGCGAGACCAACGTCGGTGCCGGAAACAGTCGATCTCAGGAGTGACACCCTGACGGTTCCCGACGCGGGCATGCGCGCCGCGATGGCGCGCGCCGAGGTCGGGGACGACGTCTGGGGTGAGGACCCGACCGTGCGGCGTCTCGAGGAGGAGATGGCACGCCGGCTCGGGAAGCACGCCGCTGTCTTCGTCCCGAGCGGCACGATGGGGAACCTGACGTGCGTCGCCGCTCAGACGAGGCCGGGCGATGAGGTGATCGCCGACAAGGAGGCGCACGTCGTCGTGTACGAGGTGGGTGGCACCGCGATCGTCGCGGGCGTGCAGCTGCGCCTCCTCGACAGCGTTGACGGGATCCCCGACGCGCAGGCGATCAACACCGCGGTGCGCGAGAGCGACATCCACGAGCCGGTCTCCAGCCTCCTCTGCATCGAGAACACCCACAACCGCAGGGGCGGCGCGGCGCTCGACGTCGCGAGGATCCACGCGGCCGCACGCGCTGCTCACGCCCTCGGACTCCGCGTGCACTGCGACGGCGCCCGTCTGTTCAACGCCGCGGTGGCGCAGGGGGTCGACCCGGCGGAACTGGTGGACGAGTGCGACACGGTCACCGTCTGCATCAGCAAGGGGCTCGGAGCACCGGTCGGGTCGGTCGTCGCGGGCGACGCACCGGTCATCGCCGACGTCCGCCGGTGGCGCAAGCGGCTCGGGGGCGGCATGCGCCAGGCGGGAGTGATCGCCGCGGCCGGCCTGTACGCACTCGAGCACAACGTCGAGCGGCTTGCCCAGGACCATGCCAACGCGAGGCTGATCAGCAGCGCGCTCGCCGGCGCTCCCGGCGCGACGGTCCGCACGCCGGCACTTCCGACCAACATCGTGATCTTCGAGACGCGCGCATCCGCGACGGAGCTCGAGGCCGGGCTCGCGAGGGACGGTGTGCTGGTCACCGTCATGGGACCGCACACGCTGCGCTGCGTGACGCACCTCGACGTCGACGAGACCGCGATCCGCCGTGCCGCCGGCATCCTCGCGCGCGCGCTCGCCGCGTGAGCTGGACACAAGGAAGGCCCCCGGCGCCGGCCGGAGGCCTTCGAACAACGAATGGGCTGCTGAGCTAGCTCGTCGTCGTGGTCGGTGCCGCTGCGGGCGGTGCCGCAACGGGCTTGCGCGCGACGCGACGCCGGGTCGCCGGCTTGCGTGCGGTGGTCTTGCGCGCTGCCGCCGGCTTGCGGGCCGTGGTCTTGCGCGCGGTGGTCTTCCGCGCCGCCGCGGGCTTGCGCGCCGTGGTCTTGCGTGCGGTGGTCTTACGGGCCGCCGGCTTGCGCGCGGTGGTCTTGCGTGCCGCGGGCTTGCGCGCCGTGGTCTTACGGGCGGCGGTCTTACGGGCCGCCGGCTTGCGCGCGGTGGTCTTGCGCGCGGTGGTCTTGCGTGCCGTCGTCTTCTTGGCGCCGGCGCGCTTCGCGGTCGCCCGCTTGGCGGTCGTGCGCTTCGCCGTCGAACGTTTCGCGGTTGCGCGCTTGGTGCCGCGGACGGCGGTGCCGGCGCGACGCGCGGCACCAACCAGGCTCGTCTCGAGCCGCGCGACAGTCTTCTCGAGGCCCGCAAGGCGCTTTTCCAGCTCGCCGACGGGCAGCGCCTTCACGAGGTTCTGCACCGCTTTCACGAGATCGCCACCAGCGGCGGGTGCGCGACGGCGAGCAGTCGTCCCTACGCGCCTCACGGTGCGTTTGACGGCCTTCTCGACGCCGCCTCTCCTACGTCTGGTCCTGGCCATATCCTATGGGCCTCCGTGTTGTTTGTGACAGGAGGTGTCCAAAACCTCCCATCGATTGCGCATAGCATGCTGGTTACGGTCGCGATTGTCAATGATTGCGCGTCGGGTTGCTGCCAGGGCAGACATCTACGCACCGACTCCGACGTCTCATTCCGGGGCTTCTCGGCCGCGCATACCGGGGCCCAGTTGCGTATAGTGCGGCCTGCGCATGTCCGGGACCAATGAGCGCTCCGCCCTGAGCATTGCTCAGCGGCAGTTCGACGCAGCCGCCGACGCCATCGGGCTCGACGACGCCCTCCGGGTGGTGCTCCGCGAAGTCAAACGCGAGCTCGTGGTGCACTTCCCGGTCGAGATGGATGACGGTTCCTTCGAGGTCTTCACGGGGTTTCGCGTTCAGCACAACATCGCCCGGGGTCCCGCGAAAGGGGGATTGCGCTACCACCCCGCGATGACGCTGGATGACGCACGGGCCCTGGCGATGTACATGACCTGGAAGACGGCGGTCGCCGATGTCCCGTTCGGCGGCGCCAAAGGCGGCGTCGTGTGCGATCCCCACGCGCTGAGCATCACCGAGCTGGAACGGCTGACACGGCGATTCACGACCGAGATCTCGCTGATCGTGGGGGCGGACCGTGACATTCCTGCGCCGGACGTCGGCACCGGTCCGCAGGTGATGGCATGGATCATGGACACGCTGTCGATGCACGCCGGCTTCTCAGTGCCCGCGTCCGTGACGGGCAAACCGACGGCGATCGGCGGGTCGGAAGGCCGCTTCACCGGTCCGGGTCGCGGTTTGACGATGGTGACCGTGCTCGCCATGCGAGACGCGGGGATGGATCCGTCGGGTGCCACGGTGGCGATCCAGGGCTTCGGCAAAGTGGGGAGTGTCAGTGCGGAGCTGCTCACAGCGGAGGGCATGCGCGTGGTCGCCGCCTCCGACAGCACCGGTGGTCTCTATCGCGCCGACGGACTAGATCTCATGGCGCTCCGGCATCTCAAGGAGGAGGGTGGCAGCTTCAGCGATTACGGAGGAGCGGATCACCTCGACCGCGACGAGGTGCTGACGCTCGACGTCGACGTGCTCGTCCCGGCGGCGCTCGAAGCGCAGATCAGCGAGCGCAACGTCGATCGCGTGCGCGCCAAGGTCGTCGCGGAGGGCGCGAACGCCGCGCTCACCATCGAGGCGGATGCCGCGCTCACCAGCCGCGGTGTGCTCGTCCTGCCGGACATCCTCGTCAATGCGGGCGGGGTGATCGTCTCCTACTTCGAATGGGTGCAGGACGTCCAGGCGTACTTCTGGGGTTCAGGTGAGGTGAACGCGCGGCTGCGCGAGGTGATGACCCGGAGCTACCAGCACGTCAAGACGGAGTCGGAGACGCACACGGTGAGCCTCCGCGATGCGGCGTTCCGCATCGCGGTCACCAAGGTCGCGGAGGCCACGCGAGTCCGAGGGATCTATCCCTGACGCGTTAGCATCGGGCGCGTGCCGGACACCCGCCGCGTCCTGATCACGGGGGTCTCTCGATTCCTGGGCGCTCGTCTCGCCGCCGCGCTCGAGACAGACCCGTCCATCGAGCGGATCGTCGCCGTCGGCGCGCGCGCGCCGTCCGTGTACCTGCAGCGGACCGACTTCCTCCGAGCCGACCTTCGCCACAGGTCGATCGGGCGTCTGGTGCGCACCCTCGAGCTCGACACCGTGGTGCACGCGGGACTGATCGTCGACCCCCTGGGGGTGAGCGCGCACAGCGCCCACGAAACCAATGTGATCGGCACCATGAACCTCCTCGCGGCGTGTGGTGGCTCGGGCAGCCCCGTTCGAAAGTTCATCGTCGCGGCGAGCACGGCCATCTACGGCGCGGAGTCCGCCGACCCGTCGATGTGGTCGGAGTCGATGCACCGGACGGCACCGGCTCGCGATGCGTTCACGCGCGACCTGGACGAGGTCGAGAGCTATGTCGCGGCGTTCGCGCACCGCAGCCCGGCGGCCGTCGTCACGGTGCTCCGCTTCGCCGACATGCTCGGCAGGACTCGAACCACACCGTTCGCAAGGCTGTTCGACCTGCCGGTGGTTCCCACGGTGCTCGGATTCGATCCGCGCCTTCAATTCGTCCACGAGGATGACTGCGTCGCCGTGCTCGAGCGCGCCGTGCGCCACGACCTCCCCGGCACCTTCAACGTCGCGGGTGAGGGCATCGTCGTGCTGAGCCAGGCCGTCTCGATGCTGGGGCGGCGCAGCGCGCCGGTCATACCGTTTGCCGGGAGCGGCCTGACGATGTTCGCCCTCAACCGGGTGCGACCACCGGGCGCGCCACCACTCGGCCTGGAGCCGCACCTGGTCCGGCTGCTGCAGTTCGGCCGCGGCGTCGACACGACCGCGCTTCGTGAGGTGTTCGGGGCGTCGCTCCGGTACACCACCGCCGAAGCGGTGCTCGACCGCCGTGCCCACCACCGCGCGCCCGAACGTCTCGGATCGGTGAGTGACAGCGACGCGGGCGATGTTGATCTCGATCGGTTCATCGAGACGCGGACCGTGGCGTGGAACGGTCATCGCCCGGCAGCACAGCGCCGCCCTGCAGGATCGCGCGCATGAGCAGGGCGGCCGCGCCGGCGAGCGCCACGGCGCATTCCAACGGGCTCCCCGGGCGTCAGTTGCTCGACGACCTCCGGACGCAACTCCCGATGGCGGCGATGAGCGCGACCGGCACGCTGGCGATGCGCCTGCGAGACCTGACGGGTCGCGATGTCATCGACCTCGAGAGCCTGCAGGAGGTGGTGTCGCTCGCGTACCGCGTGAGCGAGGTGCGCTCGGCACACCGAGCCGGCCGCTACACCATCGACGAGTTCGGCTTCGATCCCGAGTTCACCGAGGCGCTGCTGCCGATCTTCCACCTCATCTCCCGGAAGTACTGGCGCGTCGAGACCTTCGGCGCCGAGGTGCTGCCGGCCGGTGGCGGCGCGCTGCTGGTGTCCAACCACGCCGGGGTCCTTCCCTGGGACGGGGCGATGATCAAGGTGGCCGTCTACGACGCGGTCGAGCGCCACGCTCGCGCGCTCGTCGCATCCTGGTTCGGCAACCTGCCGACACTCTCCTGGCTGCTCCGCCGCACGGGTCAGACCAACGGCCATCCCGACGACTCGCTCCGCCTGCTGCGCAAAGGCGAGCTCGTCCTCGTCTTCCCGGAGGGTCTCCGCGGCACCGGCAAGCCGTTCAGCGAGCGCTATCAATTGCGCCGCTTCGGGCGTGGTGGCTTCGTGGAGACGGCGCTGCGCGCCGGCGTGCCGATCATCCCGGTCTCCGTGGTCGGCGCCGAGGAGATCCATCCCATGCTCGCCGACCTCCAGCCCGTCGCGCGGATGCTCCGGCTGCCGTACTTCCCGATCACGCCGACCTGGCCGCTGCTCGGTCCGCTCGGGCTCCTGCCGCTGCCCAGCCGGTGGCGGATCCGGTTCCACCCGATGGTTCGGACCGACGAGCTCGATCCCGAGATTGCCGGCGACCCGGCGGGTGTCATGCGGATCAGCGACCAGGTGCGGGGCATCATCCAGGACGGTCTCACGCTCGACCTCGCCGAGCGTGGAGGGGTCTTCCGAGCCTGATCACCCGCCGCCCCCTACCAGATATGGTGGTAGCGGCCCCACCCCTCCACAAGATGGTGCGCTCGGAGCGCGGGACTCCCAACCCACTCCTGTAGAATCTGAAGATGGAGTACGAGTTGGGCAGAGGGAAGCGGGCTCGTCGGGCCTACGGCTTCGACGAGGTTGCCCTGGTCCCCGGTCGCGTGACCGTCAATCCCGACGAGATCGACGTGTCCTTCGCTGTCAACGGCACCGCGCTGCAGATCCCCTTCATGGCCGCGGCGATGGACGGTGTGGTCGACACTCGGTTCGCCGCCGAGATGGGTCGCCTCGGGGGTCTCGCGGTGCTCAATCTCGACGGGGTCCAGACGCGCTACGAGGATCCGGCCGAAGTGCTGCAGGCGATCGCCGATTCCCCGGTCGATCAGATCAACACCCTGCTCCAGAAGATCTACACCGCACCGGTGCAGGACGGGCTCATCGGCCAGCGGATCGAGGAGATCACCGCCGCCGGAGTGCCCTGTGCCGTCTCGACCGTGCCGGCGCATGCGGAGCGGCGCGCTCCGATCGTCCAGGAGGCTGGCGCGCACATGCTCGTGGTCCAGGGAACGGTGCTCACCGCGCGGCACGTGAGCAAGTCGTACCGGCACCTCTCCTTCACTGAATTGACCCGCTCGGTCGACATCCCGGTGGTCGCCGGCAACTGCGTCGACTACGCCACGGCGCTCGAGCTGATGGACACCGGGATCAAGGGCCTGCTGGTCGGGGTGGGACCCGGCGCGGCGTGCACGACGCGCGCCGTGCTCGGTGTCGGGGTTCCTCAGGTCACCGCAACCAGTGATTGCGCGGCCGCGCGCGACGATCACCTCCGGCGCAGCGGGGAACGCGTCGCGATCATCACCGACGGCGGGATGCGCCTCGGCGGCGATGTCGCCAAGGCCTTCGCGAGCGGCGCCGACGCGGTGATGATCGGCTCGATCTTCGCGTCCGCCGCCGAGGCCGCGGGCCACGGCAACCACTGGGGCATGGCGACACCCGACCCCAACCTCCCCCGGGGCACGCGCATCCGCACCGGTATCAAAGGGACGCTGCGCGAGATCCTGTTCGGACCGGCGCACGTCGACGACGGGAGCATGAACCTCGTCGGCGCCCTGAAAGCCGCGATGGGCGTGTGCGGAGCGCGCACGATCGCGGAGTTCCAGGAGACCGAGATGGTGATCGCGCCCTCGATCAAGACCGAGGGCAAGGTGCAGCAGCGCGAGCAGCGTGTGGGCATGGGAGTCTGAGGACGAAGGTGGGCGAGCTGAGATGACGGTCGCGACCGATGCAGGCGCGGTGGCGCGCACGCCTGCGCAGGTCGCTCAGGACACGATCCTCGTCCTCGACTTCGGCAGCCAGTACAGCCAGTTGATCGCGCGGCGCGTGCGCGAGGCACAGGTGTACTGCGAGCTCGTCCCCGGCACCATCAGCGCGGACGAGATCCGCCGCCGCAATCCCCGCGGCATCATCTTCAGCGGCGGTCCGGCGTCGGTGTACGAACCGGGTGCGCCGCATCCCGACCCGGCGCTGTACGACCTCGACGTCCCCATCCTCGGCATCTGCTATGGGATGCAGCTCCTCGCCGTGAACTTCGGCGGCGCGGTGGCGCCGGCCGAGCGGCGCGAGTACGGGAGCGCGTCGGTGACCGTGGACGAGGCGTCAGGGCTCTTCGCGAAGATGCCCGGCGAGCTCGCCGTCTGGATGTCGCACGGCGACGTCGTCACGCAGCTTCCGCAGGGGTTTCACCCCATCGCGCATTCGCTCAACTCCTCCTGCGCCGCTTTCGTCGGTCCGGGTCAGCGGTACGGGATCCAGTTCCACCCCGAGGTCGCGCACACGCCGCTCGGGCGCGATCTCCTCCGCAACTTCCTCATCGACGTGTGCGGATGCGCTGGGACGTGGGAGCCGGCGTCCTTCATCGAGATGACGGTGACCGCGCTCCGCCGTCAGATCGGCGACGGCCAGGTGATCTGCGCGCTGAGCGGCGGCGTGGACTCCGCGGTCGCGGCGACCCTGGTGCACCGCGCCGTCGGCGACCAGCTGACCTGCGTCTTCGTCGACAACGGCCTCCTGCGGCGCGGTGAGGGCGATCGCGTCGTCGACGTGATGCGCACGCAGCGCCACATCAAGCTCATCCACGTCGACGCCACCGACCAGTTCCTCGACGCGCTCGCCGGCGTCGTCGACCCGGAGGAGAAGCGCCGCAGGATCGGGGCGACCTTCATCCGCGTCTTCGAGGAGCAGGCGGCACGGCTCGGCGAGATCGACTTCCTCGCGCAGGGCACGCTCTACCCGGACGTCATCGAGTTCGACCTCGCACGACACGCACAACGCCACCAAGATCAAGACTCATCACAACGTCGGCGGGCTCCCGGAGAACCTTCGCTTCGAGCTCGTCGAGCCCCTCCGCTATCTCTTCAAGGACGAGGTGCGCCACGTCGGGCTGGCGCTCGGGCTCCCCGAGGACATGGTGTTCCGCCAGCCGTTTCCCGGTCCGGGGCTCGCGATCCGCATCATCGGCGCCGTCACTCGCGACCGCCTCGAAACCCTGCGCGCGGCGGATTGGGTCGTGATCGATGAGATCAAGCGCAGCGGGCTCTATCGCAAGGTGTGGCAGTCGTTCGCGATCCTCACACCCATATCGTCGGTGGGAGTGATGGGCGACTTCCGCACCTACGGCAACGTTGTCGCGGTGCGCATCGTCGAGAGCGAGGATGGGATGACCGCCGACTGGGCTCGGGTTCCGTACGACGTGCTGGGGTTGATCAGCCGGCGCATCGTCAACGAGGTGCCGGGTGTGAACCGGGTGGTCTATGACATCTCGAGCAAGCCGCCCTCGACCATCGAATGGGAATAGCGCGAGTCCTGATCGTCGGCGGCGGGGGACGTGAGCACGCGCTGGCATGGGCGTGCCGGCGGGACGCGCGCGATGTCGAGCTGATCGTCGCGCCCGGCAACGCCGGGACCGCGGACATTGCGGAGAACGTCGCCGTCGACGTGACCGACGCGCAGGCGGTTGCACGCCTTGCCGCGGATCGCGGCGTCGATCTCGTCGTCATCGGGCCGGACGCCGCCGCCGCCGCGGGTGTCGCCGACGCATGCGCCGGGCGTGGCGTGGCCGTCTTCGGTCCCACGGCGGGCGCGGCTCGCATCGAGTCGTCGAAGACGTTCGCGAAACAGGTGATGGACGGCGCGGGCATCCCGACGGCACGATGGGTGGCGGGAACCGCCGAGGATCGCCGGCGCCTCGCGGGATTCATCAACGACGTCGGCGGCGCCTGCGTCGTCAAGGCGGATGGGCTCGCGCTCGGCAAGGGCGTGCTCGTCTGCGACGGCGTCGCCGAGGCGGAGCAGGCGCTCGATGCGTGCCTGCGCGAGCAGCGTTTCGGCGACGCAGGGCGCCAGGTTGTGATCGAGGAGCGGCTCGACGGCGTGGAGGTGAGCGTCTTCGGGCTCAGTGATGGCGCGCGCGTTCGCAGCCTCGTCCCCGCGCGCGACCACAAACGCATCTTCGACGGCGATCGGGGACCGAACACCGGCGGCATGGGAGCGGTGGCGCCGCCGCCCGACGCGACCGGCGGTGCCTTTGCGGAGGAGGTCGCGCGCACCGTGCTCGATCCGTGCGTCGCCGCGCTCCGGGAGCGGGGAACGCCCTTCGTCGGCTGCCTGTATGCGGGGTTGATGCTCACGCGCGACGGCATCCGCGTCCTCGAGTTCAACGCGCGCTTCGGAGATCCCGAGGCGCAGGTGATCCTGCCGCTGCTCGACGAGTCGGTGCTCGAACTGTTCACCGCATGCGCGCGCGGCACCGTCGAATCGGGTATCGCACGGGCGGTGCCCGGGGCCGCGGTGGGTGTGGTCGCGGCCGCCGCCGGTTACCCCGGCGATGTGCGCCGCGGCGACGTCATCACGGGCCTCGAATCCCTGGACGGCGGCGTGCTCTGCTTCCACGCGGGCACGGTGCGAGACGCTGGCGGCGCGCTGCGCACGTCGGGCGGGCGAGTGCTCTGCGTCACCGCGCTCGCAGGCGATACGGAAGCCGCGCGCGACCTTGCATATGCAAACCTTGCGCGCGTGCGTTTCGACGGGATGCAGGCTCGCAGCGACATCGGCCGCGCGGTGACCGCGGGAGCGTCGTCGTGACCGCCGCGGTCAGGGTCGGCATCGTCGTGGGCAGCGAGTCCGATCTCCCGGTCATGGGCGCGTGCGGTGACGTGCTGGCCGAGTACGGGATCGGCTGGGAGATCGGCGTCATGTCGGCGCACCGCGCCGGTGACGTTGTGCGCGCGTACGCGCTCGCGGCGCACGACCGTGGGATCCGCGTGCTGGTGGCCGGCGCCGGGGCTGCGGCGCACCTCCCGGGTGTGCTCGCGTCGCTCACCACGATTCCCGTGATCGGCGTGCCGCTCGCGGCCACGCCGCTGGCGGGGTTCGAACTCACTCCTCTCGATCGTCCAGATGCCCCCCGGCATCCCCGTGGCGACCGTCGCGGTGGGCCCGATGGGCGCGCGGAACGCCGGGCATCTCGCCGCCGAGATCATCGGGCTCTTCGACCCGGAGGTCGCGGCGCGCATCAAGGAGCAGCGCGCGACGATGCGCACGAAGGTGAAACTCCCCGAGGGATTCACGGTCGAGTAGGAGCGGCAGTCGGGCGGACCACTAGAATGGCCCGCGATGCCCCGCCTCGAGTTGGTGGAGACGTCGCTCCGCCATGGGCAGCAGTCACTCCTCGTCAGCAGACTGCGCCTCCGCCACGCCCTCCCGGTCGCCGAGACCCTCGACCACTGCGGGTTCGCAGCGCTCGACGTCTTCGGCGGATCGACATTCGAGGCGTCCCTGCGATTCCTCGCCGAGGACCCGTTCGAGCGGCTCCGCGCCATCCGCTCCGCGGCGCCCATCACACCGCTGCTGGCGATGATCGGCGGCCAGTCGCTCGTCGGACATCGTCAGGTCCCCGACGACCTCGTCGACGCATTCATCGAGACCGCCGCCGCGGCGGGCGTGGACATCTTCCGGTGCTACGACCCGCTCAACGACGTGCGCAACCTCGAGCGGTGCGCGAAGGCGGTCCGGCGCACGCGCAAACAGGCCGAGGGGGTCATCGTCTACAACGAGGTGCCGGGCCACGGTCTGGACGGCCTCGGCGAGGTGGCGAAGCGGCTCGTCGACGCCGGCTACCCGACGATCTGCCTGCACGATCCGCTGGGGGTCCTCGGCTCGGCGGCCGCCGCGCATGCGGTTCGCGTGATCCGCGAGGCGGCCGGGGTCCCCGTCGCGGTATCGATCTCGGCGCAGACCGGACAGGGCGCGCTCGCCTGCCAGGCCGCGGCGCTCGCCGGCGCGTACCGCGCCGACTGCGCGCTGTCACCGCTTGCAGGGGGAGCGTCGATGCCCGCGGCCGAGGCGCTCATCGCCGGGTTCGCAGGCACTGAGATCGACAGCGGCCTCGAGCTGGACCGCGTTGCGGAAGCCGCGCTGGTCCTCGAGCAGGAGATGCTCCACTACGCCGACGTCGTCGACCCGCTCGCAGCCCGTCTCGACACGTCGGCGCTGCGCGGGCTCCTGCCCCCATCGGCGATGGGCCATGCAATGGCCGAGCTGCGCGAGCGCAACGCCGTGGCCCGGCTCGCCGAGGTTGAGGCGGAGGTCGGCCAGGTGCGCGCCGAGCTCGGATACCCGCCGCTCGTCACCCCGCTGACCGAGATCATGGCCACACAGGCCGTGTACAACGTGCTCGAGGGCGACCGGTACGCGACCATCAGCCAGGAGATCAAGGACTACTGCCTCGGCCTCTACGGCGAGCCCCCGGCCCCGGTGGACCGCGACGTGCGCCGCCTGGTCAACGGGCGCGAGGAGCCGATCACGTGCCGGCCCGCCGACCTGCTCGAGCCGGTCATGACGGCCACGCGTCGTGAGCTGGTGCGCGAGGGATACCCGAAGCCGGCTGCCGCGACGGTCGTGATGTACGCGCTGTTCCCCGCCCAGTACCTCGCGGTCGAGCGCGGCGAGGCCGTCCCCGAGCGGCTCGGCGACGAGCCCGAGGAAGCGGACACCGCCGAGTCATCCGAGCCCGCTGAGGATGCCGGCGCCGCCGCGGAACCGGCCGGCGACGAGACACCCGCGGTACCGGTCCGGGAGCTCACCGTCGAGGTCGACGGGCAGAGCTACTCGGTGCGCATCACCGGCGGGCTCGACAGCGCGACGGGGCCATCCGCGTCGTCGGCGCCGGCCCGACCGACGGTGCGCGAGGGCACTGTGGTGTCGCCCATGCAGGGCCTGCTGCTGAAGGTGAACGTGAAGGTCGGCGATCACGTCGCGGTCGGGGATGTGGTGTGCGTGCTCGAGGCGATGAAGATGCAGAACGACATCGAGGCGACGCGCGCCGGCACCATCACCGACGTCTACGTCAAGGAGGGCGTGGTGGTCGGTCCCCGCGCTCCGCTGGTCCAGATCGGCGCGTGAGCGAAGCCTGAGGCGCAGCAGGAACATGTTCGAGAAGGTGCTGGTCGCCAACCGCGGCGAGATCGCGCTGCGCGTGATCCGCAGCTGTCGCGACCTGGGCGTGCGCACCGTCGCCGTGCACAGCGAGGCCGACCGCGCCGCGGCATTCGTGCTGCTCGCCGACGAGGCGGTGGAGATCGGTCCCGCGCCGTCGGCGCAGTCGTATCTCGTCATCGACCGCATCATCGACGCGGCTCGCTCGACCGGAGCCGAGGCGATCCATCCCGGGTACGGGTTTCTGAGCGAGAACCAGCGGTTTGCGCGCGCCTGTGCGGACAGCGGCATCGTCTTCATCGGCCCACCGCCGGAGGCGATGGCCGCCATGGGCGAGAAGGTTCCCGCGCGCGAGCGGATGCGCGAGTCAGGGGTTCCAGTCGTGCCGGGGAGCGACGCGCTCGGCGACATCGAGGAGACCGTCAGCGAGGCGGAGCGCATCGGCTACCCGGTGCTCATCAAGGCAAGCGCCGGCGGAGGCGGCATCGGCATGCGTGTGGCGCGTGACGAGGATGAGCTGCGCTCGTCGCTCGACACCGCTCGGAGCACCGCGCAACGCGCCTTCGGCAACGACACGATCTTTCTCGAGCGTTACCTCGAGGAGCCACGGCACATCGAGATCCAGGTGCTCGCCGACACCTTCGGCAACGCCATCCACCTCGGGGAGCGCGAGTGCTCGATCCAGCGCCGGCATCAGAAGATCATCGAGGAGTCGCCCTCCCCGGTCATCGACGCGGCGACGCGCGAACGCATGGGTCTTGCCGCGGTCACGGCGGCACGGTCGGTCGGCTACGTCAACGCGGGGACCGTGGAGTTCATCTATCGCGAGGGCGAGTTCTACTTCCTCGAGATGAACACGCGCCTGCAGGTCGAGCATCCCGTGACCGAGCTCGTGTACGGGATCGACCTGGTGTCGGAACAGCTGCGCATCGCCGCCGGCGAGCGGCTGAGCCTGCGGCAGGAGGACGTCGTGCCGCGCGGGCACGCGGTGGAATGCCGCATCAACGCCGAGAACTACGCGCGCGGGTTCCTGCCCTCGCCGGGTCAGGTCACGGGCTACCACGAACCGTCGGGCCCCGGGGTGCGCGTCGACAGCTCGCTCGTCGGACCCGGCCTCGTGTCACCCAACTACGACCCGATGATCGCCAAGCTCATCACGTACGCCGCGTCGCGGGACGAGGCGCTCGACCGGATGCACCGAGCGCTGCTCGAGTACGTGATCACCGGGATCCGCACCAACATCCCGTACCACATGGCCGTGATCGCGGACGCGCACTTCCGCGCCGGGAACTACAGCACCGCCTTCATCGATCAGCATCCCGAGCTGATCGCCATCGCCGACGAGTGGGCCAGAGCGCAGGAGCCGCTGCGACGGCTGGTGCGCGATCCCGCGCGTGCCGCGGCGATCGCGGCCGCCGTCGCCGTCTCCGGATAGGGGCGGTCGTGCCGCGCTACGGGCGGCTGTATGCCAATGCGGTGCTTCGCCCGCTCGCGGAGCAGCTCGTCGATGCGCTCGGTCCGCTGCCCGGCGAGACCGTGTGCGACCTGATGTGTGACGGGGGCACCCTCGGAATCGCGCTCGGGAACGCAGTCGGTAGGCAGGGCCGCGTGGTGCTCGTCGACAGCGATGCGTCATCGCTGTCGGTCGCAGGGCACGAGGTCGCGTCGGCCGGGTGCGTGGTGTCGGCGGTGGTCGCCGATGCGCGCGGGATTCCTGTCGACGATTTGTCGTGCGCCCGCGCCGGCTCGCTCTGCACGCACGGCTTCTGGGACGGCGCATCGCTGTTCGACGCTGCGGTGCGCGTCTGCCGGCCGGCCGGGATCGCGGCGCTCGTCGCCTGGGACGCCGCCGCGCCTCCGCTCCACGAAGCGGCGCTCGATGACGCACTGCGGGGCATCACGGGAGTCCGGTCGCCATTTCTCTCGCGGTGCCTTGCCACTGTGCAGCCGGCCGGCGCGGCGTCGTGGGAGGCGACGACGATTCGCGACGTCGTGTGCTTTGACGGGATGACCCACTACTGGGCGGCGATGGTGGCGGAACGCCCGCTCGCGGCCGAGCTCGAGGGCGTCGACGACGATTCGGTGAGCAAGATCCGTGACGCGTGCCGGTGCAGTCTGCAGCCCTGCACCGCGGCTGACGGAACCATGCGCATCCCGGTCTCGGCGACTCTGTGGCGGCACGGGCCGCGCACCTGATATCGCGAGCCGGGGGGTCTACTGCGCGCCGATCCCCACGCGGGTCGTGAACGCGTGCGCGAGCGTCTGCCCGTTGACGTCGCCGAGCGCTGTCGAGATCTCGAGCGTCAGGACGCCGGCCGAAGCCTGAGCGACCGTGACCGTCGCCGTCCGGGAATCCGGGTCGTACACCGCATTCGACTGGAGCGTCGTGCCCGACGCATCCACCACCGTGATGGCTCCCGCGACGGTGAGCGGATCGAGGTCGCTGTCAAAGCTGACCTGGAGGGTGGTCACGCCGCCGTCGGTGCTCGAGCGCACCTCGACCACGTGCGGTCCCGACAACTCGTCGCGCAGCGGCTGGGCGTCGAGAGCCGTCACGAGGTAACCGCCGCCGTCCTCGCGGCTGAGCGTCAGCGCCTCACCCGCAACTCTCGCAGCGGCATGCGCGGCATCCGGGTCGACGATGAGCTCGATGTCCGCGGAGACTGCGCCCTGCAGGCCGAGGTACGTGCTGATCACGTATGCGCGGCTGAGGTTCGGCGGTGTGTTCGACGACGCGTCGACGCCGGGACCGCTCAGCTCCGTGAGGGTTGCGATGTCATCGCGAACCTGCGCCTCGACGAATGCGTGCAGCGCCGAGTTGGCCGCCGCAGGAAGCTGCTCCGCGGTGCGTGCCGAGCCCGCGCCGGGAACGGTTGCACGATCCACCTCGGCGCCGGTCTGCTCGTTCGCGACGTACGCGACCTGGTCGCCGGCGGGGGACAGCGCGAGTCCGGAGGCGTTCGCGGGAGTCCCGATCGCGAGCGGGGCGCCGCTCGGAAGCTGGGCGACCACGAGCTGGGCGGCCGCGTTGGTGCCCGCGCTGAGATACGCGGCTTCGTCGCCGTCCTCGTCCAGCGTCACGTCGCTCAGGGTCGCGGTGGGGTCGACCGTCGACACCGAGGCAGGAGCGTTCTGGCCCACGGCCTCGACGACGAGACGGTTCTGGCTGCCGAACTCGTCAACCCAGGCGACGGTGCTGCCGTCGCCGCTGAACGCGACGTCGGACACGGCGCCTTGCAGCACCTGATCGCTGCCCGCAGCGATGTTGAGGAGGTCACCGCCCGTGTTGCTCGAGGGGGCGACGTACGCGTACGCCCCGCCGGGGTCGAGCGCGGTGATGGTGCCGCCGTCACCGACGGTGTACAGCGAGGTCATCCGGCGGGACAGGTCGACCGCATTGATCGTGCTGCCGTCGGTGTACACGAGGCGGTCGTTGGACGACCACGTCAGATCCGTCACCGGCGTGGAGGAATCGGCGAGCGTCGATGGCTGGCTGCCGTCGGTGAAGGCGACCTTGATGTTCGAGCCGCCGTTCCCGTCATCCACCGCCATGCCGATTGCACGGCCGTTCGGCGAGTACGCGACCGCGGATGCCGCGGGCCCGAGCAGGACGGGGGCACTGCCGGGAGGGAACGCGACGAGCGAGCCGTTCACGGACGGCTCCTGCACGCCTTCCGGCGTGGGGGTGGGGATCGCAGACGGGGTCGAGCGGCCGCGCGGTGTGGAGGTCGCCGTGGCCCCCGGTGTGACGAGCGCGCCCGCGGTGGGGAGCATGCCGGCGGTGCTGACCACCGAGCCGTCGGGGGCGAAGAGCAGCGATCCGCCGACCCCGTTCGCGCCCGCCACCGACGGCATCAGGGTCGGCGTCACGGACTGAGGACCGGCGGCGGGGGTCGGCGCGGTGCCGAAGCTGATGGCGATCGGCTTGGTGGCCGAGACGCCGGACGTCGAGCGGATCGGGTGCTCCTTGCTGCCGATCGTGACGGTGTACGGGGTGTTGCCCGTCAGGTGATACACCGGCGAGATCACGAGGTTGTTGCCGTTCCACGAGAACGAGACCTTGGTCGCGGGCTGGATGACGACAGCGCTCTCAACCGCCTGCTTGTCCATCGGCTGGTTGAACGCGACGGTGATGACGTTGTCGGTGCTGACCGCGTGCTGCGCGGAGATCGGCGAGATCGCGACGATCGTCTGATCGATCGGATGGTTCGAGATGAAGGTGAGCACGGTGGCGCCGATCAGGACGACCCCGACCGCAGCCCCGCCCCAGGCGATGGGCGCCGGCCCGAGCCGCCACCAGCGTCGCACCCCGCGACGGCTGTGACCGCGCGACGCCTCGGCGAGGAGTTGCCCCCGGAGGCGGTTGCGGAAGCGCGGGTCCGCCTCGGCATCGGGGCGTGACGCCCGGACGCGCTGCGCCGTCTGGAGCAGCTCGGGCTCATCGCGGAACAGGTCCTCGAGCTCAGGATCGAACCAGCCGCCGAGCCAGGACATCAGCCCTTCTCCTCGACGGTCATGACGACGCCGAGCCGCACGCGCACCCCGATCATGCCGCGATGGATCAGGAGCTTCACCGCGCCCTCGCTCTTGCCCATGATCTCCCCGATCTGAGCGAGCTTGAGGTCCTCACCGAGCTTGAGGGTCATCGCCGCCCTCTGCTGGGGCGGGAGGTCGTCGATGGCCTCCCAGATGCGTGCCGCCTCAGCGCTGTCGATGACGCGGTCGTCGACTGGGCGAGCCGGGTCGGCGACGGCGATCGCCGTGTCGAGGCTCGAGGTCGGTTTGCGGCTTCTGTAGTGGTCATTGATGGCGTTGACACTGATCTGGTAGAGCCAGGCGCTGAACGGATGGCCCGAGGGCTTGTATCGCCCGATTGCTCGAAGGGCTTTGAAGAAGACCTCTGACGTGACGTCCTCTGCGGCGTCCTGGTCGCGGAGCCGGCTGAAGACGAAGCGGTAGATCTGCCCGAAGTAGTGGTCGTAAAGCTCCCCAAAGGCGTCGGCGTCCGATTTGGCACGCTCGACAAGCTGATCCTCATACGCCCGAGGTAGCGTCATCTCGAGATCATCGGGCGCACTCGTCTGGGGAACGGCTGACGCGTTGGTCCGGTTACGTCGCCCGCTTCAGGATCGAGCGGTGCGCCCGGTTCGGGGACGGATTCCGGTGGCGGGACCCCGCGGGTGCCCGCTGAAGGGTCGCTACGGATGTCCATAGGCTGGTCCGGGCTCGCCTCCGCTGAAAGGTCCCGGCGTGCCTCCATGGCGAGACCGGGGAGATCGGTGATTATCCCCGCCACGCGCCCATCTGCGAGATATGCGCGCAATCGCTGGGGCCCGTTGACCGTCCACACGATGACCGAGGTTCCCCGCTGGCGGGCTTCCTCGAGGAGGCTGCTGCCGCGCGCCCGCCGCGTCCGCCCACGCGGCGCAGCGAGCCATTGATGGACGACCACGAGGTCGGCCCCGCACCGCTCGGCGAGGTCGAAGGGAAGCGACTCGTAGCGCTGAGCCCGCGTGTGCAGCCGTCCGGGGCCGAGCAGGAGGCCGCAGCGCGCGCCCGGATCCAGCCGCTTGACGGTGCTGATCACCGATTCCTCGAACGACGTGAACAGGAGCTGGTCGCGAGTGAACCGGCTCGACACCAGTTCGAGGACCTCCGCCTCGTGCCCGGGCTCCTTGATCTCGACGTCGAGGGCGATCCGGCCGGCGCACTGGTCGACCACCGCGTCCAGGCGGGGTGGCTCGTGGCGGCTTCTCCTGACGAGCGCCGAGTACGTCTGCATCGACACGAGCACGCCGCGGCGCGACGCGTTGTGATGGACCACCAGAACCCCGTCGGTGGTCCTCCGCACGTCGAGCTCGATCGCATCGGCGCCCGCCGCGATCGCGGCTTCGAAAGCGGCAGGCGTGTTGCCCGGGGCTTCGCGGGAGGCACCCCGGTGTGCGATCACGAGGGGCAGGGAGGCGCCGACGGTCACCCCGATAGAATGACCGTACGTGATCCCCCGGTACGCCCCGCCTCAGATCGCGAAGATCTTCAGTGACGCATCGCGGCTGCAGCGCTGGCTGGATGTCGAGTTGCTGGCGTGTGAAGGATGGGCGGAGATCGGCCGGATCCCTGTGGAGGCGCTCAGCACGCTCCAGGGGGCGAGCATCGACGCCGATCGCATCGCCGAGCTCGAAGCCGAGCAGGGGCACGATGTCGCGGCTTTCGTCGCAGCGGTGCAGGAGACGGTCGGCGACGCGGGGAGGTTCTTCCACCTCGGCCTGACGTCGTCCGACGTCGTGGACACGGCGCTGGCGACGCAGCTTCGTGATGCCGCCGGGGTCATCGACGCCGACATCGAGTCGCTGATCGCCGCGCTCGTCGAACAGGCGGAGCGCCACCGGCTCACCGTGATGATGGGCCGGACCCACGGAGTCCACGCCGAGCCGCTCACGCTCGGGATCAAGCTCGCCAACTTCGTCGACGAGGTCCGGCGGGCGCGCACGCGCTTCGCCGCGGCCACGACCGAGATCGCGGCCGGGCAGATCACGGGTGCTGTCGGTACGCACGCCAGCGTGCCGCCGGAGGTGGAGCAGCACGTGTGCGAGGGGCTCGAGCTCACCACCGCGCCGGTGGCGACCCAGGTGCTCGCGCGCGACCGGCACGCATCGTTCATCACGGCGATGGCGCTGCTCGGCGCGGTGCTCGAGCGGCTCGCGACCACGATCCGCCTGCTCCAGATCACCGAGGTCGACGAGCTCGAGGAGCCGTTCGGTCAGCGACAGAAGGGCTCATCCGCCATGCCCCACAAGCGGAATCCGATCCTCTGCGAGCGTGTCTGCGGCCTCGCGCGAGTCCTCCGTGGTTACGCGCTCACGGCGATGGAGGATGTCGCGCTCTGGCACGAGCGAGACATCTCGCATTCGTCAGCCGAGCGGGTGATCCTCCCCGACGCCTGCGCCCTCACCGACTACATCGTGCGCCTCTCCACGCGCATCGTCGAGGGACTGCGGGTCAAGTCGGAGCACATGATGGAGAACATCGAGCGGCACGGGGGTGTCGTGTTCTCCCAGCAGGTGCTCACGGCGTTGATCGTTGAGGCTGAATGGCCGCGCGAGCGCGCGTACCGCGCGGTGCAGGTGCTCGCGAGCCGCGCACGTGAAGGCGAGGACGCGTTTCGCGACCTGGTGGCCAACGATCCCGACATCACGGGAGCGCTGTCCGAGTCGACCATCGCGCACTGTTTCGACGTGGACCCGTATCTGGCGCACATCGACGAGACGTACCGGCGGCTCGGGCTGTCCACGTCACCACCGGAAGCGCGCACTGCGTCCGAGCCACCGCAGTTCGCAGTCGAAGCCGGCATCGCCGGCGGGAGGATGTCCTGAATGCAGGTGTTGAACGCCGCTGACATCGGAGACCTGAACCTGTTCCGGCGCGGCAAGGTGCGTGACACCTTCCAGCTGGCGGACGGCACGCTGCTGATGATCGCGACGGACCGGTTGAGCGCATTCGATGTCGTGCTGCCGACCCCGATCCCGGGCAAGGGGACCGTCCTCACGCAGATGTCGCGGTGGTGGTTCGCTCAGACCGCCGGGATCATGCCGAACCACCTTCTGCCTGACGTCGAGGAGGCGATCCCCGAGGGCGTGCGCGATGACTGGCTGCCACGCTCGATGCACGTGGCTCGCGCACAGCGCATCGACGTCGAGTGCGTCGTCCGCGGGTTCATCAGCGGATCGGGGTGGAAGGAGTATCGCGACCACGGCACGCTCGCCGGAGAGCAACTGGCGCCGGGCCTCCGCGACTCGTCGCGGCTTCCCGCGCCACGGTTCACCCCGGCCATCAAGAAGGATGACGGTCACGACGTCAACATCTCCCGTGAGGACCTGCGCGGGCTGGTCGGGCCGTCACTCGCGGAGCAGCTGGAGTCGGCGTCACTGCGCCTCTTCGATTTCGCAACGGCCCGCTGCCACAGTGTCGGCATCTACCTCGCCGACACCAAGTTCGAGTTCGGATTCATCAACGGCGCGCTGACGTTGATCGACGAGATCTTCACTCCCGATTCATCGCGATTCTGGGAGATGTCCGAGTGGCGCGAGGGTGAGCCCGCGGTCTCGTTCGACAAGCAGTTCGTGCGCGACTATCTCGAGACCCTGAACTGGGACAAGACGCCGCCCGGACCGGAACTCCCTGAGGACGTGGTGCGCGGAACCACGCAGCGGTACGTCGAGGCGGCACGGCGCATCTGCGGTATCGATCTCACCGGAATCGTGCCGGGATGATCTTCGCGGTCGAGGTGATCGTCGCGCTGAAGCCCGTCGTCAACGATCCGCAAGGCCTCGTCGTCCGCGACGGATTGCACCGGCTCGGATTCGCCGGCGTCAAAGCCGTTCGCGTCGGGAAGCACATCGATCTCGAGCTCGAAGCCGACAGTGAGTCCGAGGCGCGCGCACAGGTCGAGCACATGTGCGAGCAGCTGCTCCGCAATCCCGTGATCGAGGATTCTCGAATCGGCTCCCTGCGGGTCATTGCGGAAGCCGTTTCGCAATGACGGCGCGGCGGGTGGGGAGGACAGGGCCCAGCATATTCGCTTGCTCAGACAGTCCTACGCGGTTCGGCTTCTCGCAAGCAGATTGTCGCGCTCAGCCGAACCGCTCCGGAAACTCGCCGCGAACATGTGGGCCCTGCCCTCCCCACCCGAGATCGTCGGTAGTGATGCGATTCGGTATTGCGGTCTTCCCAGGAACCTGGTCGGATCGCGACTGCGCGCATGCCGTCGAGCTGAGCGGCAACGAGCCCGTCATGCTCTGGCACAAAGACCACGATCTTCGCGGTGTCGACTGCGTCATTCTGCCGGGGGGCTTCGCGTACGGTGACTACCTGCGTGCGGGCGCGGTCGCCCGGTTTGCTCCGCTCATGGAATCGGTCACGGACTTTGCGAACAGCGGTGGGCTTGTCTGGGGGATCTGCAACGGCTTTCAGATTCTGTGTGAGGCGCACCTGCTGCCGGGTGCGTTGACGCGTAACTCGTCGCTGCAGTTCCGATGTGAGGCGACGTGGTTGCGCGTTGAGAACGACTGGAACCGCATTCACCGCGGGGTGCGAACGCGGCGATGTGTTGCAGGTTCCTGTGTCGCACGGTGAGGGGCGGTACGTCGCAGACGACGCGACGCTCGACATGCTGGAAGCGGATGAGCGCGTGGTGTTCCGCTACGTTCGTCGTGATGGAAGCCCTGCGGGAGATGCGTCGCCCAACGGGTCGATGCGGGATATCGCGGGAATCGTCAACGCCGCCGGCAACGTGCTCGGGATGATGCCGCACCCGGAGCGCGCATGCGAGCCGATGCTCGGGTCCTCGGATGGCGCGGTGCTGTTCAACAACGTCGCGAAGGCGTTGCGGCGCAACGGCGCATTGCAGGCAGCCGCGGCGTCGTGACCGGGGTCGAGCTCGTCGCGCCGACCGACGCAGAGCTCGCCGAGGTCGCCCTCACCCGGCCCGAGTTCGAGCATCTGTCGAGCTCACTCGGTCGTGAACCGAACCGGCTCGAGCTCGGCATCGTGGGGGCGCTCTGGAGCGAGCACTGCAGCTACAAGACGAGCAAGCCGCTGCTGCGCTCGCTCCCGACCAAGGGACCGGGTGTGCTGCAGGGGCCAGGGGAGAATGCCGGCGCCGTCGACATCGGCAACGGCCTCGCGTGCGTGTTCAAGATCGAGTCACACAATCATCCCAGCGCCATCGAGCCCTACCAGGGTGCGGCGACCGGTGTCGGCGGCATCCTGCGCGACATCTTCACGATGGGTGCGCGGCCGGTCGCGCTGCTCGACTCGCTCCGCTTCGGTCCGCTCGAGGAGCCCCACCAGCGCCACCTCTTCGACGGCGTGGTGGCGGGGATCGGAGGCTACGGCAACTGCATCGGCGTGCCCACCGTGGGCGGCGAGCTGTATTTCGACGAGTTGTATCGAACCAACTGCCTTGTCAACGCGATGTGCGTCGGCGTCGTCGAGCAACGCAGGATGATGCTCGCCACGGCAAGGGGACCCGGCAACCTCGTGCTGCTGGTCGGCGCCGACACGGGCCGTGACGGCATCCATGGTGCGAGCTTCGCGTCGGTCGTGCTCGACGCGACCAGCGCCGCGCGCCGCCCGGCGGTGCAGGTGGGCAACCCGTTTCTCGAGAAGTGCCTGATGGAGGCGTGCCTCGAGCTGGCAGGCGATCCGCGGGTGATCGCCATGCAGGACCTCGGTGCGGCCGGACTGTGCGGCAGCAGCGCGGAGCTCGCGCATCGGGGTGGCTGCGGCATCGAGATCGACGTGGCGCGCGCGTCGCGCCGCGAGACAGGGATGACCCCATATGAGGTGATGCTCAGCGAGTTGCAGGAACGCATGCTGATCGTGGCCGAGCCGGACGATATCCCGGCGCTGCAGGCGGTATTCGAGCGCTGGGATCTGCACTCCGACGTGGTGGGCGTGATCCGTGCAGATCCACGATTCATCGTTCGCGACGGGAACGAGCAGGTGTGTGACCTCCCGCTGGATCTGCTCGTCGACGGCGCCCCACCTCGGGACGCTCCGGGACCACGCCCGGCCCGTGTCGGCGCCGGCAGCGCAGTGGAGCCGGCCGACCCGGCATGGACCGCCGAGGAGGCGCTGCTTCGCCTGCTCGGCAGCCCGAATCTGGGGAGCCGCGCATCGGTCTACCGCCGCTACGACCACCAGGTCGGTGACTCGACCGTCATCCTGCCGGGAGGCGATGCGGCAGTCGTCCGGGTCGACGGCACTCCGATCGGCCTCGCCCTCGCGACCGATGGCAACGCGCGATACGCCGCGCTCGACGCGCGCCACGGCGCGATGATCGCCGTCTGCGAGGCGGCCCGCAACGTGGTTGCCACGGGGGCGCGGCCGGTTGCGGTCACCAATTGCCTCAACTTCGCCAACCCGGAGCAGGCGGCCGTGTGGTGGGACCTGCACGACGCCATCGAGGGCATCGGCGAAGCATGCCGGGCTCTCGGGATCCCCGTCGTGAGCGGCAACGTGAGCCTCTACAACGACACCGGCGGCACCGGGATCGATCCCACGGTGGTCATCGGGATGGTCGGTGTCGTCGACGATGTCACCCTGCGGTGCACCGCAGGATTCGGCGCCGAGGGCGACGCCATCGCGCTTGTCGGGCCGCTTGGCGCTGAGCTGGGAGGCAGCGAATACCAGCGTCTCGCCTCCGGGGTGAATCAGGGACCACCCCCGATCCTCGATATCGACCTCGAACGACGCGTGCACCGCTTCGTCCTCGACGCCGCCGCCGGGGGGCTGCTGCGCTCCGCACACGACTGCGCCGAGGGCGGTATCGCGGTTGCGATCGCCGAATCGTGCCTGCTGGGCGATATCGGGGCCGACGTCGCCCTCGACGAGCCCTCCGCAGATCAGGGGTTGATTCGGAGGGAGGCCGGTATACTGTTCGGTGAGAGCCAATCTCGGTTCCTCATCAGCTTCGCCAGGGAGGCACTTGTGCGATTGCACGAGCTGGCAGGGCAGCATTCGGTCCCGCTTCTCGACATCGGCTCCGTCGGAGGGAAGCGGCTGCGTGTGACCGGGCACATCGATCTGCCGCTGAGTGAGTTGCGCGACGTGCACGAAGGGGCATTGATCGAGCGTGAGTGAGCAGGCCGGCATGGACCCGCGTGGTGGTGCGTCAATGCCTCGTGACGTCTCGGGTACATCCACTGTTCGGAGCATCGCGCCTGAAGGGCGCGACGACGACGACCATTTCCACGAGGAATGTGGTCTCTTCGGAGTGTTCCATCCGGGGGAGGACGTCGCCAACCTCACCTACTTCGGTCTGTACTCACTGCAGCATCGCGGACAGGAATCCGCCGGCATCGCGGTCAGCGACGGCCGGGAGATCCGCGTCCGCAAGGAGATGGGCCTCGTCTCGCAGGTGTTCGACCAGGAGAGCATCGACGAGCTCAAGGGCAACATCGCGATCGGGCACACGCGCTACAGCACCACCGGCAGCACGCGACTTGTCAATGCGCAGCCGATGCGTGTCGACCATCCCACCATCGGACCGATCCTCATCGCGCACAACGGCAACCTCGTCAACGCGAGCAAGCTCCGCGACGAGCTCGCTGCGAAGGGCGTCGCGTTCGAGACGACGAGTGACACCGAGGTTCTCGGAGCGCTGCTGGCGCAGACCCGCGCGGACTCGCTGGAGCAGGCGCTCGCGGAGTCACTGCCGCGCGTCGAAGGCGCGTACTGCCTCGTCTTCCTGACCCGCGACTCGCTGGTCGCCGCACGCGATCCGCTCGGGATCCGCCCGCTCTGCCTCGGGCGTTTCGGCGATGTCGATGCACCCGGTGGCATCGGGTATGTCATGGCGAGTGAGACCTGCGCGCTGGATGTCATCGGCGCATCGTTCATCTGCGAGATCGAGCCCGGCGAGATCGTGACGGTCGATGCATCGGGGATGCGCAGCACCAAGATCCAGCGCGCGTCGGCACATCGGGCGATGTGCTCGTTCGAGTTCATCTACTTCGCGCGGCCGGACAGCGTGATGATGGGCAAGTCGCTGTACGAAGCACGCCGGCAGATGGGCCGCGAGCTCGCGCGCGAGGCGCCTGCGGACGCCGATATCGTGATCACGCTTCCCGACAGCGGCACGCCCGCGGCCATCGGGTACGCGGAGCAGGCCGGACTGCATTTCGCCGAGGGCATGATCAAGTCGCGCTACATCACACGCACGTTCATCCAGCCGACCCAGCGTCTGCGCGAGGCCGGGATCCGCCTCAAGTTCAACCCGATGCGCCACGTGCTCGAAGGCAGGCGCGTCGTGCTGGTCGACGACTCGATCGTTCGCGGTACCACGTCACGTCGCATCATCGACGAGCTGCGCCGTGCCGGTGCGAGCGAGGTGCACATGCGCATCGCCTCGCCACCGATCGCCTGGCCGTGCTTCATGGGGATCGACATCGCGTCGCGGCGCGAGCTGATCGCGGCCGGTCACACCGAGCGGGAGATCGGGCAGATGCTCGGCGCGGACTCCTTGCGGTACCTCAGCCTCGTCGGCCTGCGGCGCGCGATGGGGCAGCCCGACGGCAACGGATTCTGCTTTGCCTGCTTCACGGGCTCGTATCCCGTCGACGTTCCCGCGCAGCTCGAGATGGACAAGCTCGCACTGGAGATTCCGGTAGCGGTCTCGTCCTGATCGCGCGGTGATGGATCGCTCCTGGGGTGACGACCACCTCGCGCAGATCCGTGCGGCGGCGGAACGCATTCGTGGTCACGTCCGCAGGACGCCGATGGTCCGGAGCGACATCTCGGCGGCGTTGCTCGTGAAACCGGAGTTGCTCCAGATCACCGGTTCGTTCAAGGCGCGCGGAGCGTTCAACGCGGTGCTCAGCCTCATCGAAAGGGAGCCGGAAGTCGCGGGTGTCGTCACCCACAGCTCCGGCAACCACGGGCAGGCGCTGGCGTGCGCGGCGAAGACGGCAGGGTTGCCCGCGACGATCGTCGTGCCCGACGGCGTGACCCCGGCGAAGGTCGAGGGGATCCGATCCTTCGGCGCCACGGTCGTCAGCGACGGCGTGACGTACGACAACCGCGAGGCGATCGCCGAAGGCATCGCGAAATCCCAGGGGCTGCGACTGATCCATCCGTACGACGACTGGGATGTCATCCACGGCGCAGGCACCGTGGGTCTCGAGATCCTCGAAGACGCGCCGGCACCCGGTGCTGTTGTCGTCCCCATCGGCGGCGGCGGTCAGATCTCGGGCGTTGCGCTCGTGTGCTCGGCGCTGTCGCCGCAGACCGCCGTCATCGGCGTCGAACCCGAGTCCGCCGACGACGCGGCGCGAAGTCTGCACACCCACTCGCTGCAGAGACTCGCGGCCGACCCGGTGACGCTTGCAGAGGGCGTGAAGAGCAAGTCGATCGGCGACCGGAACTTCGAGGTGATCGTCGGCCACGGTCTGGTGCGTGACGTGGTCACCGTGTCCGAGTCCGAGCTCACCGACGCGCTGCGCATCGCCTGGAGGACACTGAAGCTCGCCATCGAGCCGACCGCGGCGTTGACGCTCGCCGCGTACCTGACCGGGAAGGTGCCCGCCGGTACCGTGGAGCACCCGACGGTGATCATCCTCAGCGGCGGCAACTTCGATCCGGCGACCATCGCGGCCATCCTGACCGCCTGAAAACGGCGGCTCGCGTGTCAGTCCGTAACGCCGGGAACTGATGCCTTCCCGAGCGCGGTGTCACTGTCGATCCGTCCATCCGTCAGGACGATCGACCGGTCGCAGCGAGCTGCGATCGTCGCGTCGTGCGTTGCGACGAGCAGCGTCAACAGATGCTCGTCGCGGAGGCCGAGGAGCAGATCGATGATCGCGGCGCCCGTGTGTGTATCGAGATTGCCGGTCGGTTCGTCCGCGAGTACGAGGCCGGGGCGATTGATCAGTGCTCGCGCGATCGCGACGCGTTGCTGCTCGCCGCCGGACAGCTGCGACGGGAGATGACGTTCGCGATCGCTGAGGCCGACTGCGGCGAGCAGCTCCCGGGCGCGAGCGATCTTGTCGAAATCGGTGCGGTACGGAATCAGCGGTGCAAGCACGTTGTCGAGCGCCGTGAGCGCGGGCAGCAGGTGGAATCGTTGAAAGACGAAGCCGATGTGCCGGCGCAGCACCGCGCGCGCTGACTCCCGCAGCCGTGTGATATCGGTGCCGTCGTGGGTGATCCCACCGGCATCGGGCACGTCCATCGCGCCGACGAGGTGCAGCAATGTCGATTTTCCCGAGCCCGATCGTCCGGTGAGCGCGACGCTCTGTCCCGCCGGAATGTCCACCGACACGTCGTCCACTGCGGTCACCGGTTCGCCGATGCCCGTGCGATAGGTCTTGGTCACGCCCGACAGCGCGACCGACACCCCTGCGCGCCGATCGTGGTCCACCGCCGAGGAATGACCGCCGGTCATCGCACGCTTCAACGCCTACTCCTCGGCAAGGGAAGCCACCAGCGGCAGACGCCTGATGCTCGCAGCGACGGCGCTTGCGGCGATGACCGTCACGATGATCCCGGCAACGAGCGCCACCGCCGCGGGAAGCGCCAGGAGCGAGAGATCCGGACCGAGGATCAGCGCGGCGGCGCCGGCGCCGATGGCCACGCCGAGAATGCTGCCGGCAACCCCGATGCCGGCGCCCTCACCGAGTGCGACGCGCGCCACGTGGCCGCGCTGCCAACCGACGGCGCTCAGCACCGCGAACTCCGCCGCGCGCTCGCGTAGGTTGATGTAGAGAACGTCGGCCACCGACGCTGCGCCGAGCGCGACCGCGAGCGCGGCGGAGAGGTAGTCGACCGCGCGCACCTGGTTGGCGACGAATCCACCGAGCTCGCTGCCGACGATGCCCTGAGCGAACGCGAGGTTGAGAGCAAGCAGCACCGTGAGCGCCGCGATCCCGACCGCAAGAGCGGCGGCGGCGAGTGCGGCCCGTCCCGGCGTGCGTCGCAGGTTCGACCATGCAAGGCCGGCGAGACGGCGCACGGGGCGCGGACGGCGCGGCGCGCGCACCGCCGGGGCGACGGCGTCGAGCGGCTGCCCGCGAGCGGCCTGGAGCGCAGGCAGGAATCCGGCGATCCCCGAGAGCACGACTGCGACGGGCGTCACCAGTGCAACGCGCGACCAGGGCACGTCGAGGCGCAGCAAAGCGATCAGCGCCGCGGACAGGCCGGTCCCCACCGCCCCGGCAAAGAGGCCGGTGAGGATGACCTCACCAAGGGTGAACGCGAAGATCGTGCGTCGTGGCCAGCCCAGACATCGGAGCACGCCGAGCTCTCGTCGCCGCACCCGCACCGCGGCGAAGGCGGCGTTGCCGATGAAGAACGCGCAGACGACGAGGATCAGCAGGAAGAGAGCAGCGCTCTTGCCGTCGACCGCGTTCAGGATGACGAGCGCCACGGCCTTGCGCACCCACGACTCGTCAAGCGTGAGCGCGGGGCGGCCGTAGCGACCTGGGGGAAGCGCGATCGTCTCCGTGGTCGGCGATGAGCCTGCGGTGACGTCGACATCGAGGCCCGTCGCACGATGGATCGCCGCCGCGACGTTCGCGATCTGCGCGAGCTCCTGGCGGACGGTGCCGTGCACGTTCGCAACGCGAACGCGAATGACGCTGATCGGCGCCGTCCTGTTCGCATTGGGGAAGTTGTCCTCGAACGCGGACAGCGAATTGAGCGTGGTCAGGATCAGCGGCGGCTCCTGCAGATACCCGGCCATGTTCGCGTCCGGAAGCAGTGGCTTGTTGCCGAGCGCGTTGCGGCTTGCCGCGTCCGCGCCGGTGACCTCGGGCGGGTAGTACGTCTCCAGCGGCACCTTCGACAGCGCGCTGAACCCGGGGAGCTTGGCGGGGTCGAAGTCGCCGACAGCGTGCAGGGTCAGCAGCGGGATATCCGCTTCGTTCGAACGGAGTTGCTCGTGCAATTGCCGGAAGCCGACATCCGTGGCCTCGATGGGAGGCTGCTCGTAGCCACCGAACAGACCCGATACCCAGATGCTGTCCGGGTTGGTCACCGGCACCGGCGCCAGGTCGCCGACCGCCCCCTTCCGATACGTGACCGGGTCGGCGGTCCAGTACGCGTCGACGAGGACCTGATCCGAGAAGTCATGCAGCACTCGCTGGTATGCATCCTGCGAGGTGACGGTGACGCTCGTCGCCGGCGTCGCCGGGAGCTTGGCGAGCGCCGCTGCCAACTGGTCCGGAAGGAGGCCGCCTCGTACCGTTGTCACGGCTGACGCCGGCAGCCGGCTGATCGTGATCTGATCCGTGTCCTCGACGAATGGATCGGTCGTCGCGAGCACCGGCACCTGCAGGATGTGACCCGTGGTCGTGATCGAGGCGCTGCCGCCGTTGGTTACCGGCGCGTCGCTGCTCTTCAGGGATCGCCCATTCACGACGGCACCATCGAGGCCGACCAGTTGATTTTCCGCCACGGGATCGATCGCAGCGAGGAGGAACGGAAACGTCTCGGTGATGTAGCCGTCCACTCCTCCACGGCCGACATCGGTCTGCCCTCCCCCGTAGTACCCGTCCTGGCTTGACCAGCATGTGCCGGTGAGGGCCTCCGGCCTGACGAACGGCGATGTCTGGGGTTCGTCGAGGTTCTGCGGACAGACGACGATGTGCTTGCCATTGGCCAGCGTCTCGATGTCTGCTGCCACCTGTACCCCGTCCAGCGTTGTCAACTCGGGGAGCGGGGCGTTCCGGATGGGGTCAGCGGTGACATAGACGTAGCCCTCGGACCGAGCGGGGATCCGGGTGAGTCCGTTGTCGGAGGTCCGAGTGTCAGAGACCGACAGCACCTGGGAGCTTGACGTCAGGGCACCGCCGACACTGACATCGAGCGTGACGGTCTGCAGGATGTAACCGATCATCGCGATCGGCGCCGCGAGTTGCACGCCCGGGATCTGCTTCACCTGCGCGTATTGCTGCAATGTGATGCCGCCGAAGATCCCTGACAGGTAGTTGTCCCGGACGAGTCCCTTGTTCGCCTCGAGCGGGGTCGTGGACCCGGGTGGTCGCACGAGGATGTCGTAGGCCGGGCGCAGGTTCTGTGCAACGGTGCCCTCGACCTGCGCCGTGCTTGTCGCCGTCGCCGCCGTCAGGAGCGAGAAGCTCACGGACGCGACGAGGATTCCCGCCGCGACCGCCGCCGCCCGCCGCCGGCGGTGCTGCAGCTGGGACAAGAGTGCCCGCAGCATCAGCCGGCGGACACCGGATGATCGGGGATCCCCGCCGCGGCAATGGTCGCCACCTGTTCGGGAGAGAGGCCGCGGCTCGCGATGACGAGATCGAGCATCGCGCTGCGATTCTCGATCACGAGCTCCCGCGACCCATCGACGTAGAGATCAGCGGGAATCGCGATGTACTCGGTCGATACCCCGGTCGAGGCATCGGTGACGACGGCGCCGGCGTAGCCGCCGATCACGACGGACTGCGCGTCCGGTGGCGCGCTCGCGCTGGCTGCGAGGTACACGGTGATGCATCCGCCGTCGTGCGACACCGCCGCGGCGAACGAGGCGCCGACGAGGTGCAGACCGGCGGGCGTCCCGACGCACGCGGTCTCCGACCGTGCGAACCCCGCGGGGAGCGGGATGGTGGCGTCGGCGAGCCGGATCGTCTGCTCACCGGGGGCTTCCGCGGGCTGCACAGAGGAGGTCGGGGTGCGAGTCCCGATCACGAATCCTGCCGCTCCCGCTGCAACAGCCACCGCAAGCGTGGCAAGACCGGCGGCCCGGTGCCGGCGTGGTGCCTGGAGGCCGTAGTCGCGCTTTCGGAGGCGCGCGACCACGTGCGGTGGTACCTCGTCGGCGCAGCGGGCCAACGCAGCGCGAAGGTTGTCCTCGAAGTGGTCGATCGTCATGAGGCGGCGCCCGTATCGAGGCTGAGCGACGTCGTCGAGTCGGTGACGAACAGGTCGTTGTCCGCCAGCATGACGCGCAATCGCGCGAGCCCCCGCGACGCTGTGCTCTTGACGGTACCCAGCGAGCATCCGAGCAACTCCGCGACCGCCGCTTCGGACAGATCCTCCCAGTAGCGGAGCACGATGACCGCGCGCTGGCGCGGCGGGAGCGCCGCGAGTGCGAGGCGGAAATCGGCACGCGCGTCGATGCCGCGCAGGACGCGAGACGCCGAGTCGTCGGCGTAGCGATCGAGGTCCTCGGTGCCCGTCTCGAGTTCGCTGGTGCGGCGCCTGCGACGCCCATCCCCGTCGATCACGAGGTGGACGAGGATTCGCCGCCCGTAGGCAGCCGGGTACTCCATCGACCGCAGCCGCCTCCAGTTGCGGGCGCAGCGCAGCAGTGTCTCCTGGACGAGATCCTCGGCCTCCGAGAGATCGCCCGTCATGAGGTAGCCGGTGCGCACGAGGCCGTCGCTGACCTCGGCCACGAACGACTCGAACCGCCGTCGCTCCTCCCCACCTGAGATCCAGTGCATCTCGGTTCTCCGTGGAAGCCTCGGTCCGTCTACCCGGTTAACCTACCGAGCGGGCCAAAAGGTTGAGTGGATCGACATTGCCGCCACCGGTCGATCGGTCGCGAGTGGACGCGCTTCATGGCTCCCCCGGTACAGTACGAGCGGCTGAGCGGTGGTCACGGGGGCGTGGCACCCCCCGCGCTTCGGCCACGCAGCAGGAATCCACGGAGGAGAACTTGAGATGAGCCTCTCGCTCGGCGACATCGCCCCGGACTTCGAGGCCGACACCACGCAGGGGAGGATCTCCTTCCACGACTGGATCGGCGACTCATGGGCGGTCCTCTTCTCGCACCCCAAGGACTTCACCCCGGTCTGCACGACCGAGCTCGGCTACATGGCAAAGATCGAGCCGGAGTTCGAGCGCCGCGGCGTCAAGATCATCGGGCTCTCGGTCGACCCGGTCGGGAAGCACGAGCAGTGGGCCGACGACATTGAGGAAACGCAGGGCGCCCGCCCCACCTACCCGATCATCGGCGACTCGGACTTCAACGTCTCCAAGCTCTACGGCATGCTGCCCGCAGCGGTCTCAGGGGACCCGGCGCAGCGGACGCCCGCGGACAACCAGACGGTGCGGAACGTCTTCGTGATCGGGCCGGACAAGAAGGTCAAGCTGATCCTGATCTACCCGATGACCACGGGCCGCAACTTCGATGAGGTCCTTCGCGTGATCGATTCCCTCCAACTGACGGCCAAGCACCGCGTCTCGACGCCGGTCAACTGGAAGCAGGGAGAGGACGTGATCATCGCGGGGTCGGTGTCGGACGCGGAGGCGGAGCAGATCTTCCCCGGCTATCGCTCGCCGAAGCCCTACATCCGCATCACCGCGCAGCCTCGGTAGCTCCTGGAAGCCGTCAGACTGGCGGCCATGAACTACCAGAGCACGCTGCTTGGGTGGCACGACTTCTACATGATCGCGGGGGCGGCCGCGGCGAGCCTCGTCGGACTCCTCTTCGTCGGGCTGTCGCTCCATCTTCGGGTTGTGGTGGCGCGTCCGGAGGTGAAGAGCCTGGCGAGGGTCACGCTGTCGGGCTTCTCGGTGACTCTCGTCCTGGCGCTCTTCATGGTGATTCCCCGAGGCAACGATGTGGCCTCGATCGGATGGGAGCTCGTCGGGATCGGTGCCGTCGGTCTGCTGCTCATCGTTCCGAACGTGGTGTCCGGCATGCGCAGCGAGTACCACACCCTCTCGTTCCAGCGCCTGCTCTGGAGATTCGGATCGAGCGTCGTGTCGATGCTCGGCGTGATCACGGTCGGCGGGCTCCTCGCCGCCGGGGACTATCAGGACGGATTCGGTTGGCTCTCGGGCGTCGCCATCTTTCTGCTGCTCACATCGCTCCGCAACTCCTGGGATCTGCTCGTGAGCGTCGGGGCTGCGATCCAGGCGCCGGCACGCTCCTGATGGCGCTCAACGACCCCGCCCGCGGTACGCTGGCGGGCAATCGTCGATCGACACCTGGAGAACGCGAATGCTGAGACTCGGAGCATCGAGCCTGTGATGCACGTCAGCTCGCTCCGGCCGGCCCTGGCAGCGCTCGCCGGCGCTGCAGCCCTGGCAGCGTGTGGCAGCTCGAGCCCATCCACGTCGCCGTCGGCCGTCGCGTCGATCCCGCTCGCCACGGCCACGGCGCCGACGCAGACCGCTGCATCCCCTCAGTGCCCCACGGGCGCCACCGTCGGGTCCGCGCTGGGAATCACGCTCCCGAGTCCCGTCGGGGTCCCCGGCGGCGGCACCACCCAACTGCCGCCCGCTGCGATCGGCGAGGTGTGCGAGTACCACGCAGCGACCTACAACGTCATCATCGAGATCCTTTCCGGCGTCAACCCGTCGCTCATCTCCAGCTTCAGCGACAAGTTCCCGGTCCCGTACAAGCCCGTCTCCGGAGTTGGCGATCAAGCCCGCTCGTTTGAGGCGCCGTTGAACGGTGGCAAGGACAACGAGGGCGTTGTCGCGACGAAGGGCTCGACTCTGGTGTCGATCGGCGCAACCGACACACCGGCATCGCTTGCGCAGGTCGAGGCCCTGGTCAGCTCACTGCTGTAGTCCTCCTCGCCGCTATCCACGTGAACGGCTGCGTGTCGCCGGTCGGTGTGATGTGCGCTTCGCGGAAGGACACGATCACGGTGAAGTCGCCGAGGAGTGACTCGAGATCCCGCGCGTCGTAGCGTGCGACGGGCAGACCGGAGCAGTGCTCCGGCCCGTCGGCGGCGAACGTTGCGAGGATCAGCGCCCCGTCGTCATCGAGCGCCGCGTGCATGACGTCCAGATACGCCGTCCGCTCGGCAGCGTCGGTGAGGAAATGAAAGACGGCACGGTCGTGCCACAGCGAATACCGCCGCTCCGGTTGCCACGTGGTGACGTCCTCGCAATGCCAGTGCACCGGGGCTGCGCTTGGCAGACGGCGTCGTGCGATCTCCACCGCCGTCGCGGACACGTCGAGCACCGAGACGTCGGTGTAACCCCGAAGCAGGAGCTGGTCCACGAGGAGCGATGCACCCCCGCCGACATCGATGACCGGTGCGGATGCCGCGATGCCGAGCCGTTCGATGAGCGCCAATGACGTTGACGGCATGGGCTGATACCAGCTGACACGCGTCGCTCCGGAATCGGCGTACCGCCGGTCCCAGTGCTGGCGTCTCGTGTTCACGCTGCGACGGCCGATCGTGTCTCGGTCGTCCCAGACTCGTTGCACGCGGCCGTCGCCGGTCCGTTCGGGTCCCGGTACGCTCGGACCATGGTCACTCCGCCCCAGTATTCGCCGGATGGACGCTGGTGGTGGAACGGAGCCACCTGGCTTCCCGCCCCACCTGCTCCCGCAGCATATCCGCCGGCGGTTCCGTGGGTCACCGCACCCGCCGTCAGGTATGCCGGTTTCTGGGTTCGCCTCGTGGCGTTTCTCATCGACGCGGTGCTGCTCAGTGTCGTCGCCGTTCCTCTCAATCTCGTGCTGTTCGGCAACAGCGGCGCGATCTGCTCGACCTACAACTACACCGTGACGTCGGCAAGCGCCAGCGTCAACGGCATCAGTTTCTCGTGCAGCCCGACCGGTGCGGGCTACCTGATCTATTTCCTGCTCGGTGCTGTGTACTTCACGCTCATGTGGCGCACGGGCGCCACCCTCGGGCAGCGTGCGCTCAAGATCCGCGTCGCCGATGCCGGAACCGGCAAGCCACTGAGCCCCGTCAGGTGTCTTGTGCGGTATGTCGGGTTCTGTCTCGCGTCGATACCGCTCGCCATCGGGCTCATCTGGGCAGGGGCCGACTCGCGAAAGCAGGGCTGGCACGACAAGATGGCCAACTCCGTCGCGCTCCGTGGCAACGAGCCATACCCCTGACGAGGCGCCGTAACGCGAGGCCTGGCAGCTCCGGCGATCGCTCGATATCCTTTACGCGATGGACGCGAACCGCATGTGGGCCTTTGCCGGCGTGGCCTTCCTCGTCATCCTGTTCCCGGGACCGAGCGTGCTGTTCATCATCAGCCGCTCGCTGTCATTGGGACGCGTGCCGGCGCTGATCACAGTCGGAGGCAACGCGCTCGGTGAGTTCGTTCAGGTGGCCGCCGTCGCATTCGGGATCGGCGCACTCGTTGCGGCATCGACAGTCGCGTTCATCACGGTCAAGCTCCTGGGCGCGGCGTACCTCGTCTACCTGGGCATCCAGACGATCCGCCGTGCTCGACACGGCATCGTACCGGCATCCTCCACATCAGCAACTGCACGCCCGCAACGTGTCTTGTGGCAGGGCATCGTCGTGGGGATCACCAACCCCAAGACGATGGTGTTCTTCGCGGCGGTGCTGCCGCAGTTCGTGGTTGTGAAGCTCGGCCACGTGCCGCTCCAGCTCCTCATCCTTGGCCTGGTGTGGGTGGCGATCGCGCTGATTTCGGACACCGCGTGGGCGCTCGCGGCGAGCGCCGCCCGTGCGGGTGTGATCACGACGCAGCGGCGTTTTCAGAGGCTGCAGATCGGCAGTGGTGCGGTGATCATGGGTCTCGGGGTCGGTGTCGCCCTCACGAGTCGCGCCGGCTCGTAGACGACACGAAGTACGGGGAGCCGTCAGCCGACGTCGAGGAGCGGCAGCGGTGGATTCATCCCGCAGAGCCAGTCAGCCGGCTTCGACGGGACGCCCTGGGCGAGGAACTCGGTTGCTTCGTCCGCGGAGGTCAGCGTGACCCACCGGTCGAGTTGACCTCACCGTTACCGCTGCAGCGCTGAACGCCGCCGCGAACAATGCCCACCCGGTGAGCTGCCCTGGCGGGAATGCCGCCGCGTCCGCAAAGTCCGCGAAGGCAACGACACTGATGAGTGCCCACGACCCGTACACCAACAGCACCGGAAGTCCCGCACGCCGGCGCGAGGCGGCCGCTGCGCGCCTGCTCCCGATCGCCACCGCGATGACGAAGACAGGCGCCAGCATCACGAGGTCGTCCGAATACGCGTGTGGTGCTGCGAGGAGAGAGAGAAGGGTGGCACCGATCAATGCGATGTCGAGACGGCTCGGATCGCGCCGGACCATAGATCCAAACCAGACAGCCGCCGCGCATGCAGTGGCGGTCGCGAGCGCACCGACGGCATGCGCCGGCGCGCCGTTGCCGAAGTAGGAGCCGACGACACCGACGAAGCTGAGCATGTTGCGCAGATCCCATCGGGTCGTCGATGCCGCGAGCATGCCGATGAAGCCCCCGATCCCAGAGCTACCGACCAGCGCAAGACACCCCACAGCGAGGACGACCGCTCCGGCCACGGCGCCGAGGATGATGCGTCGGCGGCGCCAGCCGAGCAGGAACGCCATGAGGCCGAGCGCAAGTTGCGGCTTCGCCATGCCTGCGGCGACGACGAGGATCAACGAACCCGTGGCCTCATGACCACGCTTCCAGCTTCGGTATGCGAGCGCGATCCCGAGCGCGAGCACAGGTGTCCATTGAGCTTGCATGAGCACCGTCCACGTGCCGAGTGACGCGAGCGCGGCGGCGACCGCAGCGGATCTCCAGAGCAACGGCGTGCTGGGCGACCAGGGTGCATTGCGTGCGGCGATGATCACCGCAGCGGCGAGAACGGCCACCTCGACGAGGCTCCACACGTGGAACGCGGCCGCCAGCGGCAGGAGGGTCGCGGGCAGCACCACGAACGCCGCAAGCGGTGGGTTGACGAAGGGAAGGTTCGGCTCGCGATCCGGGGCGATGAGGCGTGAGTGCAGCCACTGCTGCAGCGCCTGGTTGTACAGAGCGGCGCCGTGACCGTCACGCAGCAGAGTCCCGCCGACATAGAAGGACGTGAAGTCGCTCCGTCCGAGGTCGACCGGGCTGATCCGCAACCAGATCAGCACGTACGCGATGAGGAGCGCCGCCGACGACGCGAGGATGAACCGCGCAATGCGGAGCGAGCCCGCATTGTCGGCGCGAGCAGCGTCCGCGTCCGCAGCAGCGAACATAAATGCCCGTGCGAGTACAAGGCGCGGCATGGCCCCCCCTGAATCCCCTCGGCCCTTCCTGAGGCGCTCATTTTGACACGTTTGCTCCGATCGGCGCAACGAGGGGTCCCGCGCGTGCCTGCGCGATCTACCAGCCGATTCCCTGGGCCGGCAGGGCTGCGACCCGATACCCTGCCGCGTGCAAGTCGGTCAGCAGAATCGCCAGCGCAGCCACCGTTTCACTCCGATTGCCGCCGCCGTCGTGAAACAGCACGACCATCCCGTTGCGAAGGACCGACATCACCCGAGACACGATGACCTTGGTCCCCGGCAGCTCCCAATCTCCGGTCGAGACGCTCCACAGTTGCATCGTCATCCCCAGTCCTGAAGCAACCTTGATCACCGTCGGGTTGAAGGCCTCGTATGGAGGCCGCCACAGGCTGGGCGCCTTTCCAGTCAGCGTCGTCAGAAGGTTCTTGGCTCTGGCCAACTGCACCCAGACCGCACTTGCGGTCAGCGCTGGGAGTTCCGGGTGTGACCACGTGTGGTCTCCAACCGTATCGCCATCTCGCGCCTCTCGCTCCACCAGCCCAGGCCAGTCTTTGGCGTTCTCACCGATCACGAAGAAGCTCGCGTGCACCCCATTCTTCTCGAGGAGAGCGAGGATCTCCGGCGTCCAGGTCGGATTTGGACCGTCGTCAAAGGTGAGGTAGATGGTCCTGGCGAGGCGTACCGACGGCTCCGGTGTTGCTGGAGCCGGTGACGGCGATGCGCTTGGCTGCGGTGTGAGGCTCGGAACCGGGACCGCGGAAGCGATGACCGTCGGAGATCCGCTCGCAGTCGCACGCTGATGAGCATTCCCGGCTGCGCAACCCGCGAGAAGAACCGCAGCGAACAGACACACCGTCGTCCCGCGCACACGCACCTCTGCCACTTCCTTGTCGAGGCCGGCGATTGATGACGAAACCACTGTGATCCCGTCGGCTGCCGATCGACCAGTGCCGTCGGCCCACAAGGGAACAGGCCCTTTGGCAGCGGCGTCCACGCTACCCGTGGCAGGTGCAGGAGGTTCCTCCGCGGTGGACTACTCCGCGCCGTTGAGCCGGCCGATCGGAAGGACTGACCTCGAAGCTAACGCACCCTCCGGTAGATCAGGTCGAAGTCGGTGCTCCACGTCGAGCCGTCCTCCGCCTTCTCCCATCGGCCGGCGATCATGAGCCCGTCGTCCGCGAATGTGCCCGTGAACCGCTGCGGGAAGGGGTCACGCTCGTTTCGCCACAGCGTCCAGACCCCGTCGCCGAGAGTCATTTCGTAAACGCGCTGGACCCCACGCGAATCGAAATAGTGCTGGCGAAAGCGGCCGCGTGCGTCGCGGGTGATCCTGGCGTTGGTAGCGTGACATTTACGTTCACGCAGGGCGAGACAGAACTGGGCGATGTGCCAGACACCATCACGTTTGACGGCAACGTCGTTGACGTTGACGGAGCTAACCCATTCTTCTTCGGACCGACCAACGCAGGTACGTACCCTGTGATCGTTGATGGGTATGACCTCTCAGTCACCATCCCGGCGTGCGCACCAGGTTGACGGCGCGTAAGCGGGTTCGCGGGCGCACGCAACCGACCCTCGTTGATCGCGCTGTGAGTGAGCAGGGGTAGGCACATCCGCTCCAACCTCCGGCCGCGCCTCACAGACGCGCACAGCGTCTTCCCGAGGGGTTCGTCAGCCTGTCTGCCCTCGACGGCCGGCACATCAGGGAAGTAACCGTGGATGACGTGTTCGCGTTGAATGGATAGAGGCAGAAGATGAAGCTCACAACCGTCATCGGCACTGCGATCGCCGTGGTTGGCCTTGCAGCTTGTGGCTCGACAGCCACGCCGACCGCGCGGCCATCGACACCGATGCCGACGGTCGCGGCGACCCCCACCGCAACGCCGACGGCCACGCCTACCCCGACGCTGACGGCCACGCCTACCCCGACGCTGACGGCCACGCCTACCCCGACGCCGGGTGTCACCGTGACCGTGACGTGTTCGAACATACCGCTCTTTTGGCCGTACCCCGCCACGCCGGGCGAGAACTATCCACCTGATGCCATATTGGCTACGGTCACCTGGCATGACGTGAAGGTCGGTGACTATCTGAGCCTTGGCACTCCTCAAAAGACTCCCATCACGTCCAATCCGTTCTCCCTCACCCCCGAGAATCCCGGAGACCTGGGGGTGGGCTTTTTCCAAGGCTCCTGGGAGTGGGCCGTATGGAGCGCCGATCAAAATACTGAGATAGCCCACGGAATGCTCACCATTCCAGCGTGTTCCCCGAGCTTGCGCGTAACCGCGTGTGATCCCTCGGGTACCGCCAGCGGCGGCGCAATCTCATGGTCAGAACCCGGTTACTCGACGCTGACCGTCACCGGCCCAGCACCGTCTACCTACCATTTCACCATCCCTGCGAGCGACGGCCGATACGGCCCGCTGACCGCTGGCACCTACAGCTACAGTTTCAACGCGTACAAAGCATCAGTAAGTGGCACGTTCAGCATCGCGGCCTGTCCGGGGTAATCGGCGCGGAGCCAGAGAGGAAACGGACCGGTGATGCGGTTGGCGCTCCCCCGCAGCGGAGCTAGGATCAGCTCGTGAAGGCTCTGGCAGGAATCGGGTTGGCAATCGTGGCGCTTTGCGTAGCCGGATGCGGGGATATGGTCACACTCACGAACACTTCCCCGACGCAATACATAAGCCAAACGGCGACGTACCGCTACAGCCTGACAATCCAGTCTCCGAGTGCGACGTGTCAATTCCCCGGATTCATGCTGTCGAGCGATACCGGCTTTGACAACGGTCTCGGCGGGAGTGGGACTGTGCAATTGATTCCGGGTAGGTACACCGGTGTTTCGGGTTACGAGATCGGGACCGGCTTCTACTGGATGAAGGAGGGGTGCAAGTGGACGCTGACGCTGGCGCCATAGGCTGACAACCTCTGAAACCAAGGTCGAGCATGGCCGACCAGGCCAGGATCCGTAAAGCACTCTTGACGGGCCGGTGACGAAGGCACTTCTGGCCAAGGAAACCAGGGCAGGCTCAAGTTAGATTTGAATTGTGAGGTCTAACCCGGTCCTCGTTGCTGAGGTCCGGCGCCGCCTAAGGGTCGCCGGTTTGCGCATGAGCATGGCAGGAGCCCTGTTGTGCGCGGCCTTCATCACTCTCGGGGTTACGTCGATAGTCAACCCCGGCGGTGCGATGGGAGTAGCCGCGGTGGGCGGCAGTTTTGTCCTAATCGGGGGTTTCGTCGCCTTCCCGGTCGCCAGGCAGTACGCCGGCAGTGCCGCCGGCCGGCCTCCACGACGCCGCACCCTGTTGAGAATCGCAGCACTCCAAGAGACCGCGGTTCTCGTCCTGCTTGCGCTGTGGTGGTCGCTAGGGGCGGCCGTCTTTCTGCTTCTGGCGGCGGTGGCTCAGGCGGGAGCGGTCGTTGGTATTCTTCGGATCGATTCTTGGCTGCGGAGACATCGGCCTCGGTAGCGTTATTCGACCACCACCGACCACGTGAGCAGCAGTTCAGGAGAGCGGGGCCGCGCACGCCAGTATTCGCCAATAACCCCTGAATGGCCCGGATCAGCTAGGCGACACCGGTGATCACCTGGCCGCCACCACCAAACAACTCGCCGCCGGCGAAGGCGAACGGCCAAGCCCGCGTTCGGGTCGACCCTCCGCGACTACGCCAGCGTTACCTCGGCGCCTGATGCACGGCGGGTCGATCCTGCAAGAGGGTCAGCGCTCGCTCATACTGCGCTATTCGAGCAACGACCGCTGGAGTGGCGGCGAGGCGCCTGTTGTTACGCAGGTTGTCCTCGATATCGGCGAGCTTCACTTTCGTCGCGATCGGGTCTGCGGCGACACGTTCGATGTATGCGTCGTACGTCTCGCCAGCTCGATGCGTCAGAAGGTCCACAGTCTGCAATACGACGGCGGGGAAGCCCTCGCGTTCTAATTGTTCAAGTGTTATTGCGGTGTCTTCAATGACGTCGTGGAGCACGGCGGCGGTCTGTGCATGCACTCCTTCGACAGCGAGCATCACTCGCAGCGGGTGTAGTACGTACGGCTCACCCTCAGGGGATGGGTATCTCTGCCCACTGTGCGCATCGAGCGAGAGCTGGATGGCTCGCTCCAAGTAGTCCATCGCGAGAAGCTTGCCTGACGGACAGCCTCAAGGGACGATCCAACCGGCCATGCCAGCATCCGCCAATGTCACCAGAGGGGTGCGAGCCAGGCCCATGCCCGTCTGGGCAACGCGCCCGGCCACGGGCATGCCTAACGCAACGGGATCAGACGCAACGCCAAGGGCCCGAGATGTTGAGTCCGACGGTGGGCGGAGTAGGTTCGCCCCCGACGTAAGAAAGGTCGGCTTTGACCGTGCCAGATCGACCATCGGAGGCCGAAACCTTGAGGACGACACCCGGCATGGACCGCCAGAGCGCGCCCGTCGCGTACTCGCGGACCATGGCGGAGACGGTGCTGTTCGCATAGGTGCCCGGACCGTGATAGCCAGGGCCGATGTGCAGGTAGAGCAAGTAGTCATGCGGGGCTCCGCCTCCAACTCCGTGGAGTTGCACAACCGCCTCAAAGAGGCCGCTACCTGATTGACAGGATGAGGTCGTCGCGACCGGCACACCACAGTCGTTGAAGACGCCAACGAGCTCGAGTTGGTCGGTCGCACACGACGGGGGCGTGGGCAAGGGTGGCACCGGCGATGGCGTCGGGTGGACGGTGGCCGTCGCCTGTGGGGTCGGGCGCGTGTGATGGATGGCGCCGGTGGCAACCAGAGACGCCACACCAACGACGACCACAAACGCTCCGAGTGACAGGAGCGTCCCGTACCGGCTCATGCCTATTTGATTATCGGCGCGGGCCCTTGTAAGGGCATGCCTGGTGAGTTAGAACGCGGGAGGCGGAGAGATCGTTGCGCTGCTTGCACCATCCCGGGCGACGCCAATGTCAACGGGCCCGAGCGTACGTACCGGCGTTCAGGTGGGGATCCGCCAATGTCGCCACAGCGCACGTTCCCCAAGGCGAGGAAGGGACGGCCACCTGACGCATGCCAGCATCCGCCAATGTCCCTTGGGCTAGGCTCCAACTCGGGGATCACGGCGGCTCGCCAATCCTTCCCTTGCTACCTCCGACACCTTCTGATCGGGATCGGCGAGGCGGTTCGCCAACGCGTTCCGCAGAGCCGGCCCGTCACCCGGGTATTCATGGGCTAGTGCGTACGTGGCGTACCAACGGACCTCCGCATCGTCATCACTCGAGAGGGCAATCACGGCCTCGATGAGGCGGGGGTCGGCGGTCTCCGGATCCGCCACCAGCCCGAATGGGTCCGCGGCCACGGAGAACCTCACCCTAGCGCTTGGATGATGGGCGAAGGGAAGCACAGCATCCAATGCGGCGGGTTCTTGTTGCCATGCGAGGGCTGAAACGATGCATGCCAACACCTCGGTATCGGTCTCGATCTGCGCCATGGCCGTCAGGACCGGGACAGCCTCCTGTGAGAAGGCTTCCCTCACCTTGTCCAAGCTCACGAAGGATCCGTGCACAGATGGCTCGTTCATCCGGATCGGGACTGCGAGCCAACGCACCCGCTGCAGTGAAGACGTCGCGGTTTACACGCTCGTGGAGAACGACGAGTGGACCGAGGTCCTCGCCCTCGGAGGTCGCACCTGCAGCCCGCTGGTTCCGCACTGCAAGCTCGACCAACGTACTCGTCGGGAGTCGTCGGAGGGCGTCACGGGCATCGGAACTACTCATAACGGCGGCTATGCAGCATAAGTCTCGGAGTCCCGGTGGATCACAACGTGGCCTTGCGGTGACCAAGGGACTGATGGCAGGACCATGCCAGTATCCGCAAACTACCCCTGAGGCCACTCGTCACCAGACGGTCGATGACAGGACGGTCACTGCGGAGTGGACGATACGCACGGGCTTGCTCGCCTGGCTTTCCGAGGGCTATCGTCGCAGCGTGGTCAATCCGAGAGCTAAGCGCTGGGGCGAGCGAGCTCGGGTTCGGATGCTGGGGGTTCTTCTCATCGTTCTCGCAGGCATCCAGCTGCTTCTACCCGTGTGGTCGAGGGAGCCCATGGCTCTGTCGCTCATCCTTGCGATGGTCGCCGCTGGGAGCGGGGGCTACCTGCTAATCCGCCCATCCGATCTCGTGCGTCACGCCGCCACGATTAGCGAACGAAGGGGCGCTAAGTCAGAGCGAGGTCGCCGCAGGTTAGACGAATCGTCCGAGAGGACCGCGGGCCGTTGGTCTCCGAGGTTGAGGAGGCGCACACCACTCAGAAGACCAAACGGCGCGGTAGCATCACGGAATGAGGCGCATCCTCGCGCTTGTTCTTCGGGTGGCGTCGGTGCCGGTTGGAGTTGGGGTCGGTCTCTGGACGGCGCAACTTACGACGTACAAGAGTCCATGCGGCCACGCCATCTGCGTCGACAGGCTTAGTCTGCTGCCTACCTTCGCGACATGGCAGTGCATCTTGTTTGGTGCAGGAGCGGCAGCCTTCTTGCTTCTACTGTCCTTCGCCGTTGCCCGACTACCGTCGGGAACATCGCACAGGGGAGGCTGAGACCCCATTCACCCCAGCCGGCCGGCCCTCGGGGCCGTCTGACCGGATTGGGCGAGGCTGGCGCTGCGGCACGCTCGGCGCGCTCGACGTAGTAGCACCTCCTCCTACCGTCAGCGGGCTGAGGAAAGCGACGGTCGCCCAGGCGACGGTCCTGTCGCTCGACCTCGTTTCTTGAACTAAGCCGGTAGTGACCGGTTTGTCGACGCCTACCGGAACCCGACTCCCGCAAGCGCGGCGGATCCAGGGCAGAGCTTCTCGTACGGCACCTGCGCAAGAGGCTCCATCGCGGTGTTGCCAAGCTCGTGTAGGTCCGACGTGTGCTCGTCGATGTAGAGCAATCCGGTGACGATCTCCCCCCGGCCACGCGAGGCCATCAGGTGCTCGAGCACAGCGGTGCGGTCCGTCGGGTCGTAGCCCTCCGGGACGTTGCGGAAGCGCAGCGTCGCACCGTCGTGCATGTTGATGCTGATCACGCCATCCGCGGGGATGGTCGCCTCGATCTCATGCTCCGGCGGCACGAAATCGGTCACCGTCATCTGAACGTCGTGCTGTCGTGTGAAGAGGTAGCTCTTCGTCGAACCCTCGTGGTCGTTGAACGTGACGCAGGGTGAGATCACGTCGACGATCGCGAGCCCGTGATGGGCCATCGCCGCCCGGAAGATCGGCACCAGCTGCCGCTTGTCACCCGAGAACCCGCGCGCCAGGAACGTCGCGCCGAGCGAGAGCCCGAGCAGGATCGGATCGATCGGCTGCAGACGGTTCGCGTCGCCGCGCTTCGTCGTCGATCCGTAGTCCGCCGACGCCGAGAACTGTCCCTTGGTCAGTCCGTACACGCCGTTGTTCTCGAGCACATACAGCATGCGCACGTTGCGACGCACCAGATGTCCCAGATGACCCAGCCCGATCGACAGCGAGTCACCGTCACCGCTGATGCCGACGCACAGCAGATCGCGGTTCGCGGCACTCGCGCCCGTCGCGATCGGTGGCATGCGGCCGTGCGCACCGTTGAACCCATGGGCGCCGCGAGCGAAATATGCAGCGGTCTTCGCCGAGCAGCCGATCCCGCTCAGCTTCGCGATCATGTGCAGCGGCGTCGCCGTCTCCCAGAGCGCCTGCGTGATCGCCGCGGTCACCGAGTCATGTCCGCAGCCCGCGCACAGCGTCGACATCCCGCCCTCGTAATCGCGAATGGTCAGGCCGAGCGCGTTGCGCGCGAGCCCGGGATGGGTCACACGGGGCTTGGTGATCGACGGCATCTCGGTCAGGCCTCCACGAGCGGCATCACGCCGTCGACGACGTCCTCGGCGCTCATCGGATAGCCGCCATACACGAGCACCGAGTGCAGCTTCTCCTTGGGCACCGGCGTCTCCAGGGTCAGCAGCGTGCGGAGCTGCGCGTCGCGGTTCAGCTCCACGACGACGATCGTGTCGTGCGCGTCGAGGAACGTGCGCACCGCCGCGCCGAACGGGAACCCACGCACGCGCATGTAATCGACGGCCACCCCACGCTCCTTCAGCACGTCGATCGCCTCGAGGACGGCCAGCTCACAGCTGCCCACGGTCACGATGCCGATGGGCGCACGCGCAGCGTCGTCTACCACAGGCGCCGGGATGTGCTCCGCGGCGGCGGTGTGCTTGCGCGCCAGGCGATCGACCACCTCCTGGTACTCGCCGGGGCGCTCCGTGTACCCGCCGTCGCTGCCGTGGCCCGATCCGCGCGTGAAGTAGGCGCCCAGCTCGCTGACGCCGGGAAGCGTCCGCGCCGCGACGGATTCGGCATCCGCGGGCTCGAAGCGATGGAAGACGCCGAGCTCGCGCAGCTGGTCAGCGTCGAGCACGCGACCACGGTCGGGAACGTACGAGTCGTCCCACTGGAGCGCGGGGCACACCCAGTCGTTCATGCCGATATCGAGGTCGGAGAGCACGAAGACGGGCGTCTGGAAGTGCTCGGCGAGGTCGAACGCCTTCACCGCCATCTCGAAGCACTCCCCGGGGCTCGCGGGGAAGAGCAGGATGTGCTTGGTGTCGCCGTGCGACGCGTAGGCGCAGCTGAGAATGTCCGCCTGCTGCACGCGGGTCGGCATCCCCGTGGACGGACCGGTGCGCTGCACGTCGAACACGACCGCGGGAACCTCCGCGTAGTACCCGAGTCCGAGCAGTTCCTGCATCAGCGAGATCCCCGGCCCGGATGTCGACGTGAAGGCGCGCGCGCCTGCCCACGACGCGCCCAGCACCATCCCGATGGCGGCAAGCTCGTCCTCGGCCTGCAGCACGAGGTAATTGTTGCGGCCGGTCTCCGGGTCACGCCGGAACTTCGCGCAGTACTTGGCGAACGCGTCCATCAGCGACGTCGACGGCGTGATCGGATACCACGCCGCCACGGTTGCACCCGCATACACGCAGCCGAGCGCGGCAGCGGTGTTCCCGTCGATGAGGATGGATCCGCGCGTCGCGTCCATCGCCTCGACACGGGACGGCAGTGGATGGGCGAAGTGCTCCACCGCAAAATCGTGGCCGAGCCGGAGCGCCATCTGGTTGGAGGCGCGCAGCCGCTCCTTGCCGGCAAACTGCTCGGTGAGCAGCTGCGCGATGACGTCCATGTCGATGCCGAGCAGCGCCACGAGCGCGCCCGCGCATGCGATGTTCTTCATGAGAATCCGCTCGCGCGGTCCCTTGAACGCGTCGTTGCACATCTCGGCCAGCGGGACGCCGAAGTACGTCACGTCCTCGCGGATCAGCGCCTTGTCGAGCGGCCACGAGGAGTCGTACATGAGGTAGCCGCCGGCGCTGACCTCGGCGATGTCCTGCGCGTACGTCTGCCCGTTCATCGCCACCATGACGTCGTACTCGCGCGCACGCGCCACATGACCGTCCTTGTTCACCCTGATCTCGTACCAGGTGGGCAGGCCCTGGATGTTCGACGGGAACAGGTTCTTCCCCGAGACCGGCACGCCCATCCGGAAGATGGCGCGCATCAGCAGGTTGTTCGCGCTCGACGACCCGGTGCCGTTCACGTTGGCGAGCTTGATGGTGAAGTCGTTCACCTTGGCGCGCGGTCCGGCGACGATCTCGGCGACCATGACCTAGGTCGCCACCGGCAATGGGGTGGAGAGGGCAAGCGGGATCAGCAGCTCGAACTTCTGCATGTCCCATGCGGCGGTCGGACAGCGCTCGGCGCAGAGACCGCAGTGCACGCAGAGGTCCTCGTCCTTGACCATCACCCGTCCCGTCTGCGGCAGCGCCGCGGACACGAACAGCGCCTGCTCGAGATTCTTCGCCGGCGCGGACAGCCGCGTGCGGAGGTCGGCCTCGTCACCGTTGTCGGTGATCGTCAGGCACTGCACCGGGCAGATGTCGATGCACGCGTCACACTCGATGCACAGCGGCGCAGCGAAGACCGTCTGGATGTCGCAGTTGAGGCAGCGCTGCACCTCACGCGCCGTCTGCTCGGCCGAGAAGCCCATCTCCACCTCGGTCCCGATGCTCTTGAACCTACGGGTCAGCTCCACGTGCGCCATCTGCTGACGACCGGAGGGGTTGTAATCGTTGTGGTAGCTCCACTCCGTGAGCCCCATCTTCTGGCTCACGAGGTTGGTTCCCTGCGGCGGGCGCTCCGCGACAGGGATGCCCTGGCAGTGGTTGTGGATCGAGATCGCCGCCTGATGACCGTGCTCGACCGCCCAGATGATGTTCTTCGGCCCCATCGCGGAATCACCGCCGAAGAAGACGCCCGGGAGCGACGACTGGAAGGTCACGGGATCGACGACCGGCATATCCCACTCGCCCATCTCGAGCCCGAGGTCGCGCTCGATCCACGGAAACGCATTCTCCTGGCCGATGGCAAGGATGACGTCATCGCACGGGATCACCACGGTGTCGATCACGGTCGAGTGGCGCGCGTGCTCATCCCACTCGAGGCGCTGGAACTCCATGCCGGTGAGGCGTCCGTCCTCGATGACGAAACGCGTCGGCGCGTGGTTGACAAGGATCTCGACCCCCTCCTCCTCCGCGTCCTCGAGCTCCCACGCGGAGGCCTTGAAGAAGTTGCGGGGTCGCCGCGCCATGACCTTGATGTCCTTGCCGCCCAGGCGCAGCGACGAGCGGCAGCAGTCCATCGCGGTGTTGCCGACGCCGATGATGAGCACCCGCTCGCCGATCTTGTCGGTGTGCCCGAAGGCCACCGACTCGAGCCAGTCGATACCGATGTAGATGTGATCGCTCTCGTGGCGCCCGGGGACGTCGAGGTCCTTGCCGCGCGGAGCCCCGGTCCCGACGAAGACGGCGTCGAAGTCCTGCTGGAGCAGGCTGCGGAGGCTGGTGACCGGCGTGTTGAGGCGGAGGTCGACCCCCATGTCGACGATGGTGGCGATCTCCTCGTCGAGCACCTCGGCGGGGAGGCGGAACGCGGGGATGTTCGTGCGCATGAGGCCGCCGGGCTGGTCGAGCTGCTCGAGGATCACCACCTCGTAGCCGACCGGCATGAGGTCGTTGGCGACCGTGAGGGACGCCGGTCCGGCGCCGATGCAGACGACCCGTCGCCCGTTCTTCTCCGCCGGGATGACCGGGAGGCGGCCGGTGAAGTCGTCCCGGAGGTCGGAGGCGACCCGCTTGAGCCGGCAGATCGCCACCGGCGATCCGTCGACCCGCGATCGCCGGCACGCCGGCTCGCAGGGGCGGTCGCACGTGCGCCCGAGGATCCCCGGGAAGACGTTCGACTCCCGGTTGGACATGTACGCGTCCGTATACCGGCCCTGGGCGATCAGCCGGATGTACTCAGGAACGTTGGTGTGGGCCGGGCAGGCCCACTGGCAGTCCACGACCCGATGGAAGTAGTTCGGGTCCGAGGTATCGGTGGGGTTCACAAGTTGGCTATGGAATCCTGGACACGGTGTGCTCGCTTACATGATGACGCCTCCCAGCCACGGCGGACCCGTCCGTGACCGCTCCGCGGCCGGCAAGGGGGCGCCGATACACTCTTTGTGATGGGTGACCTTCGCTACGCGGACGCCGGTGTCGACATCGACGAGGGCAATCGCGCCGTCAGCCTGATCCGCCGCACCATCGCGTCGACCCACACGCCCCAGGTGCTCGGCGGGATCGGCGCGTTCAGCGGCCTGTTCGCCCTCGAGCCCGGATCGGCCCAGGGCACGGTCCTCGCGTCGAGCACCGACTCCGTGGGCACCAAGGTGAAGATCGCGATCGCGACCGGGCGCCACCGCGGCATCGGCCTGGACCTCGTGAACCACTGCGTCAACGACATCGCCTGCTGCGGGGCGGAACCCCTCTTCTTCCTCGACTACTACGCGACCGGGCGCCTGGTCCCCGAGCAGCTCGCCGAGCTCATCGACGGCATCGCCGAAGCGTGCCGGAACGCGGGGTGCGCCCTCATCGGTGGGGAGACGGCCGAGATGCCCGGGGTCTATGCGCTCGGCGATTACGACATCGCGGGGTTCATCGTCGGGTCGGTCCAGGCGGGGGCGATCATCGACGGGAGCCGGGTCTCCGCCGGAGACACGCTCCTCGCGCTGCCGAGCAGCGGCCTGCACACCAACGGGTACTCGCTCGTTCGCCACATCGCCGCCGAGCACGAGCTGCAGTGGTCCGACGTGCTGCCGGGCACCGACCGTCCTCTCGTGGACCTCCTGCTCGAGCCCCATCGCTCGTATCTCGCCGCGATCCGCGAGCTGCGCACGCGCACCGACGTGCGCGCGCTGGCCCACATCACCGGCGGTGGCCTCATCGACAACGTGCCGCGCGTGCTCCCTGAAGGGCTGGCGGCGAACATCGACCGCTCCACGTGGACGGTGCCACCCATCTTCGACGCGCTGCAGCGGGTGGGCGGCGTGCACCTCGAGGAGATGTGGCGCACCTTCAACATGGGCGTCGGCATGGTCGTGGTCGTTCCCGCCGGCGCCCCGCCGATCGATTCGGCGGCGGGCATCCCGGTCTGGAAGATCGGCGAGGTGGCGGCGCAGTCGGGGACGCAGCGAGTCGTGCTTCGGTGACCGTCCGCACGCCGATCGCGGTGCTGGTCTCGGGCGCCGGCACCAACCTCGACGCGTTGCTCCAGGCGTGCAAGGACCCGGCGTTCCCCGCACAGGTGGCGCTCGTGATCTCCAACCGGCGGAGCGCCCGCGCCCTCGACGTGGCCCGGGCCTGGGAGGTGTCCGCGGTGGCGCTGCCCCAGGCGGACTTCGGCGGCGACGCCGCGGCGCGCGACCGCGAGATGCTCGCGCGCTGCCGGAGCGCCGGGGTCCGGCTGGTGGTCTGCGCCGGGTACGACCGCATCCTGAGCGACGAGTTCCTCGACGCATACCCGGACGCCATCCTCAACGTGCATCCGTCGTTGCTGCCCGCCTTTGGCGGCGGCATGGATGCCGTTGAACGAGCGCTCGAGCGTGGCGTGCGCGTGACCGGTTGCACCGTCCAGCTGCTCGAGCGGGGCGAGGCAGACGGCGGGCCGATCGTTCTCCAGGCCGCGGTGCCGGTGGAGCCGGACGACGACGCGGCGACGCTGCGGCAGCGCATCCACGAGCGCGAATGGGAGCTGCTCCCCCGGGCGGTCGCGCTCTGGTGCAGCGGCCGCATCGCCCGGGACGGGAGCCGCGTGCGCGTTCGGGCCCATCCCGCCCCGGCGCCGGTGTGAGCATGCGAGCGCTCCTCTCGGTCAGCGACAAGACGGGCCTCCTCGACTTCGCGCGCGGGTTGCGCGAGTGCGGCGTCGATCTCATCGCCACCAGCAGCACGGGGCGCGCGCTCACGGACGCCGGGATCGAGGTGCAGTCGGTTGCCGACATCACCGGGTTTCCCGAGATGCTTGACGGCCGGGTCCGCACGCTGCACCCGGCGATCCACGCGGGCATCCTCGCGAGGCGCGACAACCTCGAGCACATGCGGCAGCTCGCCGAGAACCGGTTCGAACCCATCGACCTCGTGGTGTCGTCGCTCTACCCGTTTGCGGAGACCCTCGCCCGCGGCGCAGATGACGACACCATTGTCGAAAACATCGACATCGGCGGTCCGACGCTCATCCGTGCGGCTGCCAAGAACCGCGACTCGGTCGCGGTGGTGGTGTCACCGGCGCAGTATCAGATGGTGCTCGACGAGGTGCGCGAGCACGGCCGCGTGTCGAGCGCGACCCGTCACCGCCTCGCGGCTGAGGCGTTCTCGCACGTCGCGGCGTACGACACGCAGGTGGCCTCGTGGCTGCGTGACAACGCCGGCACCGATGCGATGCCTGCCGAGCTCACCGTCGGTGGCGGGCGGTTGCACGAGCTCCGCTACGGCGAGAACCCGCACCAGCAGGGCGCGCTCTACGCCATCCCGGGGCCACCGGGTGGGGCGGCGCACGCTCGGCAGATGCAGGGGTCGGCGCTGTCGTTCACCAACTGGCTCGACGTCGACGCCGCGCGCGCCCTGACCGCGGAGTTCGCGGAACCGGCGGCCTGCGTCATCAAGCACACGAACCCGTGCGGATTCGCCGTGGGCGAGAGCGCCGTCGACGCCTATCGCCGTGCATACGAGTGCGATCCACGCGCAGCGTACGGGGGCATCGTCGGCATCAACCGGCCGCTCGACCTCGCGACCGCCACCGAGTTGAGCCGCACCTTCCTCGAGGCGGTGATCTGTCCGGCCATCGACGACGACGCGGCGGCGCTCCTCGCCGCCAAGCCGCGACTCCGCGTGCTCGTCGCCGACCGGCCGTCGTGCGCCGGACAGCTCGACGTGCGCAGCATCGACGGCGGCCTGCTCGTGCAGACGAGGGATCGGGTCGTCACGGATCGCGCGACGATGACCGTTGCAGGGCGGCGTCAACCGACGGAAGCCGAGTGGCGCGACCTCCTGATCGCGTGGCGGGTCTGCCGGCACGTCAAATCGAACGCGGTGGTGATCGTTCGCGACGGCATGGCCGTCGGGGTGGGGGCGGGGCAGATGTCACGCGTGGAGTCCTCGGAGCTTGCCGTTGCGCGGGCCGGCGACCGCTGCGTCGGCGCGGTGTCGGCCTCGGACGCGTTCTTCCCGATGCCGGACGGCCTCGAGACCCTCGGCAAGGCGGGCGTCACCGCCGTGATCCATCCCGGGGGCAGCAAGCAGGATCAGCCGGTGACGGAGGCGGCGGAAGCGCTGGGAATGGCGGTCGTGCTCGCGGGGGAGCGTCACTTCCGCCACTGAGTGGCATCTCGCGATGCCCGCAATCGGCATGACGGTCGAGGACGTCGTGGCGTATACACGTTGAATGGCGACCGCGATCCGGCTCGACGGCCTCTCTCGCCGACCGGGACTGGCGCGCTTCGCCGGCATGTCGCTGGACTGGTGGCTGATCCGGGCTGATCCTTCCGGGGCCGCGCAAGCGTCAGATCGGACCGTCGCGCGCGCAACGAGCCGGCTCGTGGCGAGCGGCGACGATCCCTCCGGGACGTGGGTGGCCCGTATCGAGGGATCTCGCGGGGCAATGCAGTACGCGATCGCGGTGGTGCCGGGAGCCGTGCAGACGCTCACTGCGAGCGCACGCGCGGGGCACCGAGTGCTCGTCGGGCTTGACGATCTGCAGGCGCGTTCGCTGCTGGACGCGGCGGAAACCGTGTCCGTGAGCGTGGTGCTGCTGCGCACCACCGTGCAGGAGGCGCAGGCCCTCGGCGACATGCTCACGGGCGATGCGGTCGTTCCGGCGTCCATACCGTGCAGGGGTGCCGTCATCAAGCCCGCTGGGACTGAATGGTCGGTCGTCGGCACGCAACCCGGCACGCTGCCGCTCCCGGTCCCCGGTCTGCACGTCTTCGAGCACGGGATGGAGCCGGTTCCAGTGGAAGCGGACTCAGGCGGGGATCGGTCGCGGTCGCGTTTCGGCATCCGGTCGCTTGCCCTCGGCGCGGCAGCGGTGATCGTCGTCGTCGGAGCGACGACGGGGGTCTGGCGGCTCGAGCACGCGCCCGCCGCCATCCTCACGACACACCCCGACCCCGGCGGCGGGTCGGGCGGCGCCTGCAGCGTCTGGTCGACCGAGGCCGACGGCGTGCCGTCGACCTCGGGAGGAGCGGCTGTCGCTCAGGATGGGTCGGAGACCGGGAGCCCCGTCGTGCTCTTCGGCGGCATCGGGAATGAGTCGAAGACCTGGCTGTGGTCGGCGCTGGGTCAGCGATGGGCGCTGGCGCAGCCATCGGCATCGCCTCCGGGACGAAGCGACGCCGCACTCGAGTATGACCCGATCACCCACGATCTCCTGCTGTTCGGCGGGGTGCTCGCGAACGGTCGAGCCGCGAACGACACCTGGGCGTGGAACGGCTGCACGTGGAAGCGGCAGCGTCAGCAGACGGGCGGACCGCCGGGCGGCCGGACGGCGGGGATGGTCTGGGACAACGCGCTGAACCGCATGGTGTTGCTCACGTACGACCTTGCGGCAGGCCCCGAGGCGACCGAGACATGGACGTGGAACGGCTCCGGCTGGTCGTTGAGCGCTTCCCCGAGCGCGTCGCCCGGAGCCCGAGGGCTGGTGGTTGCCGAGGATCCGGTCACCGAGTGGCCGATCGCCGTGAGCCTGAACGGCACACAGTCCGAACCCGACGCCCCCAGTACGACGTGGACCTGGGACGGCACAGCCTGGCAGAAGGTCGCGACCGTGCATTCGCCGCAGGCCGCAGCGCCGGCTGCGATGGCGATCGATCCCCAGACGAATCAGCTGGTGCTCACGAGCCCTTCGCGGCAACCAGGGAGCTCCACGAACCAGACCTGGACCTGGGACGGCGAGGACTGGTCGCTCCTGAACGACCAAGGCGCGCCGATCCCCGGGGCAGCGGTGGACGACAACGTCGACGGCATCCTCGAAGCCTTCGGCTGGGCGGCCGATCCCACGGCGCCACGCCCGCTCCATGTCTGGGCATGGACGTTCCCCTCATGGGTTCGCCTGGCCGACGGAGCGGACGGCGCGATGCTCAACGGGCCGGACACCCCGCCAGCGGGCCCGGCATCGACCGCGTACGACGCTGCCGAGCATCAGTTGGTGTTGTTCGGCGGCAGCGATGGCTCGGGGAGGCCGGTGCTCGACACATGGACGTTGGCCGGAGGCACCTGGACACGCCACACGACGCCGGCACATCCCCCATCGGCTGGGCCGATGGTGTACGACCCGTTCAACGGCACAGTGATCATGATCGCCATGGCCGAAAACGGCAGGAGCCAGACCTGGGTCTGGAACAGCTCGACATGGCGGCTCCTGCGGCCCCGATCGGAGATCAACCCCCGCGGAGCCGTCGGCGACCTGGTCGCCGACCCAGCCGACCGGACGGTCGTCGCGCTCGTGTCCTGTTGCGGCTCCGGGCCGCCGAAGAGCAGCCAGACCTGGACGTGGAACGGGTCGACATGGTCGCTACGGGACCCGCGAACCGGACCCGCCGCCATCGAGTTGGTCGCCGCGTTCGATCCCGTCTCAAACCAGGTACTCGCCGTCGGCAACGATGGGACCATTGGTCCTGCGCTCACCTGGGCGTGGGATGGAAGCACGTGGACGCAGCTCAACCCCAAGTCGGGTGCGACGTTCGACCCATTGACAAGTGAGATGGCGACTGATCCTCAGGACCAGACCGTCGTGCTCGTGAACACCTCGGTGGGAGGCGCCGGGACGGACGTTTGGAGCGGCAGCATCTGGACCAACACTGAGGCGCTTGTCCCGATCGGGGCCGCCACCTTTAGCTCCACGTCGGCGCTGTACTACGACGACACCATCGGGGACGTCGTGCTGGTCGGCGGCGCCGGCGACTACTTCAACGAAGAGTGGATGTGGACGTCACGCACCTGGCTGCAGCTTGACCCGACGCCGCTCTCGGGCACGGCGGGTTAGCGCCCGTTGCGCCGTCCGCGGTCCTGCTTGGACTGGTCCTCGATGCAGAGGCGGGCCGTGGGGATCGCCTCCAGCCGCGCCTCGCTGATGGGCTGACCGCACGCCTCACAGCGCCCGTACACCCCGTTGTCGACCCGCTTGACCGCAGCCTCGAGCTCCTCGAGCTCCAGCTCCGCGTGCTGCAGGACGCTGTGGTCCAGCTCGAGCCCGATCGTCTCGCTGGCCAGCTCTGCGGGGTGCTGCTCGGCGGACGACAGCTCGCGCTCAGTCGCCTCCTGGGCGTCGGCGGTGAGCCGGTTCGCCGCCTCACGGAGCTCCTCGATCCGGGCCCGCTCGTTGAGCAGCCGGGTACGGGCCTCGTCGGTGTTCATGGTCGTGGGGAACCCCTGTGTCTGGTGATAGCGATCTCGAAGGCGCGGTGTGCGTGATGGCATCCGGTGCTTCCATCGCCACGCGTCCACTCTCGCCCCGCGGGTTGTGCACCCATTCTCACGGGTGCGCAACCGTTAAGCAATGGCCTGAGGGGCGAGCCACACCACGGCCAGCGGTGGAAGCGTCAAGCGCGCCGAGTGCTTGAAGACGTGCCAGGGCTCGGCCACCGCCTCGACCGCGCCCATGTTCCCCACTCCGCTGCCGCCGTAGTGCTCCGAGTCGGTATTGAGGATCTCGCCCCACCGGCCGGCGAGCGGGAGCCCGACCTTGAAGTCGTAGCGAACCACCGGGGAGAAGTTGGCGATGCACGCGATGCCCGGCGAGCCGTGGTCGTCGCGGCGGATGAAGCTGAGCACGTTCTGGTCCGCATTGCCCGCGTCGATCCACTGGAACCCGTTGGGGCTCTCGTCGAGCTCCCACAGCGCCGGCGTCGCCGCATACAGCGATCCGAGGTCGGCGATCAGCCGGTGCACCCCCGCATGCGCCGGGTCCTCGAGGAGCGCCCAGTCGAGCGCCGAGTCGTGCGCCCACTCGTGCTCGTCACCGAGCTCCCCACCCATGAAGAGCAGCTTCTTGCCCGGATGGGCCCACATCCAGCCGAACAGCGCCCGCAGATTGGCGAAACGCCGCCAGGGATCACCCGACATCTTGCCGAGCAGCGATCCCTTGAGGTGCACCACCTCGTCGTGAGACAGCGGGAGGACGAACCGCTCCGACCATGCGTACATCAACCCGAAGGTCATCTGGTGATGCGCGTACCGGCGGAACACCGGGTCCTTGTGCAGGTAGTCGAGGGTGTCGTGCATCCACCCCATGTTCCATTTGAAGTCGAACCCGAGGCCGCCGCTCGCGATCGATCGCGTCACACCGGGCCACGTCGTCGACTCCTCCGCGATGGTGATCACGCCGGGTTGCCGCTCGTGCGTTGACGCGTTGACCTCGCGGAGCAGCGCAATCGCCTCGAGGTTCTCCTTGCCGCCGTAGATGTTCGGCACCCACGCGCCCGGCTGGCGCGAGTAGTCGAGGTAGAGCATCGATGCGACCGCGTCGACGCGCAGCCCGTCGACGTGGAACTCCTCCGCCCAGTAGTGCGCATTGGCGACCAGGAAGTTGCGCACCTCGTTGCGGCCGTAGTTGAAGACGTAGGTTCCCCAGTCCGGATGCTCGCCACGGCGTGGGTCGGCGTGCTCGTACAGCGGCGTGCCGTCGAACCGCGCGAGCGCCCATCCGTCACGAGGGAAATGCGCGGGCACCCAGTCGAGGATCACGCCGATGTTGTTGCGGTGCATGACGTCGACGAACCTGCGAAAGTCGTCGGGCGTGCCATGACGGGCGGTCGGCGCGTAGTAGCCGGTGACCTGGTATCCCCAGCTTCCGCCGAAGGGATGCTCCATGATCGGGAGCAGCTCGACGTGCGTGAACCCCAGCTCCCGGCAGTGGGCGGCGAGCGGCTCGGCGATCTCTCGATAGGTGAGCAGGCGTCCGTCCGGTGCCCGCCGCCACGAGCCGAGATGCACCTCGTACGCCGCCAACGGCTCGCGGCTCGCGGCCGCGCGGGCGCGCCGCCGTATCCACGCCCCGTCACGCCAGCGGAACGAGCTCTCCTCGACGATGCTCGCGGTGCCCGGCGGCAGCTCCGCGGCCCGCGCAAGCGGATCGGCTTTGAAGATGCGCATGCCGTCGCGGCGCGTGACGAGGAACTTGTAGTGGACTCCGCGGCCGACCCCTGGGCAGAACAGCTCCCAGACGCCGGAGTCGTCGAGCACGCGCATCGGCCAGATGCGCGCATCCCAGAAGTTGGCATCGCTGACGAGGCTCACGCCGAGCGCGTTCGGCGCCCAGACGGCGAACGCCGTCCCCATCACGCCCTGGTGCTCGATGACCCGCGCGCCGAGCACACGCCAGAGCTGCGCGTGCGTCCCCTCGCCGATCAGGTGGAGGTCAAGCTCGCCGAGCGTCGGCGCGAACGCATACGGGTCCTCCTGCTCCCACTCGCGCTCGCGGTTGCGGAAGCGGATTCGATACCCGGGAGGCCCTCCCGCGGGGACGCTCGCCTCGAAGAGGCCTGCGGCATTGAGCCGCCGCATGGAGGTGATCCCGTCGACCCTCGCGATGCTCGCCTCGGTTGCATCGGGATGGAATGCCCGGATCCGGATGCTTCCGTCGACCTCACGTGGTCCGAGCAGGTCGTGTGGCGCCGCCAGGCGCCCTGCAAGCAGGTGCTCGACGGCGGCGTCCAGCTCCGCGCGGCTCTCAGCCACCGACCACTCCTGTGGCGCCGTCCGCGTGGAGGAGGAAGCGCAGCGGGATCTGCACCCAGGCCGGGCGGTGTCCCAGCTCGTAGCCGATCTCGTACACCGCCTTCTGCATCTCGAATGCGCGCCGGATCACCAGAGCCTGAGCCGGCGGGGGGAGCAGCGGGTTCGTGCCGATCGTCTCCAGGTAGGAGGTCCAGAAGGCGTCGCGATTGTCCTCGGCCCATGCGTCGCCGTAGCCGAGCAGCAGGTTCGCCTCGGCGGTGTCGGGCGCCGCACGCTCATGGATCGCGGCTGCCGCGGCGTAGTCGAACGACCGCAGCATCCCCGCGACGTCGCACAGCGGCGTGGTCAGCTCGCGGCGCTGTTCCGGGCTGCGGTCGGGCTCGCCCTCGAAATCGAGGACCACCCAGCCGGTGTCGACGCGAAGCAGCTGGCCGAGGTGGAGGTCGCCGTGGATGCGGGTGAGCAACCCGCCATCCGGGAGCCCGCGCAGCCGGTCGAACGCCGCCGCAACGGCGTCGCGCGCCTCGCGCAGGGGATCGAGTGACGCATCGCCTCGGGTGAGCACAGCGTCGAGCTCGGCGGTCATGCCGGACGCCCAGCGATCCAGCACCGCCTTCGTCAGCGGCGCCGGCGCCATCGCCGGGTCAGGGAGCGGACCCGCGAGCGCGAGGTGCAGCTCGGCCAGCGCCCTGCCGAGGCGCATCGACTCCGTGATGAACGAGGCGTCCTGACCGGCCACCGCGGCACGGCGCTCCGCCGGATCGCGCAGGCCCATGCTCTCGACTTCGGCATACAGGGCACGCAGCGATGTGAGCGCCAGCGCCCAGCCCTCGCTGCTGTTGTGCAGAAAACGCTGCACCAGGACGAGGAGCGACGGGGCTCCGCCCGCCGGCGCCCAGACCGCGCGGCCGAGCATTGGCGCGACGTGCGTGAACCCGGCTGCCGCGAGCGCCTCGGACATCTCGAGCTCGTGCGACGGCCCCGCCTCGACGCGGCGCAGGTGCTTGAAGAAGATCGCGTCGCCGACCTCGACCGACGTGTTGCTCTGCTCGACCTTGAGATAGCGCACGGACGAGAGCGTTCCCCGGTCGAGCAAGGCCGGATCCGGGCAGTCGCATCGCACCTCCCCGCTCGACGTGGCAAAGACCCGCCGCTCGCGAATGGCCTCGAGCAGCCATTCGACGTACGCCGGATCACCCACTGCGTCGTAGAGGAGGAGCGGCTTCGGCGCCGCGGCCCAGGGGATGAGGTAGTCCGGCGCCCGTTCCGCGAGCGGGTCGTCCACGCCGCGGACACCGAGCGGCAGCGCATAACGAACGGTCGCACCGTCGGTGTAGGTGACGGCCGTCAGCGTGTGCAGCAACACAGGCGACTGCTCGTTGATGACGGCGGCGTCGACGACCTCGAGCGACTCGATGGTGCGTCCCTGGGCTCCGGCCCATCGCTGCCGCACGATGTACTCGCCGAGCGCCGCCTCGCAGCCCTCGATACCGTGGTCGCGCAGGAGTGCGGCAGCGTGGTTCATGACCCGTCGGGGTCGAGCGTGAACCAGTAGAAGCCGTGCGGCCCCATGGTGAGGAGGTACGGCAGCTCTCCGATGCGCGGGAAGTGGACGCGCCCGAGCAGCTCGACCGGTGTCATCCCCGCGTACCTGCGCAGGTCAAGCTCGACCGGCTGCGCGAAGCGCGAGAGATTGTTGACGCAGAGCACCACGTGGCCGTCGCCGCTGCGGACGAACGCGAACACCGACGGGTTGGCGGCGTCGAGGGGTTCGAACTCCCCTTCGCCGAAGACCGGCCAGCGCTTGCGCACCGCGATGAACCGGCGCAACCAGTGGAGCATCGACAACTCGTTGCGACGCTGCGCGCTCACGTTGCACGCCTGGAACCCGTACACCGGATCCATGAGCGGGGGCAGGTAGAGCTGCGCGAAGTCGGCCTGGCTGAAGCCACCGTTGCGGTCGGCGTTCCACTGCATCGGGGTCCGCACACCGTCGCGATCACCGAGATAGACGTTGTCCCCCATGCCGATCTCGTCGCCGTAGTAGAGGATCGGCGAACCCGGCAGCGAGAGGATCAGACCGTGGAACAGCTCCATCTGCCGCCGCCCGTTGTTGAGCAACGGCGCGAGCCGGCGCCGGATGCCGAGGTTGAGCTTGGCGCGAGGATCCTGCGCGTACTCGTCCCACATGTAGTCGCGCTCCTCGTCGGTCACCATCTCGAGGGTGAGCTCGTCGTGGTTGCGCAGGAAGATGCCCCACTGGCTGTTGGGCGGCAGAGCCGGCGTGCGCTCGAGGATCTCGGTGATCGGATAGCGCTGCTCGCGGCGGAGGCCCATGAACATCCTCGGCATCAACGGAAAGTTGAAGCACATGTGGCACTCGGGCCGTGCCGGCGAACCGAAGTAGTCGACCACGTCCTCAGGCCACTGATTCGCCTCGGCAAGCAGCACCTTGTCCGGGTACTCGGCATCGATCGCGGCGCGCACGTCGGCGAGGAACGCGTGCGTCTCGGGGAGGTTCTCGCAGTTGGTGCCCTCGCGCTTGAAGAGGTACGGCACCGCGTCGAGCCGGAACCCGTCCATGCCGAGGTCGAGCCAGAACCGGCACACGTCGATCATCTCCGCGCGGACGCGCGGGTTGTCGTAGTTGAGGTCGGGCTGGTGGCTGAAGAAGCGGTGGAAGTAGTACGCGCCCGACTGCTCGTCCCACGTCCAGTTCGACGTCTCCGTGTCGAGGAAGATGATCCGGGCTTCGCTGAAGAGGTTCTTGGTGCTCGACCACATGTACCAGTCGCGGTACTCGCTGTCGACCGACGACCGTGCGTTCTTGAACCACGGGTGCTGGTCGCTCGTGTGGTTGACGACCAGGTCCATGATCACGCGGATGCCGCGGCGGTGGGCCTCCTCCACGAGCCGCGCGACGTCGTCCACGTTCCCGTAGTCGGGCAGCACCGTCCGGTAGTCGGAGATGTCATAGCCCCCGTCACGAAGCGGGCTCTGCTGGAACGGCAGGAGCCAGATGCAGTCGACCCCGAGCCACTCGAGGTAGTCGAGCTTGCTGATCAGCCCGACGAAGTCGCCGATGCCGTCGTTGTTGCCGTCCATGAACGCGCGCACGGACAGCTCGTAGAACACCGCCTTGCGGAACCACAGTGGGCCCTGATCGAGCTTCGTGACGACGGTCACGGGAGTGGGCGCACGTGGAAGACGTGGGCCGGCTGCACCGCCGGGTCGAGGCGCACGTAGTTCACCGGTCCCTGCCAGGTGTAGCTGCCGCCACCGAGCTCGTCGCGCACCTCGAACGGGCGATCCGCAGGCACGCCGAGCGCGCCGAGATCGAGCCACGTGGTGGCCTCGTGCGCGTGCTGCGGGTCGAGGTTGATCACGAGCAGCACCACATCGCGCTTGTCGGGGGTCGCCCTCGAGACGCAGAGCATCGATTCATCGGTCATATGGTGCAGACGAAGGGTGCTCAGCTGCGCGATCGCGTCGCGATGCTCGGCACGGATCCGGTTGAGCCGGGTGATGAGTGGCGCGATCGATCCGGGTCGTGACCAGTCGCGCGGGCGGAGCTGGTACTTCTCGGAGTCCCGGTACTCCTCGCTGCCCTCGCGAAGGGGCGTGGCCTCGCAGAGCTCGTAGCCGCTGTACATGCCCCACGACGGCCCGGTGATGGCGGCGAGCGCGGCGCGCAGCCGGAAGGCCGGCGGGCCGCCCTGCTGCAGCGTGGCGTGGAGGATGTCGGGGGTGTTGACCCAGAAGTTGGGCCGGAACCAGTCAGCCAGCTCGGTCTGAGACAGCTCTGTCAAATACTCGGAGAGCTCCCAGGCGCTGTTGCGCCACGTGAAGTACGTGTACGACTGGGAGAATCCGATCTTGGCGAGCCGCTGCATCACCGCGGGGCGGGTGAACGCCTCGGCGAGCATGATGACGTCCGGATTCGTCATCCGCACGTCGGCGATCAGCCACTCCCAGAATGCGAAGGGCTTGGTGTGCGGGTTGTCCACCCGGAAGATGCGCACGCCGTGGCCGATCCAGAAGCGCATGACGTCACGAAGCGCGGTCCACAGCGCCGCCGAGTCCTCGGTGTCGAAGTCGATGGGGTAGATGTCCTGATACCGCTTGGGCGGGTTCTCCGCGAAACGGATGGAGCCGTCCGAGCGGTGCCGGAACCACTGCGGGTGCTCGGTGACCCAGGGGTGGTCCGGGCTGCACTGGAGGGCGTAATCGAGCGCGACCTCGAGGCCCGCGGCGCCGGCCGCGGCGACGAAGTGGTCGAAGTCGTCGATCGTCCCGAGGTCGGGGTGCACGGCCGTGTGCCCGCCCGCGGGCGAGCCGATCGCCCACGGGCTCCCGGGATCCGCCGCTGAGCACTCGGTGATGTTGTTCGGCCCCTTGCGGTGCGTTGTGCCGATGGGATGGACCGGCGGCAGGTAGACGACGGTGAAGCCCATCGCCGCGATCGCGGGCAGGCGTCGCTCGGCCAGGCGCAACGTTCCGCTGCGGGGCGGCACCGCCCCCTCGGATCTCGGAAACATCTCGTACCAGGCGGACCACCCCGCCGCCTCGCGCTCGACCCAGAGATCGAAGGGTCCGGCGATCGTGGCGTGGGTGCGATCGGCGGTGCGCCGCATCAGCGCGATCGTGGAGGCGCGGGTGGCGAACTCGATTCGCTTCGACGCGTCGGTGCCGCGGCGGAGCGTTGCGGTCAGGGTGCCGAGGGCCCGCACGTCTGCCCTGGTGATCCCCGGCAGCGCGGTGCGTGCCTCGGCGATCGCGGCGCCATCGGCAAGATCGAGCTCGACGTCGAGGCCCGCCTGGTGACGGATCACCAGGTCGCGTGCCCATCCTCCCCACGCGTCGATGAGCCCGACGACGGCGATACTGCACGCACCCATGCCCGCCGGCGTGATCCAGGCGGTGAACCAGTCCTGGGGCTCGGCATCCATCGCGACCTCGATGACGCCGCGGGGTGGCGCGTCACCACGGATGGCGGCGGCCGATCCCGGCCACAGCCAGGCCCACGTGATGATCGGATCGTGCCCGTCCGCGAACGCCCGCGCCGAGACCCGAAGGGGCAGGCCGCGCGTCGCCTTCGCCGGGAACGCTCCCCCGTCCACCGTGGGGCGGACGTGCTCGATGACCACCCGGCTCCGATCGCCGAGCGTCCGATCGGGTGTGGACTTGCTCATCGGACACATCTGCGACTGGACGTGCGGCACACGCTAGCAGAGCGGGCGCGATTCGTAATGGATCCTCAAGATGGACTGCGTAGAGTGCCATCAGCCACATGAACCGATACCGCGTCGCCCTTGCCTCCATCGCAGTCCTGATCGCCGCGGCGATCCTGGTCACCGTGGTCCGCAACCCACCTCCGCCGGTGACCGCCTCGTCGGCGGACGGATCGGTCCTGCCCGTCGCCTCACGCCACCCCGCCCCGGGCTTCACGGGGATCGACGGATGGCTCAACAGCCCGCCGCTCACCCTCGCCGGCCTCCGCGGAAAGGTCGTGCTCATCGACTTCTGGACCTTCTCGTGCGTCAACTGCGTGCGCACGATCCCGCACCTCAAGACCCTCTACGACGATTACAAGAGCGACGGCCTCGTGATCGTGGGCGTCCACTCCCCCGAGTTCGACTTCGAGAAGGTGCCGGCAAACGTGGCCGCGGCGGTCACGCGGCTGGGGGTCACCTGGCCGGTCGCGATCGACAGCCAGATGGCCACGTGGAACGCCTACCAGAACGAGTACTGGCCCGCCGAATATCTGATCGACAAGCAGGGGCGGGTGGCCTACTGGGACTTCGGCGAGGGCGGATACGCGCAGACGGACGCTGCAGTCGCCAACCTGCTCGGCGTGCACCAGGTGACGGCGCCGGCCACCACACCGGTGCCCGACAACACGACTCCCGAGCTGTACGCGGGCAGCGAGCGAGGCCAGCTTGCCGACAACGAGCAGTACGGGGGCCTCGGACAGCCGGCGAGCTATCCGGATCCCGGGCCACCGCAGACCCAGGATGCCATCCAGGTCACCGGCCGGTGGACGGACGAGGGCCAGTATCTCGTGGCTGACTCGTCCGGCGATCATGTTCGGCTCGAATTCCAGGCCGACACCGTGTACATCGTCGCCGGGACGCCAGGATCGGCGCTGCCGGTTTCAGTCAAACTTGACGGGAAACAGGTGTCCGCGGGCAACAGCGGCGCGGCGCTGAGCCAGTCGGCGTTCAGCGTTACTCGTGAGGATCTGTACCAGCTGCTCACGGGCGTGTCGTCCGGCTACCACCTCATCGACCTGACCGTGCCGGCCGGATTCCAGATCTACACGTTCACCTTCGGCTGATGATCTCGATCGCGACGGTGCTCGCGACCTTCGTCGCGGGGCTCGGGTCGTTTCTCGCCCCGTGCACCGTCCCGCTCCTGCCCGCCTATCTCGCATGCGTCTCCGGGGTCAGCGCCGCCGAGCTCACCAACCCGGACCGGCACAGCTTCCGCCTCCGCCTCCTTGCCGGCTCCCTCCTCTACGTCGCCGGTTTCACGGTCGTCTTCGTTCTGCTCGGGCTCTCCGCAGGCGGGATCGCCCGCGTCGCCAACGGGGCGGTGAGCGGGCGCATCGTCGAGATCGTCGGTGGTGTTGCGGTGATCCTCTTCGGGCTCGCGATCATCGGCGTGGTCCGTGTCGGGCATCCTCGAGCGGACTGCGGGATTCCAGCTGCCCGAGCGTCTGCGCCGGCGCGGCGTGCTTCGGAGCGTTCCTGGTCGGGATCGTCTTCGGCATCGGATGGACGCCGTGCGTCGGGCCCTACCTCGCGGCGGCGCTGACGCTGGCCGCACTCAGCGACCATGCGATCGGCGGGGGCGTTCCTGCTGGTCGTCTACTCGCTCGGGCCTCGGGTCTCCCGTTCATCGCGGCAGCGCTGGTCTGGGCGTCACTGCCGGACCTGCCCCGGAAGCTCAACCGCTTCGTGCGACCGTTGACGCTCGCCGGCGGTGTGATCACCGTCGCGCTCGGCGTCCTGCTCGCGACCGGTGCCTACACGCACCTCACGTCATATCTCGCGCAGCTCTCGACCCCGAGCTGAGGGAAGGCGCCCTCGATCAGGCGGGCTTGCGGCAGACGACGACGTCGAGCGTGACGTTGCGCTGGATGTGGCGGGCGAGCCTGAGGTACATCCGGAAGTCGCGGTAGTGCTGATTGCCGACGAGCTCCTTGAGCTGGTCCGCGTGCGTGTGCATGTTCGCGAGCCAGTGGTCGATGGTCACCTCGTAGTGGCGCCGCTCGATGTGGTGGACGCGCTCGATGTCGAAGCCCGCGTCGTTGGCGAGGCGCAGCTCCTCGGCGAGCGTGCGGTAGTTGCCGGTGTCGCCGTAGATCTGGCTGACGAACTCGCCGCCCCGCTCGAGCGTGGCATGCCGCGGGTGCTTGAGATGCAGCTCCTTGTTGATCATCACCCCGCCGGGTTTGAGCCATTCGTGGCATTTCGTGAAGAAGCCGGAGAGGTTGAAGAAGTGGACGATCACCTCGTCGGTGTAGATCGCGTCGACCTGCTCGGGCGGCGTGTAGTCCTCCCAGTGGCTGAGGACGATCTTCGCGTCGCTGCCACGGCGAGCGATGCGCTCCTCCGCGTAGCCCTTCTGCGTCGGCGACAGCGTCAACCCGGTGCCGGTGAGCCCGTAGGTGTCACACAGGTACGTGAGCGGACCCGCCCAGCCGCACCCGACGTCGATGAGGCGCATGCCCTTCTCGAGCCCCGCGAGCCGCGCGATCAGGTCGAGCTTCGCCTCCTGTGAGGCGGTGTCGTCCTCTGTCCCCGGATCCCAGAGGTTGGCCGAGTAGACGTTCCACTCACCACCCGTGATGAGCAGGAAGAACTCAGGCGGTTGCTCGTAGTGGACGTTGGTCCGCGTCTGGTCGACATCGGTCGTGTACTCGTGGTAGAGCTGGTGCTCGGGACGGATCTCGGTTTTCTCGCTGGCCACGCGTGTCACTCCCACAGGCGCCCGGATCAGGCTGGAAGCATACACACGGGCTCTCAGCCCGTGAGGGAGTTCTGGGCAGCCGTGGGGTGCGCGGATAGAGAGGCAACCTCTGAGCCTGAAAGAGTTCTTGGGCAGCAGTGGGGTGTGCGGATAGAGCAGCAGCGTCTGAGCCCGTGAAAGAGTCTTGGGCAGCCGTGCGGTGCGCACTTCTGAAGCCACGCTTCGTGCATCGGGTGCGAAGATGGGGACCATGGCCACCGACCGCTACGGCACGAGCGCGGAACTCGTGCCGGGCGTGGCGTATCACCGCCTGGCCGCACTGGCGGAGCGAGGCATCGGGGACGTCTCCCGCCTGCCCGTGACGGTCAAGATCCTGCTCGAGAACAGCGTGCGCAACGCGGGGGCGACCTGGGCTCGGGACGGTGACGTCGAGGCGATCGCCGCCTGGAACGGGACCGTCGCGACCATGGACCGCGAGCGCGCGTTCATGCCCGCCCGGGTGCTCCTCCAGGACTTCACGGGCGTGCCCGCGGTGGTCGACCTCGCGGCGATGCGGTCCGCCGTCGCACGCGCCGGCGGTGACCCGATGCGCATCGATCCGCAGGTACCGGTCGACCTGGTCGTCGACCACTCCGTGCAGGTGGACGCCTTCGGCAATCGCGAGGCGTACGAGCGGAACATCGCGCGCGAGTACGAGCGCAACCGCGAGCGCTACTCGCTGCTGCGCTGGGCGCAGCAGGCATTCCGGGGCTTCCGGGTCGTCCCACCGGGGATGGGCATCGTCCACCAGATCAACCTCGAGTACCTCGCGCAGGTGGTGCAGGTCCGCGACATCGACGGTGTCCGCACCGCGCTTCCCGACACGCTGGTCGGCACGGATTCGCACACGCCGATGGTCAACGGCATCGGCGTGCTCGGGTGGGGCGTCGGGGGCATCGAGGCCGAGGCGTGCATGCTCGGCCAGCCGCTCTTCCTCCTCGCGCCGGTGGTCGTCGGCGTCCGTTTCCACAATGCCCTCCCGGCCGGGACCACCGCAACCGACCTCGTGCTCACCCTCACCGAGCTGCTGCGGCGGCATGGCGTCGTCAACAAGTTCGTCGAGTTCTGCGGGAGCGGGCTCTCGTCGATGTCGGTGCCGGATCGCGCCACCCTCTCCAACATGTCGCCGGAATTCGGCGCCACCGCATCGCTCTTTCCGGTCGACGACCGCACGCTCGAGTACCTCCGAGGGTCGGGTCGGGACCCGGAGCACATCGACCTCGTCGAGCGATACGCGAAGGAACAGGGCATGTTCCGCACCGACGCGTCGGAGATACCGCTCTTCAGCGAGATGGTCGAGCTCGACCTGGCGAGCGTGGTGCCGAGCCTCGCGGGTCCCAAACGCCCGCAGGACCGCGTCGCGCTGCCGGATGTCTGGAAGTCGTTCACCAACGTCTGGGAGGAGCGCGCGCGCAGCGGTGACGTGACCGCGGAAGGCGAGGTGCCGAGGCTTGTCGAGGAAGGCGGCATCGATCCCGTCGGCAACGTCGCCGCGACGCCGAACGGGCCGCGGGACACGGACATGGTGCGCGACGGATCGGTCGTCATCGCGGCGATCACGTCCTGCACCAACACCTCGAACCCCGCCGTGATGATCGCCGCGGGTCTGCTCGCGCGCAACGCGGTCGCCCGAGGGTTGATGCCGCCGGATTGGGTGAAGACGTCGCTCGCGCCGGGGTCACGCGTGGTCACCGACTACCTCGAGCGCGCGAACCTGCTTGGATCCCTCGAGGCCCTGCGCTTCAACCTGGTCGGCTACGGCTGCACCACGTGCATCGGCAACAGCGGCCCGCTGCCCGAAACCGTCGCGGAACGCATCGATTCCGAGGACCTGACTGTCGCCGCGGTGCTCAGCGGCAACCGCAACTTCGAGGGACGCATCCATCCGCAGGTCCGCGCCGCGTACCTCGCCTCGCCGCCGCTCGTGGTCGCCTACGCGCTTGCCGGGCACCTCGACGTCGACCTCACGACCGACCCGCTCGGCACGGACCGCGAGGGCAATCCCGTGTTCCTGCGCGAGCTCTGGCCGGGCACCGACGAGGTGAGCGAGACGGTGCTCAAGGCGATCGGCAGCGACCTGTACACCCGCGAGTACTCGCGCATCTTCGCCGGCGACGAGCACTGGCAGCAGCTGCCCTCACCGACCGGAGGTCTCTTCGACTGGGACGCCGAGTTCGACGTACGTCCGCGAGCCACCGTATTTCATCGGCATGTCGCCGGAGCCGCAGCCGCCCGCGGACATCGTCGACGCGCGCGTGCTCGCGCTGCTCGGCGACTCGATCACCACCGACCACATCTCTCCGGCGGGGAGCATCGCGGGCTCGAGCCCGGCGGCCGCGCTCCTTCGAGAGCACGGAGTTGAGCCGCGCGATTTCAACACGTACGGCGCGCGTCGCGGCAACCACGAGGTCATGGTCCGCGGCACCTTCGCCAACATCCGCCTGCGCAACCAGCTCGCCGACAACAAGGAGGGCGGGTTCACGGTGCACCTTCCCGACGGCGCGATGATGACGATCTACGACGCCTCCGCCGTCTACCAGGAGGAGGGCGTGCCGCTCATCGTGATCGCGGGGCGTGAGTACGGCTCGGGGTCGTCACGTGACTGGGCCGCGAAGGGCCCGCTGCTGCAGGGGGTGCGCGCCGTGATCGCGCAGTCGTACGAGCGGATCCACCGCAGCAACCTCGTCGGCATGGGCATCCTGCCGCTCCAGTTCCGCGACGGCGAGAGCGCCGAGACACTCGGGCTCGACGGCACGGAGGTGTACACGATCCGCGACGTGGCGAAGGCGACGCCCGGCTCAGCGGTTCGCGTCAGTGCGCGAAGGACCCATCAGCCCGGTATCGAGTTCGACACCGTGTGCCGCCTCGACAGCGACACCGACGTGGAGTACCTGCGCAACGGGGGCATCCTGCCGCTGGTGCTGCGCCAGCTGATGCGTGACTGACTGAGCGGCGTGGGTCCGCACGACTGAATGGCTCTCGTCTCCGCCGTCGTGTTCATCGCGGTCCTTCTGGGGGCGACGGCGTACTTTCGCGTGCAGCAGCGCGTCCGGTCGATCAAGATGTTCGCCTCGCTCAACAAGCTCGTGCTCATGGGCAGCGACTGGGACCTCGGTGACTGCGGCTTCGGGCTCTTCAATGAGGGAAACCGTCGGTACTGGCGCAACGTCATGCGCGGTCCCTGGGGTGGACTGCCCGTCACGTACTGCGATTTCACGTACGTCGTGTCCGAGGGCAGGAGCGAGAACACGTTCCCGTTCTCCAACGTGATCGGCGTCCTCGGGATGCCCATCCCGTCGGTGACCGTGTCGCCGCGGGGCGTCATCGGCGCATTCGCGGAGCGCACCGTCGGCGCACCCGGGATCAGGTTCGAGTCGATCGAGTTCAACGATCGCTTCGACGTCCATTCGGATGACGAGGGCTTCGCTGTCGAGTTGATCGACGCGCAGATGATCGAGACGCTGCTGAGCCTCGACCACGGGTATCACGTCGCCTTCGGGCCGGAGTACCTGATGGTCTATGCGCGTCGCAAGCCCGTCGAGGAGCTTCGCGGGCTGTTCGACGCGACGGTCCTTGTATCGCGACGCATTCCCAACATGGTCCGCGAGCGCTTCAACCTCCAGCAACCGGCGCCGGAGGCAGCCTCACCGCAGCAACCGACCTCACCGCCCGGCTGAGGTCGGTCCTCGGCAGGGCCGTCCGGCCTCGGACGGCGTTTGGTCGCCAGTTGCCGCGCGGTACCCTTAGCCCCGCAGCCGATCGCCGCTCCGAAGGAGACGTTCGTGATACCCCTGATCATCGTCATCGTCGTCATCGTGGTCCTCGCCCTCGCGGTGGTGGCCTCGTACAACCGGTTCGTCTCGCAGCGCAACGCTGTGCAGAACGCCTGGGCCGACATCGACACCGAGCTCAAGCGCCGGTACGACCTGATCCCGAACCTCGTCTCGACCGTGCAGGGATATGCGGCCCACGAGCGCGGTGTCTTCGAGGAGGTGGCGCACGCGCGATCCGCCGGCATGTCGGCGCAGGGACCGGCCGCGGCTGCTGCGGCGGAGGGCCCGTTCCAGATGGCCCTCGGCCACCTCTTCGCGGTTGCGGAGAACTACCCGGAGCTGAAGGCGAATCAGAACTTCCTCCAGCTCCAGGCGACGCTCTCCGACACCGAGGATCGCATCCAGGCGTCGAGGCAGATCTACAACTCGAACGTCCAGCAGTTCAACCGGCGCGTCCAGGCGTTCCCGTCCAACGTGATCGCGAACATGTTCCACTTCCAGAACGCCGAGTTCTTCCAGATCGACGCGGCGCAGCGCGCGACCGTCGCCGAGGCGCCCAAGGTCGACTTCAGCGCCATCACCAACGCGACGTACGGGCAGGCGCCCGCGGGGTATGGGCAGGCGCCCGGGGCCGCTCCAACGTCGCCCGCGCCGGGTGCACCGGCCCCGCCTCCACCAGGCTCCGGCGCCTGAGGCTCGCCGTTGCAGCCGGCGCCGCGTCGCTGGCGGCTGAGTGACGCCGAGCCGATCCCCGGCCTTCACCCCGTCGTCGGGCAGGTCCTCGCCGCACGCGGATTCGACTCCGTAGGAGCCGCGGCCTTCCTGGACGTCGAGGGCGGGTATCACGACCCGCTCGCACTCCCCGCGATGGATGCGGCCGTCGCCACGGTGCGCGCCGCGATGCGCGACGGCAGCACGATCGCCATCTACGGCGACTACGACGCGGACGGCGTGACCGCGTGCGCCATGCTCACACGCTCCCTGCGCGCCGCCGGAGCCACCGTGATCCCGTACATCCCCAACCGGATGACCGAGGGGTATGGCCTCCACGCCGCAGCGCTCGCCGACCTTGCCTCGCAGGGGGTGCGATGTGTCATCACGGTGGACTGCGGCACCAGCAGCGTCGAGGTCGCGCGCGGCCGTCCGGCGGGCATGAGCCTCGTGGTCACCGACCATCACCTGGCGCTCGCTCCCGGTGGATCGCCGCCCCAGCTCGCGCCGGCCGACGCGCTCGTCAACCCCAAGCTCCCCGGATCGAGCTACCCGTTCGACGGGCTCGCGGGAGCCGGCGTGGCCTTCAAGCTCGTGCAGGCCCTCGAGGCCGCGGGAGCCGTGCCCCCGGGCAGCACCGACGCCTCGTTGGGTCTTGCCGCGCTCGGCACGATCGCCGACATGATGCCGCTGCGCGGCGAGAACCGGGCCATCGTCCGCGACGGCCTGCCGAGAATCCCCGACCTCCCCGGGCTCCGGGCGCTCTGCGAGGCGGCGGGGACCGCGCTGCCCCCTCGAGGCACCGATGTCGCGTTCGCCGTCGGCCCGCGCATCAACGCGGCCGGGCGGATGGAGGACGCGCGGCTCGCTCTCGAGCTCTGCCTCACTGACGACCCCGACGAGGCGGCGCAGCTCGCCGCCGACCTCGACACGCAGAACCGTCTGCGTCAGCAGGCTGTGGCCGCCGCCCTCGCGGAGGCCGAGGAGCAGGTCGCCGCCATCGACGACGCAGCACCGGCCATCGTGCTCGGCGACCCCGGCTGGGCGATGGGAATCGTCGGACTGGTGGCGGGCCGGCTCGCGGAGCGCTATGCGAGGCCTGCGTTCATCGCCTGCCTCGATCCGGTCGAAGCGAAGGGCTCGGCACGAACGGCTGGAGGTGTGCACATCGTCCGGGCACTCGACGGCGCCGCCCCTGCGCTGCTCCGCTACGGAGGGCACGCCGCCGCGGCGGGATTCAGCCTCGAGGCCTCGCAGTTCGAGGAGTTCCGGGAGCTGATCACGGCGGCTGTCGGAGAGCAGAACGCCGGTGTCGAGCGGCGGCGCGACTTCTCGATCGACTGCGAGATCTCAGGGATCGAGGTCACGCCGGAGCTCTGCCGCGCCCTCGATCGCCTCGAGCCCTGCGGCCAGGGCAACCCGGCGCCGCTGCTCGCGGTTCGCGGTGCGAGGGTCCTCGGCACGACCACGTTCGGATCCGAGGGCCAGCACCTACGGGTCGCGCTCGCCACCGGATCGGGGATCGTCGAAGCGACCGCGTTCAACAAGCCCGGTCTCGCGGACCACCTGCCGCGAGGACGCCTGATCGACGCGTGCTTCGGCCTCGAGCTCGACAGCTTCCAGGGCTTTGAGCGTGTCCGCGCACGGCTCCGTGACCTCAGACCGGCACAGGTGCCGGCACTCAGCGCGTAACGGAGCGCCGCACACCCCATCACGCCGAGCTTGCCTGTGTCACCGTCGGATGCTAGCGTCGCTGGTGGCGGGCTCCGTCGCCGGTGACGGTCATGCCTGGCGAGAGACATCAAAGGCGCCCTCAACCTGGCGGTGAGGCAGGGCCCCATCCGGAGGCACCTCATGCTCGAGGAGGTCGGGATTCCTCGGCTCGTGGTCGGCGGCCTGGGCTCGGGTTCCGGGAAGACGTCGATCAGCCTCGGCCTGACCGGAGCGCTGCGCGCTCGGGGACGCATCGTGCAGACCTTCAAGGTCGGACCTGATTTCATCGACACGGCGTACCTCGCGCATACGAGCCGCCGCCCGTGTCGCAACCTCGATTCCTGGCTGCTCGGTGTCGACGGGGTGCGCCGCTCGCTGGTGCACGGCTCGGTCGGCGCGGACTGCGTGATCGTCGAGGGTGCGATGGGTGTCCTCGACGGCCATGGCATGGCACCCGAGGCCGTGATGGAAACCGCAACCCAGTTCCCGGGGAGCACCCTCGAGGTCGCGCGCATCATCGGGGCGCCGATCGTGCTCGTGGTCGACGCGTGGGCGATGGGCGAGACGGCCGCCGCGGCCGCGCTGGGCATCAAGCAACTCGACCACGCCGGGAGCGTGATCGGAGTGATTCTCAACAACGTTCCCAACGACTACCGGCGCAGGGTCATCGAGGACGCGGTGTGGTCGCTGGCGCGGATGCCGGTGCTCGGCGCATTGCCCCACATGCCGTCCGTGCGGATCCCGGAGATGCGCACCGGATTGCTCCCGCTCCTCCAGAACCCCGATGTGGATGCTGCGATCGTCGAACTGGCCGACGCGGTGTCGCGATACTGCGACCTCGATCTCATCGAGCGGCTGATGGCACAGGCACCGCGCGTGGCGCCGGCCGCACGGCGGCGTCGCGCCGCGTTGCCGGACGCCGAGCCGGTGCGCATCGGCGTCGCGTTCGACGACGCGTTCTGCTTCTACTACCCCGAGAACCTCGAGCTCCTCGAGGACGCCGGTGCTGACATCGTGACGTTCTCGCCGCTCGAGGATGCGGCGGTGCCGCGCGACCTCGGGTTGATCTACATGGGCGGCGGCATCTCCGAGGCGTACGTCCCGAGGCTCGCGGGCAACCAGTCGTTTCTGGAGTTGTTCCGGCGCGCGCATGCCCACGGTGTGCCCGTGTATGCAGAGGGGTGCGGGCTGCAGTACTGCGCGCGCACCCTGCGCACCAGCGCCGGTGAGCAGTACCGGATGGCGGGGCTCGTCCCCGTCGACATCGCGCTCGAGGCGGGCACGCTCCACAGCGGCTATCGCGACCTCCGCATCGCGACGTCGTCGATGCTCGGTCCGGCCGGGACCCGGCTGCGCGGCCACGAGTTCCATTTCAGCCGGCTCCTGTCGGGAGGCGACTGTCTCAACCCGGCCTACTCGATGCACGACTGCGACGGCGAACCGCTCGGATGCGAGGGGTGGACCGACCCACTCATGCTCGCGTCGTTCCTGCACCTGCATTTCGGGCAGGAACAGGAGCTCGCCGGACGGCTGGTCGCGACGGCGAGGGAAGCCCTGGCGCGCTCTTCCGACGCAACGATCGCGGGCCGCGGTAGCCGATTCGCCGCCCCGGTGTAGGCTTGGGACTCCATGTCCCAGGTCCCGTCCACCATCGGTGAGCTGCGCCGCGCGGAATACCGCGTCCTGCCGGTCAGGAACGAGCTGCGTCGCAACCTGATCCGCAAGCTGGGCAATCGCGAGGAGCTGTTCAGCGGGATCCGCGGTTACGACGACTCGGTGATACCGCAGATGGAGAACGCGATCCTCGCGGGGCAGGACATGGTGCTGCTCGGCGAGCGTGGCCAGGCGAAGTCGCGTCTCATCCGGTCCCTGGTGACGCTGCTCGACGACGCGGTGCCGGCCATCGCGGGGTGCGAGATCAACGACGACCCGTACGCGCCGATCTGCCGCCGGTGCCGCGACCTCGTCGCGCAGAACGGCGACGCGACCGAGCTCATGTGGCTCACCCCCGACCAGCGGTACTCGGAGAAGCTCGCGACGCCCGACACGTCGATCGCCGACCTCATCGGCGAGGTGGACCCGATCAGGGTGGCGGAGGGCCGCTACCTGAGCGACGAGCTGACCATCCACTACGGGCTGATCCCCCGCACCAACCGCGGCATCTTCGCGATCAACGAGCTCCCCGACCTCGCCGAGCGGATCCAGGTGGGTCTGCTCAACATCATCGAGGAACGGGACGTGCAGATCCGCGGGTACCGGTTGCGCCTGCCGCTCGACGTGTTCGTCGTCGCGACCGCCAACCCCGAGGACTACACCAACCGCGGTCGCATCATCACGCCGCTCAAGGACCGCTTCGGCGCGCAGGTCCGTACCCACTACCCGCGCACGCTCGACGACGAGATCGCGATCGCCGAGCAGGAGCGCACCACCTTCGATGACACGCCCGTGCCGGTCACGGTTCCGGGGTTCATGCAGGAGATCGTCGCCGAGCTCTCCCACGTGGCACGCCGCCATCCGCAGGTGAATCAGCGCAGCGGCGTGTCGGTGCGGCTGACGACCGCGAACTACGAGAACCTTGCCGCCGGCGCGCTGCGCCGCGCCCTCCGCACGGGTGAGCGCGAGGCGGTGGCGCGCATCAGTGATCTGCCCGCGCTGAGCGCGTCCACGGCAGGGAAGATCGAGCTGGAGACCTGGGAGGACTCGGACGACGGCGCGGTGATCGAGAAGCTGCTGCGCACCGCGTGCAACAACGTCTTCCGGCGTCATTTCACGGTGCAGGAGTTCAGCGACCTGGTGCAGCGCTTCGACCGCGGCGGCTTCACCGTCGAAGTCGGTGACCAGCACCCGGTGACGCAGTACGCGCAGGCGCTTGCGGAGTTGCCCGGTGTCGAGCGCGCACGGCAGCGCCTCGGTGAGCCGGACTTCGACGCGATGCGCGTCGCGGTCCTCGAGTTCCTCCTCGAGGGGTTGCACCTCGGCAAGCGACTCAACAAGACGGCGCTCGACGGCAACGCGGTGTATGGCGGCTGAGACGCCGGACGACACCCCGCGCGCGCCCCGTGACGATGAGCGGGGGGATGGCTTTGGAGCGCCCCATGACGCGCCCGCGGGAGGCGACTCCGCCAGTGACCTCGGGACGCAGGCAGATGAGACGTCGCGGATGGCGCCGCGCGTGGTTCCCATCTCCCGGCGCCATCGCTTCGCGGTGTGGGACGGCACCCAGGATCCGCTCAGCGACGACGCCGACGCGCTGTTCGACCGCCTGAGCGAGGACGTCTTCCACGGCTGGGACTTCGAGACGGCGCTGCGCCGTCTCTTGAGCCAGGGGTGGCGCGATCGAGATGGAAAGAAGTTCGCCGGCCTCGAGGAGTTGATGGAGCGCCTGCGCCGCCAGCGGCAGCAGCAGCTCGAGCGGTACAGCCTCGACAACGTCTTCAAGGACATCGAGGAGAAGCTCGACAACGTGCTGCGACTTGAGCGTGAGGGGATCGACGAACGCATGCGTAGCGCCACCGACGAGCGCGCGCAGCGCATCCTCGAACGCGTCGCGCGCAAGCGGCGCGAGCAGCTCGATCACCTCCCTCAGGAGCCGGGCGGGGCGATCCGCGAGCTCCAGGGCTACGAGTTCATGGACCAGCGCGCCGAGCAGGCGTTTCAGCGTCTCCTCGAGGAGATCAAGCAGAACGTCGTCAACACGTACTTCAAACAGATGGCCGAGCAGATGGGCCAGATGTCGCAGCAGGACCTCAGCGCGCTCCGCGAGATGGCTCGCGACCTCAACGCTCTCGTGCGTCAGAAGCTCGAGGGTGTCCCCGAGGCACAGCTGCAGCACAACTACGAGGATTTCCTCAAGAAGTGGGGCTCGATGTTCCCGGACGCGCCGGCGACATTCGACGAGTTCCTCGCGCAGCTGGCAGCACAGATGGCACGCATGGACTCGCTCATGCAGTCGCTCTCACCCGAGATGCGCCATCAGCTCGAGGAGATGATCTCGTCGACGTTCAACGACCCCGAGCTCCAGGCGCAGCTTGCCGAGCTCATGGGCGGTCTCGAGCTGCTCTCCGACCGGCGCCATCTCGGTCAGCGGTACTCGTTCTTCGGTGGCGAGCAACTTCCGTTCGACGAGGCGATGGGCGTGATGGACCGCCTGCAGTCGATCGAGGAGCTCGAGCGGGGGCTGCGCGGCATGTATCGCGGTGAGCCGCTCGACAGCGCGACCGAGGAGGCCCTGCGCGACGTCCTCGGTGACAATGCGGCGCGCGACCTTGCTCGCCTGCAGCGCATGACGGACCGTCTCGAGCAGCGAGGCCTCATCGAGCGCGACGAGGAGGGGATGAAGCTCACCGCGCGCGGGTTGCGGCGCATCGGACAGAAGGCGCTCGGTGATCTCTTCGCGCGGTTGCGGCGTGATCGCTTCGGGGACCATCCCGTGTCGCGGCACGGGCAAGGAGGGGAACGCGAGGAGGACACGAAGTCCTACGAATTCGGAGACGTGTTCGATCTCGACGTGCGAGAGACGCTCATGAACGCCGTGCGGCGGGCCGCGGACGACGGCTCGGCGGGGGCACCTGCAGCCGAGGGCGCGGGGACGGGGATGCCGGCTCCGGCGACTCCCCTGGCTATGTCGCCTACGCCGGCATCCCCATCCCCTCCGACGTCACTGGATGCGGCCTCGCCGACCCGTCCGCGGTCGATCGACACGGCGTCCCCATCGTCCTTGCTCGATGCGGTATCCACATCCCCGTCGGCATCACCCGCCTCCTCCTCGCCGAGCGGGCGGCGGCGTGCCGTGCCTCGACTCGAGCCGGACGATTTCGTCGTGCATCGCTCGGATACGCTGACGCGGTCGGCGACGGTGCTGATGCTCGATATGAGCCGGTCGATGCCGCTGCGGGGGTATTTCTATGCGGCGAAGAAGGTTGCGCTTGCGCTTGATTCGCTGATTCGCAGCTCGTATCCGCGTGACACGCTGCACATCATCGGGTTCAGCGACCTGGCGCGGGAGATCAGCCCGGCGGCGCTGCCGCATCTGTCGGTGAACGAGTACGTGTACGGCACCAACATGCAGCACGGGTTGATGCTGGCGCGGCGGCTGCTGGCGCGCGATCCGGGGGAGAACAAGCAGATCATCATCGTGAGCGACGGTGAGCCGACCGCGCACATCGAGAACGGGCGTCCGGTGTTCTTCTATCCGCCGTTGCCGGAGACGTTCCACAAGACATTGCTCGAGGTGAAGCGCTGCACGCGGGAGCACATCGTCATCAATACGTTCATGCTCGAGTTCGAATCATCACCTCGTGCAGTTCGTGAATCAGATGACGCGGCTCAACCGCGGGCGCGCGTTCTTCATCAGCCCGGACCGGCTCGGTGACTACGTGCTCGTGGACTACGTGAGCTCGAAACGGGGGGCGGCATAGGCGGGGTGGACACCCAGCGCATCGATCGGGGGGCGTTCGCCGAGCGGGTCCGTCTGCAACTCACCGCGCGATATCACGCAGCGCACGTCGAGGTCGACAGCGCACGGTTCGGTCTGCACATCACCGGATCCGGCATCGATCTGTCGCTGCCACTTGCACCACTCCACCATGCGTGCGAGCGCCGGCCGGACCGGGTGCCCGCGCTGATCGCCGAGTACGTGGCCTCAATCGAGCATCAGATCACCCCGCAGCCCGCGGTGAAGCTCTCGACGTCGAGGCTGCTCTGGTGTGTCCGCACCGACCGTTCGATCGAGGGCCACGGGCGCGCCGGTGACCTGCTGCGGGCACACATCGGCGCCGACATGACCGCGTTCGTCGCCGAGGAGCTCCCGGGGTCGGTCATGCGAGGAGTGCCACGGGATGAGTGGGTGGCCGCCGGCCTCGGCGATCACGACGTGCAGCAGGTGGCGAACGAGAACACCGCGCGGCGGTTCGAACCGCTGATCGGCCGCCTCGTGCGCACCGACCGCATCCCCGCCGATGGCTGGCGCGTGGCGTCCGAGCCGCTGTTTCAGGGAAGCCTGCTCATGGCGCCGGCGGTGCTCGCCGCGTTCGCCGAGCGTGCCGGAGGTGACGTGATGCTCGCCGTGCCGGATCGGGGTGTCGTCCTGGCGCTCCCGGCGGCTCTGCCGTCGGCCGAGCGATTCGAGCGCCGGGCGCTCCGGGAGTGGCGTGAGGCGCTCAACCCATGCTCGCGGGAGCTGCTCCTCACCGATGGCCGATCGCTGCGCGCGATGTCGCGCCGATCGAAGGTGTCAGGCCCGGTGGTCCTGCCCTGGCTCGCTGAGTAGGAGCGAGGTGCCGGATTCGAGCCGTCGCGCCTCCTGGCTCGCCACGAGGGCGCCCGCTGCACCGATCGCCACGGCCGCCGCAAACCCGACGAGCGTGCGAACAGCCGTCCTGCTCGCGTGACCGCGAGTGGGGAGTCCTGGAAGCGCCGGCCCCTCGCCGAACCAGAGGGTCATCGCGGTCTGGTCCGCCATGACGCCGTCACCGGCGCGAACCCTGCTTCGCTCGATGCGCACGGCGGCCGGACGCGGGCCGCGCCAGCGGCGCCGGTCGAGCAGGCCGGGAGCTGCGCGGAGCGCGCCACTGCTCGCGATCGCGCGCGCCACAGCCACCGCACGCTCCGACGTCGGCTTGAGGCGAGACGTCGGCATGGCACGACAGGATAGCGTTGCCGGAGATGACCCTGAACGATGACCTTCCCGGCCGCATCGAGGCGAGCTTCATCGGGGCGCTCGCCGGCGAGCAGGCGTCCGGGACCGCCGCGGGGACGGCCGACCTGGTCGGTGTCGCCGAGTCCGCCGCGGCGTGCGGAGGATTCAACGACGCGGACCTGCGCCATCGAGGGCTCGAGCGTCCTTCGCGCGCCGGTGCCGCGGGGTTACTCCTCCGGGCGCTCCCGTTCGGCCTGCTGAGCCCCCTCGATCGACCGCGCCTCCGTCGCGACGCCTACCGCTGCGTGGCGCTGGCGGGCGCGGATGAGGGAACCGCGGTCACCGCGGTCGCCGCGGCGCTGCTCATCGCCGACCTGCTCCGGTTCGACCTGGAGACGTCGCTCATCCGCGTGCGGCAATCGCTCCTCGAGGATGCGCCGATGGCGCTGCTCGATCGGCTCCGTGTCATCGAGCCGGGGGCGACGCCGGGCGACGCGTCCGACCCCGACCCGGGGCTCACCCTTCAGCGCGCCATCTCCGCGCTGGCGGCCGCGAACCCGTTCGACGGTGTCCTCGCCGCGGCCGCGGGCGGCACTGCGGTTGCGGCGAGCCTTGCCGGCGCGCTTGTCGGGGCTCGCGACGGCGTTGATGCGGTGTCCGGTGTCGATCGGGATCATCTCCCTCATGCGGAGCGCGCGCTGGGCGTCGCGCACCGGCTCGCGGACGCGGCGGTGGGATCGCTGACCGCGCTTCCCTAGCACGCGGCGTCCACGCCGCTGTCCACCTGCCAGGTGCCGTCCGATCCCTGCACGACGTCAAGGGTGAATGACCCGGACCGGACGGATGTCGACGATCCCGAGCTCCCGACGACACTCCAGCCCGTCGTCGGGAGGTCCGGCCACAGGCTCCCGTGCGTGGTGAACCATTGCGCCGCGGCGATGGCCGAGGCCTGTCCGCCCGTGTCGTGGGCGAGCGAGAGGCTGAAGGCGCGGGCATGAGCGCACGGAGGCGAGGATGCGGATGGACCCGTCGCGGTGCCCGCCTGTGCGCCGCAGGCGCTGAGTCCGGCGACTATCGCAACGAGCCCGAGGCGAAGCGCACGGCCGGAACCCATCGCTGAGGTGATGCCACCGGCATACGGTGTGGCGGGCCGTGCCCTCATGGGTACTGCTGCGGCGCGAGTTCGCCCATGAGCGTCAGGAAGTTGTTGTAGAAGCTGGGATTCCCGTTCTCAGAGGCGGCGATCCGTCCGTTGTCAAGAGTTTGACATCCGCTGTCGCTGAACCAGAGGTCGACGTTGGCGCGGCCGGCGTACGCGAATGCGATGATCGAAGCCGAGCCCAGGCCTGCGGGGCAGTGGTAGGTGCCCTGGGGCGCTGCCGTGCTGATCGCGTCGATGACGGCGGCCAGGCGGACGGCATCACTGGTGGCAAGTGCGACGCTCGCGTAGAGCGACCCGCGGACTTTGGTCTCAGGAGTTGCTGGAAAACTGGACCAGTAGCGGCAGATCAGGGCGCTGACCGGGCCCGGGGGAACGAGCTCATCGCCCGTGTACGAGTTCACGACATCCTGAGCTCCCCCGAGCTCCGCGGGGCAACCATTCGCCACCGTGACACGGACCGGCGCCTGACCGAGTGAGCTCAACCACGGTGCGCTCGCGCACGAAGTGGTCATCGCGATGGCGACAGCCAGCAGCGGGAGGAACGTCGCCGTGAGTGGGGACTTCATGTCAACGCAGTCGGTGTGAAGCGAGCGGATCTCCTTTGTGAGATACGCATTCAACGCTTTCCTGGTTCCTTCCTGCGATACTCGCGGCCATCATGTTCGACCTCACCTCGACAGTGGTCATCGGCCGACCGCGGTCGGTTGAGTACGAGGGGCTGACGGATTTCGAGAGCTACCTCGGAGGACGCGGAGTTGCCGGGCCCCTGCAGATCTCGAACGCTCCAAGGCACTGGTGGAGAACGACCACCGATCTGCACCACCCGCAGCGCCGTAGCCGCGGGATCGATCAACGAGAATCGAAGTGATGGAGACGCGCAGCTACTTCCCCGCGGCCGATCGTTACGCATCGATGAGCTACCGCCGCTGCGGACGCAGCGGGCTTCTGCTCCCCGCCATCTCGCTCGGGCTGTGGCAGAACTTCGGGGATGGCCGCTCGATCGACGGACAGCGCGCCATCCTGCGCCGCGCCTTCGACCTCGGCATCACCCACTTCGACCTGGCCAACAACTACGGACCCCCCTACGGCAGCGCCGAGACGAACTTCGGTCGCATCCTGCGCTCGGACTTCCGCGCGCTCCGTGATGAGCTGGTGATCTCGACCAAAGCCGGATGGGATATGTGGCCCGGACCGTACGGCGATCGTGGCTCCCGCAAGTACCTCCTCGCGAGCCTTGATCAGAGCCTGCAGCGCCTGGGCGTCGACTACGTCGACATCTTCTATCACCACCGCTTCGACCCGACCACCCCGCTCGAGGAATCGCTCGGTGCACTGCACACGGCAGTTCAGCAGGGCAAGGCCCTGTACGTCGGCATCTCTTCCTACTCCGACCGTCGCACGTCTGAGGCCATCGCGATCCTTCGCAGGTTGGGCACGCCGTTGCTCATCCACCAACCGTCGTACTCGATGCTCAACCGCTGGATCGAGCATGGCCTGCTCGATGTTCTCGGTACCGAGGGCGTCGGGTGCATCGCGTTCTCGCCGCTCGCTCAGGGGCTGCTGACCGATCGGTACCTCAACGGCATTCCCGAAGGCTCCCGCGCTCGCGAGAACTCGACGCTCACCGACGACATGGTGAACGAAGGAACCATGGCGCACGTGCGCGCGCTGACCGCGATCGCGGAACGCCGCGGTCAGAGCCTCGCGCAGATGGCGCTCGCCTGGGCGCTGCGCGACTCACGTGTCACGTCGGTTCTCATCGGCGCGAGCCGCGTCCGCCAGCTCGAGCAGAACGTCGCCGCACTCGACCACATGGCCTTCTCTGCCGACGAGCTCGCCGAAATCGATCACCATGCGGTCGAGAGCGGCATCGACCTGTGGCGGGACCCGTCGACGGCTTGACGCTGTGTCCTCCAAGTAAGGAATCAGCGCGTCGCTGAATTCGAACATCGCCTTGGCGGTCAGCTGTTCAGCAGCCGTGCCTTCTGCGTTGCGAACTCCTCGTCGGTCAGGATCCCGGCGTCGCGCAGGTCCGCAAGCTTCTTGATCTGATCCAGCGGGTCGGGCGCGGCCATCATCGGTGTCCCGCCCATCAGCTGGCCGCCGATCACCACATTGCCGGGCACCCCGCCCTGTGCCATCGCATTGCGCTGCATCTGGGATATCGCCTCGATGTCGACTCCCGCACCCTTCATCGCGGCGGCGATCATCGGGTTCGCGGCCGCCATCTCGTCGATGGTCCCCTGCTGAAAGACGCCGTTCCAGTCGATGGCGACGCGGTCCGCCTTCTTCGGATCGACGAGCACTTCGCAGACGCTGCCTCCGGTCATGTACCGAATCTTCGGATCGGGTACCGGCAGCGTCACCTTCGCGACATACGGGTCACGGCCGGGCAGCTCGACTCGGAGCTCCAGCTTGTACTTGTTCATCGTCAGCTCACCCGTGAAGAGCGCCTCGACCTTCTTCTGGCGCATGGTCCCCGAGTACTCCATCCGCATCGCCATCTGTGCTTTCTCGACGGTCGCCTTGCCTCTGATGCCGTGCTCGAGCAGGTCGTCAGGCACGGCCGTCTTGTGCGTGATGAACCCCATCGTGATCTCCTCAGCCTGCCGCGAGAATGCGCTGTTTCTGCTGCTCGAACTCCTCGGGCGTCAGCGCTCCCCTGTCGCGCAGGTCGGCGAGCTGTTGGAGGCGTGACGCCATGTCGCCACCGCCCGCACCGACAGGGGCTGTGGATGTGGCGACGGCGCCCGCGCCGGCGCTCCACACGAGCGCCTCGTCGGGGTTCTGCGGGTTGATGCGGATCGTCAGCTGAGCACCCGGCGCGTACGCCGCGAGGTCCCCGACGATCTCCTGCTTGACCGTGACTGCGCGCGGCGCACCCGGGCCCGACGTGACGTTCACGTCGATCTCCATCCTGGTGCTCATACCGCTCATGCCGGCGCCGAGGTTCCTCGCGCTCACCACCGTCCCGGTGCCGTTCACGCCGAGAGCATTGATCCGCTGGATCCGGTCGCGAGTCTCGATCATCTCCTGGACGTTCATGCCGCCGGCGCCGCCCATGGCCAGCTGCGCCTGGGCGTTCATGCCGCCCTGGCCCATGGCCGCCATCCGCCGCGCCTGCAGCTCGGCAGCATGCTGGATCGCCGCCGCCCGGGCGTCGACCGTCCGCTGCTCCGCGTCCTTCCGGTTGAACAACCCCATCTCGCGTTCCTCGCCCTTCATCGGCCCGCCCGTGTGGCGGGCATCCGCGGCAATGGTAGTCGCCGTGCTGCGGGCGTCAACAGCAGGCTCGACGCCCCGGCGTATGGCCACCGCCGGCGCGTCGTTCGCGATTACGAGAAGTCCCGCAGCCCTCCCCACACATCCGGCAGCGGCGCCCTGAGACTGCAGAGCGTGACCGGATCTCCCGTCTCGTAGTTGACGACGTGGTACGGGACCACGAGATGCGCCACAACCAGTGTCGATGTGCACATCCAGCTGACATCGGACGGCGCGTACCCGACCATGAGGACATCAGTGGCAGCAACATGCTTCGGCAGCCAGTAGAAGTCGCTCAGCTGCGGGCTGTAGCTTTGCGGCAGCAGCTTCGGGTTGCCGTAGATCTTCAGCGCTCCGGTGACGCCGTAGTCCGATGACACGATCACCGTTGTGGAGCGTTCCGCCGGAGACAGCGCAGCGTAGATGGCGGTCATCTGCTGGGTGATCGCAACCCACCCGACCGTGGATGCGAAGTCGGTGTTCGACACATCGAGGCCGGTCGCGTGCAGACGATCCGGCGGTGTCGTGGGAACCCCGGCCTTCAGGCCGACGAGGCCGTCGAGCAGACCTGCGATGACGATAGCGATTGCGAGCCCTGACCGCAGACGTTGTCGCTCCACACGCGAGAATGCCATGAGTCCGGCGGCCATCACGATGGGGATCGTGGGTGCCGGATAGTAGAACTTGCCGACGAGGAGAAAGAGAACGATCGGCACCGCGCAGGCGATTGCGACCGGACGCAGCGCACCGTTGCGGAAGAGCGAGATGAAGCCCGCGACCCAGAGCGGGGCGAGGAAGAAGAGCAGGACGAGAAACAGGACGACGAAGTCGAGCGGTCCACCGCCCGATTGAATGCTGCCCTGGTGGTTGAGCACGTACGTCAGCGTGGGCAGGCCGTTGACGATCTGCCAGACGAGGTTCGGTGACCAGATCAGCAGCATCACCGCCCCTGCGACCCACGGCCACGGTGTCCGCAGATCCCTTCGCAGTGACGGTGTCACCAGCACCCCGGCGACGATGCCGGCGATGAGACCCAGGATGAGGAACTTGATCTCGAGCCCGATGCCGAGCGTGATGCCGAGGAGCATCCACGTGCGCGGCTTTCGATCGATGACGAGTGCGAGCAGCCAGTAGAGCGACAGCATCCACGCGAGCTGATCGAACACCACGGTCTGGAAGAGCCAGGTGCCGAGGAGCAATGGCTCAGTGATCCCGAGCAACAGCGCCAGTGCCTGCAACCGCAACGAGCCGCCGAGCTTGCGAACATACGCGCCGCAGAGGATCACGTTGACCCCGCCCACGAGCGCGGGAAGCAGGCGAAGCGCCCATGGCGTGACACCGAGGAGCCCTGTCTCGAGACGGGAAAGCAACGGAACGATCGGCGGAAAGTCGACGTATCCGAATGCAGGGTGCCGGCCGCTGTCGAGGTAGTACAGCTCGTCGATGTGAAAGCCGAGGACGCCGTTGGTCGCGAGATGGATGGCGATGAGACACGCCGCGGCGGCGCCGTAGAGCAGGACGGCTGCCGGACGCCGGTAGCGCTGCGTGACGAGGGCGGTCATCCTCGGGCGACGGGCTGTCACACCTGCGTGCTCAAGCGGCCAGCATGACCGGGAACGGCGTCACCCGCCGTACGGTTCGTGACCTTCGGCACATCGGCGGGCACCGGTGCAAGCACTAACATCAGGTCCGTATGGAGGCGACCGCCGTCCCCGCGACGGATCGAAAGATCAGGATCCTCACCGCCAAAGTCGGCCTGGACGGGCACGACCGCGGGGTGAAGGTGATCTCCCGTGCGCTGCGCGATGCCGGCGTCGAGGTCATCTACACGGGGCTTCACCAGACCCCGGCCATGGTGGTCGAAGCGGCGATCCAGGAAGACGTCGACGGCATAGGCATCAGCCTCCTGAGCGGCGCCCATATGACGCTCTTTCCGGAGATCCTGCGCTTGCTGAAGGAACGAGGCGCCGACGACATCGTGGTCTTCGGCGGAGGGATCATCCCCGACTCCGATGTCGCCGAGTTGGAGAAGCTTGGTGTCGACAAGGTGTTCACGCCGGGGACGTCGCTCGACGAGGCGGTCTCGTACGTCAAGGAGCGCTTCGGGCCGGAGGCCGCCGGCTGACTCCCTCCCTGCTCTGCCTCGCCACCGCGGCGGCTCGCGCGGCACGCTTTCTCACCGACCCGGACGACCCAGGTGCGAGCGCGAAGCCGCCGCACCCTGCCTTCGTGACCTTTCGCGCGATGGGGTACGTCTGGGTCGACGGGCAGGCACTCGAACCGATCGGAGACAGCCTCGACCTCTGGCTGGCGTTTCTGCGTGGCCGAGGTGCCCGGGAGGCGCGGCTCGACGTGAGCGGGGGGACCGAGGTCTGCCGGGTCGTGCGCGATGGGGCCGTCGAATCCTGGCGCCCTGTCTGGGGTGGCGGCATCTTCACCCTGAACGGGAGCGACGACCGGGCGGCGGCACCGCAGGAGCCGGCCCTCGATCTCGCGAGCGCATCCAGCCGCCTCGAGCGCGCCGTCGAGGCGGAGCTGCAGAACGCCCCCGCCGGCGTTCGGCGCACGTCCCTCGAACGCTCCCTGGCCATCCTTGCCTCACCGGGCGACGGCGAGGAGGTGTCCGACGTCGCGTGGCCGTATTTCATCCTCCCGGATGGCGCTCCCACGGCGGCCCGGCGCCTCATCGCCTCGGCCTGCGCCGCCTGGCCGGAGATCGGGGCCGTGCCGGACCCGACCGCAACCCTGGATCGGGGCGCCGTGGGCGTGGAGGCCCCGCTCGAGGCGATCGCGGCGGCGGTGAACTCTTCGGGGGCCGCCGAGCCGGTAGAGTAGCCAGCTGAGATGGCAGGTTCGCTCGAGCTCAACGCTTCCATCCGGTCCGAGACCGGACGTCACGTTCATGCCGTTCGCCGTCGTGGTGAGGTGCCTGCGGTGCTGTACGGGCACAACGTCGAGCCGCAGGCACTCGCCATCGACGCACGCAACCTCCAGCGAGTCTGGCGGCGCGCCGGCCACAGCCACCTGGTCGATCTCGCGCTCGACGGCGGCCGCGCCCGCAAGGTGCTCATCCGGGAGCTGCAGGTCAACCCGCGCAACGCCGAGCTGATGCACGTCGATCTGTTCGCGGTCAACCTTCGCGAGAAGCTCGTCGTGGAGATCCCGCTCGTTCCCGTCGGCGAGGCTCCCGCGGTCACCGAGTTCAAGCTCGGGGTGCTCCAGCAGGTCATCACGGCGGTCAAGGTCGAGTGCATGCCTGGTGACATCCCCTCCCAGCTCAGCGTCGACATCTCGGGGCTCACCGAGGTCGACCAGGGCATCCGCCTCGCCGAGGTGCCGTTGCCGGATCGGGTGAGCCTCGCCACCGGTGTCGATCCCGACGAACTCGTCCTCAAGGTCGCCCAGGTGCGCGTCGCCGCCGAAGCCGAGGAGGTCGAGGCCGCGCCGGCCGAGGCCGAAGGCGAAGCCGGCGAGGCCGCTGAGGACGACACCGAGTCGGGCTCGTAGCACCACCTCTGGTCCTGACGTCCGTGTCCTGTGACACTGATGGGGGGCGAGCGTGATCGCGGACGCGACGTGCACAACGGGCAACCTGTTCGACTTCGTCTGCACTGCGATCCAACAGCACAACAGTGGCCCGGTCGGCCCGCTCGTCGAGGCGTTGATCAGCGCGATCGCCATCTTCGTGGTGATCTACGTGGTCGGCCGGGTGATCCGGCTCCTCGTCCTGTGGGGGATGCGCCGGGGCAAGGCGGATCGCCAGGTCCGCACCCTCGTTCGCAACGTGATCACGGCGACGACGTACGCCGTCGCACTGGTTGCTGCCCTGGTGGCCGCCGGCGTGAACGTTGCGGTCATCGTGACGGCGGCGGGCGTCGGAACGGTCGCGATCGGTCTTGCGTTCCAGGACCTGCTGCGCAACGTGCTGGCCGGCATCTGGCTGCTCATCGAGCAACCCTTCCGTCTCGGCGACACCATCACCGTGCTCGATCAGACCGGTTCGGTGCAGAACATCACGCTGCGGACCACGACGCTGCGCACGGGAGTCGGGGAGCTCGCCATCCTTCCCAACCTCACCGTTTTTACCGGCATCGTCATCAACATCACGCACTACGACACTCGTCGCTTGAGCGTTGGGGTTCGCCTCCCGGCGGGCACAGACCTGGCATCGCTCATGCGTCGAGCGCGCGAGGTCATCCAGGGCATGCCAGGAGTTGCGGCGAAGCCTGCGGTGCATCTCACACCGGTGCTCGACGGCGAGGCGCCGGTGTTGCGCTGCAGCTTCTGGGTGGATCAGCGCGCGGATGATCCCGATGCGTTGACGGCAACCGTCGCGGAGCGGCTATGGGATCTCGTCGGATCCAAGGCCACGCATGAGACTAAGACAGCGGTCGCGGCGGATCCGGATCACGACGTCGAGTCCGGGCCGGTGTCGAAGCGGGGCCGAGACGGTCGAAGACGGCCGGGTAGGGCCTGCCGTGGATGCCCGCCCCGACGACACCGCACAACGTGTCGTCATCGTTCGTCACGGCGAGACCGCGTGGAGCCGGATCAAACGGCACACCGGCCGGAGTGACATCCCACTCGATCCCGGAGGGCGAGACCAGGCGCGTGGCCTGGCCGCGGTCCTTGCCGGCCGGACGTTCGCCGCGGTGTTCGTGAGCCCGTTGCAGCGTGCGCGCGAGACCTGTGCCCTTGCCGGCTTCGATGCAGGCGCGATCGTCGATCCCGACCTCATGGAGTGGGACTACGGCGACTACGAGGGATTGACGAGCGACGAGATTCGCGAGCGGCGGCCGGGGTGGATCCTCTTCCGCGATGGCGCGCCAGGTGGCGAGACACTCGACGAGGTTGCCACTCGCGCCGCGCGGGTGATCGAACGCATCCGCGCCGTCGCAGGCGACGTGCTCATCTTCGGACACGGCCATCAGCTGCGCATCCTCACCGCCCTCTGGCTCGAGTTGCCACCGTCGGCGGGACAGCGTCTGCAGCTGCGCAACGCGGCGCCGTCGACCCTTGGATGGGAGAACGAATGGACGGCGTTGCTCAGCTGGAACACACACGGGCCCTCGGCCCGTGAGTGAGTCACTGTAGTTCGGACGCTCGGTGGGGAAAGGCTGTAGAGAACGAGCCCTGGCCCCTCATCCTTGCAATGGCGTGGAACACACACGGGCCCTCGGCCCGTGAGTAAGTCACTGTAGTTCGGACGCTCGGTGGGGAAAGGCTGTAGAGAACGAGCCCTGGCCCCCCGATCCTTGCAATGGCGCTGGAACACAACGGGCCCTCGGCCCGTGAGTGAGTCACTTTAGTTCGGACGCTCGGAGGGAAAGGCTGGAGAGAACAGGCCTGCCCCTCGATCGTTGCAATGGCGCTGAAGAAAGGTGACCCCTGCGGGGTCAGAGCCGGACGTGCTCGATGTCGATGCCGGCGAGCTCGGGAGGCCTGGGGATGGCGTGAGCGTCGAGGAGTTGGAGGCATTTGATGACGTAGCGGGCGCCGGCGATGTTGAGGCCGTGCTGGCGGGTGAGACGCTGGATGGCGCGAGGGTGAGGATGTCGCGCTGGGAGTAGCGACGGCGGTTGGTGGCGGTGCGCTCGGGGACGCCGAGGCCCATGGCCTCGTACATCATCAAGGTGCGGGGATGGCTGGCGAGGATCTCGGCGGCGACGCTGATGGTGTAGAGCGGCTTGTCGAGGTCGAGCATGCGCGCCGATGTCGGCGTCGCTGTCTCAGTCGGCATCTGTGATACCTCCAGGACCCGCCGCGCTCCCGCTCGAAACGACCGGGCGATGGGAATCGGTCCGCCCTTCTACCATGACTCTCAGTCTAGTCGCGCGCACCAGGAATATGACACGCGGATAGCCATGAGTCATGTGTACGCCGCGCGACATATCACGACGCCGCTGCTCGCGTCATTCGTGAAACGCTCGCTTCTTCTCCGCATCCGGATTGCGCATGTCGACATGGCGATGTCGCAACGCATCCGCGCTGCGCCCGTGTTCATCCGCCGGTGCGCTCAACATCGGCCTGGAATCCAGGACGGGTGGCCGGCAGCCCGGTCCGGCGATCGGCTGCCCACCAATTCGCCGCCCTGTAAAGCTGCTACCGGCGCTATAGGGTTTTCCACAGCGCCGTCCACAGCTGTGCAATTCCTCCTCGCCTGCGCTGCAGCGGTCCTGGACCGGGCGAGCGACAGGCCTCCCTTGCCAATACAGGTACATCTAAGCCATCATGTCTACTTATAGATGCACTATCATATTCGTAGCTCGAAAAGGAGGTCTTGATGGCAACTCGCTTCGCGTTCCCGAAGGAGCGCAAGGAACCGCTCACGGACGCGTCGCACGTGCGGAACGCCATCGCCCGGTTCGACCAGGTGGAAGGCGTGACCGACGCCGAACGTGACAGGGCGTGGCGAAGGATCCGCGCGGCAGCCAGGCGTCATGGCGTCGAAATCGAAGTCAGGGGCTGGCGCCGGCTCATGGCCAATGGGAGGTCGAAACGATGATCGCCTTGCTGCTGTTTCTGCTGCTGATCGCGCTGCTCTTCGGTTTCGGTGTTGCCGTCCACGCGCTCTGGTGGATCGCCGTCATCGCGCTCGTCCTGTGGCTCGTCGGCTTCATGCTCCGGCCGAGTGGAGGACGCTGGTACTACTGGTAAGGGACACGCGACCGGGCCGGGCTGTCCGTTCAGCCCGGCCCGGCCAGGGGGGTGCCGACGGAGGGCTTGACTCGCCTCGCGGACCTGGCTACATTTGGTTGGTGCGCCACCGTACCCAAAGGTGGGCGCGGAGCTATCAAATCAACGCGAGTGGCTGCGGGGATGACCCGGCGCCGAAAGCAGCGGCGTTCAGATCAAGGAGTGAAGTCCGTGGAGGAGGAAGTCAAGGTTCTGCTGATCGAGGACGATGAGTTCGCCGCGGAGATGTACCGCCTTCGCCTCGCCGGTGACGGCTACGAGGTGGTGATCGCCCGCAACGGCCAGGAGGGGCTGAGTCTTGCAGCCAGCGTGCTGCCGGACTTCGTGTATCTCGACATCCGCCTTCCCATCCTCGATGGCTTCGAGGTGCTGGAGCAACTCCGCGCGAATCCGTTGACCGCCCAGATCCCGGTGATCATCCTGACCAACTACGGCGAAGAGGAGTTCCGTGAACGCGGGCTCAAGCTCGGCGCACTCGAGTTCCTCGTCAAGTCTGACACGACACCGGCGCGACTCTCGGAGACCGTCGAGCGCGTGACCGGTTCCCGGTCGATACCGACCGCTTGAGAGGACACCCGGCAGCGGGCGTCACCACGGGATGACGGTGACGATCAGGGCGGCGGCCGCCACCGCCATCACTCCTGCCGCCGTCCATCCGAGCCATCGGCTCAGCCTGCCGCTCACGTGCTGCCCCATGATCCGTGAGTCGCAGGCGACCACGTTGATCAGAACGAGCAGCGGGGGCGCGACGACTCCGTTGATCACGGCCGTGAGGAAGAGTGCCTTGATCGGATCGAAACCGATCGCGTTCAGCGCGACGCCGATCGCGGTCGCCGCAACGATCACGCCGTAGAACGTCGGCCGGAAACGCGCTCGTATCCCATACCCGCCACCGAAATCGGCGACTTCGCGCACGGCGTACGCGGCCGATCCGCTGAGCACCGGCACCGCGAGCAATCCCGCGCCGATGATGCCCGCAGCGAACAGCATCGAAGCGAAGTGGCCGGCGAAGGGCTGCAGCGCGCTCGCGGCCTGGTTCGCCGTCTGCACCTGCGTGATGCCATGGCTGTTGAGCACGGCGGCGCTGCTCGCGATGATGCAGAACATCACCGCCTGGCTGAAGACCATCCCGGTGGTGACGTCCACCCGCGTCGACACCAGCTCCTCGTCTTGCATGCGCGTCCGCAGCCGGCCCTTGGCGCGCAGCACGTCGACCTCCGACGACGCCTGCCAGAAGAAGAGATATGGGGAGATGGTCGTCCCAAGAATCGCGACCACGGCCGCCAGCCACGCCGAGTTGAGCTCGACGCGCGGGATCACCGCACCCATCAGCAGCCGCACGCTGTCGGGATGCGCAAAGAAGAGCGTGATCACGTACGCGAACAGCGCCAGTGTGAGCCACTTGAAGATGGACGACAGGCGTTCGTAGCTCGAGAACAGCTGGAATCCGAGGACCAGCATCGCCGCGCACACCACATAGACGACGTTCGGTATACCGCCGACGAGCAGACCCGCCCCGGAGGCGATCGCGCCGAGGTCGGCGCCCACGTTGATCGTGTTCGCAACCACCAGTGCGATGACCGCACCACCGACGATCGGCGTCGGGAAGCGCTGACGAAGGCTGGCGCCGAGACCCATTCGAGTGTGCAGGCCGATGCGCGCGCACGCCTCCTGGACGGCGATCATCAACGGCAAGGTCACAAGGGCGGTCCAGAGCAGCCCGTATCCGAACTGGCTTCCCACCTGGGAGTAGGTGCCGATCCCCGACGGGTCGTCGTCGCTCGCACCGGTGACGACGCCTGGGCCGAGAAGCCGTACGAAACCCACAGGACCACGGCGCAGTGCATCGCCGAAGGTTTTCGGACCGGCGACCGGGGCGGCGCCGGACTGCCTGGCAGTGCCCTTGAGCAACTCCTCCTTCGGGGGATCCGTGTCCGAGACTCCCGGGAGGGCATGGCGGATCGGATCGCGGGTGCGACCCGAGGCGTGAGGTGACGGCACCCGGCTGCTACCGGCGACCGGGGTCGCTGCTGCTCCCGCGGCACATAGCCATCATCGCTATAAATGTTAGTGACCCTGTACCATTACGTTGGCATGGAACAGGTCGCTTCGATCGAAGCTCCGAGTTCGGCGCAGGCCCTGCGGGTCGATGAAGCGATCGGCAGCGTGGTCGGCCGCCTGCTCGAGGTCCGCGACGCACAGGTCGGCGACCCCTTCGAGGCGCTCATCCACACCATGGCGGTCGAGGGCCGGCGAATCGTGCCCGGCTCGCAGTGCGTCATCTCGGTCGTCCCGGCGACGCGGCCCCACGTGTTTCGAGTGGTGGCGGCGTCAGGGAACTGGGGCGAGACCCTGATCGGGCGAGAGTGGCCGCTCCATCCGGGGATGCTCCACGGACGGGCGATGCTCCGTGGAGTGCCGGTGGAGACCACCGACGCGCCAGGGGAGAGCGCCGCACCCGAGGTCTTCGCCGGCCAGATCCGCACCGGGCGTCTGGTGCCGATGAGTGCCAGGACCGCGCTTCCGGACGGGCGAATCGGCATGGGAGTCGTGGGGTTCTGGCGAGCGGGGCCTGAACCGTTCACCGACGTGGAGCGGGAGATCATGGACCGCTTCACCAGTCTCGTCAGCGTGATCCTCGGCAGCGACGAGGCGAGGAAGTCCACGCAGCGGCTCGTCGACCGGACGAGGCTCACCGCCCAGGTCACCCGGGAGCTCTCCTCATCCCTCGACCCCGCGCGCGTCATGCAGGCGATCGTCGAGCGTATCGCTGATCTTGTCGAAGTTGACCGAATCACCCTCACGAGGTTCATCGGCGACGAGGTCGAAGCGATCGCCGGGTACGACAGGAGCAGGACGCCGGCACGCGAAGGGACGCGATGGTCGCTGACGCCGGGGATGCGCGCGGCGATCGAACGCGGGGACCCCGTCTCCGAGGGTGACTCCGACATTCCCGGCATGCCACGCGAGATGCGGGAGCAGCTCGCAGACGTCCGTCGCCGCGTCATCGTGCCCCTGCGCACCGGGAATCAGGTGCTCGGCATGCTCGCCGTGAGCCGGCGTACCGACGACATCTTCGGTCCGCTCGACGTCGACAACCTCGAGCAGGTCGCGCTGTCGGCCGCGCTGGCGCTGCACAACGCACAGTTGTTCGCGGAATCGAAGGAGGCGCAGGAGAAGGCCCTGCACGCCCTGCTCAGCGTCTCGGACCACCTCGACGCACGCGACGGCGACGGCGATCTGTTCGAGCGTCTCGCGGAGACCGTCGCCGGGTTGGTCGCCGCGCAGCGCGTCACGCTCTGGCGTCTCAACGGCGATCGACACTGCCACCCTGAGACAGGCGCATTCGGTCTGACGAAGTCCGAATTCGCGACTCTGCGTCCAGTCCCCTGCCGCCCCTCAGGGCGCGCGATCTGTGACCAGGTGATCTTCCACGACGCGGTGTTTCGGGGCCGTGCCCGGGATCTCGGCATCGACATGCCCAGGTCCCGGCGAACCAGCGAGTCCAGTGATTCCGCGGATGCGATCGCCGTCGCGTGGCGCGCCGGTGCGATACGTCTCGGACTCCTCGCGGCGCACGATCCGATCGGGCCCGGAGGGTTCAGCGACGAGGACGTATGGATTCTGCGGTTGGCGGCGTTCGCCGCCGGACTTGCGTGGCAGATCCAGGCCGCCGAACAGCACATCCGCGCCCTCGGCGACGCCGAAGCGCACCGGCTCCACGAGCACATCGCGCGCATGCATGCGATGGAGCAGATGAAGTCCGACTTCCTCAAGCTCGCATCCCACGAGTTGCGCGGCCCGCTCGGGGTGGTCCGTGGCTACTACTCGATGATGGCCGACGGAACCCTGGAAGGCCCCGCACTCGAGCGCGCGATGCCCGTGATCGAGCGCCGGTTGAGCGACATGAACGCGCTCGTCAACGAGATGCTCGAGACGGCGCGCCTTGACGAGGGCGTCACCCGTCTCGAGCGCCAGCCGCAGGACCTCCGCGCGATCCTCGAGACCGCGACGGCTGCGATCGCGCCGTTGACGGGCGCCGCGCACGTGCTCGAGACCCGCCTTCCCCGTGAAGCCGTCGTGGTCGATGTCGACGCCGGCAGGGTCGAGACCATCCTTCGCAACCTGCTCGACAATGCGATCAAGTTCTCCCCGGACGGTGGCAGGGTCCGCTGCCAGCTCAGCGTCGGCCGCGGGAGCGCGCACGTGCACGTCGTGGATCAGGGGCTCGGGATCCCACCCGAGCAGATGCACCGTCTGTTCACTCGATTCAGCCGGCTGGTCACGTCGGAGAACAGCCACATCTCGGGAACCGGGTTGGGCCTCTACCTGTCACGTGAGCTCGCGCGACTCCACGGCGGGGACATCACGGCACGGTCGGCCGCCGGCGGGGGTGCCAGGTTCATGCTCAGCCTCCCGCTCCACCAGCCCTCCTGAAGTTCCCCTGAACCCGACATTGTTAGTCTCGCTATAATGTTGCTTGACAGCATCGGTACAACGATGTAGCCTCGAGAGAGATGGCATCGGGCCATCGCCGAGAACTGAATCCCTCTCCCCAAAGCCCACCCCGCCGGGGCAGAACCCCCGGCAGGGGTGGCCCAGCATGCAAGTCAGGAGAGGCTGTCGACGGAGGTTCATCATGGGTATAGGTGCCGGCATCGTCCTGATGGCGATCGGTGCGATCCTCGCGTTCGCAACGCACGTCAGCGGCGGCGGCTTTGTGAACATTCATCTGGTGGGCTGGATCCTCATGGGCGCCGGCGCGCTCGGCATCCTGCTCTCGCTCGTCTTCTGGTCCTCGTGGGGTGGTGGCGGGTTTGCCCGCCGCGACGGCGTGGCGCCTCCCGCCAATCCGCCCGGATCCGGCCCGCCGGCCTACTGACGAGCCGTTCCCGGGCGCGACCCGTGCCCCTGGCCGCCGACCGAGTCGGCGGTCAGGGCACGATATAGAATCACTATCATGTTCGACGGACCGACTGCCCACAGCTGCTGATGGCGCTGTCGGCCCTTGAAGGTCATGGCCCCGAGCCAGGCGGGCGCACCATCGATCCCGTCGATCGGTGCCGATTCGGGAGCTCATTCGACCAACCTGACGCCGAGTGCCGGGCATTTCAGCCGCTGCAATTCGTGGCTGCGACGTCATACGGAAAGCCGCTCCGCACCCACGTGACATGTGCGTATCTCCAGGTCGGCGACCTGGCTCGAAACCAGTTCTACCCTCGCTGCTCGCTCGGCTCCGATGCGGAACGTGTGCGTTGGATTGCGCAGATCGGCTCGGGCACGATCGAGAGGATGCGCGACCTGAACACGGAGTTCGACGCCCTGTTCGCCGGAGCGCTGGTGCGCATGGTCGACGCGAAAGCGCGTGTCCTCGAGAACCCGCCGACCGGGACTCCGGAGGCGCGAGGTGCGCTCGCCGCCATGGTGCGAGCGTTCCTCGCCGACTTCGAGTCCTTTGTGACAAGGCACGCCGGCCGGATCGAGCACGTCGGCCTCTCGCCCGCGGACGTGACGGCTCTTGCCGCAGCGATGCTCGACGAGTGGCAGGGATCCGCGAGGCTCGATCTGCCGGGCTTCGATGAACAGTGGCTGCGCCTGCCCGAGGAGTGATCCTTCGTCTGAGCCAGGCCATCAGATATCAGGAAATCGTACAGTTATAGTATAAGATTGGCGTGCTCTTCGAGCTCGTCGTCTTCTTCAGCCTGGCGGTCGGCACGACCAGCCTGGTCGCCATGCCCGGTGGAATGATCCGGGTCCGATGGTGGCTGGCCGTACCGGTGATGCTGATTGCCGTCGCCGGCGCGGCGGCCGCCGCCTGGGCGATCCTCCGCGATCCGTCCGCGTCCGAGTCGTTCAGCGTGGTTCTGGTGGTCGCCACCGTCGCCGCGCGCCTCGGGCTCGGCCGGCGCCGGTGGAGCTGGCTCGCCTCCCAGCTCTTCGTCTCGGTCGTCCTCGCCTCGCTCAGCTATCTCGCGTACGCCGCGTTTCAAACGTACTCGCGGGGTCTGCCGCCGCCGGTCGTGGTCCTGTCGACCCTCCTGCTGGTGCTCGAGGTGTGCGCGCTCGCGCTTGCCGTCTCGTACGCGTTCGAGGTGGCGGACGTTCTCGGCAGACGGGACGGTGTGCCGGTGCAACCGGAGCTGACGGGCGCCCCGTTAGTCGCTCTCCAGGTCGCGACGTACAACGAGCCGGTCGAGCTCGTCAGCGAGACACTCATGTCGCTCGCGCGGCTCGACTACCCGAATTTCATTGTTCAGGTGGTCGACAACAACACGAGCGATCCCGCGCTGTGGCGTCCGCTCGAGGAGCTGTGCAGGCAGCTCGGTCCCCGCTTTCAGTTCATGCATCTCGAGCCGTGGCCCGGTTTCAAGGCCGGTGCGCTGAACGAGGCCACGCGCCGTCTCCCTCACGAGGTCGAGATCATCGGGATCATCGACGCGGACTACATCGTCAGGCCTGACTTCCTGCGCCATATGGTCGGGCACTTCGACGATCCGCAGGTTGCCTTTGCGCAGAGCTCGCAGAACTACCGTGAGTGGCGGGACAGCTCGTATCTGCGCGGCCTCTTCTACAGCTTCCGCTATTTCTTCGACGTCACGATGACCGCGCGAGCACATCGCAACGCGATCATCTTCTGCGGGACGATGGGGCTCATCAGGCGTTCGGTGCTCGATGAGATCGGCGGCTGGGACGAGACCTGCATCACGGAGGACGCGGAGGCGAGCCTGCGCATGCTCGGGCGGGGATATCGTGGCGTCTACGATCGCCGCGCGTATGGCGCCGGGATCATGCCGCTCGACTTCAGCGGCCTCAAGAAGCAACGCTTCCGGTGGGCGTTCGGAGGGGTGCAGATTCTCCGCATGTGGTGGCGAGAGCTGGTCCCGTTCGCGCCGCACCGGCTGCGCCTCACGCGAGCACAGCGCGCGCACTACCTGCTCGGTTCGCTGCAGTGGTTCGCGGAGCCACTCACCTGGATCTTCACGATCCTGCTGCTCGCGACCGCGCTCGCGTCGTCGCTTCACCACACACTGCCGATCCGGCAGCTCACCGCAGGCATCCTCGCCGTGCCGATCGTCTTCGCAGGCACGGGGCTCGCCCGCGCGATGTGGGCGATGCGCCGCATGTCGGGATGCAGCCGGAAGGACGCGCTCGGTGCGCTGCGCTCGTGGTTCGCGCTGAGCTGGGTGGTGACGCTCGCGTGCATGCGCGGGCTCGTGAGGAGGAGCGCCAGCTTCCTGCGCACGCCGAAGCACAAGGAGGGAACCGCGCTCCTGCGAGCGTTGTGGTCCTCGAGCGCTGAGTCACTCATCGCCGTGTGTGCCGCTGCAGGAGCGGTCGCCATGGTCGTGCGGTCGCCGTCGGTGGCGACGGGCGCGCTCGGTGTGCTGCTGCTGTTCGCGGCCTATGTCTACTCGTCCGCGCCGGTCGCCAGCGTCGCGGCGGAGCGGGTGCCGCTCAACAGCGAGCGCCGCCTCTGGCTCGCCTCGTCGCAGAACACAGGCGAGCGGCCACCGCGTGCCGGCCGCCGCGTCGTATTCGGGATGGCCGGAGTGCTCGGGCTCGCCGGGGTCGCCGCGGTGGCCGCCCTCGTGCTGACCGCGCCGTCACAGCAGAACCCGTTTGCGGGCCGTGGACCGGATGACCTCCCTCGCGTCAATGCGCTCGGCCCGGCGCCGCTGTCCACCACCCCTGCGCCCTCAGCCACGCCATCCGTCACAGCGTCGCCGTCAGCCACAGCCTCGCCAACCCCACAACCGACACCGTCACCGACGCCGACCGCGACGCCGACGGCCGCCCCGACAGCGACGCCGACCCCGCCTCCAGCGTCGCCACCGGCGCCACCGACTTCGACCTGACCCGTCCGCCGAGGACGTGGACTCAGCGTCGGGAACGAGGCGCGGCTAGATGAAGCGCGCACCGACCGGCTTCGGATGCCGGAAGAAGCGCACGCGGCACCGCTCACAGCGGAACAGCAGACGGAGCCCCATGCGCCCGAGCACCTCGGTGAAGCGCGAATCGCATTGCGGGCACTGCGCGGCCTCCTGCAGCATGGCCTGGGGAACCGGTTTGGCATTGAGTTGAACCGGCTTGTATCGGCGTGGCACCAGGCACCTCCTCTGTCGCTCGGATCGCGGTCACGACCGCTTCCTTAAGACATGGTTATCAGCTAACCTGATAGCGAGGATACCAGATTTAGCAAAGAGCGTGTGCAGACCGTCGGGTCGGCGGTGACCCCTTGACGCCCTCCGCCCCGAGGATTATAGTAACACTATAATATTTACTGACAGAAGCCGATGTTGAGGTTGTTGCCGGATGACCATCGCACGAGCCATCGCTGAAAGGAGCCAGGCGTACGCCGTGGCCCGAGACGTGGAGCGCGATCGGGCAGCGGAGCGACGCCGGCTCGAGGACATGGAAGCGCTCATCGAGACCGTCGAGACGATGAACCTGCAGGCGTTGAGGAAGGTGCCCTCGGAGGTGCTGACCGACGTCGCGGAGCTGGCGCGCAGGATCGCGGTGCCCGCGCCATCCGCGATCTGGAGCGCACGGACCGGTGCCAGGCTTCACGAAGCGCTCCTGCTATGGCAGGGAGCACTGCTCGATGCGCTTCGCCCCAAGCGTCTGGAGTACGCGGACCGCTTCGACTGACGCGGCGCCTCTGGTGGCCGCGCGTCAACGCCATTACCCCTGCGGGTTGCTGAGGGGCTCGGCGAGCAGGCGGGCGCGGTCGCGCCAGAACTCGAGCCGCTGCTCGAACCGTTCGGCTTCCGCCTTCAGGATCTTCATGTCGGTCGCCTCGACCTCGCGGACGGCGGTCTCGTCCATCGACGCGACGTGCTCGTGCGCGACGGAGAGCAGGGTTCGCTTGAAGTCGAGGAGCTCCGCGTAGACCGTCACCCAGTGCTCGGCGTCGTCGAGGTATGGCGTGTCCACCCGCTCGCCATGGAGCAGGCGCTCCGGCTCGACCGCGTCGAGCGCCGCGTCAACGGCCTCGGCCTCCTCCGGAACGCCGGCCGCGTCGCCTGCCTCGCCCCCGGGGGATGCGGGATCGGTCACGAGGCCTTGGGTGCCAGCAGCCAGTTCCTGGTGGCTGCCGCAAGCACTGCCGGAGGCGTGTGGGCCTTGATCAGGTAGTCGTGGGCGCCCAGCGCCCTGCTCCGTTGGATCAACTCGGGCTCGCTGAAGTTGGTGAGGATGACAACGGGGATGTGCCTGGTATCCGGCTCGGAACGCAGGTGCGCCAGGACCTCGAAACCGTGCATCCCCGGCAGGCCGAGATCGAGGTAGATCAGATGCGGTGCTGCCGAGCGCGCCATGTCGATCGCCTCGGCGCCGTTGCGCGCAGTGCTCACCAGGTATCCGTGCGCGGCCAGTTGCAGCTCGTACATATCGGCCACGTCGGCGTCGTCGTCCACGAGCAGCAGCCGAATCTCCCCTGACGCCTCAAGCATGCACGCTCCCCGCTTGCCCTGCGCCTCGGATTGGCAGGCGAAGCGTGAATGTACTCCCTTCACCGCGTCGGGATGTGACCTCGATGTTGCCGCCGTTTGCGACTGCAAGGCTCCGCGAGAGGTGGAGCCCGAGGCCGGTTCCTTCGATACCGGCGCTGACAGCGCTCTGCAGGCGCCCAAAGGGCTGAAAGAGCTTGGGCAGATCCTCATCCGCGATCCCGAGGCCGTGGTCGATGACATCGACCACGGCCCACCCGGGCTCCTCTCGGATGTCGATGCGGATCTCGCCACCGTCCGGCGAGTACTTGACCGCGTTGGAGACGAGGTTGCGGAGGATCGTCTCCAGCTGCTCGGGGTCCGCTCGTACGTGGGGATGTCCCGATGAATGCACCACGAGCGTTCGATGCGCGCCCGGGACGGTTGATGCCGCAGCGTCCGACACGGCGCGTGCCATGGCATCGAGGTCCACGTCGCGGATGTCGAGGTTCCCGGCGCGAAGCTCCATGCGAACTCGTCGTCAGCATTCGATCCACCAGTTGGGACATCTGACGCATGCGTGCGGTCATCAGTGGGACCACCCTCGCCGCCTGCTCGGGAAGAACGCCGAGCGAGCCCTCTTCAAGCATCGACAGGTATCCGCTGACGAGGGTCATCGGTGCCCGAAGCTCATGTGACGCGAGCTGGAGGAACTCGGTCTTCTGGCGCTCGAGCTCGGCCATCCTGGACGCGTGCGCCTCGAGCCTGTCGAGCTCGGCAGCCTGCAGGTCGGCGGCGCGATGCTCCGCCTCGTAGCCCTGCCAGACGAGCGCGGATGCGCGCGCGGCGAGGCGCACGATCCACTCGTCCTGGTCGGTGAAGCCGGACGCGGAGTCCCACGCTGTCAGGATGCCGAGCGGCACGGCCGCCGTGCGCCAGGGGACTGCCAGCACATCCGTGGCGTGCATGCTCATGAGCACCGCCTCGAGGTGCGGGTCGGCCTCCGCCTCAGGCTTCGATATGCGCAATGCCTGCCCGGCGTAGATGACGCGTGAAAGGCCTTCGGTGCTCCCCGGCGGGGGCGCCGCAAGGCGCATCGGCGACATCGCGCCGGCGTCTGCCGGCTGGTGCATCGCCACCAGCTCGTTGCCGGCGAGCTGCCAGAACGCTGCGTGGCCGGCCTGCGCGAGCCTGGCGACGGTCTCGCTCATCTTCTCGAAGAATGCCGCCGGCTCCATGCTCGAGGCGACATGGCCCGACATGAGGGTCAGCGAGTCCAGCCCGCGATCCTGCGAGGTGCGGAGGTCGTCGACGAGGCGTGCATTGCGGAGCGCGAGCACGGCGAGCAGGCCGAGCTGCTGCAACCCCTCCAGCTCCGTCGCGGCAAACGGCCGGTCGGTCTTCCTGCTGAGGATGAGGACGGCTCCGACAGTCTCTCCGATGGAGAGCGGCACGATCGCGGTGTGCTGCACATCGACGAGCGCCGGTCTGAGCGCAGGATCCGCGGCCGGGTCGAAGCCGCCTCCGGTGACGATCGCGCCGGTCGTCACCGCTTGGAGGAGCATCGGTTGCCGCTCGAGCCAGGTCATCTCGTACTCGTGCCCGACGAAGTCGGGCTCGCCGCCGCGCTCGTAGCTTGCTTCGACGCGCAGCACGTGCTGATCGAGGCTCGTCAGCGTGCACCGATCGGCATCAAGGTTCTCCACCGCAAACCTCACGAGGCGCCCCATGATCTGGTGAGCGTCACCGCGGGAGACGAGATCGACCTCGACGGTGTGCGCAAGGTTGGTCATGGCGCCTGCCGGGGCGTTAGAGCCGGACGTGCTCGATATCGATGCCGGCGAGCTCGGGAGGCCTGGGGATGCCGTGAGCGTCGAGGAGCTGGAGGCATTTGATGACGTAGCGCGCGCCGGCGATGTTGAGGCCGTGCTGGCGGGTGAGACGTTGGATGGCTCCCAGCGTGAGGATGTCGCGCTGGGAGTAGCGACGGCGGTTGGTGGCGGTGCGCTCGGGGACGCCGAGGCCCATGGCCTCGTACATCATCAGGGTGCGGGGATGGCTGGCGAGAATCTCGGCGGCGACGCTGATGGTGTAGAGCGGCTTGTCGAGGTCGAGCATGCGCGCCGATGTCGGCGCAATCGGCTCAACAGGCATGGGCGGCGCCTCGTGCAGCGGCGACGCCGGCAGGGGTGTCCCGCAACGAGCGTGCCACCTCCATGGCGTCCTGTTTCATGACAGTGATTCTATAGGCTCGGGAGCGCCTTGAACGAGCAACGGCAACGATTGGGACGGCTTCGATGCCGGTGGCCTGGCGAACCGAATCCTGACCGCGAGGGAGACCGTCAACCCCCCTGTTTGTTCTGATCGAGCATCTCCTGCCTGAAGATCCGGCGCCACTCGATACTCGTGCGCCCGACGAGGAGGCCCGGCCCCGCTCCGCAGGCCGGACAGAAATCGGGGCGGTGGGTGCTCTGCCTGAGGTATCCGCACGATTCGCACCGCCAGACGAGTTCGACAGGCCAGACCGGCAGAAGGTCCGGACGGATCGGAGGCCGGGGGCGCTCCGGCCGCACCGGGACAACTGTGGCAGGCGAGGTGACCTGTGGATCAGCCTCGCCGTCGGTGCGTGGCGCGGACATGTCCGTCTCGAAACCGGTCGTGGCCATGCGCTGTTCGATCCGGCCTGGATATGGTCCCAACACGTCGGATGTCAGCGACATGGTCGATCTCCTCCGATGACGCTCAGCGTCGAGCAGCCGGCGGCGGCTCCTGACAGCGCGATATCAGTTGACGATACAGTGATGCTATCATATTCGCAATGTCGGATCTATACCCCTCCCGCCGGCAAGACCAAGGCATTGCGCTCCTCGTCGGCGCACCACCGCGTTCGTTCCGGCGTCGCCGGCGCCTCCAGCTTCGGACTCTCGCCGCCCGGCTCGCCCTCGCTGTCGCCGCGATCTGGACGATCGCCTTCGGGATCGGCATCGTCCTGCACTGAACCCACCGCTGTCGCGATGGCCTCCGTCGTCTGCCTGCCACCGTACACAGACGGCGTTAGAATGCCTCAGCGGGAGGGCGAGACCGGTCCAGGTCTTTTGCCTCCCGGCTTCGCATTCCGACCTGCGACGGAGGACCAGTTCGTGGACGATGACGTCAAGGTCCTGTTGATCGAGGACGACGACGCGGCGGCCGAGATGTATCGCCTGCGGCTCGTCGCCGACGGCTACTCGGTGGTCATCGGTCGTGACGGTCAGGACGGCCTCCGCAAGGCTGTCGATGAGGCGCCCGACTTCATCTACCTTGACCTCCGCCTCCCAGGCCTCGACGGGTTCGAGGTCCTCGAGCGCCTCCGCGCTGACGCCGTCACGAGACACATACCCGTGATCATCCTCACCAACTACGGGGAGCCCGAGTTGCGGGAGCGAGGATTGAAGCTGGGCGCGCTCGAGTTCCTCGTGAAAGCCGACACCACACCGGCGCAGCTGTCCGAAAGCGTCGAGCGAGCGGCCGGCCCGCGCGCGCTGCCGTCCACCTGAGCAGTCGGGCGTTGCGATGGAGCGCGCGGCAGACGAGCTCCGGGGCACGAGCGATCCCGAGCAAGGTTCGGAGCGCTCGGTAACCAGACCTTCCGCTGCCGCCGGCTTCAACATCTCGGCGGCGAGCCGGCCGAACAGGGCGCGAGGCGCTCGAGGTTTCGCGCCGATCAACACACAGCCGGCGGGTTTCTACGATGAGGCCGCGAGCCTTGCTGCACAGATGGGGCACGCGGCAGCACCAGCGCGACATGCGGCGATCTATCTCGTGCAGTCCGGTGCCGTGACGTGCATCGCCACGTCGTCCGGAGGTGATGCGGAGGGCCGCGGGCCCGCTGCGGTTTCGGACCATCCCCACGTCAAGCAGGCGCTGGAAGGTGATGTGATCGTCGTGGACAGCGCACCTGGACGAACCGGGCAATCGCTTGCGACGGCCCCAGCGGTTGCAATCGCAGCGATACCGGTGCATACCGACGGTCTCGTGGTCGGCGTGCTCGAGGTCGAGGGCGGCTCCGACGACTTCGACGACCGGCACATCGCGCAGCTGGTGACCCTCGCGAATCTCATCGGCGCCGGACTGCGTCACGACGCGGCCGTGAGCGATCTCACCGAGGAAGCCGAGCGGAGCCGCAGCCTCGAGAAGATGAAGAGCGAGTTCCTCAACATCGCCGCCCATGAGCTGCGCAGCCCGCTGGGGATCATCCGCGGGTATGCCTCGCTGCTGAGCGAGGTCGCGCTCACGGCCGAGGAGCGCGAGGTCGCGCTCGAGCGCATCGGCGAGAAGTCCGAGGAGATGGCCCGGCTCATCTCTGAAATGCTCGAAACGGCACGTCTCGAGACGATGGGCCTCGACCTCTCGCTGACGCCCATCGACCTCGAGGAGGTGATCAGCGACGCGGTTGCCGCGATGCGACCGCTGCTGGGTACGGATCACAGCGTCGACCTTCAGGCGACGGGCACGACGATCGCCGTCGTCGCCGACCGCCGCCGGCTCACGACGATGCTCACCAATCTCCTCGACAACGCGATCAAGTACTCACCGCGCGGCGGTGATATCGCGATCCGAGTCACCTGCGACGGGCGCGTCGCGGAGGTCATGGTGCAGGACCATGGCATCGGTATCAGCGCGGAACAGGTGCCGTTTCTGTTCACCCGCTTCGGCAGGCTGGTGACTCCTGAGACGAGCCACATCCGTGGCACGGGACTCGGGCTCTATCTCGCACGGGAGACGGCGCGACTGCACGGCGGCGACATCGTGGTCGCGTCGCAGGCGGGCGAGGGCAGCACCTTCACCATCACGCTGCCCGTCGCGTAGCCTCGAGATCTCGATCTACGTCAGGTGCTCGGCGACGTATCGCGAGGGGTCCTGATCCTCGCCGCTGATCCCGCGTCCGCCGGCGTGACTCTGCTCGAAGGCTGAGAACGCGGCGGCCAGCGCCGCCTGCTCGGCCGGGGAGGCGACATCGTCGAACTCACGGAGCGGACCCTCCTCTTCCTCCTGCATATGCTCGTCGTTCGCGTTGCGGGCGGCGGCCACCCCGGCCCACCATCGGACGTCGCCGATCTCCTGCCGTCCCGCGTCCCGGATCGCGTCGCGGATGTCGTTGTGATCGCGGATCGCGTCGGTGGTGTCGTCGGCCGCACCGGCGTCGTCCTTGAGGAGTCGTGGGTAGAAGAGCGCCTCCTCAGCGGCGGCGTGCACCTCGAGGCGAGCGCTCAGCTCCTCCCAGAGCACGGAGAGCGCCAGCACGTTGTCGCGGGCGTCGTTGACCGCAGCGAACTGACGGCGGAACCAGTCGTGATCAAGCCGGATGTGGTCGGTGACGCGGGCTGTGGTCGCTCTCGCGGGGTCGTCCATCATGATATGAAGACTATCACTCTATAGCCGAGCCTCGTGTACATGTCGTTCACCGTGCGCGGGCCCCGCCTCACGTCGCGAGTCCCTTCCCCGGCCGCCGCCGGCGTGCGCCTCAGAGGAGGGTTTCCTCCTGCTCGACCCGCGCGCTCCGGCGGCGCACCGGCACCTCCACCGTGTCGGCGGCAGGGTGCTCGACGATCGCGATGACGCGTGCGGCCATGAACCGCCCCACGCGCACCGGCTGCCCGGTCCGGGTCAGCTCGGCCACCTCGACCATGCCGCGAGTGGTGCTCACCTCGACGCGCCGCCCGGCCCGCGTCGCCGAGATCTCGAAGGTCCGTGCGCTGCCGGTCCCGGTGTCGATGACGACCTCGACGCTGTCCCCGATCACGCGCAAACTCTAGACGAGCGCGGGTACCGCACACAGCGGCCACCCGCGCAGTTGCACACGAGACACCGCGCCGGAGATCACCGATGCTCGCACTCGCCACGACTGGAAACGCCGACCTCCTCAGCCTCATCGAGGTTCCCGACCCGGAGCCGGCCGCGAATGAGGCGGTGGTCCGAGTCACGACGACGAGCCTGAACCGCGGCGAGATATCGCGCATCGGCAACGGGCCCGCCGGCCAGCGGCCCGGCTGGGACATCGTCGGCGTCGTCGAGCAGGAGGCGGCGCGCGGCACCGGACCGGCGGTCGGATCGACCGTGGTCGGACTCGTCAACGGCGGCGCGTGGGCCGAGCGCGTGGCGGTGCCGGTGGACTACATCGCGCCGGTTCCCGAGGGGGTGTCACAGGTCGACGCAGCGTGCCTCCCGGTGGCGGGGATGACCGCATACCGTGCGCTTGCTCTCGGCGGTTTCCCGGTGGGCAAGCGCGTGCTCGTCACCGGCGCGTCCGGCGGCGTCGGCCATCTCGCGGTCCAGCTGGCGCGCTCCGCGCAGATGAACGTCACGGGATTGATCCGCAACCCCGACGCGGATGCCGGAGCCGCAGCCGCATGCCATCACGTCCTCCGCGACATCAACGAGGCGAGCGGCCCCTACGACCACATCCTCGAAGGCGTCGGCGGGGAGGTGCTCACCAAGTGCCTCGACGTCGTGGCGCCGCACGGGATCGTCGTCTCGTACGCATCGACGCTGCTGGAACCGGCAACCCTGGGGCCGCGATGGTTCGGCGCGCACCTGGGCGCGACGCTGCGCTCGATGCTGCTCTTCGACGAGCTGCGTTACACCGAGAGTGCCGTGTCGGATCTCAGCGCGCTGTGCGCGCTCATCGCCGCCGGGACACTGCGACCGCACGTCGACGTCGAGGCGGACTGGTCACGCGCCGGCGAGCTGGCGCATGACCTGCTCGAGCGGCGCGTCACGGGGAAGATCGTCCTTCACATCGGCGCTCGCTGAGGCAGTCCGGTCACCCGGAGGGCGGCGCACCTCGCGCACGGCGCCGCGGCGCGACTCTGGCCGGCAGCCGCACTCCTCGCGTGACGGCGACGCCGCCCAGGCAGAGGACGCCGCCGACGAACGCGAGCACGGGCGGCACGTCGCCGAGGAACAACCAGCCGAGGAGGATGGCGATGGGCGGGACCGCGTAGGTCGTCGCACCCATGCGTCCGGCGCTCGTGCGGGCGAGGGCGTACGCCCAGCAGCTGAACCCGATCGCGGTGGGGAACACACCGAGGTAGACGGCCCAGGCGATGCTGCCGGCATCCGCTCGGGCGACCTCGTGGATCAGCTGCGGCGCGAACGGCAGGCACGCGACCGCGCCGATGGTGCAGGCGAGCCAGGTGATGGTGAAGGCCGAGTTGTGGTTCAGCAGCGGCTTCTCGGCGGTGACGCCACCCGCGTACGCCGCGGCGGCGACGATGCAGAGGAGCGCGCCGAGACCGGACTGCAGCCCGTGGGTCGACGTGGCGACGCCGATCACAATGGTGCCGGTGAGCGCGACGGCGGAGCCGATCATGAGACGGCGCGGAAACCCTTCGCCGAGCAGCATCCCACTGAGCACGGCGACGATCACGGGCCCGATGCCGACGAGCATGGCGGCGGTGCCGGCGTCGACGAGGCGCTCGCCCTGGTTGAGCAGCAGGTTGTATGCGCCAAACCACAGCAACCCGCAGGCGAGCAGGCCGATCACGTCACGCCGGCGCGGGAGGGGATCCCGCCGGATGAGAACGAAAGCCCCGAGCACGAGGCTGCCGACGACGAGGCGGGCGAGCGACAGCGAACCGGGCGCCAGCACCCGCCCAGCGGCGCGGATTCCGACGAACGCCGAGGCCCAGAGGACAACCGTGACAATCGTCGCCATGATGGCGATGCGCCGCTCGCGCGGCGGCACGTTCGAGGTGGCGGTGGCGGTGCGCTCCTGCGCCGGTGCCGTGGTCACGGCGATGCCCATCCTGGAAGCGGACACGTGGAGTTTTTGGAGGCTACCATGCACACTGGCTGCGACCGGGCAGCGACCCTCGCCGACGTGAAGTGCCATACATGATCCGCGAGCTTGAACCAAACGAGACGTCGCTCGCCCATGCCGCGATGCTGGAGCTGCGTCCTCGCGTCGGAACGGCTGCCGCCTTCACGGAGTACATCGACACCGTGCAACGGCCCGAGGGATACCGCCTCGTCGCGGCCTTCGTCGATGGCGAGTCCGAAGCAGTGGCGGTGGCGGGGTTTCGCCTGGCGCATCACCTGCACTGGCGACGCGCCATCTACTGCGACGACCTCTCGACCCGCGCGGCGTTTCGAGGACAGGGCCACGCGAGCGCGCTGCTCGACTGGATGATCGCGGAGGCGATCCGTCTGCGCTGTGACGAGTTTCACCTCGACTCCGGGCTCGCCGCCGACCGGCAGGCTGCGCACCGTCTGTACTTCCACAAGGGCATGCGCATCACCTCCTTTCACTTCACAACGGTCCTCGATGAGCGGCTGTGAGGTCGCGCCCTCGGGAGCACTCGATGCACGCTGATCGGGCAGCGGAACCGGCGGTGCTCCGCTACGCCGCGTTCACGAGAACGCCGGATGGCGGCAACCCGGCCGGCGTGGTGCTCGACGCGGGCGATCTCACGGCGGAGCGGATGCTCGCGATCGCCGCGGAGGTGGGGTACTCGGAGACCGCGTTCCTCTGGCCGCGTGACTCGGAGCCGGGCAATGCGCGGGCGTTCGATGTTCGGTATTTCAGCCCCACGATCGAGGTGCCGTTCTGCGGCCACGCGACGATCGCCTCCGGCGTTGCCCTTGCCGAGCGCGACGGTCCGGGCGCGCTCGTCTTTCACACGCCGTCCGGTGAGGTCCCTGTCGAGACAGCGGCCCTGGAGGACGGGCGGATGGCCGCGACGCTCACGAGCGTCGAACCGTACGTGGCGGACGTCTCGCATGACGACGTCGTCGAGGCCCTCGCCGCGCTGCACTGGACGGAGGACGAACTCGATCCGTTGCTGCCACCGCACATCGCGTATGCGGGCGTGCGACACCTGATCCTCGGAGCGGCAACCCGTGGCCGCCTCGCGGATCTCGACTACGAGTTCGAGGCCTTGAAACGGCTCATGATCGCGCACGATCTCACCACCGTCGATCTCGTCTGGCGCGAGTCGGAACGCCGGTTCCACGCACGCAATCCGTTCCCGGTCGGTGGTGTCGTCGAGGACCCGGCGACCGGCGCAGCCGCGGCAGCGCTGGGCGCGTATCTGCGCACCCTCGACCTGGTGAGCGTGCCGGCGCGTATCACCATCGCGCAGGGGGAGGACATGGGCCGGCCGAGCGAGCTCATCGTCGACATCAGCGCCGAGAGCTCGGCGATCCGTGTGACCGGGCGGGCGGTGGCGATTCCGTAATCGCTGCCCGGGCGCTCCGGGAGGAGCGGTAATGGCGATACATGGGTTTAGCGTGTTACGGTTCGAGGAGCGCGCAACGCGCGCATCCAGGATGAATCGAAGAACGAAGAGAGTCCGTTGACCTGGATCATCCGGGGGCCGAGCATGACTGCGCTGCGCCGGGCTTCGACGATCGGGGTGCTCGCCGCAGTCGCGGTGGCCGCCAGCGGATGCGCCGGCGGGAACGGTGCATCCGACGCGGCTTCCTCGGGTTCGGCGTACGGCGTCTTCACAGGCAACGTCACCCTGACCGGCGAGGTTTCGGTGAAAGGGTCGTTCACCGACACCATCACGGCGCGCCACGAGACGTGCAACACGTATGCGCGAGGGATCGACCCGGCGACGACGCTGTGGGTGGTGCCGACGCCGAACAACGCCGCAACGGTGAGTGGACACGCGGTCGCGTTCACAGCGGGTGTCCCGAGCGCCAAGCCATCCAGCGGCTACCACGGTCCCGGAAAGTACACCGGGGACTCCGCGCTCGTCTCGGAGTTGACGGCGGACAATGCATCGTTCCTTCCGGGCACGTCGGCGACCACGGTGATCACGGTGTCCGACCAAGGGTGGGGTTCGATGAGCTTCACCGGGATGCTGGACACGTTCAACAGCGCCGAGGAGTCGGGCTCGGTGACCTGGCGATGCACCGGATGACTTACCATTCGCATGCCACTTCGCGACAGCGAACCGAGCCATTTCCCGGCGCCGGGCGCGCGTAGTGGTCGGGCCGCCGTCGATGCGGCCACGCAGGCATCACTCGACAGGGTGATTCTTCGCCGCGGGCGACGTGGCCGGCACGTGCGGTGGCTATGGTCTTCCCAACGGAGGCCGCTCTCGTAAAAGTCACTCCCCAGCTGGTCGCGCCAGCGGAGATGCCCGCCGCGCGCGTGGCGGGCATCTTCCGGCGCGTTTCGGCGTCGATCGTGGCGGCGTCGTGGCCCACGGTCGCTTCAATCAGGAAGCGTCGCGCATGCTCTCGAGGATCCGGTCAACGCCGACCGCGACGTCGGGAGCAGGCGCAGCACCTGCAACGGTGCGTCTGCCGCGGGCGGCGTGGGAATCGAGCCGCGCAACCCGCCATCTCCCCGCACCCCGCGGTCCGCCGCAGCGACGTCGGCGAATCCCGCGAACCACACGAAGACCTCCGCGTCCTCACGAACCGGGAGGCGAGGAAAGTTGTTCGGAGTGTCCTCGGTCACGAAGTACCCCAGCAGGTTCGCGCCGAGCGCGAGGAGCGCGGGTCGGAGCGCACCTTCGACGAAGTCGACAACCGCATCCGTCGTGCCGCCCGCGAAGTGGTGGACGGCCGCCACCACCATACCGTCACGCCCGTCCGCGCCTGCCTGCGCGGGTCTCACCTGATCGGGCGAGAAGCCGGATGCCGGCCGCACCGGCCGGAGCAACAGCACATTGTCCGAATCGATCATCGTGGCGTTCGCAACTGCGCGGTGCTCCCTCCACACGGGCCCGTCGTAGAAGGCCTGAAGGCCTTCGGCGCGGCGCTCCATGTCGCGGAATCCGCGCAGCCACACGAATCGATCCGCGTCATCGAGGTCGCGGAACTGGCCGATCACCTGCAGGCCGAGTGCCTCCTGCGTTTCGACGAACTCGCGATCGAAGAGATCGATGAGGACGTCGCGCTTGCCGGGATGCAGGATGTACTGGCGCAACTCGACAATCGGCGAGAGACTCACATCTCGGTCGTTGAGAACGGCCATCGACACGAATCGTCGGCGATGGTCAACACCGACGTCTCGCCGGATCCGGACATGCGCTCGCGGCTGTGAGCAGCTCCGATCCAGGTACGCAGCACACCACCAGAACCGCCGACGCCGATGTGCTCCGTCGCGGGATCGACAGCATCCTCGATGGCGCCTTGAACCGTCAAAACGAGGAGGGGCTCGCGCGGAGCCTCGGTGTCTCGCCGCGGCAGCTTCGACGCATCTTCCGAATCAACATCGGGATGACACCGGACCAGCTCGCGCGTTCCATCCGAGCACACCTCGCGCGACGGCTGCTCGACGGGACCGAGCTCTCGGTCACGGAGGTCGCGTTCGCATCGGGATTCGGCAGCGTGCGGCAGTTCAATCGCTCGGTGCTCGATGCGTTCGGCACCGCGCCGCTGGCGCTGCGTGCGCGCCGGCGGCTCGGTGATGCCCGCGAACGGCGGGCCGCGCTCGATGACTTCGTCGACGTGATCGCGGCGGTGTGCAGAGTCTCCTCATCGGCGGCACGCGAGATGGTGTCGAAACTCCGGTCGTCGGTACGGCAGGAGGGAAACGCTTGGCCGTGGGCAGACGAGGGAGGCCCGTCACTCTTGGGTCCGGCAAAAGCTCCCAGCGACCAAGCGCATCCACATTGACGCATGCGGCGTGAAAACGTAATCGCCATTCGCACGTGACCCGGCCTTACCACTGGTCAACCACTTTGCCCTTGGCAGCCATGCCATTTCACGTTGCGTCCTGCAGGATCTGTCTCTCGATGTATCGGTGAGGGTCGCTCCGTGCATCACCCGCTGGAATGAATTTGCCGCATCTGACTCGTGGAGCTTATGGGCGCTCCCTAACGTTCGTCGACACATCAAACGCCCATGGTTCGCGAGGAGACGCTATGACATTGGATCACTGGTGGCGGAGCAAGATGCTTCCCACCGCGGTGCTCGGAGTTGCCGGGCTGCTGGCAGTGGCGGCGTGCGGGAGCACCTCCTCGGGCAGCGGCAACAACTCGAATACCCTTGCGACCTCACAGGTCCTGCACTTCCCCGTTTTCCAGGATCCGGGGACGTGGGATCCGGGTGAGATGGATGCCGAGGTCGATTCCGAGCTCATGCAGAACGTGTTCGACAATCTCTGGCGGTTCGACGACAAGCTCAACATCGTTCCGGACGTCGCGAGCGTTGTGCCGAGCGAGGCGAACGGCGGGATCTCCGCTGACGGGCTGACGTACACGATCCACCTGAATCCGGCCGCCAAGTTCTCCAACGGCGACCCGGTCACCGCCAAGGACGTGCTGTACTCGTGGAACCGTGGCGCGGCGTTGCACGGCGCATACGCATCGATCCTCGGCGCGATCCAGGGCTTCTCCGCGGTCCAGACCGCCGCCGGCGCGCCGCCGACATCGGGCACCCCGACGAGCTTCCAGGCCAACATCGAGAAGCAGCTCGCGGCCAACAACCCCGCGTTCGAGATGAACGGGCTCACCGCACCCGACGGCCCCAACGGCGAGACGGTGCAGGTCAAGCTCAGCAACGCCTGCGGGTGGTGCCTCACCGCGTGGACCCTCGAGGGGACCGTCGGCGCGATCGTCGATGAGAAGGTCATCAACGCCCCCGGCGTCGACCCCGTGAACTGGTGGCAGACCCCGGCCAACCTCATCGGCACCGGCGCGTACAAGCTCACCGCATGGGTCCCGAAGCAGTCGATCACCTTCACCAAGGTGCCGAACTGGTGGGGTTCCCCGAAGCCGACCCTTGACACGATCAACATCGACATCAAGGACCCGTCGACGGCGCCGACCACCGTGGACGCCTTCTTCCAGAAGGGCTACGACATCATCGGCTACGGCGGCAACAGTTCGAACATCCCGCTCGCGAACATCCTTGCCGTCCAGGCCAACTCGAGGGAGAAGCCGGACCTGCTCGTGCAGCCCAAGGGCCGCACCACCTGGCTGAGCTTCAACATCGGCTACCCCTCCACCGGTGGACCGTTCGTCGGTGAGTCCGCCACCGCAAAGGGGCTTCGTCTCGCCTTCGACCTCGCGGTGAGCAAGCAGGGACTGGCAACGACGGTCTGCCACAACCTCATCTGCACGGCGGCGACCGGTGGTCTCATCACGACCGGCCTGATCGGCAACGGCGGCCCGGGCAGCGACCCGCTCGCCAAGTACGACCCGGCACAGGCAAAGCAGCTGCTGCAGCAGTACGACCCCTCGGGCTCACTGACCAAGAACCTCACGTACTCGTACAACGCGGGGAGCCTGAACGAGAGCGTCGCGGACTACCTGCAGAACGAGTGGCAGACCAACCTTGGGGTGCACGTCAACCTCAACTCGGTCTCCGACGCGTCGATCTTCATCAGCAACCGGCTCTCCGGGAAGTACGAGATGTCACGCGACGGCTGGCAGTTCGACTACAACCACCCGCAGGACTGGTACGACAACCTCTGGGGCGCGATCGCGACCTCCGAGGGCGCCAACACCAGCGGGTTCGACGACCCCACCTACGACAGCACGCTGACCAAGGCTGACCAGGAGCCCATCAGCCAGGCGCTGTCGCTCTACAACCAGCTGGCACAGATCCTCCAGAACGACGACGTCTACATCCCGCTCTACTACTCGGTGGGCAACTTCCTCATCCAGCCGTATGTGAAGGGAGCCGGTTCGAACACCGCCTTCGACCACTACTGGGACGAGATCAAGATCCTCGCTCACTAGGAGAGCGCAACCACACGTGAATCAAGGGGCGCCCGGCACGCGAGCCGGGCGCCCCGACGTCGATCGGGAGGTCTCTGAGTCGAAATGCTGAGCAGGGGCACGTTGCTGTACATCGCCCAGCGGGTGGTGCTGATCGCCTTCACGCTGGTCGCGGTGTCGTTCTTCGTCTTCATCACTGTGCACAGCCTGCCGGGGAGTGCCTTCGAGAGCCAGCGCGTGCACGGCAAGGCGCTGCAGCTGTTGCTCCACGAATACGGCCTCGACCGGCCGATCCTGGTGCAGTACTGGAGCTTCCTCACGAGCGCCATCCACGGCGACCTGGGCGTGTCATTCCAGATCCGTGGGTTGCCGATCACACCGCTCGTGATGCGTGAGCTGAGTGTCAGCGCCGAGCTCGGCGGCACCGCGCTGCTCATCACGATCGGACTCGGCACCACCTTCGGTGTCATCGCGGCGATGCGCCAGAACACCTGGGTCGACTACACGCTCACCTCGATCGCGGTCATCGGGTACAGCGTGCCGAGCTTCGTGCTCGCCGGGCTCGGCGTGCTCATCTTCAGCTACTTCCTCCCCACGCTCACCGGTGGCGTCATCTCGTATCCCGCCATCTGGACGGGCACGTACGGGACGCTCGTCGAGCTGTCGCTGCCGGCGGTGATCCTCGGCTTCTACACGTCAGGGCAGGTGACGAGGATCACGCGCGCCGCGATGCTCGAGGTCCTCCAGCAGGATTACATCCGCACGGCGAAGGCGAAGGGACTGAGGACGCGCGTCGTCACGATTCGTCACGCATTTCGGAACGCCCTCATTCCTGTGATCAGCATCCTCGGTCCGCTGGTCATCAGCATCATCACGGGGAGCGTCATCATCGAGACGATCTTCGGTATTCCCGGTCTGGGCAAGGAGTTCGTGGAGAGCATCACGGCAGCCGACTACAACATCACGGTGGCGGTGTTCACCGTGTACGCGTTGCTCATCGGCATCGCGAATCTCCTCGTCGACCTGCTGTACACGGTCGTCGACCCGAGGATCCGGTACTGATGGCCGCCGTCGCCGCTCCTGTTCTCGAGGAGTACGCCGGTGGGACCGTCGCCCGGGCGCAGGTCGGGCTGTGGCGCGACGGGTTCCGCCGCCTCAGGCGCAACCGGCTCGCGCTCGCGTCATTGATCTATCTCAGCGTGCTGCTCGTCATCGCGATGATCGCTGTCCTCTGGACGCCGTACAACCCGGCGACCATCCTCCCCAACACGCTCACCTACCTGCCGCCGTCCGCGGGCCATCTGCTCGGCACCGACGACCTCGGCCGTGACCTGCTGAGCCGGATGATGCAGGGGGCGCAGGTCTCCCTGCTCGTCGGTGTCGGCACGGCAGCCATCGTGCTCACCGTCGGCGTCGTGGTCGGTCTTGTCGCGGGATATTTCCGAGGATGGGTCGACAGCGCGATCAGCCTGTTCATCAACATCTTCTACGGCATCCCCGGGATTCTCGTCGCCATCGTCCTGTACCTCGTGCTGGGACGAGGATTGCTCAACATCATGATCGCGATCTCCGCGACCGTCTGGATGGACATGGCCCGTCTGGTGCGCGGTCAGGCATTCGGCCTTCGCGAGCGGGAGTTCATCGAGGCGGCGCGTGCCAGCGGCGCCAAGTCCGGCAAGATCCTCTTCGGCCACATCCTGCCCAACGCGCTGGGTCCGATCATCGTGCAGGCGACCTTCGTGATCCCCGCGGCCATCCTCACGGAAGCCTTCCTGAGCTACCTCGGTCTGGGCGTCCCGGAACCGATCGCCTCGTGGGGATCGATCGCGTCGGAGGGGTACCAGGCGCTGCCGCTTGAGCCGTACATGATGCTGTGGCCCGCGGTCGCGCTCTCCATCACGCTGCTCGCGTTCAACTTCCTCGGTGACGGTCTGCGCGACGCGCTCGATCCACGACAGCGGCGATGACAACGGCCGTGCGATACGACATCCGCGACATGTGCCTCGACACGTGAACGACCCGATCCTCGAGGTGCGCAACCTCAGCACGCATTTCTTCACCGACGATGGCGAGGTCAAGGCGGTGCGCGACGTCAGCTTCACGATCGCGCCCGGCGAGACGCTCGGCATCGTCGGCGAGTTCGGGCTGCGGGAAGAGCGTCACCGCGATGTCGGTGCTCGGACTGGTGCAACGTCCGGGCAGGGTGGTCAAGGGCGAGATCCTGTTCAAGGGACGGGACCTGCTCAAGCTCACCAGGGAGGAGCTGCGCAACATCCGCGGCCGCGACATCGCGATGATCTTCCAGGATCCGCTCAGCTCGCTGAACCCGGTGCTGCGCGTGGGGTATCAGATCGACGAGGCGATGTACGCGCACGACAAGATCGCGGCGAACGCGGTGGAACAGCGCGGGATCGACCTGCTCAAGCAGGTTCGGGTCTCCGACCCGGAGCGGCGGATCAAGGACTATCCGCATCAGTTCAGTGGCGGGATGCGCCAGCGCGCGATGATCGCGATGGGGCTGTCCAATCGCCCCGACCTGCTCATCGCGGATGAGCCCACCACCGCGCTCGACGTCACCGTGCAGGCGCAGATCCTCGAGCTGCTGCGCGACCTCAACGAGCAGACGGGGGCGGCCATCGTGCTGATCACGCACAACCTCGGCGTGGTTGCGGGGCTGTGCAAGCGCGTGCTCGTCATGTACGCGGGTGAGATCGTCGAGGAGGGCACCGTCGAGCAGATCTTCGAATCTCCGCAGCATCCGTACACGTGGTCGCTGCTGCGCTCGGTGCCACGCATCGACTCGCGCAAACACGACCGCCTCCTCTCCATCGAGGGATTGCCGCCGGACCTCATCGATCTTCCCGCCGGCTGCAAGTTCAACCCTCGCTGCCCCTTCCGCATCGAACGCTGCTTCTCGGAATCGCCGCCCATCGAGAACGTCGCCCCATCGCGGCGCGCGGCATGCTGGGTGACGATGGGGCGTGCGTATGAGGAGATGGGCGCGGCCGGCATCCGTGACACGAGCCCGGGCGCCGCCAGTGGCGTGCATCCCAAGGGGCGGACGCCCGTGACGCGGGAGCCCGAGTTGATCGCGGAGACCGGCACATGACCGACATGCAGGTGCTCGCCCGCCCGACCGTGCTGCCGTCGGTGGAGCCGCTGCTGCGCGTCGTCAACGTCGTCAAGTACTTCAGCGCCGGTGTGGGGGCGTCGGTGAAGGCTGTCGACGGCGTCAGCTTCGACATCCTTCCCGGCGAGACCGTCGGCCTGGTCGGCGAGTCCGGGTGCGGCAAGTCGACCCTCGGCCGGCTGATCACCCAGCTCATCCCGGTGACCGCCGGCGAGGTCATCCTCGACGGCGTCGACATCACCAAGCTGCGCGGGGAGAAGCTGCGCCAGCAGCGCAAGCAGCTGCAGATGATCTTCCAGGACCCCTACGCGTCCCTGGATCCGCGCATGACCGTGGGCGACATCATCGCCGAGCCACTGGTCAACTTCAAGGTGATGAGCGGCAAGGCCAAGGACGCCCGGGTCCAGGAGCTGCTCCGCACCGTCGGCCTCAACCCCTACTTCAACAACCGCTATCCCCACGAGTTCAGCGGCGGGCAGCGCCAGCGCATCGGCATCGCCCGCGCCCTGGCGCTCAACCCCAAGGTGATCATCTGCGACGAGCCGGTCTCGGCGCTCGACGTCTCCATCCAGGCGCAGATCATCAACCTGCTCGAGGACCTGCAGCGCGAGTTCCACCTCACCTACCTGTTCATCGCCCACGACCTCTCGGTGGTGCGCCACATCAGCAACCGGGTGATGGTGATGTACCTGGGGCGGATCTGCGAGGTGGCCCCGGCCGAGGACCTCTACCACTCCCAGGAGCACCCCTACACGCGAGCGCTGCTCTCCTCGATCCCGGTGCCGGACCCGCGCATCGAATCGAAGCGGCGTTTGGTGGAGCTGTCCGGGGAGATCCCCTCGCCGCTGCACCCCCCGTCGGGGTGCCGCTTCCACACCCGCTGCCCGATCGCGCAGGTGCCCGGGATCTGCGCCGACGTGGAGCCCCAGCTCGAGCTCAAGGCCGACGGCCACCTCGCCGCCTGCCACTTCTCCGAGCAGGTGCGCACCAAGATCCAGGTGACCGCCTAGCGCTGATCCTTCAGGCCGCGGACTTGAGGCGGATCACCTCGGCAAGCTCGCGGACCGCGCTCGTCAGCGCGTACTCGTCCGAGCCACCGAAACCGAGGATCAGCCCGTTGCGCACGTCGCCGCCGCTGTAGCAGGGCGAGAGCGGTTGCGGGTACAGGCCCTGGCGCGCCGCGCGACGAACCACGTCGCGATCGTCGATGTCGTTGGGAAGGTAGGCGACGAGGCAGAGGCCGGCGTCGGTGTTGCCGAGCGTGAGCAGGTCGGCGGCGTGATCGCGGATCGCAGTGATCAGCGCATTCCTCCGTGCGAGGTACACCGAGCGCATGCGAATGAGGTGGCGCGCGAAGTGGCCTTCCTCGAGGAAGTCGGTGAGCACCAGCTGGTACAGGAGCGGCGAGAAGATGTCGAGACTCTCGCGGATCCGCGCGAATCGCGCGACCAGCTCATGTGGGACCACGACGTACCCGACACGCAGCGCTGGGAACAAGACCTTGCTGAACGTGCCGACGTAGATGACGCGGCCGTGGGCGTCCATGCCCTGCAGTGCTCCGAGGGGGCGGCTGGAGAAACGGTACTCGCTGTCGTAGTCGTCCTCGACGATCCACGCATCGTTGTGCGCGGCCCAGTTGAGCAGCTCGAGGCGGCGGGTCATCTCAAGCGACACGCCGAGCGGATACTGATGCGACGGCGTCACGTACACCATCCGGACCGGCGTCGCAAGCCGCCTGATGGCGGCGACGTCGATACCGTGATCGTCCACGGGAATCCGGATCACGTTCGCGTTCGCGATTCCCAGGGCCTGCTTGGTCCCCGAGTACCCCGGTTCCTCAATGCAGACCGAGGAATCCGGGGTTGACAACGCCAGCGCGCTGATGAGCAGGCCCATCTGCGACCCGGTGACGATGAGCACCTGACCGGGATCGCAGTCGACGGCTCGGGCGGTGCGCAGATACTCCGCGATCGCCTCACGGAGCGGGAGGTATCCGGCGGGATCGCTGTACGCGAGGAGCTCATCGGGGAGCGTCCCGGCATGGTGGCGGATCAGGCGCGAAAAGGTCTCGTGCGGGAAGCGGTCGAGCGCAGGAAGGCTGACCCGGAATGGTCCGAGCCCCTCGTGCGGAAGCGCACCCGCTTTGAACGACGCCAGTGGCGCCGGACGGACGTTGGACCGCGAGGTCGGCTTGCGCACCGTGATGGGTCGCGAGAGCTCGTCGGGTATCCGGTCGCGAACGAATGTGCCCGATCCCACCTTGCCTTCGAGGTATCCGTCGTGCAGGAGTTGCTCGAATGCGCTGAGCACCGGGAAGCGCGAGATCTGCAGCTGGTCGGCAAGCGTGCGCGTCGATGGAAGGCGCTGCCCGGGAGCGAGCCGGCCGGCCACGATGGCCGCGCGGTAGCCGTCGTAGATCTGGATGTAGAAGGGGACCGAGGCGTTCCGATCGAACGGGATGTACGGGATCAATCCATCACTCGGCATCCTGTTCATCGGCGTGTCGAACCAGGGCCAGGATGAGTAATGGGCACCATCGAAAATAGACCTTGCGCTGCATGACCCGTTGCGCGACATCCCCCAACAGAATGAACTTCGTCCGCAGGCATCCCTCGCTGGAATGATTTTTCTGCGCAAGGGTTTTCCGGGGTTTCCCTCGGTCGTCATCTGGCCTCATGTCGAGGTCCGCCAGGTCGCAGGTCGACATCAACGGACTGGTGACCTGGACCTGCAAGGGCTGACGGCGAGGCGCTGCCCGCCCGGGCATGCGCGTCGCGCCGGTTCGACGAGCGAATCGTTGTGCCACGATGCGTGATCGATGGAATGGACCGGTCCGGGCTTCGTTGATCACCATGCGCATCTCCTGCGCGCGGCGGGGCTCACCGCCGAGAGCTGGGGAAGCACGGAGGCAATCCGCGCGCTGCACGAGTCATGCGCGCGGCGCGGTGAGTCTCCGGTCGATGCGATCGAGCCGCCCGAACGTGACGATCTCCAGGGCGTCCTGCGCGCTGCGCTGCACCGAGCGGCGTCGGTCGGGTTGGTGGAGGTCTGGGAGGCGGGCGTTCGGCATCCGTCCTACTGGGAGGCGCTCCTCGCGCTGCGCGAGCGGGGCCCGTTGCCGCTTCGAGTCCGGCTGCTTGTCGCTGCGGGCGATGGCCGAGCGAGGGATGCCGCCGCGCACCGGTGATCCGTCGCTCGACGTCGTGGGCGTCAAGTTCTACGCCGACGGTTGGCTCGGGCCGCGCACCTGCGCCGTGTCGTCGGGCTTCCACGATGAACCGGCCAACGACGGATTGCTCTTCGAGCCGGCCGATCATCTCGCGCGCCGGATCGAACCGTTTGCCGATGCGGGGTGGCTGATCGCGACGCACGCGATCGGAGACCGCGCGATCGAGGCCGTGCTGGACGCATATGAGCATGTGTTCGGTCACGACTGCCGGGCAGCGGCGCCGCGGATCGAGCACGCGCAGCTGCTGCGCCCTGACCTGATCGCGCGCATGGGGGCGATGGGCGTCGTCGCCTGCATCCAGCCTGGATTCGCCGTTGACGACAAGGAGCATGCGGACGCCGCCCTGGACGGTGACTGGCCGATGGCATACCGGTGGAGTGCGCTGCTCGATGCCGGCGTGCCGGTGGTGACCGGAAGCGACTACCCGATCGATCAGCTCGAACCGCTTCGTGGCCTCGCGAAGTTGTTGAACAACCCGTTCGATCGGCTCTCACGCGACGTCGCGCTGCGACTGATGACGCGCGCGGACGCCGGCTCGGTCACGCTGTCCGCCGACCCGCTTGCGGTGGACGTGGATGCCATCGCCGACCTCGAGGTGCTCCGGACCGTCGCCGAACCTCAGGCGTAAGACGTCGATGTCGCGACCGCACCATCGCCTCGAGCCGGCTCTCGGTGGTCAGACGTTTCAGGTAATCCTGGCTGTCGTGCGCGAGATCCCCTGCGGCTGCACCGCGTCATATGCCGACGTGGCGCAGCGTGCGTTGGGCAGCAGGAGCGCCGCGAGGACGGTGGCGATACGTCGAGGGCAGGGATTCCTCATCGCCTCAGCGCTGAGGGCGTCGGGGGGCGGTGGATGGATAGCCAATTCTGGGGTCGTCGCGCCATACCACTCTTGCCATTCTTCTAGTTTCCGACCTGCCATTTCACGCTGCTGCATAAGCGATTCCGCCGCTGAAGCTCGATTCGGCGCGGATGTGCATCACCCATTGGGGTGAATCTGCGCAGTCTTCGTTGGCCCGCAGAGAGACGCTGCGTATGGTGAGCAACATGGTGAGGTGCCAATCCGTGTCAGCGCGCAGCGAAGCAGAGGGCAGTTAGGAGTGTTTGTCGAATGAAAATCATCAGCATGGTTCGCCCAGGCGGTGGAAACGCTCGTTCCGGCATCGTGAAACGAGCGAGCGTGGTCGCGTTCGGCGCGATGGCGATCGCGGCGTGCGGCAGCGCATCCACGTCACCGTCGGCCGGTACGTCAAGCCAGGTCAACCTTTTCAACCCAGCCACCTTCAACACCGCCAACGTTCCGTGGCTGGCGGCGAACAACAACGCCACAGGCGCCCCCGTCAGGGGCGGCACGCTGCTGATCGAAGGCAGCACCGACCTGTCGGCCGCCATGGATCCGCAGGGGGAGTACGAGACGATCGGGTCCACCCTCGAACGTGCCTACGCACGCCAGCTGGTGTCGTATCCCGCATCGACCAACCTGACCAAGGCCGAGGCGATCGTCCCGGATGCAGCGGCGAGCCTGCCGACGGTCAGCTCCGATGGCCTCACGTACACGTTCACGCTGCGTCCGGGGATGATGTGGAACACGAATCCGCCGCGGCCGGTGACGTCCCAGGACTTCCAGCGTGGCATCCTGCGCAACTGCGATCCCACCCTGGCGCCGAACGGCAACCCCGGGTACTACATCGCGACGATCGTGGGCTTCAAGGCGTTCTGCACCGCGTTCGAGACCTCGAGCCCGGCCGAGAGCGCCTCGGCGCGGGCCACGTTCATCAACAACGGCATGACGAGCGTCACCGGCATCAAGACCCCTGACGCGAGCACCATCGTGTTCACGCTCAACGAGCCGACGACGGACTTCGACAACCTCCTTGCGGAGCCGTTCACCTCGGCAGCCCCGGTCGAATACCTGAAGGACGTGCCGCTCACCCCGGGCAACGTGCTGTACTCCGACGGCCCATACAGGATCGCGACGTACAACGTCGGGCACGAGATCATCCTCACCCGCAACCCCGAGTGGAGTCAGAGCACCGACCCGATCCGGCACGACTACGTGAACGAGATCGATGTCAAGCTCGACCTCGCCGGCGCGGCCGCGGCCACCGAGGTGCAGCAGGACCTGGCGGCCGGGACGGCAGACCTCCAGTGGAACACGATCGTGCCCACCGAGGATATCGCGGGCCTCGAGAGCCCCTCGTGGAACCCGCAGCTCGGTGTCTTCCCGGCACCGGGAAACACCAACCCGTACCTGGTCTTCAACATCAAGAGCCCGAACAACGACGGGGCGCTCGCCAACGTGAAGGTTCGCCAGGCGCTGGAGTACGCGATCGACAAGGTGGCGATCAACAAGATCTACGGTGGGGCGAGCCTCAATCAGCCCCTCAACCAGGTGATCGCGCAAGGCGCCGAGGGCTACCAGGAGATCAACGACTACCCCACAGCGAACAACGAGGGCAACCCCGCCAAATGCAAGTCGCTCCTGAAGGCGGCCGGCTACCCCAATGGCTTGACGCTCAAGGACTACTACCGGAATAGCGGCAACCACCCGGCCGTGTACCAGGTGGTGCAGACAGACTTCGGGAAGTGCGGCGTCACCGTGGTCGGCGTGCCGATCGCGACCGGCTACTACGGTTCCTCGGGCATCAATGTCACTCCCACCTCGACCGGGTTCACCCCCGGCAAGTGGGACATCACCGAGCCGGGATGGGTTCCCGACTGGTTCGGCCCCAACAACGGCCGTGCGACCCTTCCCGACATCTTCGACGGCGCGCTCAACTACCCGGGCTCTGACTGGGGCGGGTACGACAGCGCGGCGGTGGATCAGCTGGTGAACGAGGCGGAGTCCGCGACCACGGTGGCGGCGGCGGCGAGCCTCTGGCATCAGGCTGACGAGAAGGTCATGGCGGACGCGGCGTTCATCCCCTTCCAGACGCAGCTGACTCCGTTGTTCCGCTCGTCACGGCTGCACAACGCCATCTACGTCCCCTTCACCGAGCAGTACGACATCACCCAGGTCTGGCTGTCGTAACGACCCGCATCAGACAGCAATTCCCAAAGGTGAGGGATGCCCGCCGCGCGTGCGGCGGGCATCCTCTTTGGACGCCTTGGAGTGCAAGCCGCCAATGCTGACGGGTTATGAGATTCGTGATGTGCGCACGCCGGCGCGCGGCGTCTCCCGCGAGCCGCGCACGCGGCGCTCAGAGGGCCGGTCGACCACGGCAGGCGACAGCACGGCGACCGTGGAGGCGTATTCAGTCTCCCGATTGATCACCATCGTCGCCACGGTCGAACGCCGCGTTGAAGTGCTCCGTCGCTCGGTCGAGAAGATGCACGACGAACTCCGGACCCTCCGGCACGACGTTGATGCTCTGAGCAGGCGCGTCGCACCTCCCGGTGTCCCAGGGCGGATCTCGCTGACGACGCTGACTCGCCAGGAGCAGCGCATCGCCCTGCTGGTCGCGGATGGAATGAGCAATGTGGAGGTTGGGGCAGAGCTCCGCATCACCGCCGAAACCGTCAGGGGTCACCTGAAGAACGTGTTTCGCAAATTCGGGATCCGCTCTCGCTGGGAGCTCGCATATCTATTGAGCGCTGAGAGCTGGCGATCAACATCGTCCTTGCAGACGGGAGCGACCGCGGCCCACGGCAGCGCAGCACCACCGCTCGATGTGATGTGACGGACGCAGAACGGTGCGGCTGATCTAGGCTGCGGATGTCCGCTGCAGGCCGCGGATGATCTCCGCAAGGACGCTGACGCCGCGGGTGAGCGCGCATTCATCGGATCCACCGAAGCCGAGCAGCAGGCCGGTGCGAGACCCGGGGCCGGCATAGCAGGCCGACAGTGCCTTGGGATACATCCCGTGTTCGGCTGCGCGCCGGACCACCTCACGGTCGTCAACTCCGGTGGGGAGCGCCGCCACGAGGTGCGTGCCCGCACTGACATCCGCAAGCGTGAGCACGTCTGCCGCGTGCTCGCGAACTGCGGTGATCAGCGCGTCCCGTCGCGTGCTGTAGACGAATCGCATGCGATGGAGGTGACGCGCGAAGTGGCCCTGCTGGAGGAAGTCGGTGAGGGCGAGCTGATAGAGGGCGGGCGGGCAGATGTCAAGCCCTTCACGAATGCGAACAAGCCTGGCGGACAACGCACGTGGCACCACCATGTACCCGAGGCGCAGCGCGGGAAAGAGGGCCTGGCTGAAGGTGCCGACATAGATCACCCGTGCGCTGACATCCATGCCCTGCAGGGCGCCGAGTGGCCGGCTCGAGTACTGGTACTCGCTGTCGTAGTCGTTCTCCACGACCCACACATCGTGGCGAGCCGCCCAACTCAGCAGCTCAATGCGACGGACCATCTCCAAGGAGGATCCGAGCGGATACTGATGCGAGGGCGTGACGAACACCGCCTTGATGGGAAAGGGGATCCGCCTGATGGCGGCCACATCGATGCCGTCGTCATCGACAGCGACCGGGACGGCCGTGACTCCGGCGAGAGCGAGCATGTGCCGGACGCCCGGGTAGCCCGGCTCTTCAATGCAGACGCACGAATCGGGGGTCGTCAGCGCGAGCGCGCTGATGACCAGCCCCATCTGCGATCCGCTGACGACGAGCACCTGATCGGCGTCGCAGTCGACGGCCCGCACCGTGCGCAGGTAGTCGGCGATCGCCTGACGCAGCGGAGGGTATCCGGCCGGGTCGCCGTACCCAAGCAGCGCAGCAGGGTGCGTGACGGCATGGTGCCGGAGCAGCCGCGAGAAGATCCGGCGAGGGAACCGATCGAGGGCAGGCACGCCGACCGCGAAGAGCCCGGGCTTGTCGCCGGCAGGCGGGCCATCGTCGACCGACGGGCGTGGCGACGTGCAATTCAGCGCTCGCGGAGGCGGCTCACCGACAGTGACGGGTTTACGGAGGTCATCAGGGATCGGCTCTCGAACGAAGGTGCCAGACCCCACCACGCAGACGAGATACCCGTCCTCGCGGAGTTGCTCGAACGCAGCCACGACCGGAAAGCGTGAAACCTGCAACTCCTCCGCGAGGATGCGACTCGATGGCAGTCGCTGCCCGGGTGAGAGCTGGCCCGAGATGATCGCATCGCGATACCCGTTGTAGATCTGCGTGTAGTAGGGCACACCCGAGCGCAGCTCGAAGGGAAAGAGCGGAGTGATGCCGATACCTGATGCCCTGGGCCCCACGCGTCCTCCTCGTCATGGCTTGACAAGAAGTTGGACTGTGGCGAGGACCGAAATGCATCGGTCGCCAGGATTACAGGTCGAGCCGAGGCGGCAGGCCGAACAGCGGGAAGAGCCGCTGCGTGTCCAGGAAGAACGTGAACTCGGCGATGCCCGTACCCTTCCAGTCGAGGACCTGGAGTGCCCACGGGTCGAAACCGCTGCCGGATGCGGCCGGCTTGTACTGGCCAAAAGCCATGCTTCCGTTGGCGTCGGGCGCCGGGAGCAAGCGCGATCCCTGACACACGATGCCGGGGCCGAACCACCATCCGAGGATGTCGTCGCGACCGGACAGCCACAGGTCGAACGGCGGCATCGACTGCTTCGCGTCCTGGTGAATCAGCGCCATGAGTGCATCGAGGTCGTAGGCCTCGAACGCGCGCACGTAGCGTGCGAGCAGCTCACGTTGCGCCACTTCGGTCGTCAGCGGCGTGGTGTCGGCGTCGAGCCCGGCGGCAGCGATGGTGGTCCGGGCACGTTGCAGTGCACTCCTCACGGACGCCACGGTCGTATCCAGGAATTCGGCAACCTCGGCCGTGTTCGAGCGGAGGACCTCACAGAGGATGAGGACTGCGCGCTGGCGGGGTGGAAGGTGCTGCAGCGCGGCCACGAACGCGAGCCGGATCGTCTCGTGGGCCACCGCAAGATCGGCCGGATCGGCGGCCGAGGTGTGGGTCGTCGCCGGTATCGGCTCGATCCACCTCACCTCGGGACGGAGGTGCAGGTTGGATTCCAACGGCGCCTGCGCCGGCGTGAGATCCATCGGTGTGGCACGGCGCTCCCGACCCTTCAGGAGATCGAGGCAGACGTTCGTGGCGATGCGGTACAGCCAGGAACGGACCGCGGCGCGGCCCTCGAACTGCTCGTACCCGCGCCAGGCGCGGAGGAGGGTCTCCTGCACGGCGTCCTCCGCCTCGAACGGCGATGCCAGCATCCGGTAGCAGTAGCTGGTGAGCGACGCGCGGTGGCGCTCCAACTCTCCCTCGATCTCATCGAGCTCGAGACTGAACGTTGCCTCCCGCATGGCACTCATGACGCGCGCTGCCTCGTGGTCGGCACGGGGTCTGCCATCACGTTGAAAGCCGATCTCTGAGTGCCGTCAGCCATTGAGCACATCCCTGAACAAATGAGACCTCTGGCGTTCGTTTTCAGGAAAGATCATACGTCGCCTACCGGTCATCGAAAGCCCGGTTGCCGTCGACGGAACTCGATCGTGGCGAGATCCACCACCCTCCAGCCCAGCGCCGCTCAGGCCGCATGAGCGCTAGCTCCGGCGCCACGAGCGCACGGCCGTTTGGCCCGGTCAGGTTGAGGGCTTCCGCCTCTTGTCCTGATCCGGGACCGAACACAGAATGGCCCCCACGGTTGCGACACTGTGAAGTGCTCGGATGGTTCGAGCCTCCCCAGCCCGACGTGGCAAGGTCAACTTGAGCCGGAGGACGCAGCATGCAAGCGTCGGCACACGTCGGGACGAGGCGGGAGATCCACTTCGCCCTCGACTTCAGTGATCACACGGTTGCGACCATCGCCGCACACGTGGGATTCCCCCTCACTGACGATGAGATCGCGGTTGTCCTCGATCACATCGACCGCGAGCTCAACCATCTGGCGCGATCCGTGACCCTCGATGCGGTCCATGCAAGGATCGCCGAGCTGGTTCGGGTGGTTCAGAGCGTGAGTCACGCATCCGACGGTGCCTGACCCCAGGAGGTGATGGGGCATGGGAAAGGTGACTTCCTTCCACACCGATTCGGAGTGGTACGGCGCTGAGGAGCAGCGCAGATACCACGATCAGGCGCACTGCGGGTTCGGAGCGCGAGTGAAGCGCGATCATCACGACATCGCGGGGGTTGGTGTCAGCCGGCACCTCTGCAAGGAGTGCGCAAGGCTCGATGCCGAGCGCCGAAAATACGACGCGCGTATCGACCAGTGACCAGGTTCTTCGTTCCGGGCACGTCAGGAGAGGAGGCGGAGCTCGTCTATGCGCGCCTGGCTGCAGGCTGTGGCCGTGATGTCCCGGTGCCCGGCGACCGGATTCACGAGATCCAATGGACACGGGACAGCGACTATTGGGTGGCGACCGTCGGGGTTCAGCTTCGCGGCCGAAGAGTTCGGGTCGGGCGGCGTGCCGGTGAGTACATCGAGATCTCCGAGCAGCTGCAAGACCTTGCAACGGTTCGCGCCATCTTCCCGGGAGACCCGTACATGGTGGTCACCGACGCCCGCCGGCTGGGGCCGTTCATCTCCTACTGGAACAACCCATTCACGGTCGGCCAGCCGACAGACATCGTGAAGTTCGAGCACCCATAGAAGCCGGGGCCAACGCATCCTTCGGTTCCCAAGGCTGTTCCGTGCCCACATTTGTGACTTTAGGCCCTAGTCCGACCGCCGAAACCAGCACAGATGATCTGGTATTCGCAGGGATAAGGGGAATGACCGGAGATGTTCGACCGCAAAGCGACGTACTCGTGCGCCTTCACGGGCAAGGAACCCTCGCTCGATCCTGAAATCTCGCGAGCCCTCGATTGGCTCGACGAGCGCTTCGCTGCAGAGAGAATCCTGGTCGTGACACCGACCGTCGAGAGCGGCCGCGCGTCAGCCGTGCTGACCTCGCGGGCGAGCGAACTGGAGTCGGTCTCGGCGGACGCATTGCGGGGCGGGTATCACTGGGCGGGCGGTCGTGCGTTGGCGCTGTGGCCGACGGAGGGTGTGCTCGAAGAACTGGACCGCCACCCGCACGTCAGCGCCCTGGCGGTGATCCCGTGGCGCCTCAGCGAGTTAGGCGCGTGGATGCGAGCCCGTCAACCACTCGATCTGCTTGGCACCAACCCGGAAGAAGCAGGTCGGAAAGCCTAGAGCACCCTTGACCCGATACCCGGGTATTCGATGATCAGCCCAGACCCGTCGTAGACGAGGACTGCTTTGAAGTCGAACGCGGGTGCATGGTAGTCATAGCGAAGCGAAGCCCCGTCATCGATCAATGAATAGCGCTGTTCCAGCCGTTGGACGCTCAGGTCGAGGGCGCGGATGTAGGCTGCGGGTGCATCGGCCGACTGACCGACGCCAAGTTGCAGGCGGTGCACGGGAATGGTGTTGGTGCAACACGACGACTCGAGGTCGACATCGATGCAACCATCCAGCTCGGGGACAACTGCACCATTGACCGTCCAGTGACCGGCGGGATCTGTGGCGAGCCGCGCGGTTCGACTGCCCAAAGGCGACCAACCCCAGACCCGAACCTCGCTGGTCATCCAGCGTTGGTTGAGCGTGATCGCATAGCGAACCACCCATGGGCGATTGTCTTCCGTCGCGACTGTGTGCCCATCAAGCCGATAGCCGGCGTCATCGCTGTGGATGAACACTGCCTCATATCCATCATGAAAGCCGCTGTGACGCCAGGCGGCACTCGCTGGGAGATCTACGAGCGACATGCCACAACTGCTCTTGCTACCACGTGGTTTTAGGCGGTCGTACCGAGCGCCGGCGCACCGGAGTCGATGTGCGTGACAAGGTGCGTCACGGCCAATGCCCGCCACGGTCGCCACCGTTCTGCCGTCGCCTCGACCGCTCCGATTGAGGGTGCGACCTGCTGCAAGGCACGTCGCACCACCGGGTCCGCATGCGGAAAAGCGTCGTGATACCCGAGGCGCAGCGCGATCTGATGCGCCGTGCTCTTCTCAATTCCGCGGATCGCGACCAGAGAGGAGATCAGTTCGTCGAGGCTTGCTGAGCCGTCCAGGCGAACGGCGTCTGTCGTGACCGCCGACGCGAAAGCGGTGATGGTATCGGCAAGTGGTCGAGGCAGGTACCACGCTGCGAGATCGGATTCGGCGATTGTGTCCGCGGACGGGAACACGTGCGTGAGATTGTGTGGAAGGCCAGGAATGTGGGTGCCGTAGGCGCGGGTGATGGCCGCGAGGCCGTCCCGCATGGATGCGCCATCGAGCGTCTGACTGACGATCGCCTGGACGCCCGCCTCGAACGGACCCCACGCGCCTGGGATTCGCAGGCCCGCCTGTCGTTTGATGATCGCGGACACCACCGAGTCTGTGGCGAGATGCCGCTCTCCTGCGACGACATCGGCATCGACGCCCACCATGCGCGCGGCGCGTTCGACCACGTGGATCAATCCTTCCCAATATGGAAGGTGAGCACGCAGCAGCAGGTGGTCGACACCACCGACGCTCAGTTCGAGCATGCCGGGATCGCCGTCGAGCACGATGGAGCGCCGATACACGCCGCCCTCCACCAACTCCACGCCGGGGATCGCACGTCGCGACAGCTGGCCCAGGATTGCCTCCCACTCGAACGGCGGGTCGAACGGCAGGCGGAGCGTGAGACCTCCATCCGCGATCAGCCGGTCACTCTGACGACGGCGCTTGCGCAGATCACGAGGTGCAGCACGGAAGACGTCCCGCATCGCTCGGTTGAAGTGCCGGACACTGCTGAAGCCGGATGCGAAGGCGATCTGTGTGATGGTCAGGTCGGTGTCGTCGAGCAGGCGGCGCGCGAAATGTGCGCGACGGGACTGAGCGAGCTGCGACGGCGTGACACCGACGTACTCGGCGAACATTCGCCGGAGGTGACGCGCCGACACGGCGAGGCGCCGGCCGAGCGCCGCCTCATTGTCCTCGTCGAGCGCGCCGGCGATGATCAGCTGGACCGCACGGCAGACCAGTTCGGGAGCGTTCGGCGCGACATTGCCGGCTGTCCGGTAGGGACGGCACCGCAGACACGCCCTGTAGCCGGCGGCCTCGGCTGTCGCCGCCAACTCGAAGGTCGTCACGTTCTCGGCACGCGGTCGTGCGCTGCACCCCGGCCGGCAGTAGATGCCCGTGGTTCGCACCGCCGAGTACGTGGTCATGCCTGCTGTTATACGTGCCGCGCACCGGAACTTCCGGCCCGATTCGGACGTCTGTCCGGATCCGGCCAATCCTCGACCAGATCCGGCCAGACCCGAGCCTGCGAACCGCGGAGCATTACCACCGTCGAAAGCGCGCTCATGCGCTTCGGAGACGTGAAGGAGCACATCATGCTGGCAAAGGTCTTCCCGATTGAGCTCAAGCCAGGCCGCCAGGCGGAAGCCGAGGCCATCGTGCAGGAGTTCGCGCCCATCGGTCCCGGACAAGAGGACGGCACGCTGTCGTTTCGCGTGTACCGCGACAAGAAGCGCCCCGACTATCTGCTGTTCGTCGAGCATTTCGCCGACCAGGCGGCGTACGACACACATACGGGATCGAGTGCCTATCAGCGCCTCGTCGCCGGGCAGTTCGCGCAACTCATCGTCGAGTTCATCGAGCTCGACCACGAGCTGCTCGTCAGCCTCTGATCCGTGGCCGCACCAGACGCTGCGCGTGCAGCAGCCACATTCAGAGCGCTGCACGAGCACAGACCGCTGGTCTTACCCAATGCCTGGGACGCTGTTTCGGCAGTCGTGATTGAGTCGGCGGGCGCGTTGGCCATCGCCACGAGCAGCGCCGCCGTCGCGTGGGCGTGTGGGGCTCCGGACGGCGAACGGATTGAGCGCGCTCGCATGTGGCAGGCGCTCTCTGAGATCGTTGCGTCGGTCCACGTGCCGGTTTCCGCCGATATCGAGTCCGGCTATGGAGCGACCCTCGATGAGCTCGGCGTGGCGGTCAATTCACTGCTCGATATCGGGATCGCCGGAATCAATATTGAAGACAGCTTCGTCACCGACCGAGCGCTACGCGATCCGCCTATTCAGGCGGCGCGCATCAGAGCAGTGCGCGCAGCAGCGGAGCGCCGGCGTGTCCCGTTGTGGATCAACGCACGAACCGACACCTACCTCACCGCCGTCGGTAGTCCGCAGGAGAAGCTGCATGCGACGATCGTCCGAGCCGAGTTGTACGCGGCAGCCGGTGCTGACAGCCTGTTCGTCCCTGGAGTCGTTGACATCGGCACGATCCGCGAACTTGTCACCGGCCCGCTTCCACTCAATGTCATGGTCGGCCCCGGTGCTCCGGATGTCGGAGCGCTCGCGGAGGCCGGTGTGGCACGCGTGAGTGTCGGTCCGGCGATCGCGCAGGCGGCATACGGGCTGGTCGCGAGGGCGTCGCGCGAGCTGCTGGAGGATGGAACGTACACGGCGATGCACGACGGGTTCGACTACGTGCAGCTCAACAGGCTCGTCGAGCGGGCGGTCGGCCGCGTGCTCTGACGTTTCGTGACTGAGACGGCGGTCTGAGCCCGTCGCTGTCGAAATCGGCGCTGCCCGTTCGTCGTTGAGGTGTTGGAACCAATCTTCGTAAGGAGCGCGTGCCATGCCCAAGTACCTCTTCCTCCAGTACATGGACGAGTCGAAAGCACCGAGACCTGGGACGCCTGAGCTGGCGGCGGTGATCGACGCGTTCGCGACCTACCTCGAGGAGCTGAAGGCCGCAGGAGCTTTCCTCGACGGCGATCCATGCCAGCCCTCGGCGGCCGGCTTCACGACACAGGTCCGAGATGGGGAAGCGACGACGACGGACGGGCCGATGAGCTCGGCCGCGCCATGGCTCAACGGCTACTTTGTGCTCGAGTGCAAGGACGGCGCTGCCGCTGCCGCGTGGGCCGCGAAGAACCCCACGGCGTATGCCGGCTGCGTCGAGGTGCATCCGATTCTCACGCTATAGCCGAGGCTGCGCCTGATTCCAGCGGCCCCATCACCGGCGCGAAAGCGTCGACTGTGTGGGGTCGCTGGGACGTCAGTCCGACCTCGGCTAGACTTCGCCGAAATTGGACTTCTTCGTCTACAGCCGAGACGCACTCGGTACGGCAGGACTGCGTGACGACCTGACGTTGCTGGAAGAACACTGGTCGTACATGGACAGGTTCGCGGCGTCGATGATCGCCCGTGGGCCGACGCTCGACACCGACCGCGAAACCGCGACCGGCAGCCTCCACATCCTTGCGTTGCCCAGCGTCGATGCGGTGCGTGAGTTCGTCACGGCCGAGCCGAACAACTGCGCAGGCGTCTACGGTGAGCATCTGATCTGCAGGTTCGAGAACCTGCTCGGACGCTCCATGTGGGAGTTCTCGGGCCAACCTGCAGAGTTCGCGGTTCCTCATCATCGGCCGTTCGCATCGTGGCCGGCCTGTGCCGGCGGAGACCCTGCCGCCGGAGTTGCTTGATCGGCTCGTTGTGTATGGAGCACTCACGGCACTCGATGGTGCTGACCCGGTCGGAGTCGCGCTGGCGGTTCAGGCGCCGGATCGCGAAGCTGTCGATGCGGTCATCGAGGACGAGCGGACGGGGCTTGGCGCGTTCTCCGAGGTCGAGGTCCACGATTGGGAGTTCGGCGGACGGCGCTGAAACGCACGGCTACTGGCGCGCCAGTCTGCCGCAACGGAGCTGCGGGTGAACAGGGGCTGCACGAGGTGCTCGCGGTCCACCCCGGTGTGCAATCAGCACACCAGAGCGCGGTTGGCTGGGACGATAGAGTCGATGTGGTGAGCTACGACGAGCTCGCCGATCGGGTGCTCTCCCTTCCCCACTGCGAGCCGATGGTGCTGGCGGGCCGTCCGCGGCGGGGGTGGGTCAGGGTCGACCCCGCAGGGGTGCGTATCCGTACGCAACTCGTGGGGTGGGTGAACCTCGCCTTCGCCCGCGCTCATCGTCTACGTCCCAAGGGTCCAGTCGAGAACGGACTGCCCGAACCCGAGCGCCGCGCAGGCACAGGCAGACCGGCCCGGCCAGGTCCGATCCTCGACTTCGACGGCTACGAGATGTGGAAGGCTCTCGATGCCCAGCGTCGCGAGCGGGGGCTGAGCTGGAGCGGGGTGGCAGCAGAGATCTGGGAACTGTCCGCCGAGCTCAACGTGCGTCGACCCACCGACCATCCGATCAGCCCAGCCACGATCAAAGGGCTGAGTGAGGGTGGCGAGAGCAGTTGCCAGCACGCGCTTTTCATGCTGCGCTGGCTCGGCACGTCTCCCGAGTCGTTCCTGCGCGGAGGCGACACCATTCCCACTCCTGAGCCGCTGCCGGACTGCGGCCTGGACCGGCGCCTGCGCTGGGATCTGCGCCGAACCTACGCCGCCCTGGACGAAGCGCGGCGCGACCGCGATCTCACCTGGCCTCAGCTCGCCCGCGACCTGCGCTGCACGCCCAGCCAGCTGACCGGGATCCGCACCGCCCGCTTCGCCATTGGGATGGGCCTGGCCATGCGAATCGTGCAGTGGCTGGGACGGCCGGCAGCCGACTTCGTTGACCCGGCGGAGTGGTAGGCCGGACAAGAGGGGCCGCCTCCAGCGTCGAAGGCGGCCCCGGGCGAGAGGGGAGGAGGTTCGTCAGGAAAGCGCCGGCGGCTGCGTGCGGATCGTCAGCTGCAGCCGCTCGTGGCTCCGCAGTTGTGGCACTTGTAGCAGGCGCCGTTGCGCACCATGAGGCTGCCGCAGTCGCTGCACGTCGGCGCGTCCTCCTGGTTGATGAACGCGCCGGGGCTGCTCATCGGAATCGCTGCGACCGGCTTGCGTGCGGGTGCGGCCGCCGCTGACGCCGGTGCAGCACTCGCCGTTGTCGCGGCTGCGGCGGTTGCCGGCGCGGTGCCGAAATCGGCGTGGTCGGTATCGGCCACGCTGCCGTCGGGCTCACGCCGGATGATGCCGAGCCGGTCGCGCTCCTCCTGCGGCAGGAAGCGCGATGCGAGCCAGCGGAAGATGTAATCCATCACCGACTTGGCAATCGGGATCTCGGGGTTCCGCGTGAAACCCTGCGGGTCGAACCGCGTGTGCGAGAACTTGTCGACGAGCGCGGGGAGGGGCACGCCGTATTGCAGCGCCAGGGACACCGCCGTGGCGAACGAGTCCATGAGCCCGCTGACCGTGGAGCCTTCCTTGGCCATCCGCAGGAAGATCTCGCCAGGGGTCCCGTCCTCATACAGGCCGACCGTGATGTATCCCTCGTGGCCGCCGACCTCGAACTTGTGCGTGATCGCGGTCCGCTCGGCGGGGAGGCGCTTGCGCAGCGGGCGCTCGACCACCTGGACGCGCTGCCCCGTGGTCTTGTCCATGCTCGTCGCGAGGGGCTGGCTGCGCTTGCTGCCGTCGCGGTAGATCGCGACCGCCTTGAGCCCGAGCTTCCATCCATCGATGTACGCCCGCTCGATGTCCTCGACGGTGGACTCATTGGGCATGTTCACCGTCTTGGAGATGGCGCCGCTGATGAACGGCTGCACCGCGGCCATCATCCGCAGGTGTCCCTGCCACGTGATGGAGCGCTTGCCGTTCTGCGGGGTGAACGCGCAGTCGAAGACCGCGATGTCCTCGTCGCGCAGGTTGGGCGCGCCCTCGATGGTGTCGTTGGCGTCGATGTACGCGATGATCTCGGCGTTCGCCGTCTCGCCGTAGCCGAGGCGGCGCAGCGCTGCCGGCACGGTGCCGTTGACCATCTTCAGCATCCCGCCGCCGACGAGCTTCTTGTACTTGACGAGCGCGATGTCCGGCTCGACGCCGGTGGTGTCGCAATCGAGCATGAAGCTGATCGTCCCGGTGGGCGCGAGGACCGTCGCCTGGGAGTTGCGATAGCCGTGCCGCGCGCCGAGCTCGTGCGCCTCGTCCCACGCGTGCCGGGCGGCGCCGACGAGGTCTGCCTCGACGTTGTCGGTGGGGATGTTGTACGCGGCTTCGCGATGCTTGCCGATCACGCGCAGCATCGGCTGGCGGTTCGCGGCGTAGCCGTTGAACGGCCCGATCTCGCGAGCGATCCGCGCCGACTGAGCGAATGCCTCGCCGGTGAGCATCGAGGTGAGGCAGGCGGCGAGGTCACGGCCCTGCGGCGAGTCGTACGGGACGCCGCGCGCCATCAGCAGCGCGCCGAGGTTCGCGTACCCGAGCCCGAGGGGGCGGAAGTTCTCGCTGTTGACGGCGATCTTCTCGGTGGGGTACGAGGCGTTGCTGACCAGGATCTCCTGGGCCGTGATCGTGATGTGGATCGCGTGCTTGTAGGCCTCGAGGTCGATCGTCCCGTCGTCGTTGAGGAACCGAGTGAGGTTGAGCGACGCGAGGTTGCAGCTCGTGTCGTCGAGGAACATGTACTCGCTGCACGGGTTGCTCGCGTTGATGCGGCCGGTGACGGCGGAGGTGTGCCAGTCGTTGATGGTGGTGTCGTACTGGACACCGGGGTCCCCGCACTGCCACGCCGACTCGGCCATGAGGCGCATCAGCTCGCGCGCCTTCACCGTCTTGAGGATGCGGTTGGAGTCGGTCACGGCGCGGAGGTGCCAGTCGCGGTCGTCCTGGACCGCGCGCATGAACTCGTCGGTCACACGGACCGAGTTGTTGCTGTTCTGGAAGAAGACCGACGCGTACGCCTCACCGGTGAAGGAGCTCTCGTAGCCGCCCTCGATGAGCGTCCACGCCTTGCGCTCCTCGCTCACCTTGCAGGTGATGAACTCCTCGACGTCGGGGTGATCCGCGTTGAGGATGACCATCTTGGCGGCGCGCCGCGTGGTGCCACCGCTCTTGATGACGCCCGCGAAGGCATCGAACCCCTTCATGAACGAGACCGGCCCGCTCGCGGTGCCGCCGCCGGCGAGGGACTCCGTCGACGAGCGGATCGTGGAGAGGTTCGTCCCCGTGCCGCTGCCGTACTTGAAGAGCATCCCCTCGGTCTTCGCCAGCGTGAGGATCGATTCCATCGTGTCCTCGACGCTGTTGATGAAACACGCGGAGATCTGCGGCTTGCTGGTGGTCACGCCCAGGTTGAACCAGACCGGGCTGTTGAAGCTCATCTTCTGGTGAAGCAGCAGGTGGGTCAGCTCGTCCTGGAACGCCTGCGCGTCAGACTCCGTGGCGAAGTAGCCGCCCTCGCGGCCCCACTTCGCGATGGTGTCCGCGACCCGCGAGATCATCTGCTTGACGCTGGTCTCGCGGCGAGACGTGCCGAGCGGCCCGCGGAAGTACTTGCTCACCACGACATTTGTGGCCATCTGTGACCAGAACGACGGGATCTCGACGTCCTTCTGCTCGAAGACCGTCTCGCCCTTCTCGTTGCCGATCGCCGCGGTCCGCTTCTCCCAGGTCACCTCGTCGAAGGGATGGACACCCTCGCGGGTGAACCGGCGCTCGACGTGGATCCCGCCACCCTCGACCTCCACCTTCGCGCTCACCCGCGCACGATCCGACCCCTGACGGCGTGATCCTCGACGAGTCGAGAGCGATTCGGCCGCGGTGCTGATGGGGTCGTTCGATGGGGGATTGGAGGCGGAGCGATCCACGATATTTCCTCTTCTACTGGTTGGGCGCTTCATTGTGCAAAGACGTGTGCAAGACGGCGCCCTGGCGGGCGGGAGCCCCAAACTCCGCGCTGTGAGATCACGTCAATTATCCCACATGTTGGGGGTCCGCCGTCCGGGAGCCCCCATATCTTGAGAGTCGGCACGCCGGACGTCAAGGGGTTCCTCGACCTCCGCGTGGGCCGCCAGGATGCCCCGATGCAGGTCGGGGACCTCCACTCGCATCGAGACCCGGCGGTCCCCGGCGAGCAGCAGAAACTCGCCGCGGGCAGCGGTCTCGAGTGACGCTCGCTGGGCCTCGGTGAGCCCGAACGCTCGCTCCATCCGAGCCGTCTCCGCGGCACGGTGCCCGCCGAGGAGGACGACCGCGCAGTTGGTGGCGATCACGCTGCCCTCATCGCTGCTGAGGAGGTCCTGGGCGTTCTGGGTCGCGACCACGAGTGACGCGCCGTACTTGCGGCATCGCCGGGCCAGCTGCACGAGCAGATCGCGCAGGGGACGGTGCACGCAGAGCGCACCGACCTCGTCGAAGACGATGTGGCGTCGCCGGCGGTCGTGGCGCACCAGCTCCCACAGCCAGCGCGCCACGATGAGCGTGGCTGCGGCGACGTGCTCCGGTGGCATGTCACGCAGCGATATCGCGCACACACCGGAGTCGACCGCGAGTGACGTGGGACGGTTGAACAGCGCGCCGAGGCCGCCGGTGCAGAACCGCCTCACGACGATCGCAACCGTGCGTGCCTCGGCATCGAGGGTCGCGAGGCAATCCTCGAGGAGCGGCACGCGACGTTCCGCCGCAGCGCGCCGGATCGCGTCGCGCGCGGCCGCGTCGACCACGGCTCGCTCGACGTCGCCGAGGCGGTCCCCGCACAGCACGGTCACGAGGTCAACGACCGCTGCGACCGCCTCCTCGATGTCGTCGTCCGCGCCCTCGAAGACGTTGACCGCCGCGTCCGTCCCCGGCGCCAGCTCGAGATACCTGCCGCCGAGCGCCTCGACGAGGCCGCGGTACTCGCCCTCGGGATCGATGATCACCGAGTTCACTCCCGCGACCGCTGCCTCGAGGACGAGCGTGCCGATCGCGAAGCTCTTGCCGTGTCCCGACGCGGCGAAGACGGCGACGTTGGGGTTGGGATGGCGCGCGGTGTCGAACGGTGCGACCCGCACCGGCAGGCCCGACCGGATCGCTGCACCGAGGCGATAGCCGCCGGGATCGGAGCAGCCGGCCTCGATCCACGGGACGCATGTCGACGCTGCGGTCGAGTCGACGAGCTTGCCCGTCCCGAGTGCGTTGACGCCGAGGGGCTGGGTGCTCACCAGCGCGGCCATGTGCCGGAAGTGCGTGACCTCCATGCCGACGAGCGCCGATGCGAATCCCACGCGGAGCACGTCGCTCCGCGCGGCGACCTCATCGAGCGTCCGGCCGCGGACGGTCGCCACGAGCGACAGATACAACGGCCGGCCCAGGTTGCGCGCGAGGCGCTCGCGAAGCGCGGTCGCGGAGTCGAGGCCGATGTCGACGTGCACGTCCGCGAGGGCGCCGCGTTCGACCTCGAGCATGCGGTGGGCGGAGAAGTCGCGCAGGCGCCGGCTCAGCCGGCCGAGTGCCTCACCGAGTGGCGCCGGCACGAGGTGGATCGCGATGTCGCACTCGGTCTGGACACCGAGCAGCGGCGCCAGCCATCCGGGCCCGACCGGGTGGCCGGGGAGGCGGCGGAGCGCGTGGCCGCGGACGATGAGGTTCCCAAGCGTCGCGTACTGCGGATGCTCCCACCAGGCGGCCTCCACGTTGTGGTCAAGACCGTCAGCAACAACATCGAAGAGCGCCTTGCCCGTGAGCCGCTGTGCGGTGATACCGAGCGCCGCGAGGCGATCGGCCGCGTGGGCACACGCCGAGTCGAGCGCCGCGGGCGCCGGCGCACGGACAACGACGAAGACCTGCCGCGCATGCCGCCGCCCATCGCTGAGCTGCTCCGCCCAGTACTGCCGCATCGCGGCATCGAGCCGCGGGTGCGGTCCATCCCCCGCTGCGGTCTCCGGAGCGACGACGGCTCGCACGCGGACCACCAGCTGCAGCGGGCTCTCGAGCGTGTGGCACATGCGTGCAAATGCCGCGGCTGCGGCTGGCCATGCGAGCCGGGTCGAGTGCGGTGATGTCGAGGTCGCTCGTCGCGAGCACCGCCGAGAGCCCGCTGTCGTAGTCAACTCGGTCGTTGCGAACCAGGATGTGCGTCGAAAGCGGCGGTCGAGCCAGGCCGGCGCGCCGGGCACGATCGAGGCTCAGACGGGCCATGGGGCACGCAGCTCGCTGCCGAACCTCCGCGCCAGGCGGCGCAGCGCGACCGCCGCCGGGCTCGCGTCGTCGAGACCCACGAGGCGGTGGGCGTTCTCGGCGCTGACCACGGAGTCGTCGTCGGGGATGTCGCCGATGAGCTGGCCGCCGAGGTCGGCCATCGGCTCGGTGAGGTCCGTGTCCGGCCGCGACCGGTTGACGATGTAGCGAAGCTGGTGGCGCAGCCCCAGACGGCGAAGGGCCTCGGTGCTGCGATAGGCGTCCTGCACGCCACCGGCCGTGGGCACGACCACCACGAAGACGTCGTCGCACGCGCTGAGCGCGGTGGTGGTCAGCGGCGAGAGCTCTGGAGCGACGTCGAGGACGATGAGGCCGAAGCCCTCCATGTCGAGCTCGCGCAGCACCTCTCGAAGGAGGGCGGGTGTCACAGGCCACTCCGGGTTCACCGCGCTCTGCGGGCCGAGGAGGACGTGCGCGCCGGACGCGTGGGTGACCATGAAGTCGGTGACGCAGCGATCCTCGGGCGGGGCGAGCGCGTAGTCGAGCAGCGTCGTCTCGGGCGCGCCGAGGCGGACCGCGACGCTCGGGCTGCGCAGGTCGAGGTCGAGGAGCGCCACCTTGGGAGGCGGAGCTTCGTCGCTGCGGCTGGCGGCGAGGAGGCATGCCAGCTCCGTGGCGAGGGTGCTGCGCCCGGTGCCGCCCCGTAAGGAGAAGAAGGTGACGCGGCGCGCCCCGTCGCGACGGGGTGGCGTGGCGGGTGCCGGCGGCGTCGGCGGGTTCACGCGCGCCTCCTGCCGGCTGCCGAACAGCTGAATGATCGGCGCCGCCGGTTTTGCATCAATGCCGGCCGCAGCCGGCGCGCCGACCTCCGCCTCGCACCGGGTGATCCCGCGCCGCGGCCGCAACCAGAACAGCCCCGCGAACACCGCCCAGTCCAGCGCCGGACGCCCGGCGACCCGCAGCCACCCGAGCCCGGCGGCCACGCCCGCGATCAGCGCCGCCGCCGGCCCCGCGATCGCCACGGGCAGCGACGATCGAAGCAGCGAGTACGCCGCCAGCGCTCCCGCCATCACCACAGCAAGCTGCCCGGCGCCGAGCCCGAACGCGAGCTGGTCGGGTGCATCGAAGCCGTCGGCGAACTCGATCTGGTCCATCCGCCACTCCACTTGTGTGCGCTCGCAGAATTACAGTATCGTAGGAGCCACGGGTCGCCCGGCCGCGGACAAAGCAGCCCGGCACGAGCGCCGAAAACGTCGGGCCGTTTGCCCGGACGCCGCATAATTGACACCGGGGTCAATACCCGCCCCGGGGGCGGTGGAGGTGGTCATGGCAACGATCGTCAAACCCGAGGTGGCGACCTACCAGCAGTACATCGACGGGGAGTGGACCGGCGCCGCGGATGGGCGCACCTACGAGGTCATCAACCCCTCCACCGAAGAGGTGATGGCGACCGCGCCGGCGAGCACGCGCGCCAACTCGAAGCGCGCCGTCGAGGCGGCCCGCCGCTCCTTTGAAGCGGGCGAGTGGCGCCTCAAGTCGCAGCTGCAGCGCACCCAGATCATGTTCCAGATCGTCCAGCACCTCCAGGAGGTCTCGGACCACTGGGGGATGCTCGAATCCCAGAACGCCGGCGCGGTGCTCCGCAAGACCGCGGTGGTCGACGTGCCGCTCGCGATCGAGTGGTTCCGCAGCATGGCGGAGCAGGCGCTCGGCATCTCCTGGTACGAGCCGCTGCCGTGGATCGATTCGCCGTACGTGTCCTGGAACTTCGTGCAGCGCGAGCCGATCGGCGTGTGCGCCGGGATCATCCCGTGGAACTACCCGCTCATCTTCACGATGTGGAAGATCGCGCCGGCGATCGCGATGGGGAACTCGGTCATCCTCAAGCCCGCCCCGCAGACGCCGCTGTCCGCGCTCGAGGTGGCGAGGGCGATCGACGAGACGGGGCTGCTGCCCAGGGGCGTGCTCAACGTGGTCACCGGGGACAGCGTCGAGGTCGGCATGGAGCTCGTCGAGCATCCCGACGTCGACAAGGTCGCCTTCACGGGCTCGACCGCAACGGGACGCAAGATCCTCGCCGCGGCGGCGCCCACCATCAAGAAGGTCACCCTCGAGCTCGGCGGCAAGTCCGCCAACATCGTCTGCCCCGACGCGGACCTCGACATCGCCGTCGACGGTGCGCTCTTCGGCACCTTCTTCCATCAGGGGCAGATGTGCGAATCAGGCACACGCCTCTTCGTGCATGACGACATCTACGACGAGTTCGTCGAGCGCCTCGTCACGAGCGCGGCGGCGCTGCGCGTCGGCGACGCCACCGACTTCGAGAGCCAGGTGGGCCCGGTGATCAACAAGGCGCAGTACGACCTCGTGCTGGGAGCGATCGAGAGGGCGCGCCAGGAGGGCGCGACGGTCGCGTGCGGCGGCGGTCGCGCAACCGGGGTCGGGGATCGCGGGTTCTTCGTGCAGCCGACCGTGCTCACCGAGGTGCCGCACGGCTCGCACGCTGCCACCGAGGAGATCTTCGGCCCCGTGCTCGCGGTGCAGCGCTGGAACGACCTCCACGAGGTGGTCCAGCGGGCCAATCGCACGATCTACGGACTGGCCGGCGGTGTGTGGTCGCGCGACACCCGCGGCGCGATCGAGATCGCCAAGCAGCTGCGCACCGGGACGGTGTGGATCAACGACTGGCACCTGCTCAACCCGCTCGCGCCGTTTGGCGGCTACAAGCACAGCGGCATCGGCCGCGAGCACGGGCGCGCCGGGCTGCTCGAGTACACCGAGGTGAAGCACATCCACGTCGACCAGGGCGTGCCCCGGCGCGAGCGCTACTTCTGGGACGTGCTGCTGGGCTGAGCCGCGATCCTGTCGAGGAACCCGGCGATCGCGCCGGCGACCTCGACGGGCCGCTGGACGGGGAGGTCGTGGACCCCGTCGATCCACGTGAACTCCGCGCGGCCGCCGGTGACCTGCTGCGCGTGCGCGACCGCGCGCACCTTCGGCGAGTCCTCGTGGTCGGGATGGCCGGCGGGGATGAAGAGCATCGGGCAGCGCACCCTCGCCATCAGCTCGAAGCCGTTGCTGTCGAAGAGGTGGTGGGCGATCTCCATGTGGTGCTCGAGGCTGAGGCGAGGGCGGAGCGTGCCGGCGCCGCTGCCGTCGTCCTCGAAGTTGCCGCCGAGGATCTCGGCCGCCGTGTCCGGGTCGGAGCCCTCAGCGAGCGGCGATGAGTCCATCCACGCGCGGAGCATCGCCGGGGTGATGCCGTGGAGCGCCGGCGGCCGCATGGTCTCCTGCGCCATCTCCCACGTGGGGCCGAAGTACGCCTTGAGGTCGCCGGCGCCACCGTCGACGCAGACGACGCCGAGCGCCATGTCCGGGTGGTTGACCGCGAAGGTGAGCGCGACCGTCGCGCCCCAGCTGTGGCCGATCACCACGACGGGATCGGGGTGGATCGCTGCGAGGAGCCCGTCGAGATCCCGGCAGACGGTCTCGAAGTCGTACCCGGTGTCGGGGCGATCGCTCCGGCCGTGGCCGGGGAGGTCGACAGCGATCACGCGATGCGCCGGGGCGAGGCGGGCGGCGACGAGATCCCACCAGCGCGCGTTGCTGGCGAGCCCGTGCAGGGCGAGGATCGCGGGCTCGCCGCCCTGCGTGATCGCGCACCGAGAGCGCGAGGCGCGGGGTATCGACGCGGAACTCGGCGACGGGTATGGTCACTGCGCGAGGGATTGTCGCTGACGACGCACTGGGGACCGGCCCGGTAGCATGGCTCTGGCGGGCGGGCCCCGCTTGGCCTGTGGAGGAGATCTCGCCTTTGTCGGCGATCGAGCCGTACACGCGCCGGATGCTGGGAAGCGTCCAGCCGATCATCGTGGCCAACCGGGCACCGCTCGTCCTGCATGCCGCGGACCCGTATCGCGGCACGCCCGAGCGCCTCGTGAAGGGTGCGGGCGGGCTCGTGACCGCGATGACGTCGCTCGCGTCGGCGACGGGCGCGGTGTGGGTGGCGATCGCGCGTGACGCGGCGGACCGCACGCTGGCCGCGAAGGGCGATCCGGCGGAGCTGACCACCGACGACGGGACCTGCCTGAAAGTGGCGTTCGTCGAGCCCCCGTCGGACGCGTACGACCTCTACTACAACGTCATCGCGAACCCGCTGCTGTGGTTCATCCAGCACTACCTGTGGGATCTCGCGCGTGAGCCGGTCGTCGACGAGACGATCAAGCAGGCGTGGGTCGACGGTTACGTGAAGGTGAACCGGATGCTCGCCGACCGCGTCATCGCCGAGGCGGAGCGTTCCGACAAACCGCCGCTCGTGTTCGTGCAGGACTATCAACTGTATTGCGTCCCGTCGATGATCCGCGAGCAGCGGCCGGACATCCGCATCCAGCACTTCGTGCACATCCCGTGGCCGACGCCGCAGTACTGGACGATCCTGCCCAAGCACATCCGCGACGCGATCGTGCGCGGGCTGCTCGGCGCCGACATCATCGGCTTCCAGACGATGCGCGACGTGCGCAACTTCCTGATGACGTGCGAGCTCAACCTCGGGCTCACGGTCGACCATCGCGAGTGCACAGTCTTCTTCGAGGGACGCGCGGTGTGGGTGCGCAACTACCCGATCAGTGTCGACCCGAAGACGTTCATCGAGCACTCGGAACGGCCCAAGGTGCTTGCGGAGGAGGAGCAGATCGAGCAGTGGCGGCCGAAGCACCTCATTCTCCGCGTCGACCGCACCGACCTCAGCAAGAACATCGTGCGCGGGTTTCTCGCGTATGAACGATTGCTCGCCGCGCATCCGGAGTTGCTCGGCAGCGTGCTCTTCTGGGCGTTCCTGCAGCCGAGCCGCCAGGACATCGACGACTACCGCGCGTATCTCGGCCATGTGCTCGGCGTCGCCGCGCGCATCAATCGCGAATACAGTCGTCGCGGGTGGACGCCGATCCGCGTGGAGATCGAGGACAACATGGAGCGCGCCATCGCGGGCTATCGCAATTTCGATGTGCTGCTCGTGAACCCGATCTACGACGGGATGAACCTCGTCGCGAAGGAGGGACCGCTCGTCAACAGGCGCAACGGCGTGCTGGTGCTCAGTGAGAACGCGGGATCACACGAGGAGCTGGGTGACTTCGCGCTGACGGTCAATCCGTTCGACATCGAGGAGACCGCGGAGGCGCTCTACACGGCGCTGATGATGGATCTGCCGCAGCGGAAGGCGCGGCAGCAGAAGATCCGCGACACGGTGATGGTGAACGACATCACGCGATGGATTGCGAATCAGCTCCAGGACCTGCGCGAGCTGATCGGGTAGCAGGCCGCCCGCGCTCTGGGTGGGGCGGCGAGCTACCCGGGGGAGGGAGGAATCAGTGGTTGAAGCCGGCGAAGCCCGCGATGAAGAGCCAGCCGACGACGACGAAGACGGCGATCCAGAGGGTGAGCCACACGCGCCCCAGGGCGAGGCGGCGGCTGCGCCGAAGGAAACGGACCCGGGTCGCCAGGTCGGCGGACCCGTCGGGCGAGTTGTTCGGGAGTCGGTGGGTAGGAGAGAAGTCCGCCATCTTCAGGTTCAACGGGGCGGGCCCGCTCCGGGTTACGCCTGCCGTCGTACGCGCAAGTATCATGCAGACCTGCCGAATTGTGGGCGAGCTTGCGGGCGAGGCGCCGCGCTGGTGCCTGTCCCACGCCTGGAGGAATCGTGGCCGGCAACGCGCCTGACAGCACCGACCCGATCGCGCTTGCGCGTCAGGTGGTGGATGACGCCATCAAGCTGCTGCGCGCGGAGATCGCGGTGGTCGCGGCGGAGCTGCAGCGCGCGGTCATCCAGCTGGCGATCGCGGCGGCGTTCATCATGGTTGCGTTGACGTTCCTCTTGATCGGTGTGATCGAAGCGTTGGGCGCGCTGCCGTCGGGCCTCAGCATTCTCGGCAGTGAGTGGGCACGGTGGGCGGCGCTCGGTGGGGTGTTCCTGATCCTCGCGGTGGTGCTCATCTTCTTCGGGTACCTGCGCGCGAGGCGGGCGATCAAGCGGGGGACGAAACAGGTGCGAGAAACAATGAAGGAGGATGCCGAGTGGCTCCAGGAACTGACGAAGCGCAGCGTCAAAGGGAGCTGAGCAAGCAGGCGCTCGCGCAGAGCGCCGGCAGGCTGGAGCAGCGGGTGCGCGCCGAGCTCGACTGGAAGGCGCGCCTGCGCCGCGACGGCCCGCGGATCGCGGCGATCACCGGGGTGGCGATCGTGCTCGTCGGGACGCTCGTGGTTGTGCGACGCCGGCTCCGGCATCCGGAGGCGGAGGCCGAGGTCGCGCCGGCGACGTTGGAGGACCTCGCTGCCGAGCTGCGCGCGCTCCGCAAGGACTACGAGAAGGGCAAGGACAAGTCGCCGATCTGGCAGAAGGCGCTGCTGCGCGGGGTGGGGGCGGCCGGGGCCGCGGGTGGCGCCTACGCCGCCAAGCAGTTCACGGCGCGGCAGGAAGCTGCGGCTGGGGCCGAACCGCGATCGTGAGGCGGCCGATGGCGCAGAGCGCGCCGTCGTCGTTGGTCATCTCGACGTCCCAGATCCAGGTGGTCCGCCCGCGGTGGCGCGGGGTCGCCTCGGCATGGATGGTGCCCTTGGAGATGGGGCGGAGGAAGTTCGTGTGGTTGGACTGGCCGATCGAGATGTTGCCCGCGTCCCTGACGCCGAGGTAGGTGCCGATCGAGGCGATGGTCTCGCCGATCGAGCAGAAGATCCCGCCGTGGACGATGCCGAAGGGCTGCATGATCTCGGGCGTGACCGGGACCTGCGCGCGCATGCGGTCGGGGCTGGTTTCGAGGAGCTCGAGGCCGTAGAGCTTGTCGAAGACGACGGGGCGCTGTTCCTCAGCCATACGGCCGGGAAGTGTCGCACCGAGCGCCCGGCGGGCGCGGTCAGTGCTTGACGAGGAGCTCGGTGAGGGCGCCTTCGTGGGACGAGAGGAGGCTGTGGAGCTCGAGCATCTCGTCGCCGGTGATGGGGGCGGCGACGTCCGGGACGCCCTCATCGATGGCGGGGACCTTGGTCTCCTCGCCCTCGGTCTGGAAGATGATCTGGAGGAGGTTCTCGTCGTTGCAGGACGCGCAGGTGACCCGGACCAGGGCGCGGTTGCCCTGCTGGGCGAGGACGTTGATCCCGCAGTCGGCCATGTTCTCGCCACACGCCGAGCAGCGGTAGCGACGGGCCTGGAAGCGGAGCAACTCGAGCAGATCCATCACGGTCCAGTATATGCCGCCTTCCCGGGTGGCAAACGGGGGGTGGAATTGGGCGGGAGGTACACTCGACGGCCTCCGCTGGGGAGTGGCCAAGTGGTAAGGCAGCTGACTCTGGATCAGCCAATCAGAGGTTCGAATCCTCTCTCCCCAGCCATTGCGATGTCGCAGGTGATCGTGGCCACCTGTCTCAAGTCATAGTGGCCGATTTCGGACGGCCGCAGGCCATTCCCAGGGGCTGGTGGCTGCGTGCGGGATCAATGACAAGCTCACGAATCTGCTCGCAGTCCGCGCTGACCACGCACGTGCCGATTGGCGGCGAGCATGGTCCCGGGTTGCAGGCTAGTCAGTGAATCCGAAGAATCGACATGCCAACTTCAGACAGCCTTGCGAAACTCTTCGTAGCGCTCTTCGAGGCGGTCGGGCGCCGGTTGCAGCTGCGGTGGGCGCGGGATCCATATCTGGGTTCTGTGGACACCCTGCAGCCCATGGAGGAGCATCGGACCGTCGATCTCTTCCAGCACATCGCGTCTGACTTCGACGATGCGATCCGGACGAATTCCAATGATGTTTGCGTCGAAAGCCGCGTGATGGAGCTTGCAGAGTGCCAGGCCATTGCTCACCACCGGCTCACCTCGCGGCCTACCGTCAGGGATGATGTGCGCAGCGTCGATGAGGGGTTCGTGCCTAAGGCGACACAGCGAACAGCAGCGCTTATAGGCGGCCAGCACGCGCTCGCGGAACCCCGCTTGGTGGAGCCGTTGGAGTACAACTCGCTGCGCGTAAGCCCTCCGTGCATCTTCCAGCATCAGCTGTGCCTCGGGAAGCTGACCCACGTCCCCGGGCTCAAATGCGACGGTGAACGCCAGCTCGTCCGGCCGATCACCAACGATGTAGGCGGGCCAGATCGCAAGATACGAGCCCGGGACGATTCCGTGGAAGTAGATCAGTGGCGTCTGGGTTTGCATCGCAGCGCGCAGTCCAGCGTTCTCATGGTGCGCCGGGTTCGTTCCGCGGTACCGGTACACGAGATGGCCGTAGCCGAACTCATCGTCGTAGGGCGCGTCGTGCTGCGGAACCGGAGGGGCCGTGGTAATGCTCAGGGGTATCGTCCCGCGTACGGCAGCGGGTTTGAAAATGCCTTGGGGTCCCAGCAGCGGCACACGGCGGCCTTCGAATTGGAACCCAGCCTCGAGCAGTGAGCGTGGGAGGACCGGCGGCCAAAGTTCGCCGCGAAGTCTCGCCTGTTCGGACAGGAAGGCAAAGGCGGCGGAGCGCACCGGCTCGTCTTCTGGCGGAGGTGCCATTCCGATCTACCAGGAACTATCCCACGACCACGGTTGCCCCGTCAGATGTAGCGATATCCCAACCTTTCCGCCCAAGAGGTCATCGGTGTGCCCGCGACTCCACAAAGGGCGACAGCCAGATGTCGCGCAAGTTGCCGATACTCGGTGACGTGCATCTCGTCGAAGGCCGTCTGCTTCTGAGCCCGTCAGACCTGGTCGGGTTCCTCGCGTGTGAACACCTGACCCAGCTCGAGCTGGCTGCTGAGCGGGGTGAAATCGTCCGGCCGCAGCGCGTCGATCCCGAGCTGGAGTTGCTCCGGCAAAAGGGATTCCAGCACGAATCCCTCCAGCTCGAGCGCCTCACCGCCGAGCACGGAGCCGGTGTCGAGATCGGTGACTACGGCGAGACGCTGGCAGGGCTGGCGAGCGCCGAGGCGGAGACCCTCGCCGCCATGCGCGCCGGGCGCCCCGCTCATCTACCAGGCGGCGTTCTTTGACGGGCGCTGGCGCGGCAGGGCGGACTTCCTACTCCGGGTCGAGGTGCCATCCGACCTTGGCTCCTGGTCGTACGAAGTCGCCGACGCGAAGCTGGCGCGATCCGTCAAGGTCGCCGCGCTCCTGCAGATGTGTGAGTACTCGCTGCAGGTGGCCCGCCTCCAGGGCACCAGCCCGGTGCACATGCGCGTCATCCTCGGCACCGGGCTCGAGGAGACGCACCGGGTGGCCGACTACGACGCCTACTTCCGCTCGGCGCGGGCGCGCCTCGACGCCATTGTCAGCGCCGGTCGGGTAGCGACATACCCGGAGCCGGTTGACCATTGCCGTCAGTGCACCTGGCGCGATGTGTGCGACCTGCGCCGGCGCGCGGATGACCACCTCTGCCTGGTTGCCGGGATGCGCCGAGACCAGACCCGGCGTCTCAACGAGGCAGGCATCAGCACCGTCGTGCAGCTCGCCCAGGCAGCGGCCGCACCTCCGGCGAACATGAGTGAGGGTGTGTGGGAGCGCCTCCACCAACAGGCCGAGCTCCAGGTCGAGGAACGGAGGACTGCCAGACCGGTCCACGAGCTCATCGACTGCGACCAGGCCGGCCTCGGTCTCGCAGCCCTCCCCGAGCCGTCGCCCGGGGACCTGTTCTTCGACATGGAGGGCGATCCCTTCATCGAGGACGGCGGGCTCGAGTACCTCTTCGGGGTCACCGAGATCACCGGCGGCCAACCTCAATTCAAAGCATTGTGGGGCCACGATCGCGCCGCGGAGAAGGCGGCTTTCGAAGCGCTCATCGACCTCATCATGGATCGCCTCGAGCGCGATCCCGGGCTCCACGTCTACCACTACGCCCAGTACGAACCCGTGGCCCTCAAGCAGCTGATGAGCCGCCACGCGACCCGCGAAGACGAGGTCGACCGGCTGTTGCGTGCGGGCGTGTTCGTTGACCTCTACCAGGTGGTGCGTCAGGGCGTGCGCGTCTCGCGCGAGAGCTACTCGCTGAAGAGCCTCGAGGTCTTCTACATGCCCGCGCGTGCTGAGGAGATCGCCGACGCCGTCGGGAGCATCGTCGCCTACGAGCGCTGGCGTGACACCAGGGACCCCGCGGAGCTCACCAACATCGCCGCCTACAACCAGCGTGACTGCGAGTCGACCTGGCGGCTTCGCGGCTGGCTCGAGGGGCTTCGCGACGAGTGGTTACGAGCGCGGGGCTGGGCCCTTCCGCGTCCGCAACCACGCTCCGGCGATCCGTCGGAGCGACTCGTCAATACCAACGTCAGAGACCCAGGCGCTGGTGGCTCAGCTCACGGACGGCGTACCTGCGGATCCGGCGGAGCGCTCGTCTGATGCTGCGGCCAGGTGGCTGCTCGCTCAACTCCTGGACTGGCACCGTAGAGAGGACAAATCGGCCTGGTGGGCGTTCTACGACCGGCAGGCCAAAACGGATGACGAGTTGGTTGATGATGCCGAGGCGATCGGCCGCATCCGGCATCTGGGTGCGGTCCGCTCAGAGAAGAAGAGCGTGGTGCATCGCTACGCCTTCGATGCGGCCCAGGAGTACAAGCTGGGCGTGGGCGACACACCATGTGACCCTCGCACCGGCAAGAGCTGCGGCACCATCGTTGCGCTCGATGATGCCGCGGGGACACTCGAGCTGAAGCGTGGGCCGACCATGGCCGACATCGACCATCCCACCTCGCTCATTCCGCGCGGGCCGATCGACACAGCCGTGATGCGCGACGCTCTGCGACGGCTCGCGGCGTGGGTGATTGCCAATGGCGTCGACGAGCAGGGCTCCTATCGAGCCTGCCGCGATCTGCTGCTCAGGCTGTCGCCGCGCCTGATCGCCAGCCCGCATAGCGCGACGCTCGTGGGCGCCGCGGAAGATCCGGTGGAAGCCGCGATGCGCATCGTCCGTTCGCTGGACCACTCAATACTGCCTGTGCAAGGGCCCCCGGGAGCCGGAAAGACGTACACGGGCGCACAGATCATCGTCGACCAAGTTCGGCGCGGGCATCGAGTTGGCGTCTGCGCAACCACGCATCGGGCCATCGGCGAACTCCTCACCGCTATCTGCGAGGTTGCCTCGGAGAAGGCAACCCCCGTTCGCATCCTCCAGAAGTGCGATGAGGAGGAGCGCTGTCCTCAGCCGTCGGTGCGCCACACTGCCCAGAACGCGGAGGTTGACGAGGCCCTCGCTGCGCACGAAGTCGACGTCGTCGCGGGCACGGCCTGGCTGTTCTGCCGTCCGGAGCTGGAGGGAGCGCTCGACCTCGTTGTCATCGATGAGGCAGGGCAGATGTCCCTGGCCACAGGCCTCGGCGTCGGCTACTGCGGCTCGACAATCTCGTCCTGCTTGGCGATCCGCAGCAGCTCGCCCAGCCGTCTCGCGGTATCCATCCGCCCGGAGCGGCGGTCTCCTCACTCGAGCACGTCCTCGCCGGCCAGGAAACTCTGGCGGCGAACGCGGGCGTCTTCCTCCCGACGACACGGCGGATGCACCCCGACGTGTGCGCGTTCATCTCGACGGCCTTCTACGACGGGCGGCTCATGTCGAATCCCGGCTGCGCGCGCCAACGCATCGATGGCACCGGGCTCCTCGCCGGGACAGGTCTACGACTGGCGACCGTCGCGCACGTCGGCAACAGGACGTGGTCTCCGGAGGAGGTCACCGCCACCCGCGCCCTCGTTGACGACGTGCTCAGGGCCTCCTGGACGGATGCGGGCGGCCATTCGCGTCCACTGCAACCCGACGACATCCTCGTGGTCGCGCCCTACAACCTCCATGTCCGCAAGCTGCGCGAGGCTCTGCCCACTGGGATACGAGTCGGGACCGTGGACAAGTTCCAGGGCCAAGAGGCGCCTGTGGCCATCTATGCGATGGCGACCTCCTCCGCCGAGGACGTACCGCGCAACCTTGAGTTTCTCTTCAGCCGTAATCGCCTCAACGTCGCGGTATCTCGCGCCCGCGCGCTGGCGATCACAGTTTGCTCGCCGCTTCTCCTCCAAGCCGGCTGTCGCACTCCCGAGCAGCTCCGGCTGGTGAGTGCCTTGTGCCGCTTCGCGGCAATGGCCACTACGGTCGGACAGCGCGCAGGATCCCGAACCGCATGTGGTGGTCGTCGGCACTCAGACGATGCTCGACTTGGCTTTCGACGGATCAGCCGATGCGTCTGAGTTCGGACCAGGGGCGGCCCAGAGCCCAACTTCAGAGAATTGATTCTGGATCCGTCGACGAGAGATTGGAATCGTTCCCTTCGAGGCAAAGCGCTCAACTCGTTTCCAGTAATCGAGAGGCGCGTGCCGCCGCCGATGAGCGCGCTGCCCTTCGGCGCTCGGCACTCGATCATTCGCGGACTTTGGATACGCACGTCGAACGCCTTTCAGTGCCAGAAGATGCGCGCGCCGGCCGCGACGCCGCATCAAGTGGAAACGCTCGTTTAGTAGAGCGCGATTCTTCCAAGCAGGTTGTCGCGAGTTCGAGTCTCGTCCCCCGCTCCAATTAGCCCATCTTCGCCTTGACCCACAGGGACTGTGCGGCGGATAGGCCCGTGACGCTCACAGCTCTCTTCGACGCTTCCCGCGACAGCAGCGCCGACCGCGATTACAGCATCCTCCACTGACGCGTGTTCCCAGAATCTCAGGACCGTCCAGCCAGCATCTGCTAGAGCGCTGTTAGTACGGATGTCGCGTGCGATGTTGCCATCCAACTTCCTACGCCACCATTCCGCATTGGCAACGGGCCTCGTTGCATGTTGTGGACAGCCATGCCAGAAACATCCGTCGATGAAGACTGCTACACGTTGACGCGGAAAGGCGATGTCCACATCGCCACTGACAACCGATAAGCGCCCGGTAGTGGATTCGGCAACCTCATCCCGGCCGCGTGAAGCGCAGACCTCACCCGATCTCGGGCGCCGTGTCGCGGCCACGATTCGATTGCATCGACCTGCGGACGCCCTCGCACGATGCCCACGACTCGACACCCTTCGAATGTGAACGATTCTTGGCGCCCGGAGAGTTGGAATCTGGGCGTGCGGCGGCTGCGGCCCTCGGTGACCTAGGAGCGGCGTCCATGGCCGCCCGCGGCAGTGCCTGACGCGACGGCCATGGTGGCCTCGGCGACATGGTCCATCACCGCCCGGGAGGCAAGAGTCCTCGGCAAGCACGGAGGTACGGCGTTGCCGATCTGCGTGCGATCGGGTCATCGACTGGTCGGCGGGAAGACGAAGTCGTCGGGGAAGGACATGCAGCGGGCGGCCTCGCGGACCGTGATCGGCCGGTGCTCCGTCGGGATGGAGGTAGCGGCCCTTCTCGGGCTTGTAGAACTCGGTGCGGATCGTGAAGGCGGGACGGTCCCACCAGAGCCGGCCGAAGACGTCGGTGGTGCCGTCGGCTTGTTGCGCCAGCAGGCCGGGACGAGATGGCCGAGCCCGGCGCGGTCGAGGTTCCGCTGCATCTGGAAGCGGTTGCCGCCGTCGCGGCGGGACGGCCTTGTAGCGGCGGATCGCTCTCCGGGCGTGGGTTGCCGCGGGATGTGCCAGCTCTCGCCGGTCGGCTGCAGCGGCAGCCCCGCGACGGCGTCGCGGAAGGTGCGCCACGGCCGCATGCCGAGCTGCGGGCGCTGCGGGTCGGCGTGGGTCGGGCGAGGCCACGGCACGGTGCCGAGCCGCGAGCCGATCACGATCGCGCGTCGTCGGCGTTGCGGCACGCCGTAGTCGGCGGCGTTGAGGACCTCGCCCTCGACCGTGAACCCGGCTCGCTCGGCCGCGGCCCGGAAGCGCGAGTACTCCGGGAGCGAGCAGCTCGGGCACGTTCTCCATCACGAACACGCCGGCGCCGCTCTCGTCGAGCGCGCGCAGGTATTCGCGCCAGAGAGCGCGCCGTTCGAGCCGACGCCGTCGCGGTTGAGCGGGGAGAAGCCCTGGCACGGCGGCCCGCCGATCACGACGTCGGCCTGAGGCCAACGCGCGTTGGCAACCGTTTCGATCGGCTCGTCGAAGATGGCATCGTCGATGTTCCGTCGATACGTCTCCACCGCATCACGATCTGTCTCGCATGCGCCGACCGCGCGGAAGCCAGCATAAAGAAACCCGAGCGCGAGCCCACCGCAACCAGCGAACAGGTCGATGAACGTCGGTCGATCGATGCGCGCACCGGCAGTTGGTGCCATCCCGGGTCCTCTGGTGGCGAGTGGTGGGTTGGGACGATAGAGCATCCGTCGGTTGTGATCCAGGGGCAGTCTAGTCGGGTCAACTCAGTTGTCAAACATTTGTTCGTGTGATCGCGGCCGACGCTTCATTCCGAGCGCTTGGCGCAAAGAACGACATGGTTCGACGCCGTGACGACTTTCGATCCGTGACCCGATGGCCCGTAGAATCCGACAACTACCCGCCGACTCGTGGAGCCACCCCGACGAGCCCCATCGACGAATTCCAGACTGTCGCCACTCAGAGGATCCCTCCCGACCCGGGGATTCTCAAGGCGATCGGGCTCGGGCATAGTCTCGAGTTCCGCCATAGCCGACGTTGTCGACAACGCTATCGATGCCGGTGCCGACCGTATCCACATCCGGTTCGAGTTGCGAGGCGGGTTGATGCACCGCATCTACGTGATCGACAACGGGCGCGGGATGGACGCCGACGAGATCACTGGTGCAATGACCCTCGGCATCCCCAACACCGATTCCGGGCGTCTGGGACACTTCGGTGTGGGTCTGAATCCGCCTCGTTCAGCCAGGCGTCCGTACTCACCGTGCTGTCACGGAAGATGGGCTGCGCGCCGGAGGTGCCGGCTGACCCGCCGGATCATCAGGACGGCGACGGATTCGAGTGCGACGTGCTCGATCCACACCAGGTTGCCGATGCATTAGACGGCTCCTGGGCTGGCCTCGTGCTCGACACCGGAACGGTGATTCGCTGGGACGAAATCGGTGCGGTACCCGGAGCGCGCGATGCAGCGGTCACCAACCAATTCATCACCATTGCCCAAGCGAAGCTTCGTCACCATCTTGGACTGACGTTTCATCGACTGCTGGAGGCAGCAGGTGTGCGCGTGGGGATTGAGGTCTACGACGGCGACACCGGGATGTCGGGCGCGACGTTCGCCATCGACCCGATCAATCCGTTCGGCTACCAACGCTCTGGTGCCCCGGGCTATCCCAAGGTATTGAACGCGCACCTCGGCGACGTCAAGATCCCCTTGACATGCCACGTCTGGACTCCGAGGTCCGACTCCCGGCTCTTCAAGCTCGATGGGCAAGCCCGCCGAGCAATTTCAGGGGTTCTATTTCTACCGCCACAACCGGCTGCTTTCGGCGGGTTCGTGGGCGGGCGTACGTCAGGATCACCGACGAACCTCACTGGCACGCGTCGCCGTCGACATCGATGGACACCTCGGCGCCTTCACGATGACCGCGGAGAAATCGTCTGTTCACGTCACTCCCGATCTCGCACGAGCGATCGAGATCGCCCGCGCCGATGACGGGACCACGTTCTCGGACTACACGGCCGCCGCGGAACAGGTGTTCCGAGCATCCCAACAAACGGCAGCGCCGCAGGATTCCGATCGCGCCTCCCGGCAAGGGGTTGGATCCGACAGTCCGACGGACCATGGAACGCAACGCCGATATCCGGCGTGGTGATATCGCCATCGATGTACGCTGGAAGCAGCTTGCCGAGGGCGAGTTCATCGAGGTCGACCGCGCACAACAGACCCTGTGGCTGAACTCGGACTACCGGCAGGCGATTCTTTGCGGCGGAAACGGTGGGCTCAACGACGCACCGTTGCTCAAAACAGCACTGTTTCTCCTCTACCACGAGCTTTTCGACGGCACCTACATGGGTCCGACGGACAAGGACAAGTTAATCCTGTGGGGAGAAGTCCTCGCAGCGGCCGCCGAGATCGAGCTGAAACAACATGGCGAGTGAGCAGTCACGTTTCCCGGCGAGCGCGGTGGTCATCGAGTACCTTGCGCGGCACATCGACGGAGAAATCGCAATCGACGGTACGCCCGGCGCGCGCATTGTTATTGATGGCCACCGGAACAGACTGGGCATCCGAGTTCCCGCTGACGGCCCTCCGCCGACCCTGCCAGCACTCGAGAACCTCGTTTTCGCCGAGGTCCTGGAGGGCGGCAACAACTGGTTCGACCTGTCCGTCCCCGCTGGCCTCAGCGCCACCGACGTTTACGCCATTCTATGCGGGAATCCTTGACCGGATTCAGCTCGAGCATCAGGGGTTCGGACAGGCTGTGGTCGGCGTCCTCTCGTCACTCCGTCACCTTCTGGCCGTCGGTGAACGGCTAACGCGCCAGCAACAGGTCGGTCTCATGGGTGAGCTAATCACCCTGTTGTCTGCAATTCAATGGCTCGGAGCGGAGAACGCCGTGAAGTCGTGGCGGGGTCAGAGCCACGAGGAGCACGACTTCGGCTTCGCCGAGTTCGATCTTGAAGTGAAGACGACGGTCGGAGAGAGCCGGCGGCATCTCATCAGTGGCGTGCACCAACTTATGCCCACAGGGGACCGCCCACTGTACCTCCTTCTCACTCCAGTTGACATCGGCAGGAAGCCAACCGGGGTGGACGCTGCCTCGCCTGGTGAACGCTACAAGGCACCAGATCACCTCGCAAGCCGATGCCTTCGAGGAGGCGCTTAAGGCTGGCGGATACGGAGATGACGACGCCCACCTCTACGCCGATAGTTGGGTGCTCCGCACCCAACCGGCGTTCTACCTCGTGGACGCAGAATTCCCGGCCATCACAGGCGCTCGACTGGCGAAAACGGTTCCTCACGCCGAACTGGTGGACGAGGTCCACTACCGCATCAACATTGAGGGCCTCACCCCATCGCCCAACCCGCTCCCGATGAGCCCCTTCACGGATACCCCGGCATGACCGACCAGTGGAAAGAGCAGGCATTCGCGAACGCACTGCGCAGCCTCGGTGAGGGCGAACCCAAGAACCTTGTCCTGAGAGCCGCGCCTGACGCCGCGGACCGAGGCGAGAGCCTCGCCGCATCCGACTTGACCGACATCCTCCGCTGTGCGGGCCGGCGAGCTCGTTCCTCTCCGCCCTCGGAATGATGGTCCACAAGTGGGATGCGGCCACCGAGGCGTGGACCGGTGAAACCGACCCATTCTACGGAGGCGCGTCGCGATCTGATCCGGGCGAAGCGGGTTGGATCAGGAGGGTGCCGCCATCCTGCTCGACAAGCGCCCCATCTACCGCGACGAGACGATCGTCATCACCGCCCCATGGGACCGTTGGTACACGCCAGAACGACGCGCCGAGCATGCATTCTACTGGCCACGATATCGCGACCATCTCGTTAAGAACAAGCGGTGGGAACCAGATAACATCGTCGCTCTTGATCGCGACTACCGATGTCGTTGAGCGCCTGACCGACCCGCTACGGTCCGAGGCACACCAGTCGAAGGGCCTTGTGGTCGGGTACGTTCAAAGCGGAAAGACCGCGAACATCACCGGGGTCATCGCCAAGGCCATCGATGCGGGATACCGGCTGATCATTGTCATGACCGGAACCATCGAGCTTCTTCGAAGCCAGACGCAACGTCGACTGATATGGAGCTCGTGGTTCTACAACATCCGCGGCGACGCGCCGAATGACGAGGATCACCATCACTACGACTACGAGGATGACGACGACTGGCGAGAAGGGCCCGACTTCCTCAATCTCGGATCATCACCACCAATCGAGATCCAATCGGCTCAACACAGCACAAGGCCGACTACGCGAATCTGGGAAGCCAGTTCATGACCCTCCGAATGGAGCGTCTCGCCTCAAGCAAGCCACTGTACCACCCTGACAATGTGTTCAGCTCGCGAGCTCGACTGGCCGTGGTCAAGAAGAACGCCACCGTCCTTCGGAAGCTTGTCCGCAATATCGAGGCGAACAGGAACGCTTTTGCCGAGATTCCCGTACTGCTCATCGATGACGAAGTCCGGATGAGGCGTCGATCAACGTTGTCGATCCGTCTAAGGTGCGGAAGGCGAGGGCCGAGGGCAAGAACGTGCCTGAGCGTACGGCTATCAATGAGCAGATCGCCCGCATGCTCGAACTGATGCCCCGTGCACAGTATGTCGGGTACACCGCGACGCCATTCGCCAACGTGTTCGTCGACCCGGATGACGATCTCGGAATCTTCCCGAAAGACTTCCTGATCGGCCTCCCAAAGCCGCCGGGATACATGGGGCTTGAGGATTTCCTGAACCCGATCGAGCCCGACGGGACCGATGCCGCCGAGCCATCAAACGAGCGCGCACGTCCGCCGCCTCGAGGCGTCGGACGACGACACAGACCTCCAATACGACGAACTCCTCGGGGCAATTGACGCCTTCGTTCTCGCCGGTGCAATGAAGCTACACCGTGAGGCGAACGGTGCCGGTCGCTTTCGGCACCACACGATGTTGGTCCATCAGGATGTGCGGCGCGACGCCCACCGCATCCTTGCGCAATCCGAAACGAGATCTGGCCGCGCGGAGCGTATGCCACCCATGTTGGCCTAGCGCGATTGAGAGCCCACTACGAATCGGACATCGTTCCAGTCTCAATGAAGCGGCGGGAGGAGGGGACACCACCTCCGCCCGCGTTCGACGAGCTCACGCCATACATCGCCAAGGCCGTGGCGCGGATCACTGAGCACTCGAACAACCCGGTCATCGTGGTCAACAGCGACAGCGACATCGAGCAGCAGCAGTTGGATTTCGATCAAGGCAGCACCTGGCGATGCTGAGGTGGAGCGAAACTGAGCCGCGGATTCACTGTGGAAGGGCTCACCGTTACCTACTTCCGCCGTGCCACCGACGTCAACGCCACCCTAATGCAGATGGGGAGGTGGTTGGGATTCCGACAGGGATTCCGTGACCTCGTGCGCCTCTACATCGCGAAACGCGCCAGATTCGGCAAGCGCGAGATGGATCTCTACGACGCGTTTGTTGGGGTGGCGCTCGATGAGGCAGCATTCAGGGACCAACTCAAGCTTTATGCGGGTGGAGGGACTGCCCGCTCGTCCCCAGCCAGATCCCACCTCTGGTGTCACAACATCTTCCGTGGTTGCGTCCGGTGGCCAAGAATAAGATGTTCAATGCTGTCCTGGTAGAGCAACAGGATCAGCCGTTCACTCCGACCGGCTACTCCGCAGATCCCGATCAACTCTGGGCCAACCTCGACATCTGGCGGGAAGCACTCGCGCTTGCTGATACCTTTCTACGCGTAGGCCGTGCAGAAGGCGCTCGTCATACGACGCCTTCGTCGGTATCCTGCCGGCGGAACGGTTTATCTCACTGGTGAGCGCCATGCACTTCATCGAGGGCTACGGGTCGGCGACCGTCAAGCCAAAGCTTGAGCACTACCGGCGACGTGTCGAGGACGGCTCTATCGAGGACTTCCTCCTCGTTCTCCCACAACCTGACACTATCAGTCGGCGGGTCAGCGGCGTTGGTGCGCGAATGGTCATCGATCGCCGTCGTCGCCCCGACCGCAAGAATCTCTTCGGAGAGGTCACCCGACCAGCACCGGCCAGCGGTGCGGTCGTTTATCGACCATACCGCAGCGGCGCCGGAAGGCTTGGAAGGGTATAGGTCCCGTGAACGCGGGGCGATCCTGATCTACCTTGTGTCCGAGGAGGATCCACCCTACCCGACCGCTCCGACCAAATCCTGGCATGGTGACCACAACGAATATGGTCTTGTTGTCAGCTTTTCGGCGTATATGCCCGCCGATGTCGCCGCACGACACCACGGTTTCGTGCAGTTCACGGTGCGTAACCCTGCTGAGCGCGACTCGCCGACGGTCGATGTCAGCTGACGTCCCCGACCTGCTCCCGCTCTCCGCGGTTCTGAGGCCCGCGGTCACCGACGCACGGCGCGCGATCGAGGCCTATGTCGGCGCACTGAGCAGAGCGCTTGATTCGATCGAACTGGAGCGAACCAAGGCAAACGCACGTCCTCACTGGCTCCAGGCCCTCGCGGATCTCAGTACCGAAACCCAGATCCTGCGGGACTCGCTCAACCGCATCTCGGCGGCCGCTGGCCTGCCCGCGAGCGGATACGGACGCTTGCTCGCGTATCTTCAGCTCCACCTCGGGGAGCCCATAGTGGCCAAGAACTCGGAGCCGTGGCGGGCATCGGTGAATGGGCTCGCCGCATCAGGGAGTTGCGCGCGGCCGGCTACAGGATCGGGAGCGATGAGACCCAGGATGCCTTGGATGCTGGCCACTACAAACTCCTCTCCGATACTCCTGACACCCGCCAACAAGATCAGTGGGCGCACGCTGGCGAAGTGAGAGCGCTCAAGGCCACCGCGGGAACGGCTACGGATCTTCATGGAAGGCCATGTCGGAGAGACATTGACCGAGGATCAGGTGCGCCACGCAACGCGGACCAAGTCGGTTCGAGCCTTGCTCCAGGAGGCGCGTGCTCTAGGTTGGCCTGTCGAAGATCACACGACATCGACCGACCTGGCACGAGGCGAATACCGCCTCGTGTCGGCCGTGGGCGAACCCCAACATCTCCCCAAGGTGACCCGGACCGTGGATCTGGGGAAACGCGGTTCGCGCGCAACCTGGAGGATCGTCACGACCGCCTCGGCACGCTGGCATTTGAGCGCGACGCGCCCCGCGACGGCGAACACCAGTGTCCTATTTCTGGCGGCTATTCGACCAGCTGTTCCACGCATTACCCGCCGGGAATCATGGCTGTCGCTGAGCATCACCGGTGAACCGCAGCTTTCTCTGCTGGCTCGGTCTGTTCCGCGCCCCTGGGGACCCCCTGCCGCCGTTTCGAATTAGTCGATATTCAGCGCGGGTTCGGTCGGATCAGCCGCTGCTAGCGAGCTCACGACGACCGAAATCAGTGGAGGGCCGAAGAACAAGTAACTTCTCATCAGCTCAATCGGCGCGCGGCTCTCCTGACATTGCACGTCTGATGGTCCGCCCTCTCAGCATCCATGCCAACCGAGACCTCGCACCGTGTAGGCGAAAGTCGGTGTCGGGGAGGAGCAGGCCAAAAGCCTCTGGACAGCCCTCCCAAGTGCCGAAGACTGGATTCGTCACCCGCGATTACCAAACGGGCGGACTCCGGATGCGAAACTCGGAGGTTGATGATGAGCGGACGTAGCGACAAAGTTGCCGGCAAGGCCAAAGAGCTCAGCGGCAAGGTCACCGGGGACAAGGACCTCGAAGCCGAGGGTAAAGCCAACGCCTCGTGGGCAAGGTCGAACAGGCTGGCGAAGATGCCCGGAATCGGTCCGCGGCGCGGCACGCGCCCTCAAGACCGCGGCCCGCACCCTCAAGAAGAAAGACCCAGCCGTGAGGAAGAAGAAGTGATCATCCTCGGCGTGATCCTGATGATCATTGGGTTCGTGGCCGCTATCCCAATCCTGTGGACCGTGGGCATCATCCTGGTCGTGATCGGCCTTGCTCTCGCCCTGCTCGGGGCCATGGGGCACGCTGTCGGGGGACGGCGACACTACTATTGAAACGCGAACCACGATGAGATCCTGAGCCTGAAGCATGGGTGGTTTGGGCTCAATCCAGAGGAACTGTGATGACCGCCAGAAGCGAGGACAAGGGCGCGCGGCGCGAGTTCCGCGGTACCGGGCTGTATTGGAGTCTCTTGCTGGGCGTGATCCTCGCCATTGCGATTCTCATCGGCATCATTCAGAACGCGCAATCCGTCCAGCTCAAGTACCTGGTCTGGGACCTCAGCACCCCCCTGATCGTGGTGCTGCTGGTCACGGTCTTCGCGAGCGTTCTTCTCACCGCACTGGTCGGCGTCGCTTGGCGGCACCGCCGGCGTCGGCAGCTGACGGACCGTGAAGAGTTGCGAGGTCTGCGCGGGCGTATTTCGGACCCTGCGTCCACGACCTCGGAAACGCCGACCCTCGAAGGGGTCCCCCGCGCCCCTAATCGATCAACGTCTTCGAGTCAGCGGATCATCGCCCAGCGGCAGAGCAACCGGTGGCGAGGCAGACCTCGCCACCGCCACGCTCGAGCAGGCGCTATTCTGGAGGAACATCTACCCGGAGATCCTGGCCATGGAGAATCCGTCCTCCAACGCATCCGACAGCTCATGGCCGATCAGTCACCGCGGGCGCGATGCGAAGTCGAGCTGACCAATGTGCCGGTCGTCATCGCGGGGCGAGGAGCACATCAGAGCCGGCTCGAGGCCGCGCGGCACACTGATCTGGGCGAATACTCCACGCTCCTCGATCAGGAGCGCATTGTCGGCAACCTCCACAGGGCGTATGCCGAGCTGGATGGCAAGCCGCGAGGTGCTCCGATCCATGTGCGAGCGGCGCTGGCAGACATGATCGCTTTCAACGGAGGGCGTCCGCTGACGTGTCTCGCGTGAGCAACGGATGGGCGGCCAAGCACTCCGGTTGCGACGGCCGCTCCGGGCTCGATCGTCCCGGCGTCATGCACCGGGTTTGGTTGAGATTGCGGGAGCAGTCGATGCGCATGATCGAAAGATAGGGGTCAGGCGATGCTCTCTAGATCGCGACCGAGGAGATCGGCGAGGTGCTGAAGAGCAGCTAACGTCTTATTAGCTCGGCTGTCGAGCGGGCACGGCGGTGTTCGGTCGCACTAGCCGCTTCGATGAGGCGTTGCACTGGCCCCGCCCACGTCGCGCCGCGTGAATAACGTTGAGCCGCGAGGCGCCGCCTCGCAGCGCTAGGCGGTTTCTGGCGCCACACGGTTGTGAGCCGACTGACCTGAGATGGCCGGGCCCACATGGAGGCACCAGACAATGGGAAGCAGGGCTCGGCGCTCCGCAGATTCCCCACTCGGGCCGTGGCGATTCTCGCCACGCTGTTCGCTGGACTGGCGATCGGCGGCTCGCTGGGATACACGCTCAAGCCGACGGATGTCGTCCAGGCGAAGAGCGGCCCGGCCGTCGTCCAGGTCTTGCCAGACCCGCAGGGTGATAGCTGCATCTACGTGGATCACCACAAGGGCTGCTAGCTGTCACGTCGAGGGGACCGGGAGTTACTCCGGTCTCCCTGGGCCGGAGCAATTCTCTTATCTGAATCGCAAAGAACCAAAGGAGGCAATCAGATGCTCCCCGATCACGTACGAGTTGGCGAAGGAGCGAATGGCGGATCGACTTCGGGAGGCGGAGCGACACCGGCTGGTCCAGCAAGCGAAGGCCGCAGCGCGCGAAGAGCGCCAGGCGACTCTGCGCCCGGGTCGGTGCTCGCGGCCGCTTCACCTGGTGGCTCCGGCCACGAGGCGAGGCCTCGCACGTGCCAAACACGTCGCCTTCTCGATCGACGTTCTAACACAAGGCTCAGTGGACCCCGCTATCATCGGGGCCGGAGGAAGCGATATGTCCAACGGCTCCGTTGATGCGGGTGCGATCCCGCCAAACGCGTTGCGGTGCACGCACATCCACAGCACCGCTAAACGCTCATCGACCAGCATCAACCCGAATCCGCGCTGCCACGGACGGTGCAGGTTGCTTGCGGGCCATCCGAATCTCGGAGAACCCGCACCCGCTTTGGCTGCACTGGGCGCGGGGGCAGCAACCTACATCGACAGCGAGGCCTTGTTGTATCAGAGCGCGTGGGAGTACAACCCGGGCGCGTGTTGCAAGTGCGAGAAGTGCGGCAGGTGGGTCAGGGATTGGACCATCCCGACAGGTACTCCGCAGACTTCCGGCACCACCTAACCATCGCCAAGGGTCCATCCCACCGGCTCCGGCGGGGCATAGATGCAGAAGGTTCCTGTACGCACCGATCGCCGTAGGTGACGTCCAAAAGCCTCGTGTGCAGCCTCGGCGCGGGTGATCGCGTCGCGAATCCTCCAGGTCACCGCCTTGCGGGCGCGCTCCGCCGGTCGACCGCCAGTCGCGTACGGCCGTGGATAAGGCCGACGGACGATCGCAACTCAGCCAGCAGAAACGCGCGCTCGTCCCGGGCTCGCTCCGCTCGCACCGGGTCGTTTGCTGCTGAGGCCTCCGCCAGCTCCTCCTCCAACTCGAGCAGGCGTGACCGGTACTGCTCGCGGTTTCTGCGTCGATCACAGTTCCCGCGTCGCCCTCGATTCCGAAACCCTGATCCGGGATACGGCTCATGCTTGCGCTCGACGGAGTGCGGGCTCCAAGTGAGATCCACCGCGGCGACCTCGGTTCCTTCCGCGGCCATCAGACGCGCGATGTCGTGGAGCCCCTTCGTGTCCTTCAGGCGCGACGTGGTCCCGCCATAATGCACCGACCAGAAGTCTCCTTCGAGGACGAACTCATTACGCGCCTCCACGCGAGGCGGCGCCGAAACATTCGTTCCGCGCCGGCTCCGCTCGCAGGGTGCTGACTTGCCGGCGCAACCGCACGGCGCCGACTAGATGGCTCGACGGTCCGTCAGCTGCCGGGCATCGAGCCATATTCGTGCCTGGTCGGACATGGCCTCACTGGTGAGAATGTCATTCGCATCTGCTGCCGCGAGCAACGAGGCCGCGTCAGCAACCGTTGCCGAAACGCCGGCTCTGACCGGCATGTCGAGGAGTGCCCCCTTGGCGCGAAGCCCGAATGCGAAACGAAGTGCTCGGGTCCACGTATCGTCTTCGTCTGCGACACTGAACGTGGCTGTGAGTGCATCCGGGGCACCGATCATCGAACCCGCCTGGCGCTGCGCCTCGCGCGCGCCCCACGCCCGCCAACGATCCGTGGGGGCAGCGCTCATCGCCGTGGCGACAACGGTTACCGCCGCACCTGGCGTGCGTGACCCGGGCTCGTGTGCGGCCGTGACGCTGCGCGTTGGAGTGGCGCGTGGCAGAGCCGTCCCCGGAAGACGCAGCTCCACGTGGGTTTGGCGGGCCACCCGCGCGATGACCGCGATGCCCGTTCGCTCTGCGTCCGCGGCCGCGGTCGCCAGCTCCAGTGCTGCCGCATCCATATGCCCATCGGCCGCCAGAGCGCGTGCGAGCACGATGCGGGTCCATAGCTCCTCCCATCTGAATTTGGCACGCGCGAACGTCGCGCAGGAGTGTTTGAGCATGCGAATGGCGTCCTCGGTGCGACCCGACTGCAGCGCAATCATCCCTCCACTGCGCTCCCGATATCGGCGCCTGCGCCGGACCAGCGAAGTTGCTGGTGCTTGAGAGAAGCTGCGCGGCCTCGTCCAGCCGCATGGCGGCGACATACGCGCGCACTGCGGCGTCCGATATCACGGCACCGACATCGGTGCCGCTGAGGGTCGCCAGCGCCGCGCTCGCTTTGCCAGCGGCAGCGGCGGCATCACCCTTCACGATGTCGAGAGTAACGGCTAGCGGGAGCAACAACTCCACCATTGCGGGGCTCGCCGACTTCGACTGGAGGGAGTAACGAGTGTACCGCCACGAGCTCGTCGGCGGCGAGATGAGCAGCCGCGCGCAGCAGCGTCGCACCTTCGGCGATGTG